>DAOUCT010000075.1:0-6563 GCA_034432055.1 Dehalococcoidia bacterium | reverse complement strand
TTTTCTGCAATTCGCGACGGTACTATGTCCAGAGGTGGGTCCGAAAAAAGGACTGTCATCGGTGTAATCGGCGGAGGGCACTGTTCTGCCCAGGAAGCAGCGCTGGCTGAGGCTGTGGGCAGAGAACTGGCTAAAAGGGATGCCATCCTCATCTGCGGAGGCTTGGGTGGAGTGATGGAAGCCGCCTGCCGCGGAGCTACTATCGAGTCGGGAACGACCATAGGGGTCCTCCCTGGAGATAATTCATCGTCAGCCAATCCCTATGTACAAATTCCCATCGCCACCGGTCTTGGCGAAGCCAGAAACCTGGTCATCGTCAAATCAGCCCAGGCGATAATCGCCATCGGTGGCGATTACGGAACACTCAGCGAGATCGCTTTCGCTCTGAAGAGCGGCACGCCAGTCGTTGGCTTGAACACATGGTCGTTCTCTCGAAACGAGAAGGAGGATAAGTCAATAGTCCACGCTGAAGACGCCGTGGATGCCGTGGAAAAAGCCATAGCACTGGCAAAAGAACGGAAAAAAGGTTAATCAACTTGATGAAGACGACTTCCGTGACCATCAAAAGAATAGCCGCTCGTGAAATTCTCGACTCCAGAGGTAACCCTACCATCGAAGTGGATGTGGAATTGTCAGACGGTGCCACTGGCACCGCCGCAGTGCCTTCGGGTGCCAGCACTGGTAAATACGAAGCTGTGGAACTGCGCGATGGTGACAAAAGGCGTTACGGCGGACTCGGTGTTTCCAGCGCAGTAAACAATGTCCACAGGGAGATAGCGCCAGCATTGCTCGGCATGGCTGCTTCGGACCAGGAAAAAATCGATGAAAAACTTATCAAACTAGATGGCACGGCGAACAAGTCTCGACTTGGTGCCAACGCCATCCTGGGCGTATCCCTAGCCGTAGCTAAAGCGGCAGCCCGTTCACATCGCTTACCCTTATACCAGTACCTCGGTAGTAACGCCGCTGACCGCCTGCCCATACCGTTGATGAATATTCTGAACGGGGGTAAACACGCTGCCGATTCCACTGATTTCCAGGAATTCATGGTAGTCCCGTCCGGAGCACCCAGTTTTAAGAAAGCGCTGCAAATGGGTACTGAGGTTTATCATGCTCTCAAGCAGGTTATCAAAGACAAAGGGCTGAATACCAATGTAGGGGACGAAGGCGGCTTTGCCCCATCGCTGAAGTCAAACAAAGAAGCAGTTGAACTGATATTGGCTGCAATTGAACTTGCTGGCTACAAGGCTGGCAAGGACTGCTTCATAGCCCTCGACCCCGCAGCCAGCAGTTTCTATCGCGATGACAAATATATTTTAGACCGCGAAGGCACCGCTCTTACCAGCAGCCAGCTTATTGACTATTATGCCCGGTGGGTAGCAGACTATCCCATCGTGAGCATCGAAGACGGACTGGCTGAGGACGACTGGGATGGCTGGGTAGCCCTCACCGCCCGGCTTGGAGACAAGATAGCCCTCGTGGGTGACGACCTGTATGTCACAAACCTGCAACGGCTGGAGACAGGTATCACTAAAAAGGCATCCAATGCCATCCTGATAAAACCAAATCAGGTGGGTACCCTGACCGAGACTCTCAACACGGTAAAGCGTGCCCAGCAGGCTGGCTGGCTCACCATAATCAGCCACCGCTCCGGCGAGACCGAAGACACTACCATAGCTGACCTGGCAGTCGCCGTAGGTTCAGGTCTCATCAAGACCGGGGCGCCCTGTCGCAGCGAACGTGTAGCCAAATACAACCGGCTTCTCAGAATTGAAGAGGAGCTGGGCACACAAGCCCGTTTCCCTGGCAGGGAGTTTCTTACCAAATTCGGAGGCAGGCAATGGAAATAGTTCAGGGCGTCCATCAGATAAAAATCCCGCTTCCCGGTGGGGCACTCGACCATGTCAATGCCTATGTATTGCAAGGAGATAAAGGGAATGCGCTCATTGACACCGGGTTCGATACACCGGAAGCCTTCGCTGCACTCAGGGACGGACTCAAGTCGGGCAACCTCGGATTCAAGGATATCACTCACATAGTCATCACTCACATCCACCCCGACCACTACGGGATGGCATATAAATTGAAACAAATGTCCGGAGCCATAATTGCTCTCACCGAGACCGAGGAAAGACTGCTTGAGTCCCGGTACCAGAACCCTGATAGTCTGCTAGCAGAGATGAGGCAGCTTCTTCAGTCAAACGGCGTTCCTGAAGAATACTTACCAGAACTCGCCGAAGCCGCCATGCCACTGAAGGAGTTCGTGGGAATAGTGGCAGCCGATACCAGACTCAAAGACGGCGATAAGCTCTCGCTCGGCTCCACGGAACTCCGGGTATTCGTCACTCCTGGACATTCGCCGGGGCACATCTGCCTTTACGAACCGAAAAGGAAGTTCCTCTTCTCTGGTGACCACGTCCTGCCAGACATCACTCCGCATGTCGGCTTTCACCCGCAGTCCGGGGACAACCCACTGGGTAACTTCCTTGCCTCCCTGGAATCTTTAAATAAGCTTGAGGTCAACTTTGTCTTCCCGGGGCATGGCTCTGTTTTCTCCGGGCTTAGACTGCGCATAAACGAATTGTTTTATCACCATCAGGAGCGAGAAAGGGCGATAGTCATAGCCGCAGAAGATGAGATGAAGACCGCTTATCAGATAGCTGGCGAAATATTATGGATGCCCACCGGCGAACCCATGCCCTTCTCCAAACTTTCTACCTTCGACAAACGATTGGCGGTCCTGGAGACACTCGCCCACCTTAGATTTTTGATGTCCAAGGGCAAGGCTCAGAAATTCACCAAGGACGGCGTAGACCTTTACTGGACCGGGGATTGACGACAATGGACGAACTCAAGAACAGGGTGAAAAGCCTGAAGCTTAAATACCAGCCGCAACCTCAAAAAGAACTGCTGATTGCCATGCCCAACCCCTACACCGATAGAGAATACGAAGTGGAGATAACCACCAGCGAGTTTACCTGCCTGTGCCCGCTCAATCCCGGGCAGCCAGACTACGCCACGCTCAACATCAAGTACGTCCCTGACAGGGAGATAATCGAGCTAAAATCGCTCAAATTCTATCTTACCAGCTACCGCATGGTGGAAATATTCTATGAGGCAGCCACCAACCGCATACTGGACGACCTTGTCAGCGCTATCAGACCCAAGAGGATGGAGATTACCGCAGATTGGAACATAAGGGGTGGTATTGGAACTAAGATAAAGGTAAGCTATAATAGGTAATAAGCCAGAACGTGGAATCGAGGAGGACAGTATAATGGCAGTTAAGATAGGCATTAATGGGTTCGGACGAATCGGCAGGCTTGTATTTAGGGCTATCACTCAGCATTATGCCGGTAAGATCGAGGTGGTAGCAATCAATGACCTCACCGATGCCAGAACCAATGCCCACTTGCTCAAGTACGACAGCACGTATGGCATATATCTGGGTAAAGTGGAGGCAACCACTGACGCCATAGTTGTTAACGGCAGGAAAACGAAAGTGCTGGCTGAGCGTGACCCGAGCAAAATACCGTGGCGCGGGCTGGGAGCTGACATAGTTATTGAGTCCACGGGACTGTTCACCGACGCCTCCAAGGCTGCGGTCCATCTCCAGAGCGGCGCCAAAAAGGTCATCATCTCAGCACCAGCCAAGGGAGAAGATATAACCATCGTCCTCGGTGTAAACGAGGACAAGTATGACCCTGACAAACACCACATCATCTCCAACGCTTCCTGTACTACCAATTGCATCGCCCCGGTGGTCAAAGTGCTGCACGAGAAGTTCGGAGTTGTACGAGGGTTCATGTCCACAATCCATGCCTATACCAATGACCAGAGGCTGCTCGATATGTTCCATCAGGACCTGCGCCGTGCTCGTGCCGCAGCGCTAAATATAGTCCCCACCACCACCGGCGCCGCCAGAGCAGTCACCTTGGTAATTCCAGAACTGAAAGGCAGGCTCGATGGAGTGGCTTACAGGGTACCTGTACCTACAGTCTCTCTTTGTGATTTCGTAGCAGACCTTGAAAAAGAAGTAACCGTAGACCAGGTCAACGGGGCATTCAAGTCCGCCGCCCAGGGTAAACTTGACGGCATCCTGCGGTACTGCGATGAACCGCTGGTTAGTTCAGACTTCAAAGGCGACCCGGCTAGTTCCATCTTCGATGCACTCAGCACTATGTGCATGGGCAATATGGTCAAGGTGCTAGCCTGGTACGATAATGAGTGGGGGTACAGCTGCCGATTGGCAGACCTGGCGCTATATATCTCCAACAAGGGCTTATAACACCAATTATTTCGCTACCAGACCATCAAGGGTTTTATAAACCCTGTGTAGCGCGTTTTCTTCGAGCTACATTCGGACTCTTTCATAGTAAGAGCAGACCCTGGCTAAAGCGACGGTCGCCCTAGAAAGGGAAGGGGCAAAGACAATCCCTGAACTGAACATTTTTTCCTGCACAGACCTCCGCTCAGTCTCCACCTCTAGCTTCTCAGCGGCAGTAGAAAGCTCTTCAGTGACCACTACAAATTGCTTGTCAGTATTTTTTTGCAACTCGATAATAACTTCCACTCGTCCTTCACAGTCCTTTCCCGGCATACCACCCAGTGCCCCAATACCGTAAAGATATATGCGGTCGATTATCACCGCGTCTATTTCGTCCCAGGCAAGTAACACCTCCAGGGTTTTCCTGAACAACAGCGGCGGCACAACAGGTGCCCCGATATCAAAGGGGTTCCGGACGCTCGTTCCCACCGGAGGTAACAATTCCTTCAACTTCTGCTGAATATGTTCAGGTGCTTGTGGCACCACAAGCCCTACCCGCTCACAGATATCGCCAGCGGCAACACCAACCGCACCGCCCCCGCCAACCACAGCCACCCTCCGCCCGATACCCTGCCGGCACTGCCGGAAAAATAGCACCGCATCAACAAGCCCCTCAAAATCGTCCACCAGCACAGCGCCGGTCTGGCGGGAAAATGCCTGCCACACCGCCCCCTCTCCAGCCAGAGAGCCGGTGTGGCTGCTCACAGCTCTAGCACCGGTCTGGGAAAGCCCTCCTTTCCATACAATGACGGGTTTTTTACCCAGCAGATTACGGGCAAGTCGGAAGAACCGCTTGCCGTCCTTGACCCCTTCTATATAGGCGGCAATGACTTTGGTCTCCTCGTCAGCGCCCAGATATTCTAGAAAATCGCTCTCATTTAAATCGCAGGCGTTCCCGTAACTCACTACCTTACTGAACCTGAGCCCACAACCGCTGGCTGCCCAGGCAAAATATAGGGCTAGCCCCCCACTCTGTGAAATAAAGCCGATATCCCCGTTCTCGGAAGGCAACCTGGCACCTGGCAGGAAGGTCAGCCCGCCTCGTGGGCAGTAAACGCCAAAGCAGTTTGGTCCTATTATTCGCAATTTACCTCCAGCCAGCCTCACTATCTCATCTTCTAGCTTCTTCCCCTCCTTTCCCGTCTCCCTGAAGCCAGAGGTGAATATTTCTACCCCAGGCACTCCCTTCGCCACACAGTCCTCAATCACCCTGGGCACAGAAGCTGCCGGCACCGTGATAAATGCGAAGTCAACCGGATAAGGGATGTCCCGAACACTGCGATAAGTTTTGAACCCCAGTATCTCAGCCGGACCATCAGGGTTCACCGGGTACAGCTCGCCTTTGAAGCCAAACTCCAGTAGCACCCTTAAGAACTGGTGCCCCGGTCTCCCCTCCTCAGCCGAGGCTCCTATCACCGCCACTGATCTGGGATAAAATATAGGGCTGAACTTGTCAGACCTGTCCATTGTTTGCTCCAGATGGTCAATATTGTGCCTGGGGCTGCAGTTAGCCTTCGGCACTGTGTTCTATGCTGCTAAGACTTCAAACACGCCGTTGTATCTCAACAAATACACAGCTAAAGTAGCATTTTACTGCAAAATGACCTCCTGTGCCAAACGGTCATCTGCTCCAATAAACTTTCGCCGCTAAGCCCCGTTTTATATAATAGACACCAGGTAAACAACCCCCTGAGATGCCCTCTCAGGCAACGGCAAGAGGTTCTTCCTGGTGTTAAATAGCGAGGAATATTTAGTCAAACAGGCGGTAAGCGGTGACCAGAGAGCTTTTACACAGCTATACAATGCTAACTTTGACCGCATCTACCGCTATATCTATGCCAAGGTCAGAAGCCAGGCTGAAGCGGAGGACTTGACACAAGATGTATTTATTAAAGCCCTGGAGGCGATCGGGAACTATAAGTGGCGAGATTTGCCCTTTGCTGCCTGGTTATTTAAAATCGCTCACAACACCGTTATCGACCATGTGAGGAAACTGTCCAGAGAGAAAAGGACTGAATTCGACGAGGCACATCTGGCTACGATAGAAGACCCGGTGGAGATGAGCGAACGGCAGTTTGAAGTTGAACAGTTGAAAATGGCACTGGAAAAATTACCCCAAGCCCAGCGGGAGGTAGCTACATTGCGCTTCATCGCCCAGTTGTCCATCGCCGAAACAGCTAGAGTGCTGGGCAAGAGCGAGGGTACGATCAAAGCGCTCCAGTTCAACGCCACCATG
>DAOUCT010000074.1:0-62935 GCA_034432055.1 Dehalococcoidia bacterium | reverse complement strand
TACTAAGTGAAAGTGGGGGGGTAAGTCAGTGGGCTAGCGCACATGACTGACTGCCGCAGTATGCGGCGATAGAATGGTGGTCTGACAACAAAGAGGCTGCTCTTTCCCTGTTCTGGAAGATATACGACCTTTCCAGAAAGCAGCTTCTTCTAGCTCAGGCACCAGATATAGAGGGCAGACTTGACGACCTCGAGCGAAAGCTGAATATGGAATTGCATGACGACTTGCGGGTAGGCAGAAAAGGTATTTCTAAATTCCTTGTCTACCTGCACGTCGCGGTCTCTCTCATTATCCTGCTGGAAAGTGCAGAGTACAACCGCTTAGAACGTTACCGCGAGATACTCAAGGCTACAGCGGACTCCTGGAACCAGTACTACGACAAGCTTGGAAATCTTGATGAGCGTGACGCATTTTTCAAGTCGGCTCACGCGCTCGGCGCGATTATGTGTGTAAGACTGTTCTCACTATGCGATAATGATGGCGAGTGGATGGAGGCGCTCGAAAACCTAGCAGCAGCGGTCGAGTTATCTGAGCTCTCCCACTTCTCCGTCTTTGACGACCTAGACCCACAGGCACCGGTAAACACATTTGAGAAGCTCTGGGACAACCCCGAAAAAGTAGAGAGTTGGAAGGACTTGGCTAATTACTGCCAAACAATAGGACGGGAAGAGGCATTTTATGAGGCAACCGTAGAGTGGAAACAAGCAGAATTTGACGGGCTATCCTTCTGGGAATACGCCACAGGGTTTTGCGATCCGCGGCTAGCACCTCCAGACGCCGTCCGGGAGAGGCAAATCGAACGGTCACTGGAGTCTGAAAGCAGACTGAAGAACTATTTCTTTGACGACTGCTGGGACAACATCCCTGAAGCTCTACAGGAGAAGTTGAAGACCATTGATGGAAATTGGTTTTCGCCGGGCAAGAGGGACTTCAGGGACATAATTCAGGAGCTTGAACTGGTAACTCAGGGGCTGATACGGTTGACTTTGTGGGACTCCTTTATCCGCGAGAGAAATTCCTTACAGCACATTGATAAGAAGGCTAAACTGGTCAACGAGCCGGAAGTGCTTAAAAAAAGCAAAAGTTCGACGAAGTACTGCACGAATTGAAGCGCAAGAATCGCGAACCCGCTCTCAAGGATTTTTTAGCTATGCTAAAGCTTCGGAGTTTTGAGCAATTCCTTCACAAACTCGTGCCGACTCTAGACGCGGAGCAACAGAACTTTTTACTAAAGGAATTACCAGGGACGCTGAGGAAGCTTAAGAAAGAACGGAACCGCAGGGCTCACGAACGTCTTCAAACTTATCAGCGAGAGGATGTGGCACCCTTGCTCAAGAAATTCCTTGGTATAGGTCAGACGGGCGTGTTGCCCTTCTTGGCTAGAATGCCCAAAACAGCCCGCTGAGTGTAATTCAAAAGAATAAACTACTGTGCAAAGTCATGTTAGAGGTTTTGCCTCTGTATCAGTAATAACCCACCTCACGTTTTGTGCAGGGCTACAAGAAAGAGCCGTGTAGCTAGCCTGGCGCACGAGTTGTTACGCAATCCCGGTGATAACCAAAGCGGAATTCCTTCTTTAGACCGAGTTATTGACATCTTGTGATATAATAATTGCGTTTAAGGTAATTATTATGTCCCGATATATAAGAACACTTGGTGACAAAGGAAGTAACCTCTTGACAGAGCTGTCCCGCCAGAAGAAGCGCCTATTTACACTCGAGGAGGCTGCCAAAATCTATGGCGAGAAAAATGGTGGGTTGCGCAAATTACTATTTACGTTGGTCAGGCGAAGGTGGCTACAGCGTCTTGAGAGGGGCAAGTACCTCATTTTGCCATTTGAAGCCGGGCGTGAAGGTGAATGGACCGAACACGAATTCATAATCGCATCCTATCTTATCAAGCCATACTATGTCGGGTTCCGTAGCGCTCTCAATTACTACGGGTACACAGAACAAGTCAGTCGAACTGTGTTTGTTGTCTCGACCCGTCGAAAAATAAAACCGACTTTGGAGATCTCTGGAGTGACCTACCGTTTTGTCCATGTGAATGAACGGAAATTCTTCGGAATAACCGAGTCAACTCTGGACGGGCATCGAGTAAACATTTCAGAACGCGAGAAAACTATAATAGACTGTCTTGACCGATTAGAGTACGCTGGCGGTATAACAGAGATAGCTAAGGCACTTTCTTACGGACGCAATGAACTTGATTTTATGAAAATGGCTAGATACGCTCAAAAAAACGGGAACAGCGCTGTAAGTAAACGCCTAGGTTATCTCCTAGAGGTTTTAGACATTGAGGCAGAGGCTGCCATTCATGTCTTGCGTGAAAGCTT
Organism: Dehalococcoidia bacterium; assembly: GCA_034432055.1. GTDB lineage: Bacteria > Chloroflexota > Dehalococcoidia > GIF9 > UBA5629 > CALJTV01. The sequence continues at coordinate 60,600 of DAOUCT010000074.1, read as the reverse complement.
GAGCAGTGGTTATGTGCTGCTCGATACCCTGCTAGGCAAGGAGGGAAGGTATATCCAGCGCTGGAAAATTGTAGCCAACGTTCCCGATAGTGAATTCCTGCAGTGGAAGGAACGCTGATGATATCTAAATCTGATTTGCAGAGACTGGCTAAACGCGAGAAGGTAGCTTTAGGTACATTGGAAAAGGACTATGTTCTTACCGAGGTACTTAAAGCTCTGTCGCTGGTGCCCACGCTTAATGAATTACTCGTGTTCAAGGGTGGAACAGCTCTGCGCAAAATCTATTTCACACAGTGGCGCTACTCAGAAGATTTAGACTTCACTGTAAAACGGGATATGAAAAAAGAGGAACTAAGGAATGCTCTTGATGAGTGGTATCACATAATTGAGCAAGTATCCCAAATACAACTCACCACAAAGATGCTTCACAAGCCAGATGGATATGCTCGCATCAGGTCCCAGTTTATTGGCCCTCTATCTTATCCTAGCATGATTTTCATGGACTTAAGTTTCGATGAACCTTTATGCCTGGAACCAGAATATAGAACCGTACTGACCAGCCCTTTCCCCAGCAATGGGCAGAAGGTGCTTGTTTATCCGCTGGAGGAATTGCTCGCTGAAAAGATGAGAAGCCTGCTTGAACGTGGCAAATCTAGAGATTATTATGATGTGTGGAGGCTACTGAAGGAGCATTATTCCGCCTTGGATTTCGAACTGCTGAGCCAGGTGTTGTCAAAAAAGCTTGAACACAAAGGACTCGTCTTGCATGATACGAGTGATTTTGTTCCCGGAGATACTAGGGCACTGAAGCGGTACTGGGAGAAAGACTTGGAGCAACAAGTTGACATACTTCCACCGCTGGATAAGGTGTTAACAGAACTGCGAGAAGAGTTGGATAAACTAGTGTTTCCTCACCTTAGTTCTGCTATCCCCAACAATGTTTAGCAGTGACTTTACATAGATGTATTGGTATTAGGAAAGTGCCAGTCGCATCAACAGTCCTACATTTCATCTATTCCGGATAGATTCCCGATTAAAGACATCAGAACGGCAGAAGTGCTCTATCTTTCGGGCAAGATTCGCTCGATAGATTGCAGCAAGTATCCGACGTGTATCGAATTTCGGTCGGCAATGCTTGAAACGAGCACGAAGATTGAAGTCCCTCTTCATAAAATAGATAGGGCATTGTTTGCTTATCACAGAGATGGATAGCAGCCAAGGACGGACCGCGCCTTTGACAATCACTCACATTGTTAAGCGAGACGGCTTCTATTTAACATAGCGTCGCAAAGCCGAGCGCAACTGGTTGATTGCCGAGTCAACTTGCTTGGAGAGGTCGTCTCCTTCAATTGCGAAAATTTCTCTTCGGAGCTGTCGGACATAATCGTCTTCAGTCCCGTCTTGTTCTCCGGGGTATCGTTCTCGCCTCTGTGCTAGATTTAGTCTTTCCAAATAGTATTCGTCTACAGCACCCCCGAGTTTCGCGTAGCAGTGCCAAAGCCTCTCAATAACCTCGGAAACCAGCGTGCTATCATCCTTCTTAAGTAGTACACCTGCTTCCCACTCTAGCACTCTCATGTTCCGAGCGATCTCCACGAGCCGTTCGAGACGGCGATTCATGGCATACCGTTCGTCTAACACTGCCGACGTCTCCTGGGTCTCGTTTTCTTCCCGCCGGCGGGTAGCGTATTCATCTGTGGAGAAGACTGGAATTCTAGCTCGTCGAAATTCTTCCTTGAACCTGTGACTGTGCGAAATTAGATCGCGAGCTAGCTGAAACTGTGCCCTTCCTGTCAGCTCTTTTCGCCATGTTCTCAGACCCAAAATGGCCACGATCGCAAGACAAACAGTCGACACTCCAATTAGCATGCTACTTATCATCGAGACTATCATCGAGACCGAATTTGTGTCCATCTTCATCCTTAAAATTTGGTGAGTACGGCGACACTAGTATAACATGCCGCCTCGATTCTTTTGCAATTGTTTTCGTGTCAGTACCAAGATTGTTCAAGATTACTTGTTTCTTTGCCGTGCTCACATCCTATTTCTCTTAGGGAATAAGCGGGATGGTCGTTTGAATGGCGCTTTTGAAGTCCATTTTGGTACATCCACTGGATGCGGTAGCTTTGCTTCGTGCCACCCCACAACTGTAGATTGACCCCCAACATTCAAAAGGCTTATAATAGGGCTGCTTGAAGCACATCGATGCATGAAAGCTGCGGTATCTTTGGCATCTACGCCCCGGGGATAGATGTCGCCAGAATTACCTTCTTCGGTCTCTATGCGTTGCAGCACCGGGGGCAGGAGAGCGCCGGCATCGCTACCGCCGACGGTAAGGCTATTTATATCCACACTTCCATGGGGCTGGTCTCCCAGGTGTTCACCGAGGAGGAGCTCGCCCACCTGCCAGGGTACGTCGCCATCGGTCACACCCGCTATTCCACCACCGGTTCCAGCCGCGCCGCCAATGCCCAGCCGATAATCGTGGAATCGGGCTCTACTGTCCTTGCCCTGGCGCACAACGGTAATATCGTCAATGCCAAGTTCCTGCGTGAGGAACTGGAGCAATCAGGCTATAACTTCCGTACCAGCACCGACTCGGAGATCATTGGCTACCTCATCCTCTCAGCCACACACCGGGCACCGATAGATAAGATAAAGTACGCCATGCGCCGGCTTCAAGGCGCTTATTCTCTGGTAATGCTCACCAAAGATAAGCTCATCGCTGTGCGCGACCCCATGGGCGTGCGTCCCTTATGCTTGGGTATGATAGATGGCGGCTGGGTGGTGGCTTCTGAGACCTGCGCCCTGGACCACATCGGCGCTCAGTTCCTCAGGGAGATCGCGCCCGGCGAGATACTGGCGATCGATAAGAACGGTCCTAAGAGCTTTAAGGAAAACTGGGATAACACAAGGAGAGCTCTGTGTATCTTCGAGTATATCTACTTCGCCCGCCCCGATAGCGTCATCGAGGGCAAGCTGCTGTACCCAGCACGGCAGGCTATGGGGGCAACTCTGTCCCGGGAGCACCCCGTCGAGGCTGACCTGGTGATGGGCGTCCCCGATTCCGCTACCGCCGCCGGCATCGGCTATGCCCTCGCCTCGGGCATCCCCTACGCCGAAGGGCTGATCAAAAACCGCTATGTGGGGCGCACCTTTATCGAGCCCGACCAGCGGCTCAGAGACCTGGGCGTGAAACTGAAGTTCAACCCACTCTCAGATACCATCGCCGGAAAACGGCTGGTAGTGGTGGACGACAGCATCGTCCGCGGCACCACTACCCCTAGAGTGGTCAATCTGTTAAGGCGGGCTGGTGCTAGGGAAGTCCACCTGCGCATCTGCGCTCCGCCTATCCGTTACCCCTGCTTCTTCGGCGTGGACATGGCTACCAGATGGGAACTCATCGCCGCCCATAAGACCATACCCGAGATAAGAGATGCCATCGGTGCTGACTCTCTGGGCTACATCAGTATCGAGGGGCTGATAAAAGCGGTGGGCTTGCCCAAAAACATCTTCTGTCTCGCCTGCTTCACCGGAGACTATCCCATACCGGTCCAGCTTGAGATGGACAAGCTTGCCCTGGAAGTTACACCTTCGGGGAGGCTGAGTGAAGTCGGAACGGAATAACGCCTACCGCGCCGCCGGCGTGGACATCTCCTCTGCAGATAAGGCTAAGAGGCTCATCAAACGGCTTGCCCGCTCCACATTTACGCCGGGCGTCCTCAGCGAGGTCGGACTCTTCGGCGGACTGTTCCAGCTTAAGGGTTATAAAAAACCCGTGCTTGTTGCTAGCACCGACGGTGTGGGCACCAAGCTGAAAATCGCCTCTTTGCTCAATAAGCACGATACCGTGGGCATCGACCTGGTGAACCACTGTGTAAATGACATCCTTACCTGTGGCGCCAGCCCGCTGTTCTTTCTCGACTACATCGCCATGGGCAAGCTCCAGCCCGAGAAGGTAACCAGCATAGTGAGCGGACTCGCCCGAGCGTGCCAGAACGTGGGCTGTGCCCTCATCGGCGGTGAGACCGCAGAAATGCCCGGCATGTACCACGGGGACGACTACGACCTGGTGGGCTTCATCATCGGTGCGGTAGAAAAGACAAAGGTCATAGACGGCAGGTCAATCGCCGCAGGAGATATTCTCCTCGGTCTGCCCTCCAGCGGACTGCACACTAACGGCTATTCGCTGGTGCGCAAGGTGTTCCACATAGCTGACGACCCGGCGCCGCTCTTTGTCCACTATCCGGAGCTGGGGCGGACGCTGGGAGAGGAGCTTCTTGAGCCCCACCGCTGCTACTATTCAGAGTTGAAGCCAGTGTTGCACCTCATCAAGGGGCTTGCCCACATCACCGGCGGTGGTTTCAAGGGCAACATCCCGCGGGTATTACCGCGAGGGCTGACTGTGCAGATAGATAAAGACGCCTGGGATGTGCCAGCCATCTTCAAGCTGGTGCAGAGGCTGGGCAAGGTCTCCGATAGCGAGATGTACCGCGTATTCAATATGGGCATCGGCATGGTCATCTTCTGTCCACCGGAGCAAGTTTCAGAGGTACTCAAGCGCTTGCCTGAGGCTAAGAAAATTGGTAAAGTTATCCCGTCCCGAGGGCACAAACGCCCGATTATCTTCTAAGGAGGTGTCTTTAATGCGTGCTATACTCAGCGTCTCCGATAAGACAAACTTAATCGGCTTCGCCCGCCGGCTGCTGGAGCTGGATGTGGAAGTCTACAGTACCGGCGGCACCAAGCGGTTCCTGGAGGCTGAGGGAATAAAAGCGCACAGCGTGTCCGAAATCACCGACTTTCCCGAGATCCTGGATGGTCGGGTGAAGACGCTGCATCCCGCCGTCCACGGCGGCATACTCGCCCGCCGTGACCTCCCCCGCCACATGGGCGAGCTCGCCCAGAACAAGATCAAAACGATAGACATGGTGGTGGTCAACCTGTATCCCTTCGTGCAAACGGTGACCAAGCCCAATGTCCCGCTGGAGGAAGCTCTGGAAAACATCGACATCGGTGGTCCTACCATGATCCGCGCCGCCGCCAAGAACTTCCCCTGGGTGATCGTCATCGTCGACCCGCACGATTATGACATGGTGATAGAGAGACTGAAGCAGGGCGACATCGACCTGCCGACGCGGAAAAGGCTGGCACAGAAGGCTTTCCAGCATGTGGCTTTATACGATACCGCCATCGCCGAATATCTCAGGGCAGAGGATGAACTGCTACCGCAGGAATTTACCATCGGGATGAAGAAGCTCTACGACCTGCGCTACGGCGAGAACCCGCACCAGAAAGCTGCCTTCTACGCCACCCAAACGGTGAGGCGGGGGATGGCGGGAATGACCGCGGCGAAGCTGCTCAGCGGTCCCGAGCTTTCCTTCAACAACCTCCTCGACCTGGAAGCTGCCTGGAACGCTGCCTGCGATTTCGAGGGTCCTGCAGTGGCTATCGTTAAGCACAACAACCCCTGCGGGCTGTGCACCAACCCGGATATCATAGAGGCTTATAAGCGGGCACTGGCTGGCGACCCTGTCTCCGCCTTCGGCGGCATCGTCGCCTGTAACCGCCCCATCGACCCGGCACTAGCCGCAGAGATAGATAAGACCCATTACGATTGCATCATCGCTCCGGACTATAGTCCGGAGGCTTCAGAGCTATTTAAGAAGAAAAAGAATCTGCGCCTGGTAAAGCTGCCACTGAACTCGGTCAATAACAAAGTACGGACGCTGGACTTCCGCCCCGTAAGCGGCGGCTTCCTCGTCCAGGAAGCTGACTACTACACAGAAGAGGAGTTCAAACCACGCACCGTCTCCAAACGCCCGCCAACCGAAGCTGAGATGAAAGATATGCTGTTCGCCTGGAAGGCGGTAAAACATATCAAGTCCAACGCCATCGTGCTGGCTAAAGATAATACCTTGCTCGGCATGGGCGCCGGACAGCCCAACAGGGTGACCAGCGTGGAGCTATCCCTGAAACGGGCGGGCGAGGCGGCTAAGGGGAGCGTGCTTGCCTCGGATGCCATGATACCGTTCCCCGATACCGTGGAGGTGGCGGCGCGGGGAGGAGTCACCGCCGTAATCCAGACCGGTGGCTCGGTAAGGGATGCAGAGGTCATCGCCACCGCCGATAAGTACAACATGGCGATGGTGTTTACCGGCATAAGGCATTTCAGACATTAGAGAGGGTGAGATGGTAAAGAAAACAGCGACCGGAAAAATTGCCCCGAATTCAGGCAGTGCCTGCCAGGGACTGATACCACCTCAGGCATTTATCGTCAACCGGGAAAGCGTGCTTGCCACCAGAAAGAAGCTGGAGAGTCCTCAGGGGTTGAGCGAGGCTATCAGCGGTGTAAAGAAAATGCTGGAGATAAAGGAGGCATTGCTCTGGCGTACGGAGATGTCGCCCTGCTGTGGCTCGCTCACCAGCCTCTCCTCCTGCCTCGCCTGCGAGGTAGACCTGCTGACGCGCACCCTGGCAGCACTGGAAAACGGCGATAAGGAAGGGGCTGCCAGGCTGCTCGAGGAGTATGCACATATTTTAGAGGTGAACCGTGAGCCGCCAGAGCCAAGTTATCGGTGAGCTGGACAGGCTGGTCGAGGCGCTGCCTGAGAAGACACGAGACCTGTTCCGCCGCATCTTCGCTGTCACCTCTACCTCTGGCGTCTGCCAGCCCACGGAGACCATGGTGCCGTGGATCGAGAAGCAGTTCGGCTCGCTGGAAGCTGTCTGTGAGCAGCGGGTAATTAAAATCACCAACCGAATCACCTTTGAAGGTGCCATCTTTAACCCGCTGCGTGCCCTCCGTCCCAGGCAGTACGAGGACAGGCTAAAGGTGGAGGCAGCCATCCTGGACAGGGCTAAAGATGACCCGCTGGCACACCCCCTCACCGACACCCCCGAAGACCCCTTCGGCAGAATAGAGGGTAAATACTGCATCACCGCCAGTAACATCGCCAAATACGATGAGTTCCACGGGCTGATAATTTTCAACGATTATAACCCCCTAGCCTTTACCAGAGAGAAGGTGATGGACTATCTGGATACCGCCTGGCGCTGGGCACAGCGGGCACACGAATACGACCCCTCAGCTAAGTATTTCTTCTTCGTCTGGAACTCGCTGAAGAAAGCCGGCGCCAGCCTCGCCCACGGGCATGCGCAGGTGGTGCTAGGGAGGGGCAGCCACTACGCTAAGATAGAAGCCCTTCGTCAGGCAGCTTTGAATTACCGCAACCGGTACGGCTCAAATTACTTCGACGACCTTTTCCAGGTGCACCGCGATCTGGGACTGGGAATAGAGAAGAATGGCAATAGGATATTCGTCTATCTAGCACCGATAAAAGAGAGGGAGACCGTTATCCTCGCCTCCAGTTTCGCTGACCAGTCCTTTCAGGAAAGCGTCTATGAAGTCCTTGCCTGCTTTCGCGACCGCATGCATGTCACCGCCTTTAATGTGGGCATCGCTGCTCCACCCCTGGACACGGTGGCAGAGGACTGGAGCGGCTTTCCCGTCATCGCCAGAATAGTCGACCGCGGCTACCCCTGGGACGGCTCATCGGACTTCGGCACCATGGAACTCTTCGCCGCCAGCATCATCTCCAGCGACCCGTTTCAGGTAGCCAGCGAGCTTAAAGAGGCATTACTGCTGCCCATCAAGCAGTAACCAATGGAATAAGGAGGGGAAAATGGCTAGAGCGGTAGTAGTCATAGACATGCTGCGCGGCTTCATGGAGGAAGGTTACCCTCTCTACTGCGGTGCCAGAGCCCGCCGCATTATCCCCAATATACAGAAACTCCTCGAGGACGAACTGGCTAAGGGCTCCAAAATCTTCTTTGTCTGCGACCATCACGACAAGGAAGACCCTGAATTTGCCATGTTCCCGCCACATTGTGTGGCAGGTACACCCGAAGCTGAGGTCATACCGGAGTTGGCTAAATATCCCGGCAAGATAATACCCAAAAAGACCTACAGCCCCTTTTACGGCACCACTTTAGAGGCAGAGCTGGCAGCGCTGAAGCCAGAGACAGTAGTCATCTGCGGCGTCTGCACCCACATCTGCGTATTGCACGGCGTCTCCGAAGCCAGACTGCGCGGTTACGATGTAGAGGTGCCGGTGGACTGCGTGGGCGATTTCGATGAGAAAGCCCATAGCTTCGCCCTTGACTATATCCAGAGAGTGCTCGGTGCCAGGCTCACCAGAGCAGTGCCTGCCGTTGCCCTCAAGCCACGCTTTGAGATTCCGGACTATATCATCGCCGGCGAGACCTCAGATGTCTATTTCGTGCGCACCGTGGAGATACTGAAAAAGGAGGGCTTGAACCCGGTAGCCACCATGGAGGTCTTCCCCAGCCGCGATGGCATCCTCTGCGGCATGGAAGAGGTCAGGGCACTTTTGGAGAAGGTGCTCCCCGAGGACAACCGTGAGGTCTGGGCGCTTGCCGACGGCGAGCCATTCAAAAGAAAGGAGGTGGTGCTGCGCATCACCGCCCCCTACCAGAGCTACGGCATTTATGAGACAGTCTACCTGGGAATACTATCGCACTGCAGCGGCTGGGCGACTGCGGCTAAGGAGTGCGTTGATGCCGCTCAAGGAATCCCCATTATCAGCTTCGGCGCCAGGCATGTACATCCCTTAGTGGCGGGGGTAATGGACTATTCTGCCATCATCGGTGGCTGCGTCGGCTGCTCCAGCATTCTCGGCGCCAAGCTGGCTGGTATCCAGCCCTCCGGCACCATGCCCCATGCCCTGATAATCACTATGGGCGATACCGCCAGGGCTACCCTGGCTTTTGATAAACACATGCCGCCAGAAGTCCCCCGCATCGCCCTGGTGGACACCTTCAGGGACGAGCCTGAGGAGAGCGTCATCGTAGCACAGGCAATGCAGGGTAAGCTGCAGGGCGTGCGCCTCGATACCCCCGGCGAGCGCGGCGGGGTGACCGCCGACCTGGTAAAGGAGACCAGAGCCCGGCTCGACCTCGCTGGCTTCAAGAATGTGAAGATTTTTGTCAGCGGCGGACTCAGTCCGGAGCGCATCAGGTACTTCATCGAGTCGGGGGCACCTGTGGACTACTTCGGCGTGGGTAGCCATATCAGTGATGCCAAGCCCATCGATTTCACCGCCGACCTCCACGATGTCGAGGGCAAGCCGATAGCCAAACGGGGGAGAATCCCGGGCATCACTCCCAACCCCCGGCTAAAACGCATCCTGTAAGCCATGTTCGTCCAAACGCTTCTGGGTGTAGCTGGTATCGTCGCCAGTTATTTACTGGGCTCCATCCCCTTTGCCTATATCGTCACCAGGCTCGCCAGAGGGGCTGACATCCGCAAGATCGATACCGGCAACGTCGGCGCCGGCGCTGTCTTCCGTCAGGTGGGCATCTGGGGTGGGGCAATAACCGCCATCGGTGATATCGCTAAAGGTGCTGCCGCCGTCCTCATCGCCCGAGCCCTCGGTCTCCCCCTCCTCTGGGTACTGGGCGCAGGAGTAGCTGCCTGGGTAGGGCATATGTACCCGCTTTACCTCAAATTCAAGGGGGGACAGGGGGTAGCCACCCTCATCGGAATTTTTCTGGTGCTCGCCCCCAAAGCCATTGGCATTAACCTGCTTTTGCTCGGCATCGCTTTGCTCCTCGTCCGCCATCTCGCCGTGTCCATATTTCTTTCCTCTCCATTCCTGCCACTGTTCGTCTGGCTGTTTTATAGTTCGCTCTGGCTCACATTCTATGCGCTGGCAATAGTCCTTGCCCTGATGTATCGAAACCGCCATGGCATCCCACACCTCAAGACCATCAGAGTCCGCAAGCCAGACCTTAGCAGCATCTTCAGGCGCAAATAGCCCCCTCCGATTCAAGCCTGGACTCACCTGGATAAAGTGGGGCTATTCTCTTTCCCGCGGGGGGAATGAGAGGGGGTCACCCTCACCTTTATCCTCTCCCATCAAGGGAGAGGAGGGAAAAGAGGACTCCCCCTTCAAGAGAGGAAGAGAAGGCTGTCCCAGCAAGGGAGAGGAGGACTCCCCCGTCGAGGAAAAGGAGAGAGCTGAGAACTCCCCCCTCAAGGGAGGGGAACAGAAGGAAGGACTTTTCCTTCAGGGAAGAGAAGGCTGTCCCAGCAAGGGAGAGGGGGGAGAGAAAGACTCCCCATCAAGGGAGAGGAGAGTCCCTCTCCCCTCGCGGGAGAGGATGAGAGTGGGGGGGTCACCCTCACCTTTATCCTCTCCCATCAAGGGAGAGGAGGGAACCGTCCTCTCTCCCCTCGCGGGAGAGAGTTAGAGTGAGGGGGCTAATTAAAATAACACAAAGCCTAGCCTTATCATCGCCTCCCTGCTATAATACGCCGACAAGGGGGAGTCATGACCACAAGCGAGAAAAAAAGAGTAATCAACCGCGTAAAGGCTATGTACCCGCTCAGGGCTAAGGTGGACGAGTCCTATCTGCGCAGTCAGGAGGCGATTAAGGCTGGCAAGCCAACGGTGTGGGCGATGCTTACCTTTTGCTACGGTGACCCCATACTTAAAGCCATGGATATCGAGGTGGTCTATCCTGAGAACTACGGCGCTGCCTTAGCTGCCGCTGGAGTAGCCCGTGAGTACCTTGACCGCTCTGATGCCGAGGGCTTCCCCACCCATCTCTGCGGCTACAGCAGAGCGAACTTCGGCTACGCCGCCAGACTGAAAGAGCTTGGTGGAGAGATACCCCCGGAAGCCCCCATGGGTGGTATGCCCAAACCGTTATTTCTTCTTTCCTCTGTGGCTGTTTGCGATGCCAGATATAAATGGTTCCAGGCACTGGGAAGGTATCTAAATGTGCCGGTGTGGACGCTGGAAGCGCCGCTTCCCGGCATCAGAGAGTTTCAGCTCGAAGGCTGCTACGAGGAGATGGTAAAGCTCGCTGTAAACCACCTCAGGGAATTTGTCGCCTTTGTGGAAAAGGCTGTGGGCAGGAAAATGGACTGGGCGAAGCTGGAGGAAACAGTCGACCTGGCGATTGAGATCCACCGTTTGTCTCACGAGATAACTGAATTGCGCAAGGCAAAGCCCTGCCCCATGCATAGCCGGGATTTCTGGAGCGCCATGCCACCGGCGCTGTTCCTGCTCGGCGACTTGAAGGAGTCGGCCCAGCTTTATCGCAACCTGTACCAGGAGGTCGCCGACAGGGTCAAGAACGGCATCGGCGCTATACCTGAAGAGAAATACCGTCTGGTGTTCGCTGAATTGCCACCGTGGCACAGCCTCGACCTGTTTGACAGGCTGGCGGAGAGAGGCTGGAACTTTGTCATCGAGAGTTTCGGCTACCATTCGCCACCACCGATGGACTTAAGCGGCGTCAGCGACCCGTTGGAACGCATCGCCAGGTTCAGCCTGCAACGCATGGTGGCTAACTACAAAGACGCACTTGCCAAGAACGTGGTCGCCGGCGCCGATGTCTACATCTATCTAAAATATGTCCGCGAATGGAAGTGCGACGGCGCCTTCCTGCACCCGCTGGTAAGCTGCCGCAGTGCCTCCACCCACCTGCCACACGTGGCAAACATGCTTATGGAAAGACTGAAGGTGCCCTCGCTGATGGTCGAAGGGGATATAGTGGACCTGCGTTTGTTCAATCCTCAGGATGTGCTCACCAGAGCAGAACCGTTCGAGGAAAGCATGGAATATTACCGCAAGGCGCGCCGCGAGGCAGGTCTGGAGTGGTAAACAGGACACAGCGCACAGGAAAAAATTCTCCACAGGGGTACAGAAATGACAGCTAAAGGGCTAGCTAGAGTTCAAGAAATTTATCAGAGCCGCTCCCGCAGGGCAAAGGAACTACAATCCCAGGGGAAGAAAGTGATAGGTTATCCCTGTGTATATGTACCCCTGGAATTGCTCACCGCCCTCGATGTCATCCCCTACCGCATATATGGCGAGATGAGGGAGCCGGTGACGGAAGCAGATAGGGTGCTGCCAGCGTCGTTCTGCCCCATAATGCGTTCCTGCCTCGATTGCGCCCTCAAGGGTAAGCACAATTTCCTCAACGGCATGGTCGCCATTCACGCCAGTGACCCGCAGGAGAAGACGGCGCGCATCTGGCAGTCATATACCACTCTGCCATACTTCCACTTCATCGATATGCCGGGGACCGTCCTGCCAGAGGCTGTGACCTATTTCACCAGCCAGCTAAAGGGGTTCATCACCACGCTGGAATCGCTCGCCAGCAGGAAACTTTCAACGGATAGCCTTCGCAAAGCTATTAAAGCACACAATCAGCAGCGCACCCTGGTCCAGTCCTTATTCGACCTCACCAAGTCCTCTCCACCGCTTGTTTCAGGTACCGAAATCGTGCAGGTGGTGAAAGCGGTGATGAGCCTGCCGGTAGATGAAGGCAATCAGCTCCTCACCGAGGTTATCGACGAGGTGAAGGCGCGTAAGGACAAGCCACCGTCCAAGCGCGCCCGCCTGCTTCTCTGGGGCAGCACCACGGACAATGCCGATGTAATGGCGGTGCTGGAGAGCAATGCCTATGTGGTGTTCGCCGAGGACTGCGGTGGTTACAGACCTTACCGTGGCAGTGTGAAGCTGACCTCTGAGCCGTTAAACGCGCTCGCCGATTACTATTTGAACGAGATAACCTGTGCCCGCACCTTCAGGCAGACCACCGCCAGTGCCACGCAGAAGGACTACCTTAAAGACCTGCAAAGCCGCTACGGCTATCTCAAGCGCATCATCGCCGACTGGAAAGTGGACGGTGCAGTACTGCTCCTGGTGAGGTACTGCGACCCATTCGCCTTTGAGGTGCCAGCGGTCAGGGACTACCTCGCCAGCATCAGCGTCCCGTCAACCTACATCGAATACGATTACACTGAAGGTTCGCTGGCTCCGATGAGGACAAGGATAGAGGCATTTCTGGAAACCATTGGTTGAGCAGACTCCACTGCAAAAGGCATATTTCGCCGGCATCGACATCGGCTCCACCATGACCAAAGCCGTGGTCATCGATGCCGAAGGTAAAATACTCTCTGCCATCAAAGGTCCCACCGGACCGGAGCACCGCCACCTTGCCAATGAGGTGATGAAGCAGGCTCTGGAGCAGGCAAAGCTCAAACTCGAGGAAATCGTCTACATCATCGCCACCGGCTATGGCAGGTTCAATGTCCCGTTTGCTGATGAGCAGGTCACCGAGCTTTCTTGCCATGCCAGAGGTGTTTACAGCCTGTTTCCCGGCGTCAGGACAGCCATAGACATCGGTGGACAGGATGCCAAATGCTTCAAGGTCAACGAAGGAAAGTTGGTGGACTTTATCATGAACGATAAGTGTGCCGCCGGCACCGGCAGGTTCCTTGAGCTGACCGCCTCAAGTTTGGGCATAAGGCTTGATGACCTGGGAAAGTTGTCCCTTCAGGCAACGAGCCCGGTGGAGATCAGCAATATGTGCACCATCTTCGCCCAGCAGGAGGTGGTCATGCACCTATCACAGGGGGTGAAGATAGAGGACATCATCGCCGGTCTGCACCATGCCCTTGCCGAGAGGGTGGCAGCGCTGGCACGGAGGCTGGGTATAGAGCCCGATGTGGTGCTCACCGGCGGCGTCGCCAAAAACATCGGCATGGTGCAGGCAATGAGCCAGAGCCTCGGCTGCAGCCTGCTCGTCCCTGAAGAGCCGTTGCTCACCGGCGCCCTGGGCGCTGCCCTGCTGGCAAAAGACCGGGTAATGAAGCTGGTCGCTCAGGGTAAGCCTCTGGAGACAAGGCAGCGCCGCTTGGAAAAAGCCACCTTCTATAGTTAGGAGCAAGATATGGTCTGGTGCATGGGTATAGATATCGGTGCTACTTACAGCAAGGGCGTGCTGCTCAGGGACTCCCAGACCGTTGCCATTGCGGTCAGGCTCTCAGGGACCAACCATCAAGCTACCGCCAGCGCCATTAGAGAGAAACTCCTGGCTAAACCAGGACAGGCTCCCCCCTCGATAGAGGTGATAGCTACTGGCATCGGGGCGGGAAACGTGACCTTCGCTGCTGGCAAAATAAGCGATATTGTCTGCACCGCCAGGGGTATAAACAAGGTCTTCCCCGAAGCAAAGACCGCCATCGATATCGGCGCCCAGTCCACCAGAGTGATCAAACTGGACAGCAATGGGATGGTGGTCACCTTTGCTGTCAGCGAAAAATGCGCCGCCGGGAGCGGTCGCTTCATCGAGGTTATCGCCAATGTGCTCCGCATCCGGCTCGAGGACTTCGGTCCCCTGTCACTCAAATCGAAAGACCCGATCACCTTCAGCACCGGCTGCGCCGTGTTCGGCGAATCGGAGGCTATCACCAGAATAGCTGAGGGGGTACCCGCACCAGACATCGCTGCTGGGGTCAACCTGGCACTTGCCAGCAAGGTCGTCTCACTGGTCAAGAGGGTAGGGCTTGACCAGCCCTGTGCCATATGCGGAGGCGGCGCCTTAAATCCGGGACTCATAACCGCTGTGGAAACAGGGCTGGGTATAAAGCTACTCCTGCCACCACAACCCCAGATGATAACCGCACTGGGCGCTGCAATGCAGGCTTGCTCCAGTCCCGCCGCTCAGTAGCCCCTCTCCTTGTTCACCACATTAAGCAGCCTTTTGCCGCTCAAATAGCGTCTCAGGTTTTCGCAGAACACCTCCGTCGCCCGTTCCACGTAGTCCTCCATCCCCCCGGCAACATGGGGGCTAAAGATTACATTCGGGAGCTCCCAGAGGCGGCTGTCTGCGGGCAACGGCTCTGTGGCAAACACGTCCAGCCCAGCCCCGGCGATCCAGCGCTCTTCGAGAGCGCGCACCAGCGCCTGTTCATCCACTATCTCTCCTCTACCCACATTTATTAAGTAAGCGGTGGGCTTCATACTGCGCAGTTCCCGCTCGCCGATCAGTCCCTTGCTTTCCGGAGTAAGCGGCAAAGCCAGAACCACGAAATCGCTCTCAGAAAGCAACCGGTGTAGCTGGTCCGGGGGATATAGCACATCAACATATCTGGCACGTCCTGCTCCTCGAGCAGAACGGCGCGTAGCCACCACCCTCATACGGAAAGCTTTAGCCAGCCGGGCGACCTCTCGACCAATGCTGCCCAGCCCCACTATGCCCACCGTCTTGGAGCGCAACACCGTGGGGACAAACCGCCCCCACTGACGTTGCTGTTTGAGCTGGAAACACAGCGGTGCCTGCTTGGCAAACATCAACATCAGCCCTAGAACAAACTCACCAATCGGCACTCCGTGGATGCCACTGACATTGGTCAGCACCACTTTGCTCTTCCGCAGCTCTTCATCCTCCAGAAACCTGTCCACCCCGGCGGACATCACCTGCACCCACTTCAGCTTTGGAGCCCGGCGCACCAGGTCTTTAGGCAACCTGAAGCCGTATATCACCTCTGCCTCAGCCAAAAGAGCATCCAATTCTTTGGCAGCGCTGCTGTCCCCCTTGCTTTCGGCGCGGAGCAACTCCGAAGCGTCCGTCAGCTTCATCCTATCGCTGACCCTCTTAATCCGCTCTAAACTCGCCCCATCCAGGGGTGCGGTGACCAGTAAATTGACCCAGTCTACTCCCATATTCGGTCTCCCCAATCGTCAGCCAGTGGCATACGACTTTTTAGAGCCCATCTCCTGGAACAGAACTATCAGCGTGCGGTAGTCCTTTTCAAAGGCAAAGTTTATGACCATTGAACCTGGATTGTCAAACTACAGAGCGGCACATCAAGGCTATATCCAGTTCAAAACGCTGGTATAGACCACAACTGCTTCAATGCCTTCGTAAAGGCAACAGCCATATTTATAGCCCGCCACCGGATAGAGTCAAGGCGCCGTCTGCTTTTTACCCGGTCTTATGTGTTTTTGGCACCTTTTTGAATGTTCCTCTCTTGAGCAGCACTATAGTTACTGCGGCAATAGCAGCAATCGCGACGGCACCAATAATCACAGGGATAATCGGGAGTGCGCCCCTTTTACCGGCTTTATGTCCCAGTGTATGTAAGCGCCCTCTTTCCTCCGTGGTTGCCCAGTTTTCCGGTGTAAGGGTAACTCCTCGCCCGGGCTCAATCGTGATGTTTTCCTCGGTCGATTCTGGCATATAAGATGGCTCCTGTCCTTGTTCAAAAGATTCGAGGGACTCGGTGCTACGGGCGGTTACATCGAACTCTATATCCCCCTCGCCGGTGTTCTCTACTATCAGGCTATCACCGCCTTCCTCAACATAAACACCAAGCTCACCACCTTCATCTGCTGAGATATTGTCCAGAATCCAGACCCGGTCTATGGACTCTCTCTTTATCGCCGTGCCCGGTCTCGGGGCGAACCTATGTCCGATATCCACTTCAAAGTCGTCATCCGCTTCCCCTAATATGAGTTCCATGCGGTTTCCCACCGCTCCCTCGAAGCGTGCGATTCGCATTATGTCCTCAACACCCTGAGAAATGGCTTTCTGTCTCACTGCGTAGAGCGATCTACCGTCCATCAGCGCGAGGTTGTAGCTGCCCTGTTCATTGCCAACTACATGAATGGTCAGGTCTCTGTTATTGGGCAGCGCGTAAACTTCATGGTCAGGGAATGTGCCAGCAGCCATGGCTATTATCAGTGGCGCTGAGCCCGGTATATCGGTGCGAAGCCTCCCCTGGTATATACCGGTGATGTTGCCCTCGCTGTCCTCGACATAGACATCAGCACCGCCGCCGACCAGGCACCATAGGATGTCCACCACATAGCGTACATCACTTGGTAAATCGTGGTCGGTGACCGTCACATTGTGTATGGGCGGGCTGATATACCGTTCTTGTGACGCATCGCCGAGGGCATTCTCATAGGAATTATATAGCATCATTTCGGACCAGATCTCATTGCCCATACGGAAGCCCCAGCTGCTGCTGTCCATAATGATATAGGGGAAGTGGTCAAAATTAGCGAAATCGGCGTCTGGGTTGTTCTTGGCCCCCTCACGATTGCAGTCATAAACATATACTCTGGTGGTGCCATCAGGCAGGTGTCTTACCATCCACGGGACAATAGCGTGACCCCGGATGTTATACACGCTGCCTCCGATGCCTTTGAATATAGATATGATACCCGAGTTATCATTTCTGAGGTCATTCTCTATCTGTGCAAGCTTTTCGAGGTGGGAGCGCCCGGGTATATATTGTAAATATTGTTGAATTGAAGGAATGGCGATTTCGGCTGAACACTGGGCACCCTGCCTGTCCTGTACATATTGCCAAGTATAGGCCTGGTCGTAGCTGATCGGGTACCTGTAATTCTGCAGCGTGTCTGAAGATATCCTCCTGTGGTAAAACTCCAGAGCCGTGGTGCTTATGCCAAAGCAGTGTCCCTTTGCGGCTATGGTTTTGAACAAGTTGTCATATAGCAACGAAGCCCACGGATTGTCGAATTGGACAATTCCAAGAGTGGCTTCTGACCAAGAGCACTCGTCAGCGCCAAATACCTCTTTCATCCTGTCCCAGCTTATCTCAGGGGTTTCCGGGTTACCGATTCCAAGAGCATATCTCGCGGGAAAAGTCTCGTATGGCTGTGTTATATGCACAGTCTCACGGTGCGATGACCGGTTATTCTCTCTGTCAGTAGCATACACCTGAACATAGAACTCCGTGATACGGGGGTCGCTGTTAGTCCAGTTTACGGTCATTGTCCGCGCCGTTCCGCCACCGGGTGTCTCCACCACAGGGCTTCGCCCTGGAACTTGTACTTCTACCCTGTCGAGACCGTCCGGGTCGGTTACGGTGACGGTTGCGTGCACTCGTTCACCACCGCCTTTTATCAGTCGGTGTGTTTCTGGAATCGTCTCTATATCGGTCCTGATGGTCACTGATATCCTCGGTCTGGTGCCCGTCCCTGCTATTTGCCTGTAGACCTGCAGGGACTGTGCCGCAGCAGCCGGGCTCTGGTCATCCGCTTGGATGATGAAGCCGATGCCTGGAATGTCCACTTCATTGCCCGACGCTGTATAAGTTGCGGTAAGCGTAGTCTGGTTTTCTTGAGTTGCTTCCCTGTAGACCAGCCGTGTGCTTCCTTTATAAATAGCCAGGTAAGACATAGCCTTGTTATCTCTGGCGGTACAGGTGATGGTTAGGGGTTGTCCTCGCTGGGGTGGGTCCGGATTTAGAGTACAACTGATAGTGCAAGGTGTTGTGTCCTCGGGTGGGGGCGGTGGAGGTGGCGGGGGCGGTGGTACCCCCTCCGAAGTGGTATAAGTGATGACGAGCCTTGGTTCATAACCTGCCACCTCATCGCTGGCAAATAGCGCACTATAACCAATCTGAGTCGTGCCGGGGACGAGAGCAAGACCCAGGTTGGTATTTGGTGAGCGTACCCAGCTCCTGACCAGCGATGCTGATATATTGAATTCCCGCCAGCCACTACCCACAGGCACGTTAGTGGTACTCTGCAGGTCTCCCATTGGCGGCTTTGTGTTCCACGTGACCCCGCCCTCACTGAAGCCAGGCTCTAATAACGAGAACGTTTTGATAGGTAAACCAGTGCTTGATTGCTGGTAGAGTCTGATCTTGGCACCGGTTATGCTGGCATCCGATGGCAGAGTGATAGGATAAAAACGGACTAAAGTCCACTTAGTGCAGGCAAATTCCTCGCTGCCGGTGCTAACCACAAGCACCTTCCCTTCCGATCCAGAATTGAAGTTCTTAGTTTCGCTCCCCGGCGGATCACAATCCCGATTGGCGATGTATACCGCTTCGGTGGACTTGACCTCTTTTGTCCCCACATAAGCGGCAGGAGTTTGCGGGATATATTTGTTACCGGTATCTATTGCCATGCCACTTAACTGATTTGGAACAACAACAGATAATACGAACGATAAACTTAAAACGGTCTTGAATAAATAGCCCTTCACTTTCGACTCACCTCCTTCTTCGGTTCAAAACCCCTATCTAATCACCTCCCACCATTTCGTCGCTGTGGCTTTCAGTCCACCAGCAGTGGCGGTTATGGTGTCCTTGCCCTCCTTCTTAGAAGTGTAGCTTATGCTGGCTCTGCCCGCTGCGTCCGTGGTGGCATGGCGGGCAAAGTTGTTTACACCGGTGACCGAAAAGGTCACATCCACACCGCTCATCGGTTTACCATCACTGCCTATCACCGTGGCGGTAACAGTGTGCATCTTGCCCGGTGGATTGGAGGCGTTTGTTGGTGTCAGCATTAGCCTCGCCGGCGTGACCGGCGCAGCTTGTGTGTACCATTCTTTGGTAGCCGTGGCAGAGATTGTGCCCACGGAAACCGTAATAGTATCCAGACCAGCCTTATTACCGGTGTATGAGTACCTGACTGTGCCATTAGCATCGGTTGTCAATTCAGCAGGCAAATATATATTGGCACCGGAATGGGTTATCCTCACTCGCGAATTCACCATCGGCTTGTCAGCAGTGTTGTAAACTGTGATGGTCAAGGTGTGCGTGGTGCCCACAGGATTCTTATCACTGGGTGGACTGATTACAATCCTGCCAGGCAGGTTAACCGTCGTTTCTACAGGTTGCGCGTACCACTCCTTGGTGGCTTGAGCCACTACGTTATCTACTTTAGCCATAATATAATCCGTTCCGGCATTACGCCCGGTATAGGAGTAGCTAGTCCTGCCGTTGGCATCGGTAACCAGCTCAATCGGTGCCAAGGTATTGGCACCCGTATGGCTGATGTATATCCTCACATAGGGTAACGGCTTGCCATTGGTGTCATATAAGGTAAAGGTAAAGGTGTGCTGGCTACCCACCGGGTTCCTATCCTGAGCGGGCTCGATAATCAATTTGCCTGGCACGGGCTTGGTCTCTGGGGTCACAGCCTTTGCGTAGCAATACATTGGAATGCCGCTGGAATCAGTTCCGCACTCTATTATCTGACGATTACACAGAATATAGCCCAGCTTTTCCGCCTCGACTTTATTTACACAAACACAGCCCGCTGGACATTGTGGCGGAACCGCTGTAGCAGGTTGTCCGAAACAGTACAGGATATTGCCGCTGGCGTCCTTACCGCACTCAGTCAACTGCTTCTGACAGAGGTCATATCCAAGTTTCTTGGCTTCCTCAACGGTCATACAAGTACAGCCCGATGGACATTGAGTCCCTTTAGCTGGCTCAGTGGCGGCTTCCTCGTAGAGAAGTTGTTCAGGTTCGTAGTTTGGTGCATCGGTGTCAGGTCCCCAGTCATAATCGATAACAAAGCGCTCAATATAAGTGTCCTGAGTGAGACCACCTTTAGGGATAACAAACCTGACAAAGCGTACGTCGCGGTGCGGCACATTTCCAGATATGGGTACAAAGCTGGGGAAAAGCGAGGTGCCGAACAAGCCCTTCCCAGCGTAAGTCATCATCCTCGGCGGACTAGTGCCCTCCGGCAGTCTAAATTCAAGCCTTGCCCCTTTGACTGGTAAAGGATACGGCTTATTGAGGTCGATCCTTATATCCAGGTCCTTATGTGCCACCGCCTGGGCAGCGATCAGACGCTCATCGGGTCTCTCGGTGTCGAAAACGGTCTTCCTGACCATAGCACCCGAGAATTGTAGACCCGGCTTTTTGCCTGAGTTACTGCGCGAATAATCGACCAGTCTTTGTACCAGAGCCCTATTCGAATCGGAGGCTTTTGGGAACATGTCCCGCTGCCCCGCCTGTATTCGTGGTGGTGGTCCTTCTGATACAGTAACATAGTGGATTCTATCTGTTCTGCAATATGGTGCGCCATTGACGATGTCGATTCCCCAGCCAGCGATTTTTCTATTACCCCCCCACCTGTCACCCAGTGGAGTAAAATCTATGATATTTTCCACTCTTCCCGTATTGGTCACTCGATCGCCAGAATTCCCTTCTATCAGCCTGATGTCCACGCGTACTACCGTACCATCGGACTTTCGCCGTACCCACATCTCATCTATAACCTGGCTGTGAACGTCGCCCCAATCCCACCGCCAGTTACCGCTTCCTGGCGGGTCTTCGTAATATTTTACCCACGCTTGATAGGCACCGGGACAGGGAGCGTTAACGCCCGGCTGAAAATTGGAATAGTCGAGCTCGGTGCTATCGATCCAGCGTCCTCTACCACCACGATCCTCCTCTGTCTGGTACCAGGTTGCTATTGCCTGGGCATTGGGTAGCTGCCAATTCTGATAATAGTCGGTGCGATAGCCCTCCGGGTAGGGAGTGCGTGCCTTATGATGCCAGTAGGCTACGGTCTCCGAACACCACGCCTCACGCCCGGGCTTGTCGGAGACAGCTTCCATCACATGTGCCTCCCACCATCTATTGCAGCCAAGTACCATCTGATAGTAAGGCTTGCCGCCGTCTGGTACATTGCATGACTCCCTCGTCCCAACCGTCTGGGCTGCTACTTCAAGAAGGTCCGTGCCTTGAGGGTCCCAAGCACCGGTATCATCAAAGCAGGGCTTAAGCGGAGAATCCGGCTCGCGAATGCATTCTATCATGGGACAAAGCCATGCCACTTTGTCCTGAGTTCTTAGCCCGCCACCCACAACCTCCAGCATAAGTTCCACTGGTGCGCCACAAAGGTTGCTCATGTCCGCTTCCATCAACAAAATGGTGCCATCATAGGACTTTGATGCACTCACCAGCGTCTGGAATATATCGCCGCTCCCCGCCCGCCGCCAGTAAACGGTGAAGGTAACAGTCCTACCCCGTGGGGCATCATTTAGAAAGCCTACCCAGCTTATGAAATAAGCCCCATGAGCACCCAGCGGCACCGTGATATTAAACACACCTTGAATATAGGGAGTGTCTTGCCTGGACGGGCGCGTTTCCAATGCCCATAGGTCACGTCCATTCTCCATGGTGGCTATGTGATGGTAAACATATGGTCTTTCGCCATCAGGGTCGCCACCATAGCTTACCCGCCTATTGCCATCTGACCACCGTGCCTGCTGTGCTAAATCGGGTAGGAAAATATCCTGGCAACCACTATTAGCACTGACAGGCGGCGCCAGCGGGATAACCGAGGTACAGAGCAAGACCAGGACGGATACAAGCAAGGTAGTCAATACGAGTTTTCCAGCGCTAGTTTTGACCATACTTGAATGTGGTACCTTCATTCCAGTTTGACCTCCTTCCTAAGTCTACTGCTCATAGCAGCCAACGTCGTACCCGGCACCCTGTGGTCTTGCTTTTCCTTCGAGGTCGGTGCTGGGAGCCGATTGCGATGTTCCAGCATCTATCGCCGGACTGCCGCTCTGGAGGTGATAGTTACCCTCTTTCCCCCAGGCGGGTGCTACAAACAGAGGGTCTTTACAGATATTGCCGTTACCCAGTTCACCAGCTTCTATCTGGGCTGCGGTATAGTCCCTCTTATTAGCATATACCTGTATCTCCTGCCCCGGACGATAGAAAATGTTGTGCTCGGCGATAAACTTCACGGAGTCCCCGATATAGACCAGACCTTCTCCATTAGCCACAATGCAGTTCCGCATAATCAGGGTTATCGGTACCGGGGTATCATACTGGACATACATGGGATAGCCCTGCCTTTGCGGGTTATCGTGGACAGTGGTATTTATCACCTCAAAACGGGCATTTGGCTTTTCCACCTGGTCTATCACCAGCCCTGACCAGGGTGTTGGTGCGGGGTCCCCGTCTCCAGTGCCATAGACGAGGCAGTTCTCTATCTTGCTGCCATCGCCCCAGATTTTTATGCCATCGCAGGAATTGTTGGCTACGATGCAATTATGGATGTAAGTATTCTCAGCCTTGGAATCAAGCCCATCGCCGAGGTTATGCTCGGCAATGGTGCGCACTATCTCAACCGGTCCTTTTGACGGCTCAATGCCGAAGCCGTCCGGTCTGTCGTAAGGCGAAGGACCTTTCCCTCCCTGATAATAATGCCCGCTGTAAGCCAGCCGGCAGCCGCTGATTACCACATTTCTCCAGCCACCCTTCTCTCCAGCAGGTCCGCCAACGGCACCAAAGCCACAATGATGTATGTTGCAGTCTATCATTTGCAAATCATTGATATCTTTGAGGTCGATGCCCATTTCATCTACATGGTGTATGTGCAGGTTTCTCAGAATAATGTGAGAAGCCGGGTCCCAGGCATTTACACCTTCCCTGAAACGTTTTCCACCATCGCTGGTAATTTCCAGGTTTTCAATCTTCACGTAACTCACGCCTGATAGGTCTATAGCCGCCCTTAAATCATCTCTGCCAGCCAGCAGCGGCGTATTGCCGTCTTCGCCTTTAATTGTTATCCAGGCATCGGCAGTACCTGAAGCAGGTGTGATAATGTCGTCGTAGTCCTGGCGCAGGACATACTTGCCGGGTAGGATTATAAGAGTGTTGCCCGGCGCCAGTTGTTTGGAGGCATATCCCGGTGTAGCCCAGGGCTGCTCTCGCGTACCCGGATTGTGGTTGCTACCATTGGGGGACACATAATAGACCGCTCCGGAGGCGGCTGGTCTTTCCACCTGCGGTGCCAGCGACCCTTCCTCACCCGCTTCAGGCGCCGGTGCCTGCACACAGGCGGTCGAAATCAGCAGTATTATAGACAGTAGAAATGCGTCTTTTTTTGTGCTACACCTGTGCCGCAAAGTTACTACCAGTAGATCATCTGACTATCATAGCCTCCACCCAGGCTGCCCAGTCCTGAGTTGAGTCGCCATCGGTTGATATTTTCAAAATGACACCAAGAGGCATCTTTCCGAATGTATCAGCGGGGAATCTATAGCTTATTGTTTCCATGGCGCCATTATATACAACAATGACCCCACGCTCAGACATAGCTACTTCGGTTAGTCCCACAGAGTATATTCCGTTAACGTTGACACGCCCGGCGGTACGGCCTTCGACAATACCAATTCGGGCAACAAAATGGTCGCCAGGTCTTATTGTGTAGATGAGAGGGTAAAGGCCCTGAATGTAGCCGTTATAAACCCACTTGGGATGGGTTACCAGCACTCTGGTATATGTTCTACCGTCTTCCATCCGCGCATTGTTGAGATAACAGACAAAGCCCCTGTTATCATTGGTGCTTCCGCCGAAGCTCAGAGAGGTGGTTGTGGGTGTGGCAGTTGTGGTTGTTGTTGCCGTTGGTCCGCTTGTCCAGCGAGCACTAGCGGCGTTAGCCACGAAGTCATAGCCTATATCAAGTGGAATGACTACCTGCTTTGAGTTGTTTTGCTCATTTCCCTCTCTGACAGCATTATCGGCGTCAGCGCGTACCTCTAGGGTATTATAAGCCGGGTTATACAGTTTACCGTTGAACTGCCTTGTCACCCACATGCCCGGCTGCAGGGCACCCACGGGGTCAGAATCCCAGTAGTTGCCATTGGCATATACTTTAGTCGTGCTCTGACCGGCAACTACAGCCCCCTGATTCTTTATGGTGTAACTTATACGGTAACCGTCTGTGCTCTCCACCTTTCGGACATCCGTAATCACCAAATCGGGGAAGCCTTCTGGTGCCGGGCGTCTGAAGACAGTCACCTGCACGGTTTTGGTATCGGTGCCGAAGTCGTTGGTAGCTGTGAGAGTATAAGAGGTTGTGGAAGTCGGTGACACATTTGTGCTTCCGGAGGTGCTCACGGTCTGTGTCCAGGCAGGAGTTCCCGGTTCCCCTACGGCGCTTAACGAAGCCCGTGTGGCATTGAGTGCTGTCCAGCTCAAGGTTGACGTGTTGCCAGCCTCTATCCTGTCTGGCACAGCGGTAAAAGACTCGATAACCGGCAGGACTATCACCCGGACCTGTACACTGGCTGTGACACTGCCGAACTCATTGGTAGCCGTAAGAGTATAAACGGTATCGGAGTCAGGGGATACCCGACACGACCCAACGGCGAATACGTCGCCTATTGCCGGCTCAATTCTAATCGCCCTAGCACCGAAGACACTCCAGCTAAGCGTTGAAGACTGCTCCGGGTTGACCCTCTGTGGAGTGGCATTGAAATACTCTATAATCGGTGGCGTGGCGGCGCAGTTAGCTGCCACCCTGATCGTGCGCTGGGCAGTCGAACACCGCCCATAGCAGACCCTGAACGTAATTGTGTGGGTCCCCTCTGATAGAGATGAGGTGGAAAAAGTTGCCAGGTCGCTGAGGTGCCCATCCAGGTCTGAATCCCAAGAATAAGCATAATTGACAGAATCTCCATAATATGAATGGTGACCGCGCCCGACAAAGGTTACAGTCTCCCCGACACAGGACCCCATGGGTGAAATAGATTCTATAATAGCTTGAGGAGGAATGTCCCCCGGTCCAGACTGATAATCACAATCGCAGCCCGAGGCAAACAGTGGAAGCAGCGCCAAAATCGCTACGGTGACTAGCAACAAGACGAGATGTTCCGGTCTACGGACACCCTGTATAAATATACGTTTTTCAACCGAAATGCCCGGTCTGCGCCTAGAAATTGTGCTCTTCACACAAGGGTCTCCCTTCACCACACCCCGATTATCTTGGCTTCGATCCACGACGCCCAGTCCTGAAATGAAGGACCATAGGTATCAACCCCTAAAGTTATGTCCACCCATTTGCCAGTATAAGGGGACAGGTCAACATCTATAACCCCGATAGTGCCAAGGTAGCCTTTGCTGGTCTCATTAACCATCGTGCTCGTGCCGCCCGCAGGTTTAACATAAATGTGATAAAGGACCTTCCCTTTATAATTTTGAACGAACCCTATTTTGGCATAGAAATGGTCGCCAGCCTTTACCTGATGGCAACTCAGGTAAGTGCCGCGTATCCAACCATCATCAACCCACTTGGGATGAGTTACCATGACTTTAGGATAAGTGTTACTGTCTTCCATTTTTACGTTACTTAGATAGCAGGCAAATCCCTGGCTGTCATTTGTGGAGCCGCCCCATGATATCTGCTGGCTGGAGGCACCGGAACCGGAAAACCATCGGGCTGAAGACGCTTTGGAAATGAAATCATATCGCACCGTAGTGGCAATGGTTCTTTCCATTTCATTATTGCCCTCGTTGCTTTCACCCACCGCATTGTTGGCATCGGCGACAACCTTTACTACAGGCGTAACCGGATTGATTACCCAACCGGTGAACTCCCGGGTAACTTCTGCACCAGCAGCCAGCAGCACTATGGTGTCAGTAGCCTTTTGGACACCATTGGCATATAGTTTGCAGACAAAGTTTCTAGCATCAGCATCGCCGTTGTTTTTAATCACATACCCCACTACAGGACCGCTGTCCGTTTGCTTTCTATCCACACCGGTTACCACCAGATCCGGCTGTCCTGTCGTTAGTCCGCCTATGCTTATGCTGACCGTAACTTCAACCCTGGCGGTTACACTGCCTGCGCTGTTGGTTGCCTTGAGGGTATAAGCAGCATCGGCACCGGGCGACACACTCATGCTGCCTATCGGGCTAACCGTATTTGTCCAGCCCAAACCACCCTCGACAGCGCTCAAGGTCACCGTGGCGGCATTTGATACATCCCACTGAAGCGTTGAAGATTGACCTCTGTTTATGCTGGTGGGGCTAGCCGTAAAGAGATTGATCACCGGAGGGCTCTGTCCAGGAGACTCGGGGGATGTTCCCTGAGTACTCCCAGTTACAGCCACTCCCACACTCCTGGTAACACTGCCACTAGCGTTGGTAGCTGTTAGCGTGTAGGTGGTGGTCGTCGAAGGGGAGACCAGCCTGGTGCCCGTGAGTCCCACATTGCCAACACCCTGGTCAATGCTTACTGTGATAGCGCCGGAAACCTCCCAGCTAAGCGTTGAAGCTTCTCCCAGCGTTATGGAGTCCGGGCTGGCTGTGAACGCATTTATTACAGGAGTACCCACTGTCCCTGGAGCGCCGGAAACTGTCACCGTTACTTTGGCAGTTGCTACCCCACGAGAATTTGAAGCTTTGAGTACGTAGGTTGTCGTTGCTCGTGGGTAGACATCAGTGCTACCGGTCAAGGCAACGTTTCCCAAATCGGGTTCTATGGTGACACTGGTAGCCCCGGTAACGCTCCACTCCAACCTTGAAGCTTGACCGGTGGAAATACTCGATGGGTCGGCATTAAAAGTATTTATAGTCGGCTGTTCGCCGCCGAAACAGGCAGGAATGGCAATCAGGATTAGCACAAGCACAGACCACAGTAACTTCTTCATATCAACTCTCCACATAACTCGCACTACCTTTCGCCAGCCATAAAAACAGGCTACCGTGCCTGGCTAGCGGTAATACACGGGCAGTAACGCGTGGATGAAAAGGGGCTAAGAAGCTTGCTCAGGGGAATGAGGACTGTTTAAAAGCAAACTACATAAGCTGATCTCTCCATGCGCACACTGCTTTTGTGAAAATAGTACAACTGCAGATGCACCCTGTCAAGGCATTTTTTAGGGCAACAGCGGCGGGGTTTAAACAGAGCGGTCCTGGTTACGTGCTCAGACAAAGACCTCCGTCACGCAAGCAGGGTGCCGGTGATTAACGGTGCTTCTTCACAGCAAACACGATGCTGCCCACAGCACCGACGAGGAAGGCTACAGGGCAAATGATGGTAGCGATGATGAAGAAGACAGGTTCCTCTATCCCGAACACGCCAGAGACCACATTATGCAGCACAACGCTGACCAGGAAGACCCCCACGGCAATACCCATGGTGAGGAGAAACCTCTTCAGCATTTCGCCGCTCTCTTCACTCCCAGCCATACCAGCCCAATTATAGCACTTATCACAATAGCCAGTCCGGACCGCAAACAGGACAGACCTGATACCAAGAGTGCCGCCCGAGCCCCGATAGACTATACAATATCCATAAAGTTGCCTTTTCCTTCTTTTTATGGTAAACTATTAACTAAGCTCAATCGTGTTAGAAAAAGTGGGGCGAAGTTCCCACTTTTTTGTTGGTAGACAATATATGGGGACGGTGCTGAACAATGAAGACAGAGTTCATGATTGCGCTTACCCAGCTAGCGGCTGAAAAGCATCTGCCGAAGGAAATAGTGCTGGCGGCAATCGAGTCAGCACTGGTTTCCGCGTATAAGAAAGACGCTTTTGCCGCCGGGCAGGACATATCTGCCAAAATCAATCCCAATACTGGCGAGGTAAAAATCTTCGTCAAGAAGACGGCAGTCGAGTCCGTTAGTGACCCCGCCCGCGAGATATCCCTGGCAGAGGCACAAAAAATCAGCAAGTCAGCCCAGCTCGGCGATGTTATCAACATCGAATGCACACCCCCGAATGCCGGTCGAATCGCTGCCCAGACGGCAAGGCAGGTCATATTGCAACGCCTGCATGAAGCCGAGCATCGCGCCATTTACGAGGAGTTTACCGGCAAGGAAGGTGATGTAGTTAGCGGCGCGGTGGTACGCATTACGCCGGAGCAAATTTATGTGGACCTGGGGCGGACTGAGGCTATCCTCCCCAGCAGCGAGCAGGTGCCCACAGAGCGTTATCGCGTTGGGCGCAGGCTTAAGTTCTATGTCCTTGAGGTGACCAGGACAACCAGGGGACCTCAGATAATCGTTTCACGCTCACACCGCAATCTGCTTCGCCGACTGCTGGAGCTCGAGATACCGGAAATCTACGGTGGCGTTATCGAGATAAAAGCCATCGCCCGCGAAGCGGGCTACAGAAGCAAAGTAGCTGTAGCCGCCCGCCAGCCAGGAGTTGACCCTGTAGGCTGCTGTGTCGGGCTGCGGGGCATTAGGATACAGAGCATAGTAAACGAGCTAAACGGAGAAAAAATAGATGTCATCGAATGGTCTGAAGACCCGGCAGTCTTTATCGCCCATGCTCTTAGCCCGGCTCAGGTAATAGATGTCCAGCTTGATACGGCGGAGAGTACCGCTGTGGTGACCGTTCCTGACAGGCAACTTTCTCTGGCTATCGGCAGGGAAGGGCAAAATGCCAGACTGGCAGCCAGACTCACCGGATGGCGAATAGATATTAAAAGCGCTTCGGCAACCGAGGCAGAGAGGGCTGCGGTCCCCAGCGCTGCCGCCCGTGTGGAGAAAGAGGCACAACCTGAAATGCCTACCCCGGAACCTGTCGCCGTTGGAGAAGAGACTTCCAGCCTGATAGAGACTGAAGAAATACCAGCCGCTATTGAGGCGGTGAGCGAGGCAGAGGTCGCAGAAGTCGCTGCACCGGCAACGGACTATGAGCTTGTCTTGACCTCGGGAGCTGCCTCATCAGCAAGAACCGCAGATATGCCCCAGATACGGTTTGCCGAAGATATACTGCCAGTAAGACAGGAGAAAACGAAGAAAAAGACCAAAAAAGAGCCCAGTGTAGCCAAAGGCAAGGAAAAAGCCAGGAAGGCACGCCCCAAGCCAGTTTATATAGAAGAAGATGAATTTGAAGAGTGAGACCAAGAAGCAGACCGCCCGGCACAAGCATGTCCCGCAGCGCAGTTGCGTAGCCTGTCGGGAGACGAAAGCCAAGAGGGCGCTGGTCCGGTTGGTCAGCTACGGAGGGACGGTGCAAATAGACCCAAAGGGCAAACAGGCGGGGCGGGGTGCCTATCTCTGTCCTTACCGCGAATGCTGGGAGGTCGGGCTTAAAGGCAATCGGCTGGAGAACGCATTGCGCACCAAGCTAACTTTGGAAAATCGCCAGATGCTGGTAGAATATGGCAGAAATCTGCCATCGCGGAGCGGACATCAGGGTTGACCACTGAAGGGAAGAAACAGCCGACCATAGCCAGCGAGGAAAAGGGTAGCGCCGGGAATAAAGCCTCGGTACAAGCTAAACCCCGGGTCATCCTGTCGCCTTCTGTGACCGTCAGACAATTAGCAGATATTCTGCACGTCAGCCCCATTGAGGTCATCAAGCAGTTGATGCGGAACGGCATTATGGCGAACATAAACCAGAGTCTGGACTTCGACACGGCAGCTATGGTCGCCGCTGCTTTCGGTTACGAAGCCAGAAGACAGGTCTCCCGGACTGTGGCGAAACGCCCTGTGTCTGCCAAGACAGACAAGCTGCCTTCCCGCCCGCCTGTGATCACGATCATGGGACATGTTGACCACGGCAAGACGAGCCTCCTCGATGCCATTCGCCGGAGCAATATCACTGCCACGGAGGCAGGCGCCATAACCCAGCACATAGGTGCCTACCAGGTGGAAGTGGACTCAAAAAAGATCACTTTCCTGGACACACCGGGACATGAAGCTTTTACCGCTATGCGAGCGCGTGGTGCCCAGGTCACTGACATCGCCGTCCTGGTGGTAGCCGCTGACGACGGCGTGATGCCACAGACCGTGGAGGCGATAGACCACGCCCGGGCGGCTGATGTACCTATAGTGGTGGCTATTAACAAAATCGATAAGCCAGATGCCGACCCTGAAAAGGTGAAACAGCAGCTTGCCGACCTGGGGCTGGTCATTGAGGAGTGGGGTGGCGACACCATATGCGTGCCGATATCAGCCAAGAAAAGACAGGGGATAGACGAGCTTCTGGAAAACATCCTCATCCTCGCCGAGATAATGGAGTTAAAGGCTGAGACCGATTGCCCGGCAGAAGGTGTGGTGATAGAGGCAAAGCTGGACAAGTCCAGAGGACCGGTAGCGACTCTGCTTGTCCAGAGAGGGACTCTCAGGTTCGGCGATGTCCTGGTTGCCGGTGATACCTGGGGCAAGGTCAAAGCCATGTCCAGCGACGTGGGTAAGCAGCTTAAAAAGGCTGAACCGGCAACGCCAGTGGAGGTTCTCGGGCTTAATGCCGTCCCTCAAGCCGGCGACAGCTTCAAAGTAGTCGCCAATGAACGCGAAGCGCGCCTCTTTCTGCAAAAGCAACTGGCAGAGCGGGAAAGTATGGCTAGAGGAGCCCGGGCTGTTAGCTTGACCGGAGTGTCAGCCCAAATCGGTGCCGGCAAGACCAAGGAGCTGAACATCATCCTGAAGACAGATGTCCAGGGCAGCATAGAACCGATAAGAGACTCCCTGGAAAGGCTCAGTGATGAAAAGGTAAAGGTACGGGTAATCCATAGTGCCAGCGGCGGCATCACCGAGAGCGATGTCCTCCTCGCTGTGGCTTCTAAGGCGATAATCATTGGCTTCAATACCCGTAGCGAGCCCGGGGCACACAAGCTAGCTGAACTGGAGGGCGTGAGCATCCGGTACTACAACATAATCTACGAACTGGTAGAGGATGTGGCTAAGGCTCTTAAGGGCATGCTTGAGCCTACATATGCCGAAGTGATAGAAGGGCAGGCAGAAGTGCTGGCAATATTTGAGACCGCTCGAAAGGGCAAGGTAGCGGGAGTATCAGTCAAGGAAGGTAAGGTACGACGGGACGCACTGGTACGGGTTGTTCGCCGCGGCAAGGTCGTCTGCGAGTCCAAGGTCAGTAGCTTGAAACGGTTTAAGGAGGACGTCAAGGAGGTAGCCGCTGGCTTCGAGTGTGGTGTCGGGGTAGAAGGCTTCTCCGACTTCCAGGTCGGTGATACAATCCAGGTATATCGTAAGGAAGTTATAGCCTGAACTGAATAATAACCTTATTCATGCCATAGTCTCCACCCCTAGTCTCCCAGTCTAAGGAGAACACACATGACTAGACGCACTGAACGCATCAACAGCCTCATCAGACAGGAAATAAGCGAACTGCTCCGTGAGCAGGTCAACGACCCCAGACTGAGGAGCTTTATCTCTATAACCAGAGTCTCCACCTCGGTTGACCTGAGCCATACCAAGGTGTTTATCAGCATCTTTGGAGAAGAGGTCAGCAAGGATGATGTGCTGCAGGGCTTCGCTGCTGCCTCCGGTTTCCTGCGCCGCCAGTTAGCCAGCCGGTTGCAGCTAAAACATATGCCCGAACTCAGCTTTCATCTTGATGAGTCCATCGAAAAGGGTGCCAGAGTGCTGGAACTGATTGATGAACTAGCTTCTGAAGAGACCGGGAAAGAGAATGGGAATTGATGGCATCCTGAACATCAATAAGCCCGCAGGTCAGACTTCGTTCGGTGTTATCGCCTGGCTGAAGCGCCTTACCGGCGAAAAGCACCTGGGACATGCCGGTACCCTCGATCCCATAGCCACCGGCGTCCTGCCAGTCTGTTTCGGTCAAGCGACCAGAGTCGCTGAATTCCTGGCGGAAGGCACCAAGACCTACCTGGCAGAAATAATGCTGGGCAGGTCCACCGATACTTTTGACCGCCAGGGCAAAGTAACACAGGTAGGTGACATTAGCAGCATCTCAGCGGATGATGTGAGACGAGCGCTGGACTCCTTTCGTGGCACCATCCAGCAGACCCCTCCTGTTTATAGCGCCCTGAAACGGGAGGGAAAACCCTATTACCAGCTCGCCCGCCAGGGCTCCAGAGTGAGCCCCACGCCGAGGCGGGTGACCATAGTGGATATCAGGCTTACCGGTTACGACCCTCCTGCTATCACAATCGAGGTGGAATGCGGCAAGGGCACCTATATCCGCTCGCTTGCCCATGACCTGGGACAACGCCTGGGCTGCGGTGCCTACCTCAATAATCTCACCAGGCTGGTCTGCGGTCCGTTCTCTATAAAAGACGCTGTGACCTTGCCCCAGTTCGAGGCTGCCTGCCAGGAGGGTACATGGAGACAGCTTCTCCATCCCATTGACAGCCCGCTATTGGGCTGGAAGGCAGTCATCCTCGATAAACAGAGCGAGCGTGCAGTGAGAAATGGTAGCCCGCTTGTTTTACCTGCCCAGATCGAACCCGGGGACAAACACTGCCGCGCCTATGACCTTGAAGGACATTTTATCGCTATACTCCGCTTTGTGGCAGACAAGGGACACTGGCATCCAGTAAAGGTCTTTTCCCCGTCAGATACGCTAATAGATCTCTAATTTCGGAGGCTAGCCCCCCGCAGCGAGGGCAAGTAATGCTACACGGTCGCCTTTGCGCACCCGGACTTCCTTATCGTCAATGTAAAAGCGCCCATTGATATTGAAGGCGTAGAACTCTGTCAACCTATCCTCATCGAGACTAAACACCACCCCTCCCAGAGCAGGAATTTTATGGCGGAGTGCCGCAATTAATTCAGCGAGACTTGCCTCATTGTCCAACTCCACCTCCACTTTGCGCTCGGTGGTCACCTGGCGCGGTATGCCGTAGAGTTCAATGCTGCATTTGAACATAACATCACCCGGTTGTTACTAAATAATTATACATTCCCCGATGCGCCGTCGCTATCTAACAGGGTCAAAACAAAATTTGGCACTCGATGTCCTGTTTGGCGAAAGCAGAAGCAACCTGCCGGGCGGCGGAAAAGAAGAAGGCATCGCTGAGAGCGGGTCCCAAGCCATATTTGCGGTACACCCAGTCACCATAATGGTAATTCATCCTGTCAATCAATACATAGTCGACTTTGTCATCAAGCTTAGCAGCAAGCCCCTCCGCTCCGGGTAGCAGCGGTGCAATCATGGCGAAAGTCCTGATGCCAGC
Source organism: Dehalococcoidia bacterium (assembly GCA_034432055.1). Classification (GTDB taxonomy): domain Bacteria; phylum Chloroflexota; class Dehalococcoidia; order GIF9; family UBA5629; genus CALJTV01. The sequence goes on along the minus strand of DAOUCT010000074.1, from coordinate 27,286 downwards.
GTTGTGTAACTCCTCAAGCGCACGCAGTCTGGCTTCGATGGATGGTGCCTTGGGCTCAAATAACCGTCTTATCGCTTCATCGGTGGTGGTAATGGTCAGTCCCACTTCAAGCCGTGGTGCCTGTTGTAAAAGTTCCATATCCCGAAGCACCAGTGGCGATTTTGTCTGCACCGTGACCTCCCAGCCATGCGCCAAGAGTATGTCCAGGCATTTTCTGGTCAACATGTATTGCTTCTCCAAGGGCTGATAGGGGTCACAGACTCCGCTCACCCATACCCTGCCCGGAGATGCTCTGGTTATCTGGTGTTCTAACAATTCAGGGGCGTTTATCTTCACATCAACAAACTCACCCCAGGGCTCGGTGTGCCCGGTGAACCTCTTCATAAATCGGGCATAACAGTAAGTGCAGCCATGCTGGCAGCCGATATATGGATTGACCACATAGTCAAATACCCTGGATTTTGACAGGATACCTTTGACCAGTAGTTCTCTGACAACCATTTTGCAGTCGGCTTGAGTGATTCTACCACGGGCGATATAATGCCACCAAGCGCAGTAGAGAATTGAGGAGGTGCTGACATGACCGATGTTAAACAGGTGGAGGCAGCGTGGAACCAGTATATCCGACCACAGACTTTCCCCTTGGCGGTCAGAATGTGTGCTTCTGAAGACGAGCTTCCCGAGAAAACGCGCCTGCCCCAGAAAGACCCCGGCATAACCGTTTCGCTGTGCCATGCGGTCACCATGGCGCGGCGCTATGGCTGGACAATAGCTGTGGACAAGTACCAGAGCTGTTATATCGCCGGCATAAGCATGGGGTTTTTGCCGCTGCTGCCAGATGTTGCCGATGGCAGTTTGCAGGCGTCGCTGGGACTATGGGGAATGACCAAGGAGCAGGCGGCAGCCAGCATACAGAATTTGCCAAAGTTTGAATACGGCAAGTATAAATATGTGCTTATAGCTCCCCTGCATCGTTGCAACTTTGAGCCACACCTTGTTCTGACCTACGGCAGCCCCGGGCAGATATGGGTGATGCTGTCCTGTTACCTTATGGGCACGGGGAAATCAAGCCTTAGCACCTCACTGTCGAGCGGCGCTGGGTGCACCGTCTACATCACCCGCACCATCCAGACGGATGAAGCCCAGTTTGCCATTGTGGGCACGGGTGAGCGGCTGATAGGACATCCGCAGGACCACGAATGTGCTTTTTCTATTCCAGCAAGCAAGATAGACAAAATGGTCCAGGGGCTGCAGCTTGGCTACCAGACCGGTGTTTTCCGCTATCCCATCCCCTCATTCATGAGATACAACTCGCAGCACCCCCCAGGCTACGATAAGATGAGGAGCCATCTGCTGGGAGAAGAGTAATAGCACCTTTCAAGCAGTCGAACTGCAGAGACTCTCTGGTATAATAAGAGTGTAGAAGAGAGCGGTCGCTGACGTTATTCTGCTGTTTTTTACTAACATGTCGTACCTATTGGGACTGGATGTTGGCTCGGTTAACGCCAAGCTAGCGCTTAGCGATGAGGCTGGGAATGTCCTGCGAGTGGACACAGAAAGAGTAACCTCGAGTCTGGGTGCCGCCGTTAGCTTGCTGCTCAGCCGCTTGAGTCAGGAGTTCGATTTGCGGCAAATCGCCTCCGCTGGCATCACAGGGATAAGCAAGGGACTGATACCCGAGGAACTCAACTGGTCGGAGTACACCAGCCCTCTGGCAATCGCTCGTGGTCTCCTCCAGCGCTATCCCGATGCGAAGACTATAATACAGATTGGCGGGCAGACCGCCCTGGTCATTGAGCTTGAGGACGGACTTAATAAGCCCTGGAAAGTGGCTGCCAATCCGCTGTGCGCTGCCGGGACCGGCAGGTTTCTGGAGCAGCAGGCTTATCGGCTGGGCATAAGCCTTGACGAATTTGCCAGGCTTGCTCTAGCCTGCGAAGATACACCTCCACGAATTGCCGCCCGATGCAGCGTCTTCGCCAAGACCGACCTTATCCATCTGCAACAGAAGGGCGTTCCGATTGAGGCTATGCTCTATGCTCTATGTGAGAGCGTTGCCCGTATGGTGGTATCGCTGAAGAAAGGCGCTTTTAAAGAACCGATTTACTTCGTCGGCGGTGTGGCTGCTAATGCCGCCATCATTAAAGCGCTGGGCGAAATTATCTGTGATAGAAACGGCTATGCTATCAATGTCAAAGTTCCTGAGAACTACCTCCACATCGAAGCAATCGGCGCTGCGCTGCTTTCCAGAGGGAAAAGTTCCGGCGTCACTTTACTCGAAGCTGCCGCGCCTGAGCAACGCTATTTTAAACTGCCACCGCTTCAGCCAGTGGACGGTCATAAAGAGATGTCAGAACTGGTAATAGCGGCTCCCTGTGCCGGCTACCTGGGCGTCGATGTTGGCTCCACCAGCACCAAGGCAGTGATACTTGATGATTCCGGAAAGAAGGTGCTGGCAAAGCACTATCTTATGACCGCAGGCAGACCAGTAGAGGCGGTGAAAGAGGTCTTCCGAAACTTGGTCAAGAAAGGTGCTGACAAGGTTACCGTGCTCGGTGTTGGCGTTACCGGCTCCGGCAGGTACCTTATCGGCAGTCTCATCGGCGCCGACTTGATAAAGAACGAGATAACCGCCCAGGCAAGAGCCGCTGCTGAGATAGATAACAAAGCCGACATCATCGAGATAGGTGGTCAGGACTCGAAGTTAGTCATCAAAAGGCACGGCACCGTAGTTGACTACCAGATGAATAAAGCCTGTGCCGCTGGCACTGGAAGTTTCATAGATGAGCTTGCCGAGATGCTCGGTGTCTCGGTCAAGGATGGCGAGTTTGCACGCTTGGCATTTGCTGCGCCTTACACCATCGACCTCGGTACCAGATGTGCCGCCTTCATGGGACAGGCAGTGGCTTCGGTGCAGCAGGATAATGTTCCCTTGGAAGTGATCACCGCCAGCCTGGCGAATTCGATAGCCAGAAACTATCTCTCCAAAGTAGTCGGCACCAAAAAGCTGGGAAAGAAGGTAATACTTACCGGTGCCGTTTTCTATAACGAAGCAGTGGTCTCTGCCTTCCATGAGCAACTCAAGGACAGAACCCTGATCGTGGCTGAACATAAAGAGGTCAGCGGCGCCATCGGTGCTGCGCTGCTGGCTAGGGAGCATATGAGAGGGGAGCAGTCGAAGTTTAAGGGCTTCCAGCAGGTCATCGATAGCCAGTATAACTTCTCCACCTTCGTCTGCAAGAGCTGCGACAACAACTGCACCATAACCCGTATGCAGCTACCCGGCGAGAAGCCTACATTTTATGGCAGCCGTTGCGACCGCTACGATAGCACTATCAGCCGGGAACGCATACAGACCTACTTCGACGAGCGGGAGAAGCTGCTCCTCAAGGAGTACCGTGAAGGCGAGGGCAGGGGACCGACGGTGGGCATTCCCCGAGCGCTGTTCGTCCATGATTATCTGCCATTGTTGCTCGGCTTTCTAAATGCGCTTGATGTGCCGGTGGTGCTATCGCCGAAGACGAACAAAGAGATAATCGAGAGGTCGGTGGAGCTGAGCTACACCGATAGCTGTTTCCCCTTGAAGCTCGTCCACGGGCATGTGGATAGCCTGAAAGGCAAGGTGGACTTCCTCCTTTACCCCTGTGCCATCCGCCTCGGGGAGAAGGAAGGTGCTGAGAACCAGAAATATGCTTGCCCGCTGGTGCAGGCTTCCCCGTTCATCGTTAGACAGGTGCTGGACATCGGGGAGCGGCTACTCATCCCGTTCATTGACTTCAGCCACGGCTATGAATTCACAATAAACAGCCTGGCTGATGTTGCTGAGAGAATGGGTTTTAGTCGGACAGAGGGCAGAAAAGCTGCACTGGCGGGAATCGAGGCACAGGAACGGTTTGAGGCTGAGAAGGCGGCTATAGGCAATAAATTGCTGGAGGAATTGCGCCGTAGCGACAAGCTGGGCGTGGTTATCTTCACTAGATCGTACATGTCGCAGGACTCGGGTGCTAATCTGGGCATCGCCGAGACCCTAGCTCATCTTGGAGTGGTACCCATACCGCTTGACTTCTTGCCCTTAGCTTCGGTCGATGTCAAAAAGTATAGCGACCGTCCTTACTGGATGTGGGAGAGCAAGCAAATTGCCGCTGCTGCCATCGTGGAGGCTGACCCTCAGCTCTTCGGGCTGGTGGTGACCAATTTCGGTTGCGGTCCCAATTCCTTCATCCTCAGAATCGTAGAAGACATAATGGGAGACAAGCCGCTGGGGCAACTTGAGATAGATGAACACGCCGCTGAAGCTGGTATCGTTACCAGAATCGAGGCTTTCGTGGATACTATTACCGGCTTTGCCAAGGCTGCCAAAGAACGCAAGGCGGTACGGAGGGATGTATATCGTGGCACGCTTCCGTTTGTGAACACACAGCAAAAAACGCTGGTCGTGCACCGCATGTGCCCACAAGTGGAGGCGATAGCCGCCGCCATGGAAGCCTGTGGCGCCAGGGTGCTGGTATTGCCGGAGCCGGACGACCGCAACCTGCTTCTGGCAAACCAGCTAACCTCAGGGACGGAGTGTTTACCCTACCGGGTGACGCTGGGGGACCTGCTCAAGTTCTGCGTTGACAACCACCACAACCTTGACCAGTTTGAGGGCTTTACCGCCGGCTCCTACGGTCCCTGCCGCTTCGGCAAATATGCCATCGAGCACATGCGGGCGCTTAAAGACCTCGGCTTTGAGTTCCCCATCCACACCACCGTCTCCAACAACGCCTACCGTGACATAAACCTGGGACCCGACTTCGAGCGGCTGGCGTGGCGGGGCATTGTTGCTATCGACCAGCTGGAGAAGCTGCTGTGGCGCACCCGCCCTTATGAGAAACAGCCCGGCGCCGCCGACAGCCTCTTCGAGGAATACAAAGGGTGCATCGCGGCACGCATCCGCAAAAAGGAGCGGTTTGACGATGTGCTCAAGGAGGCGGCCGCTGCGTTTAAGGCGCTGGTCGATAGCTCGCTACCGAGGAGACCGCTGGTGGGAATAAACGGTGAGATATATCTCCGCTCCAACCGTTTTAGCAACAATGACCTGGTGAGGGCTTGCGAGACGGCGGGGCTGGAGGTGGTGGTATCACCCATAAGCGAATGGCTCAAGTATATTTACCACCGCCACTTCGAGGACGCCGTTGCTGACAGAAGGTGGGGCAAAGCCATCGTCAGCTATATCAAGAAACACATTCAGGAGCGCGATGAGCATTCGCTGGCGGTGCATTGCCGTGAAGTGCTGGAAATGGTCGAACCGGCAGTGACCGAAATTCTCAAACTAACCAGCCTTTACCTTTCCCCTAAGTGTGGCAGTGAAGCCGTACTCAGCCTCGGCAGCGGGGTGGAGTGGCTGGAGAACCCCAAATTCGCCGGCGTTATCTCGGTGATGCCCCATGGCTGCATGCCCGGCGGCATCGTAGCTGCCATGGCAGAGAAGTTGAGCAATGCTTACCACAAGCCATGGATCAGCCTCACCTACGACGGCTTCCCCGAAACAAACAATTTGGCAAAAATCAACAGCTTCGCCGAGTTGATAAAATTCTGTGCTGCTAAGGAAGATAAAGCGCTGCCTGATGCTAGAGTTGCAGTATCTTAGAGCGGTGAGCAAATATGGCTAGCATCCGTGACACCATCCGCCGACGCTTCAGCGTGCGCCATTACCTTTCTCAGCCTGTTCCGGAGGAAACGTTGCAAAAGGTAATCAAAGCAGGGGAGGAGTCTGTCGCCCTTGATGATGGCATAAATGTCCGTTTCTGCCTGTTCAGGGATAGCAAGGTGATAACTGAGCGCATGACGTTTTTCACCGGGGGACGCTGGCTATTCGGCTCGGCACCCCATTTTATCGTCGCCGTCTCTGAGGAGAAGCCTCATTTTATGGTCAACATGGGCTTCCGTATGGAACAGATGGTACTATACGCCACCGAAAAGGGGCTGGGCACCTGCTGGATAGGCGGCATGTTCACCGAGGAGCGGATCGGCGAACTTTTGAATTTAAAAGCAGGTGAGCGTGTTATCGCCCTGACGCCGCTGGGCTACCCCGATACGTCTTTCTATGGTCGTTTTGCCAGAAACCTCATTGAAGTGGGTGCGCGGAATTTCGGCAGACGCAAGCCGCTAGCTGAGATAGCCTTTGGGGAGGTGTGGGGCAAACCTTTACAGTCACAGGACACGGTACTGCTTGAGGCGCTGGAATATGCCAGGCTAGCGCCCTCCTGGGCTAACACCCAGCCATGGCGATTTCTGGTCTCTGAGAAAGAAGTGGTGGCACTGGCTGATGCCTCTGGACGGTATGCCAGTGTGCGCGACGGCAAACATTACTACCGGCTGGATGTGGGCATAGCCATGTGCCATTTCTTTTTGGCGGCGCGGGAGATGGGCTGGCAAGGCAGTTGGCAAATCACCGGTTTCGATGCCGAGCGGATAGCCAGCGAGCGCTCCATCCCCCAAGGCTTTGAGGTCATCGGTGTCTACCGGAAATAAACCTGGGCTAAACGCTTGTTATGTCGAGTACGCCTCCACCTAGGTAATTCATAGCTTTTGTGCTATATTAGTGATAACCTGGTGAATCAATAATGCGACAGTTGGTCTTATCTCTATTCCTGCCTCTCTGCCTCCTGCTGACCTTGCTCACTTCTACGGTAAAGGCGGAAACCCCGCTTGAGGTGAAAACGCTCAACTTCGTTTTTAGCCACGGTGCCGGTGGCAACTCTTGTACCCAGCAATTGCTGGCTGACACCATTTCGGAAGACATCGCTACCTACATCGCGGAGTATGAACAGACTAATCCCGGGGTGAAGGTAAAATTCAATATCCTGAACCGTTGCTATCCCAACGATGTAGACCTGGATACCTGGGCAGTTAATATAGCAGACAGCGTGAGCAAGTACCTTCCGCAGGAGGGAAGCCTGGTGCTCATCGGGCATAGCATGGGGGGTAAGGCTGCTCTTTATGGGGTGGCGAAAAACGTGGGCAGTCTGGCTGAAAGGACAGTGCTGGTGGTCACCATTGACACGCCGATTATACCTTTGAATAACTATTTCTTGACCGGCGGCAGCTCTTTTCAAGACTTATGCCGGGCGGCAATGGTCGTCCGCTCCGATAGAGGCGTCTGCGATTCTGTGTCGGTGTATGACAGCACTGCTGACGGTGACTGGGTAGCGAGGAACAGGCACTGGCTGGCATTTGTTTCCGGTGAGAATGCGCCATTAAGCAAGCAGTTTGATTTCGGTGGCTTTGACACCTATCCCAGAGATATGGACGACGGGGCGTTACCCATATCAGCGCAGTATTGCGATTGCGCCGATGTCGTCTACTATGGAGAGCACGGTCACAGCGATTTCGGTAGTTCCGCTGAAGTGGCTGAATTCATAACAGACCAGATATTGAAATATATCTTCGGTGGCGAAATCGAGTGCTCTGTGCTGGCGCGCGATGGGAAGCTCGCACACAGGGCATCATCGGGAATAGGAAAGGAAAACTGGGAGGATATCGTCGGCGATGTGCTCGGCGGCAAAGGGAGCGTCTGGCACTGGAATAGCAGCTATATTCGATGGCAGGAATGGGAGGACGTGGTGACACCGTCGCCGGCTAGCTATGAAGAAGCCAGGCGTAGTCGCTTCATTGTAAGCAAAGTGGACTCTTCAGCGGTATTCACCAGCCTCAAGGAAGCGCGGTGGTTAAAGTCTGACGATGTTGACGACCCCCGGCTTTATTTAAAGACGGTCGTTGCACCAAGAAATTCCGTCAGGGTGGACTGGGCGATATACCTCCAGGACAGACTGCCACCGGGCTTGAAGCGCGACCGCTGGGAGATCGAAGTCACCGGAGGTACTCCACTCAGCGAGGTGTACCAAGCATCGTGGCTTACCGATGACCCGCGCGATTTGAGGGTAAGAGTGCTCTCCCGCGCTGAAAAACCGTTTCGCTGGTTCGAGGCTAACTGGCGGGTGTACTATAAAGAGAGTCGCTTCAGAAAAGCGATCGATGACGTCCTGGCTATACCCCAAACTGTCCGCTGAGAAGGCTATTCTCCTTAGAAAGCTCGCAGCACCGCCCGCGCTTTGAGGAAACGCAGCAGCCTTTCTTTAGTCACCATACCGACAGGCGTCTGCCCCTGGACTACTGGTACCTGATTGATGCCGTGCTCGTCCATAAGTTCCAGCAGGTCTACCGCCGGCTCCGATGGCTGGGCAGTCTTGAGTTTGAAAGCCGGCGTCATGATGTCGCTTATCTTTGTTGAGTTCCAGCGCTTCTGCGGGATGAGGATGTCGGTGAGGGTGACAATGCCTTCCAGCTTGCCGTCCTCGATGACGAAGAAACAGTTCTGCCCCGAGTTGATTATATAGTCGCGGACAAGCCCGAAGGTAAGTTGCTGTTTGATCGGGGTGTATTCCTCGGTCATCATGTCCCGGGCGAAGATTCCACGGAAGGCATCCCGTACCAGCGTCTGCCGGCGGCTGGCGGAGGCAGCGCTTTCCAGAAACCAGCCGGAAACTCCGATGAGAGCACTGGTAAATAGGTCCCTGCTGACAATCAGGACCGCGATGCCTGTGAGGATAAGTATAATTGCGATGGTGCGTCCAACCAGAGTAGCAGTCCGGGTTGCCCGGCTGTAATTCTTCAGCCCTAGCCATAAGACAGCCCTCAGTGCTCTGCCACCAGCCAGGGGGAAGGCAGGAAGTAGATTGAATAATGCCACAGCAAAGTTGAAAAACATGAGCCATTGCATAAACTCGGCGAAAGAAAGGTTTTCAGCTTTGATAAGCGTTCCGTATAAAGCATAAAAAATTCCGGCGATAGCCAGGTTGGCTGAGGGACCGGCGGCAGCGATTGCCAATTCGGGGAGCAGCCTAGAATGCTGCTCGGTAATGCGGGGAACTCCGGTAAATACATATAATGTCACCCCTTTGACCGGGATTCCCAGCCTGGTGGCGGTGAAAAAACAGACCAGCTCACGCAGGCACATCGAGATGAAGAAAAGTATGCTGGCAGCGGTACCGAATAGCAGGTTCTGCCACAGCGGGTGTATCCCCCAAAAATAGAACGCCAGCGCCAGGCTTAGCAGCGCCAGCGCTGCAAACCAGGTGTAGTGCAAGCGTATCGGGACGCCAAAAAGTTCACCAAGTTTTATTGTCCCAGCCATTTGGACCTCTGTAAAGCTGCCTCTAGTATAGAAGGTTAGACTTTTTGAGACAACCCTATTACCGCCGTTACCAGCACCTCTTTCCCGCATACAGGGGCGAAGGAGCGCATACCCCGTGAGCTCGTTCAGACGGATGGGTGACACAGGACATAGCAGAATGGGAAGGACAGCGGCTGCTTTATCTCACCCTCACCTCAGTCCTCTCCCTTCAAGGGAGAGGAGAAGGTCCTCTCTCCCCCTCGCGGGAGAGAGTTAGAGTGAGGGGGCAATCACAAGAATATGTGTCACTGCCCTGCTGGACGAGTACACCCTATTGACAAAGTAGTACTATGGGATTATATAATAGGTCGCATTACAAAATATTGCTAAGCGAGGTACAGGGGTGCGCTATTTACAACAGTGGCTCAAGGGAGTTGTTGACCTGGTGGTGCTTTCTCTGGTAAGCCGCTTGCCTATGTATGGTTACCAGATTGTGAAGGAATTGGAACGGCGTGCAGGGGACTATCTCAAATTCAAGAATGGTACAGTATACCCTGCGCTTGTTCGTCTGGAGAAGAGAGGGCTGGTGGTCTCAAAGTGGCGGCAGATAACTGCGGGCAGGGGAAGACGGTACTACCAGATTACGGAGAAGGGGCGTCGGTTCCTCGCCGAGCATTCCAAGCTGTGGCAAAACCTCTATTCGGTGGTGGGGCGACTTTTGCAGGAGACTACATCACCACAAGTAAGCAAGCAGACGCCGATAAATGGCGCGCCTCCAGACTTAAAAGCTATTTAGTGGAGCCGAAGATGACGGTCTCCATCGTCACCGATAGCACTTCAGACCTTACTCCTAGAATAGCTGAGGAGTTGGGGATCACAATAGTGCCTTTGAATGTCCACTTCGGTGCTGCTACTTACAAGGATGGAGTAGACCTTGCCACCGAGGAGTTCTATCGAAGGCTAGCTGCAAGCAAGGAACTCCCCACTACCTCGGCACCCAGCCCCGGCGAGTTCGCTGAGGTATTTGAGAAGCTTGCCAGAGAGGACAAAGAGGTGCTGGCTATTACCATTTCCTCGAAACTCAGTGCCACCTATAAAGCCGCGCTTGATGCTAAGGAAATGGTGGAAAAGGGCTGTCGGGTAGAGGTGATAGACTCTTTGTTAGCCATCGGCGGGCTGGGGCTGGTGGTGATAGCTGCGGCTAAGGCAGCTAAAGCCGGGGCGAGCATGGACGAGGTGAAAAATGTCGTCTATCAGAGTATGCAAAAGGTGGACCTGCGCATAGCTTTCGACACCCTGGAGTATCTGGCACGCGGCGGGCGTATCGGCAAAGCCCAGGCATTCCTCGGCTCGGCGCTGAAATTAAACCCCATTCTCTCTTTGAAGGACGGCATCACCGTGGGAGTGACCAGAGTGCGATGTCGGGCGAAAGCGGTGGAATATCTGCGTGACTTCGTACTCGGCTTTTCGGAAATTGAAGAGTTGGCGATAGAGGATGCCACCACCCCCGAAGAGGCTCACATGCTGGCACAAGAACTCAGCGCTAAGTTTCCGCCGGAGCGCATCCGCTGGCTAAAGATCACCCCCGTAATCGGCACCCACGTTGGTCCTCGTGTACTTGGTGTCGCTGTACTGCCCGCCAGTTAAAGTCCCCCGCCGCCTTGTGACAAAAAGAAGAGCTAAAAAGTAGCATCTGGTCGCTTTGTCCCTCGCTTGAGTGAGAGTGCGCCGGGTTGGGCTCGTGAGAGGTTCACCCTCACCTGAGTCCTCTCCCGTCAAGGGAGAGGAAGCAAGGAAAGGCTCTCCCATCAAGGGAGAGGAGGGAAGGAAGAAATTCTCCGATCAAGGGAGAGAGTCACCTTCCTCTATCCTCTCTCCCCTCTGCGGGAGAGAGTTAGAGTGAGGGGGTTAATGAGCCGTTTTTCTGTCCTCAAAACAATAACAATAGGTGTCACCAATCTACTGGACAAGCACAGGAGGTTTGAACTGCGCCTGTTGGCTGTGCTAAATTACGAAAAATCGTCCCTATCACAGGGGGGAGGGATTCCACATGACATCAAAAGGCTTTGAGAAATTGTTTGAACCCGGAAAAATCGGCACAATGGAGCTTAAGAACAGGATAGTGATGCCGCCGATGGCTACTGGCTTTGCCTCAGAGGACGGCTCGGTAACGGAGCGATTGCTAGCTTATTACGAAGAGCGGGCGAAATCGGGTCCGGGACTGATCATTGTTGAGATCACCTGCATCGATTCTCCTGTAGGCAGGGGACTTGCCACACAGATAAACATTGACGACGATAGGTTTATCCCCGGACTTGCCCGATTAGCCCAAGCCATTAAGCGGCATGGTGTTAGAGCAGCGATACAACTCCATCACGCTGGCAGACAGACCTCGTCACGCGTGACCGGCTTTAAGCCGGTGGCGCCCTCGCCCATCCCCGGACGCGATGGCGAAGTGCCCAAAGAACTCACGGTTGATGAAATCAAGCGGCTGGTGGAGTGTTTTGCCCAAGGCGCCAGGCGCGCTAGAGAGGCAGGTTTTGACGGTGTGGAGATTCACGGTGCGCACGGCTACCTGGTGAGCCAGTTCCTCTCACCTCTGTCTAATAAACGGGAAGACGAATATGGCGGCAGTGTGGAGAACCGAGCACGGTTTCTGGTGGAGATTATAAAGGCAATCCGGTCTAAAGTAGGACCCGATTTTCCCCTGTGGTGCCGTCTCAGTGCTGTGGAGATGAATATAGAAGGAGGGATTACACTGGAGGAGACCAAAGTGGTGGCACGGCTGGCTCAGGAAGCGGGCGCCGATGCTATCCACGTCTCGGCTCATTCGGCGGGTGTAGTCCGCCGCCCACCCATGGCACAGCAGCCCGGCGCCTTAATCGAGTACGCCGAGGGAGTAAAGAAAGTGGTCTCAGTACCAGTAATTTCTGTGGGAAGAATCACACCTGAGCTGGGCGAGGAGGTGCTGCGCCAGGGTAAAGCGGACTTCATCGCCATGGGCAGGCAGTTCCTTGCCGATGCCCATGTGGTGGAAAAGATAGCCGATGGCAAGCTGGACGACATCACCCCCTGTCTCCGCTGCTTCTTCTGCCTCGATAGCCTGGGGCGCCGCCGAGGGAAAGGTGTGCAATGTGTGGTCAACCCCACCCTGGGGCGGGAGAGGGAATGGGCACTATTGCCGGCAGGAAGAGCTAAGAAGGTGGTCGTGGTCGGTGGTGGTCCCGGGGGCATGCAGGCAGCCATCGTGGCTGCACAGCGAGGGCACAGGGTCACCTTATTTGAGCGTGCTGACGAGCTTGGCGGTCAGCTTTTGCTGGCGGCAAGACCACCGTTCAAAGACAACATCGAGGTTTACCGCCAGTACTTAGTAAACCAGGTCACCAAACTTGGTGTCGAGGTCAGACTGGGACAGAAGTTTACCCCCGAACTGTTACCAGCCCTGAAACCTGATGCGGTGGTGCTGGCTACCGGCGTGGAACCGTTTGTCCCGGAAATTCCAGGAATTAGGGGCAAAAACGTGCTCTTGGCAAACCAGGTTCTTAACGGAGCGGAGACAGGGCAGCGGGTGGCAATTATCGGAGGTGAACTTGTAGGCTGTGAGACCGCCTTATATCTTCTGGAGAAAGGTAAGCAAGTGACCATCATGAGACGGGGTGCCAGACTGGCGACTAAAGTCAACCGCTCGATAAGAGCGCCTATGCTCGAGCGGCTGCGTGCCAAGGGGGCTACCATACTCACCGGCGTTGATTACCGGAAAATCACCAGTGCTGGTGTGGTAATCAAAGACAACGCCGGCAAGGAGAAAATAGTGGAGGCAGATACGGTGGTACTGGCAACCGGCGCTACACCAAATGACGAACTGGTAGCCCTCCTTAAGGGCAAGGTGCCCAGACTGGTGCGTATCGGCGACTGTGTGACACCGCGGAGCATTAAAGAAGCAGTGGAAGAAGGCTATCAGGCAGGGATGACGATCTAGCAAATAGCTCGCTGGCTATAGATCCACAGCAAGTTAATAGGTAATTGCCGGATGACCGCTTCGGTGCTATCCCCGGAATATACTAACAGCTATCTCCTGCCATGCTGCGGTGCCCAATTCGATAAGGTGCGCAGGGCACTGTTACGCTTACCGCTATAAGGACGCCAGCGTTTAGAACCGTTAAAAGGCTGGAGGCTAATTTGTGATGTAGTAGACAGCGATGACAATAGCTTCTATCACCAGGGCAAGGGGCAGGGTGTAACGGTATACTTTGACCAGAGCGGCTTCAAAGTGTTCGGCGGAGAGAATAAAGCAAAGGTGCGTGGGAGAAAGGAGCATCCCCATCATGCCACTAACAAAAGCCAGTATTAGAGCGCCGCTGCTAAAGCTCGAGTCCACAAGGATATACGGAACCAGGAGGGGCAAGGCAAGCCCTGCAAAAGCCGGACCGAAACCAGTAGCCAGCCCCATTAACAGCGGCAGCCCTATGAGCATGAGCAAAGGGGGTAGCCCCACAGCCTGCATATCGGAAACAAGCGTTCTGGCAACGCCGGAGCTTTCTACGGTCGCCTTGTACAGCATTATGGCGTACAACAAAAGCAGGACTCTAGGATTTAAGCCGTATTTGAACGCATGCTTCAGGTGTGGGATTTTAGCTCTCTGTTGCCCGATTAACAAAATTAATGTCACCGGGAAGGCAATCATGGCATCAACCCCGGAGAAAATTAACAATATGAGCAGGAGAATAGGCCACGAGGCTGTGAACAGGTTATAGACGATGCTTCTGGCTGACCCCCTGGTCCCCGTTCTTATCCGGGGAGTTTTCTTCAGCAACTGATAGCTCACAAGGACACCTAAAGAGATGACCAGGGCAGTGATTGGAGCCAGCGTTTTTACCGTCACCGCAATAGGGATAGCCAGGACAGCACTGGTGACGATGATGGTCGGGTAGACCGGTATTGAGAATTCCCAGATGTGCCGAAACCAGTAATTGATGAAGGTGCCCTGCTCCGGAGTTAGCTTCAATCTCTGCGCCACACCTTTTACAGCGGTGGCTGAGACCAGAGCACCGGCGGGCATAGGCACCAGCCCGATCACCGCCGGGACCAGATGCATAGCAAGTCGTGGTTCAATGCTTTCCATAGTGGTAGCCAGCCTGGTAAGCAAGCCCTTTATTTCCATCAAGCTGCTCATGGTCATAGCGCTGGCTACCACCACCAGCAATGTGAGGGTCTGTCTATCAATCAAAGTCCGCAGCATGAGCGAAGGCACGGAGCTAAACGGTAACACCAGCAGCATAATGGCGATGCTGCCTGCAAAAATGGCAAAGCCAGGATGAACTTTCAGCCGTATTGGTACCAAGATGACGAGGATGGATATCAGCAAGGCTAGCGATGGATTTAACATCTGACCTACCGCGCCAATTATAGCACCTGTCAAGCTATAGTCGCCTGTGTCGTAATTTGGAAATTTAGTATTTGTAGAACAACGCCAAATGTTTGTCGCTGTGGTGTAGCTATCACTTGCCTCCCGGAGTGTACACGGACCTGGTGGAAGCTAGCAGGCAAATATTTCAGGGCGAGATGCCGAGGCTGCGGAGGTATTCGGCACGTCTGACCATGGCAGCCAGGGCGCGGATGGCGTTTTCAGGCATGGCATAGGTGGGGATGCCGCGTTGCGTTGCCACGGTCATGCCCCTGCGCTGTTCATTGGAATGCCCCGGCACCACAATTATGGGTTTCTGGGCTCGGTCGCGGATTTCCTCAAGTCGAGAGAGGAAGGCTTGGTCCTCCAAAAAGGCATAGCAGATGGTAACGCAAACATCCACCGCTTCGACCATAATCTCCAGACTGGTGCTATAGATATGGCTGGCTTCCAGAAATGGCACCCAGACCAAATCGACCGGGTTGCTCATGTTGGGCGAGGGGGGTATTTTGTCCTTAAGGAAATCGCTTAGCTTCCGCTGAATAGCTTCCGGAAGCGGTGAAACCCTGAGACCAGCTCTGGCGCAGGCATCGCTACTGGCGACAGCCCCACCACCGGCTTCGATGAGCAAACCCACCTCCCTGCCTCTGGGAAGGAAGGGGGCTGAAAACGCCGCAGCCAGGTCCAGCAGTTCCTCCAGCCCCTGAGCAAGGATGACGCCTTTTTGCTGGCTGGCTGCCTCAAATATGGCATAGCTGCCCGCTAGCGAGCCAGTGTGCGACAGGGCAGCCCTAGCCCCAGCCTCCGAGCTACCCCCTTTCCAGACAATTATCGGCTTCTGCGGTGAGACTCTTTCCGCCAGTTTGAAGAAACGCGCCGGCTGTTTCAGTCCTTCGATATAGAAGCAGATGACCTTGGTCTCCGGGTCATTGCCAAAGAACTCCAGAAAGTCCTCGATGATGAGGTCGGACTGGTTGCCGATGCTGACCACACCTTTAAATTTGAGTCCCCGCTCAGTGCCGAGGAGCACCATATTTTCGCACGCCCAGCCGCTCTGCCCCACAAAAGCCACACCACCATGCTCCATAGGCATTCTACTGTGCGCGGATATAGTGTTTATGCGTGCAGCGGGTGAAAACAAGCCCATGCAGTTGGGTCCCACTATTCGTACGCCGCCGCTGCGAGCTATTTCCACCATCTCCTGCTCCAGCCTTTTTCCTTCGTTGCCCAGTTCGCCAAAGCCGGCGGCGTGCGCGATGGCGAACTTCACTCCCTTCTGTGCGCATTCGGCTACCGCCTGCGGAGTGTTGCGCGCCGGTATGGCTATCACAGCTAAGTCGATCTCCCCGGGGACTTCAGTGACGCTGGGGTAACATCTTAAGGACATGACCTCTGATTCTTTTGGGTTAACGGGATAAATTGTGCCCTGATAGCCGTCTTTGAGCAGGCTGGAGATGAACATGCCGCCCGACTTCATCTCATCCTTTGAGGCACCGATTATCGCCACAGAGCGAGGTTGAAACAAATATTTCAAATCAGGTGCTGGCATCCTGCCACCTCTCTGCCTTTATATATGTCTATAGCCTGCAATCGTCATGCCGCAGTAAGCGTTAGTCGGTCCTGTCCCGGACCCTACAGCCTTTGCGGTCTTCTTGACGCAGTATGAAGGCTTGCCCCGGACCTGAATAATACCGGGCTCGTCCTCGCTACCGAGGGCTTAAGGAGTCCTGCAGGCTCTGTCTTTGAAGTGGCTGGGGTACTCCCTGTTTGCTGCAGGGCTGACCTCTGCTGTAATGCCTTGAAAGCCTCAGGATTGTCCTTCAGCAGCGCAGGGAGTCTGGGATACGGTCGGGGACTCTTCTTCTGCTGTGGCGAAGACGAGTTTTCCCGAATGGCTTTAAAGACCTCAGGGTTATCCTGTAGTGCGGCGGCTCTGGGATATGCCCGCGGCAACTGCCCGTGCTTTCTTGGCACCATCTCCGCGGTAAGGAGTGAGCCGCTCTTCAGAGCTATCCTGTAGTCAAAGTGTTCATCAAGTGTTTTGGGCAGGCGCCGGAAGTTGTTCGGGCGCTCTTTCTCTATATGTCTGGCAACGCTCAGCAGCCCCAGACCGACCAAGGTGGTCACGGGCTCAGGCATAAAGACAAGCGCCAGAGCAAGAGATTGCAGTCCAGCTCGGTAGGCTGAAGTGGTGTTCATTTAGCTGTAATATTTAAAGTCATTTTCCCCTGCGCAGTCAACCTGCAGAGTACAGTCTCCTAGCGCAGTTTCCTCTTGAGCCAGGCAATTCTGCCAGTTAATGCTCTGATTGCTTCATCCTTGTTGCGGCTGCGAGCCAGTTCATTTGCCAGTCTGTGGTCGCCGAAGACATCGCGCACCCAGTTACTGAAGTCGTTCTTTTCACCGGTCACATGGTGGTTGTAGCTCTGCTCGTCCATATGGCTCAGGCACTCAGCTAGCTGCTGTAAATTGCTGGCAATACAGCCGTCGTGACAGAAAAACCGCTTGTCACCGCTTACATCCCCCAGAACTCTTGTGGCATCTTCTTTTTTTCTCACCGCCATTTCTCTCACCTCTCCCGGTCCAACGCCCTCTATCTCCCGTCCGCCAGACGAGTGGACCCATAAGCTGATTGCACAGAGGCTAGCACATCTCTCTCACGCCTGTCAACTGTATGTAGCCTCTTTCTCTCCCCTGAGCGGAGAGGTGCTGCCCTCAATCTAACTCTCTCCCGCGGAGGGGGTGCCCTCACTCTAACTCTCTCCCGCCGAGGGGAGAGAGGACTCTTGCTTCCTCTCCCTTGACGGGAGAGGACTAAGGTGAGGGTGAGACTCGTAGCAGTCCCCCTCACTCTAACTCTCTCCCGCAGAGGGGAGAGAGGATAGAGGAAGGTGACTCTCTCCCTTGATCGGAGAATTTCTTCCTTCCCTCCTCTCCCTTGACGGGAGAGCCTTTCCTTGTTTCCTCTCCCTTGACGGGAGAGGACTAAGGTGAGGGTGAACCTCTCACGAGCCTCAATTTACCACTTTTGGTAGGTGACCTAATATGTGCTAGAATTGTCCCGAAAAACACTGACGGGTAAGGAGGACAGCCATGAATCTGGAGACGGTCATCTACGAAGTTAAAGAGAACATTGCTTCAATCACCATGAACCGCCCGGACAAGCGGAACGCTTTAAACCACGCTCTATTAAGGGACCTGGATACTGCTTTTGAGCAGGCTGAGAACGACCCCGAGGTGAAGGTGGTCATTCTCAAAGGCGCCGGCAAGGCATTCTGCTCCGGTTACGACCTCACCGGCAGCCCTTACATAAGCATCCCGGAGGGCTATGACCGCTGGACAATCGGCAACGCCTTGAAGACATTGCGTGGCATCAGCGCCCGTTACCTCAGGATATTCAATTTCCCCAAACCGACGATTGCCCAGATACACGGCTACTGTCTGGCTGCCGGGTGCTATCTGCAGATGTGCTGCGATGTCGCCATTGCCGCTGAGGATGCCATACTCGGGCATCCGGCAACCCGTGGCGGCGGGGTGACCAGCATGCCATTATGGGTGACCATCCTGGGGCTGCGCAAAGCCAAGGAGCTGCTCTTCACCAGCCGACTTATCAGCGGCAAGGAGGCGGAACGCATCGGTCTGGTCAACAAGGCGGTGCCGCCGGACAAGCTAGAGGAGGAGGTGTGGAAGATGGCAAAGGAGATAGCTGAGGTGCCCGCCGACGGTATGATGATTCTCAAGGAAGCGCTCAATATCCATGCTTTGATGGCGTGGAACCTTGACGCCACTTTCGCTTACCACCGTCAGCTCAATGCTCTGGGGCGGCTGGGGCGGAGCGAGGGGGCAGCCCCCTATACTCTTGACCAGCTCCGCAGCCGCACCCGTGGCGAAAAACCCGAACAGTAGCCCCGCTGGGAGTAGAAAGTGATGGCTATTTGACGTGACCGCGCACAGGTGCTAGAAAAAATGCAGGGGGTGCAGAGATGAGCAACATAGAAGACCTTATTGAGCGCGCTGCTCGTGATTTAACTGAAAGTAGCTACGCTATTGCCCTCACCGGTGCCGGCATTTCCACAGACTCCGGCATACGCGACTTCCGTGGTCCAGATGGTATCTGGACGAAGAACCCCGAGGCTGAAAAGAGGGCATACGAGACCTATTTCAGGTTCCTCAGAGACCCGGGGCAGTACTGGAAGGAGAGGCTGACCATGGGCACCTCGCTTCTGGGCAACCTGCGGGAGGCGCAGCCCAACCCGGCACATTACGCCCTTGCCGATCTGGAAAAGATGGGAATAATCAAGAGCGTGCTCACGCAGAACATAGATGGCTTGCACGAAAAAGCCGGTAGCCAGAGAGTATTCGAGTATCACGGCAGCATTTACAAGCTGAGATGTCCATCGTGCGGTATCCGCTTCAGGTATGAGGAATATGACCTGGGTGCACTGCTGGCTGAGGGGAAGCTGCCACCGCGATGTAAGGAATGCAGCACTCCGATAAAAGACGATGTGGTGCACTTCAATGAGCCGATACCGTCAGATGTCGCCCATGCCAGTCTTGAAGAGGCACACCGGTGCGATTTAATGCTTATCTGCGGCACTTCGGCAGTTGTTTATCCCTTTGCCGAACTGCCCCGGGTGGCGCGGCGCAAAAGAGCCGGGGCAGGGCTGTTCTCCCCGAAACAGGAAAAGGCAACGGTAATAATCGAAGTCAACGCTGAACCCACGCCGCTCACGGCAGAAGGCATCTCCGATTACCTCATCCAAGGGAGGCTTGCCGAAATTCTGCCCCGAATCGTCGCCAAGGTAAAGGAATTCCGCCACTAAGGACAGCTAGCAGACCAGCAACTTTTAGCCTGCGGTGGCATGTTTTGGTGGCACCGTCTTCCCAGCGTTATCCTGCTTCTTAACACATTCTTAATAATCGCATAGAATAATACCGTTGGAACATCAGTCAAGGTGCAGATGCTGTGAGAGCGACAAGACAGAAGAGAATACTTGTGGTTGAAGATGACCACAAGACCGCCGAATTGGTCAGGCTATACCTACAACGGGCAGGATATTGGGTAGATACAGCATATGACGGCGCGCTTGCCCTGGAAAAGGCGCAGCAAGAAGAGTTCGACCTGATAGTCCTGGACATCATGTTGCCCGGGAGGGACGGGCTGACCGTCTGCAGACAAATACGCCAGGAGTCCGATGTCCCTATAATTATGCTCACGGCTAAGGTACTGGAGTCAGACAGACTTCAGGGGTTCGATTCCGGCGCCGACGATTATGTGGTCAAGCCTTTCAGCCCCAGAGAGCTGGTGGCTAGGGTACAGGCAATTCTGCGTCGCAGCAGCCGCGACGAACTGCTCAGCGGACCGACAGAAGTGACGCACGGCAAGCTTACCGTCGATTTTCGTGCCGGCGAAGTCCGTCTTGCCGGAAACAAGCTTCATCTGACACCAACAGAGTTCCGGATTCTGGCAGCCATGGTAAGAGAGCCAGGGAAGGTGTTCAGCCGCGGTGAACTTATCGAAAAGGCTCTGGGACTGGACTACCGCGGCTTTGACCGCACGCTTGACGTGCACATTCTGAATTTAAGGCGAAAACTAAAGGCGGCTGACCCCTCGGCTGACAGGTACATCAAGACGTCCTACGGTATGGGCTACAAATTTGAGGTGAGTGGATGAAAATAGCGCTTGGTCTCCGCTGGCGGCTGTTCCTGATATTTGTGGCTGTGGTGGTGGTCACTATAGGTGCCATCTCGCTGTTCATCAGCAGCACTGCCAGTAGTCAGATCCAGCACTATGAGTACGGCAAGAGAGGCGAGCAGATGGCACGGATAAGGGAATTACTGCTACGCCACTACCTCGATAAACAGGACTGGGAAGGGGTTCAGGCGTCGGTGGAGCAGATGGGACAACTATACGGGTGGCGGGTTATGATAGTGGACCAGGGTGGCACAGTGGTCGCTGATTCGACCAAGTCTTCTTTAGGTGAGAAGCTGGACCTCAGCCTTTACGCTCACAGGTGGGGGATGAGAGAGCCGCCGGAGGGAACGTCTGGCGAGATGTCAGAGCCACCTCCCCTGTTTTTACCAATTCTTGCTTCCAGCGGTGGCAAGATACAAAGGCTGGGTTATCTGGTTGTGGAGCCCAAAAGTACAGAGGAGATGCCCAAAATACCACCGCCAGGGCAGTTCTGGGAGTCACGGGTAGCCGAGTTGCGCAATTCCATCGTCTGGTCGGTGGTCTGGGGTGGACTGGTGGGCATCGGGCTGGCGTTATTGCTTGCCTTTTTCCTTTCGCGGCGCATCACAGCACCGGTGCAGAGTCTGGTCTCAGCAGCCCGTGGGCTGGGCAGGGGCGATTTCAGCCAGCGGGTAGCAATGAAATCCAAGGACGAGCTGGGAGAGCTGGCTACAACTTTCAATTCCATGGCGGCGGAGCTGGAACGGGCTGATAAGCTGCGCCGTGACCTGGTAGCCGATGTCGCCCATGAGTTGAGAACACCGCTCTCCAATATAAGAGGCTATCTGGAAGGCATTCAAGACGGTGTAGTGAAAGCGGATGAAGCCACTTTGAAGCTAATCTACGAAGAAGTACAGCTATTATCCCGTCTGGTTGAAGACCTTCACGAACTGGCTCTAGCTGAGTCCGGCGGGCTCAGCCTCGACAAACAGGTGTGTGACTTGAGGGAACTGGCACAGGATGTTGCCAGTGCTATGGGCTATCGGATAGCAGCTAAGGGACTGAAGCTCAAACTGGAATTGCCCGGACTGCCAGCGCTGGTGTCGGTGGACAGGCAGCGGATAGGACAAGGGCTACGAAATCTGATGGACAATGCCATAAGCTTTACACCCGAAGGGGGTGGGATTACCATCTCAGTGGAACGCACGGGGAACGATGTATCAGTCAGCATCACCGATACCGGGACCGGTATACCTCCTGAAGACCTTCCTTACATCTTTGAGCGGTTCTATCGGGTGGACAAGTCCAGGTCACGGGCTTCCGGCGGCAGCGGTCTGGGGCTGACCATCACCAAACGGCTTATCGAGGCACATGGCGGGCGGTTGACCGCAGAAAGCACGCCGGGCAAGGGCAGTCGCTTCACCTTTACCCTGCCAGCTTATGGGGAAGGCGACAAGTCAGATTCCAGCTAGAGCGTTTTCGGCAGGTCAGAACTATTCGTATCTCAGGGCTTCGATGGGGTCGAGGCGTGAGGCGTTCCAGGCGGGGTAGAAGCCGAAGAACAGCCCCACCCCCAGAGAGACCACTACGGCGAGGATGATTATATCCGGTGAGACGAGCGTGGTCATCACCTTCAGCTTGGAAAGCAGCAGCGACACCCCGCAGCCGACGACGACCCCGACTATGCCACCGGTGAGGGTGAGAAAGGCTGATTCAGTGAGGAACTGCCCCCAGATATCGCGTTCTTTTGCCCCCAGCGCTTTGAGGATGCCTATCTCCCTGGTCCTCTCCAACACCGATACCAGCATGATGTTCATCACCCCGATGCCACCGACGAGCAGGGAGATGGCTGCTACCGCGCTGAGAAACAGGGTCATGGTGCCGCTGGCCTCGGACAGTGCCTGACTTACTGCTTGCACCGAGGTAATGTTGAAATCGTTGTCCGCGCCAGGGGCGATGCGATGGCGGGAGCGAAGCAAATCAGTAAGCTGCTGGGTGACAAGCTCTATCTGCTTCTGGTCGGTAACCTTAAGCGCTATGGAGGTAACTACGCGCTCACCGCGGCTCGTCCGTGGCTGGGTGACCATCTGCTGCATGGCGGTGAGCGGGATAATGACAGCATCGTCAGGTGAAGCCCAGACCGCACCTTTAGCCTTGAGAACGCCCATGACACGGACGATATTGCCACCGATGCGCATCTGTTGTCCCACCGGCGATTCGTCGCCAAAAAGCGTCTGCTTGACGTTAGCACCAAGCACCGCCACTCGCGCACCCCTCTGATACTCATAATCGGTAAAGAACGCGCCGTCGGCGACCTCCAGGTTGTACAGGAACATGTATTCCGGTGCTGTACCGATGACCTGTGCATTCATGTTCTGGTTGCCGGCAACAAGCTGCTGGTATGAAGAGAAGGTCGCCGCCAACGCAGCTATGTACGGTACCTGCTGCTTGATGGCTTCGGCATCTTCAAATGTCAGGGTGTTGGCACTGCCAAAGCCGCCTCTGACACCGCCAGCCATGGTCATGCCAGGGCGGATGCCAAGGAGGTCAGCCCCCAGCCCCTGAATGCTGGACATTATCTGTGCTTGCGTGCCTCTGCCTATGGACATGAGCGCGATAACAGCGGCGATGCCGATGACGATGCCCAGGATGGTGAGAAAGCTGCGCAGCTTATGAGTGGCTATGCTCGTCCAGGCGCTGTAAACCGGGTCAAGCCACTTTTTCAAGTTGCTGAACTTTCTGTTGAACTTTACAGTGCGCCGCCTTTTCATGTTCTCTCCTCGGACACCACCAGCCCGTCCTTCAGGCGTATGATCCGCTGGCAGCGCTGGGCGATATCAGGGTCGTGGGTTATCATCACCAAGGTGATGCCCTGTTCCTTGTGCAGGTCGGTGAGCAGGGAAAGCACCTCCTCGCCAGACTTACTGTCCAGGTTGCCAGTAGGCTCGTCGGCAAGGATGACCGGTGGTCTCTTAGCCAGTGCCCGGGCTATAGCTACCCGCTGTTGCTCACCACCCGAAAGCTCGGTGGGGCGGTGACTAGCCCGGTCGGCAAGCCCCACCCGCCTCAGTGCCTCGAGAGCGAGGTCGCGGTCGTCCATGCCGGCATATTTAAGCCCCAGCTCCACGTTGGCGAGCGCCGACAGGCGCGGCAGCAGGTTGAAGGTCTGGAAGACAAAGCCTATCTTCCTCGCTCTAATGGCAGCAAGCTCCGTGCTGCTTAAGGAACTGACCTCTTTGCCATCGAGGTGGTAGCTTCCCAATGTGGGCTTATCCAGGCAACCGATGATGTTCAACAGCGTGGTCTTACCCGAGCCGGAAGGTCCCATTATCGCCACCAGCTCTCCTTGCTCCACACAGAGGTCTATGCCTTTGAGTACCTGAAGCTGCCTCTTCCCCAGAGTATAGGTCTTGGTTATCTGGTGGAGTTCGATCATCTACTTGGCGCTCTCAAAATCATCTGAACATCATCATCGGGGGACGGGACTGCTGCTGGGTAGATGTTGACGTTGTCGAAGAAGTAGACTTAACGATTAGCACCTGTTCCCCTTCGTTGAGTCCCTCGGTGACCTCTGTATATTGCCAGTTGCTTAATCCCGTGATAACCTCCCGTTTCTCGGTTACTTCACCGTTCGCCACCTGCACATATGACTTGCCCCCCTCCTTGACGATGGCGCCGTTGGGCACCAACAGCACGTCCCGCCTCTCGTTGACAAATATGGTGGCGGTAACGGTGAGTCCCTCCTTGGGCTGGAAGTCCGCCATTGAAATAGCTGGCTTGGCTGTCTGCTGTTGATATCTCTGGGCGACCCACTGTTTGATTTGCTCCAGTGTGATGCGACCCTCCTGCACCGCCTTTTTCACCGTCTCCGGTAGCATGTCGATGGTGATCTCGGATGGTGAGCGTTGCTGTGTTGCCACAGTTTCACCGCTGAGTACCTCAAGTCGCACCTTGTAGTTGACCACATTCTGCTGGATGGTAGCAGCGGGAGAAATGCGCTTTACTCTTGCTGGAAAGCTAACACCGGACACGGCGTCCACCTGTACCGTTGCCCGTGCCCCGAGCTTCAATTGGAATACGTCCATCTCGCTGACCAGCACGTCCACTTCGAGCTTGGACGGATCGAGAAGGCGGATGGCAGTGGCGCCTTCGCTGATCCTATCACCTTCGGAGATATTCACGCCAGCCACTACACCATCGAAGGGCGCTGTTATCGTAGCTTCATCGAGTTGCCGCTGTGCCTCCTTCAGCCTCATTTTGGCAAGTTCAAGCTGGAGCTCTTTTATTTCAATGTCGAGGGGGTCGGGGGCAGAGAGGATGCGGTCACCGGATGCAGTAGTGGTCGGTTCTTTAGCCCTTTCCAGACTGTATTGCGCCGATTTTACATTTATTTGAGCCTGGATGAGGTTCTGCTCTAGGGTCGAGGTATCCAGCTTGGCAAGCACCTGCCCTTTTTTAACCTCGTCGCCCATCTCCACCAGCACCTCCCGCACCTTGCCTGACGAGCCAAAGGATAGGTTAACTGAATCGGGCATGGCTAGATTACCTGTGGCGGTGATCTCCACAGTAAGATTACCCTTTTTCACGGTGGCTGTCTGGACTGCTGGTTGGGTGGAAGTATTTTTTGAACCGCAACCGAAAAGCAGGGTGCCTGTAAGAAGCGTCACCAGTCCGAATACCATTGCTGCTTTAATTCTCATTTCCGTCACCTATCTTATGTTGTCCTGCTTTAGTATAATATCTCATCAAATTGTATGCCAGGATTGTTAAGAAACTATTAAATCGGGGGGCAGCACAGTCCCAGCTCCCGCCCGTAATATATTAACAGAAAATTAACTTTTTGTATTTATCATAGGTGGCGATGCCTTGTGCCCCTGTCACCGGGATAGAGTTATGCTCATGAAGCACTGGCTGGCTTGCGGAATAGCGCTCGCTATGCTGTCGAGCTTGCTGTTGCCTTTCACAGCACAGGCAGAGGTGGGGCAACCGCTGAAGTGGAACGACATCGAGACACCGGGGAGAAGGGGCTGTATCATCATGCTCAATTCCGAGGTGAGCCGCATCGCTGTGGGGCGCGGTGGTGTCATTTACGCCATTGACAGCCGTGTGGGAGGCGTTTACCGCTCGGAAAACGGCGGTTCCACCTGGACAGAGATAACAGCTAATCTGATAGCCGCCGGGACAACACTGCCAGCGCAGGAGGTGGCAGTGTGCCCGAATAAGCCCACCATAGTTGCCGTGGTGGATAGGGATAGGCAAAAAGTCTATGTGTCCAAAGACAGCGGCGCCACCTGGGACGATACCGTCTTTCCTGCCCCAGCCACCGCTGACATCCGTTGTATCGCTCTGTCAACTTACCGTATGAGCGGGGATGAGTATGTTTGCGATATCGCTGTCGGCACCAGTGATGGTGGCAACGGCAAAGTCTATGCCCGGAGCACATCGGCTTTCAGTTCCTGGCAGGAGCAGGGGCTGAGCCAGGGCGATGTCTGGGCAGTCAAGTTCTCGCCTACCTACTCCGTTGATCCAGCGATCGTTGCCGTGAGCGCCAATGAGACTTGTACCCGGCTTAGCATTGGAAGGCGTAATATAGCTAACAATGCCACATTCTGGAACGGCGACGGTCTAAGCGGTTACCCTGCGAAAGTGGAAGATGGTGGGGCGTCTCCAAACAAGGACCAGATTCTCGGCGCTGATGTTGATATGCCTGCTGACTTCAGCCTGTACCGCCCTTGCGTTTACCTGAGCACCGATAGTGCTACCGGTGGAGTTCAAATTGGTATCTACCGCATAGAGGGCGTCCCCCCCACCGTTAGGCGCTTTAGCGGTAGTTACGGGAGGATCCACAGCATTGCTCATTACGGGAAGAAGGAGCAGGGCAGGCTGGTCGCTGGCGAAGTGCCGGGAGCAGGTTTCCGTGTAAAAGTGTGGTGGACGGATAACGCTTATCCCGGCTACGGCTTGTCGCCATCACTCAAGGAAGCGACGCAGCCACCGACGGGACCGGGCAATGCCTTTGTAAGGTGGAGTTACGACGGCACCGTGGCTTATTGCGGCACCAGCGGCACAGCCGCCAACGATGAGAGTGCCTTTTCGGTGAGTTATGACTACGGTGATACTTGGCAGCAGGTGAGCCTGATAGACACTACGATTAACATCTCGGACATCGCCCCGGCACCTGACTCCAAAAGCCTGTTTCTGGCAAGCTATACGCCGTACGGTCCCGAAGGCGTCTGGCGCAGCGCCGGCGAGCCACTGGGATATTACTGGGGGCGGGTGCTCTCAATGGAGACCACCACCGACAGGTTGATACTCAGGCTGAGTCCTCATTATCAGGAAGACTACACCGTCTACGCGGTGGAGGTTGGGGATTCTGGCTCACAATACAATAAGATGGCAGTTTCTAACACCCGCGGCAATACCTGGTATCATCGCTCTGTGCCCGGTCCGGTGATTGATTTTGCCGTGGAGGAGAAGGATACCGTTTACGTTGCCCTTCCCGGGGGCAAGGTGCGCAAGGACACGACCGCCGGTGCCACCTGGACCAGGTCAGAGGTAAGCTGTTTCTGGCGGAGCGGGGCTGAAATCAATATGCTCCACATCCCCGCCCCGGGACATCTTCTTGTGGGCAGCCGGGATGGGCGGGTGGCTTATTCCACCGATGGCGGCGAGACCTTCACCGAGATCGAACCGGTGGTAGGCAATGACCCCAGCAGGGTGGGCGATGTGCAGGTGGTGGCTGATGCCAGGTACACGACCAACCGCACAATCTATGCCTCGGACAATGCAAGCGACGGCGGCATCTGGCGCTGGACCTTCGGCATGTCACGAAGGTGGGAGCAGATAGATAGGGTGGTCACCGATTTGGGCGCCGGTCGGCGGGTGGTGGGGCTGGTGGTGGGGCAAGAAGGGACGCTCTACGCTGCTTCCAGCGAGAATGTCACTGGGTATAGCGGGGGCATGAGTCGCTCGCTCAACCCCAGCCATAAAGAGCTAACGCAGATCGAATGGGACATCGTAAACCGTACTCTGCCCGATGGTGCGGCATTTAACC
>DAOUCT010000073.1:0-1700 GCA_034432055.1 Dehalococcoidia bacterium | reverse complement strand
CAGCTTTGTTCTGACAGGCGGTGGTGCCTCTCCGCGCCTGGTGTAGCGCCTGTAGAGGTAGAGACCGAGCAGGGCAAGTGCAAAGAGAAGCAGGGCTGAAAAGCCGATTAGCGCCGCCAGCGGCGATGCCAGCAGTGCGCGCAGGCGGTCGGTAAACTTCCCTCCAGGTTTGGCTGGCGCTGTCTGGGGTCCTTGCTGCTCAACGGGCTTCTCGGCGCTCTCTCCTCTAGCGTATGTCCAGTAGACGAGCTTGCCCTGCGGCTGCTCGGAGTCCTCGCCAGCCCAGTGACCGTTGCTGTAGAACCATATCCTGTATGCGTGCTGCCCTTCAGGCTCGTCCTCGCCCGGGGCGAAAGGACCCAGCCTCCAGACGCCGCTTTGCGGCAGATGCCATTTATAAGCCAGCCACCTCCCCGGCTGGGCTGTGCCCTCGGGGAAATATTCATAGATGTAGAGCCACCCCGGCGCATTGATGTCCACCTCCAGATACCAGTTTTCCCTGCCGGTGACCGTGGAGTTGTGCTCCGTGGACGGTCCGATGAAGGCGGGGATAAAATCGGGCGGGGCGTTTTCGGACTGCGCTGAGGGCGTCCGCAGGAAGTACTCCACCGGCGGCTTTATCTCACCGGTGTGGTCGTCGGCGGGGATATCGAGGACGGTGGCATTGTCCGTCACCGGACCCACCGCGCCCACACTTGCCGTCCCTCCCAGCAGCGCCGCGAGGAGGCTCAAAATCAGGGCGGTGACGGGTAGCTTACACCTCATTTTGCTGACACCGCCTGCAGTTGTTTTATCAGGTAGCCACTTTCCGAGGCGAGCGCCGCCTGCATGGCGCGGGCATCGGCAAACCTGCTGTCCGGGGAGAACATCACCGCCTGCGCCAGACATTTTGCCACGCGCTTTGATACCCCGGCGGAAATGAGGTAGTCGGCGAGGATTGCAGCCTCGGTGAAGGAACGGGGCCAGTTGTACCTGAACAGGTCCTGGCAGACATCGTTGGGCTCATCCAGTGTGAGCAGATATATGCATGTCTGCGCCAGACCGCACAGGTCGCACCTGTGGTCGCTTTTCCTTCCTATAAACAGCTCCGGGATATCGAAGCCCCTGTTGGTGATCTGCGTGAAGGAATCGTAACGCGTCTTGTCCTTATCGGGGTCGAGGTCCTTCGCTGTGCCGAAGTCAACGAGCTTCACCGTGCCATCGCTGCACAGCATGATATTCTTCGGGTTGACATCCCTGTGGATGATGCCCGCCCTGTGTATATAGTGCAGGGCATCCAGGAGCTGGCACGCCCAGAGGATGACCTGCTGCTCCTGCAGTGGCGACCTCGGCGACAGCGCCAGCAGTGTCTCACCGTTCAAATACTCGAGGACAAGGTGGAACTCGCCCTTGTGATAGAAATCGTCAATGTATTTCACTATGCCAGGGTGATTTAGCCTCTTCAGAAAGCTAGCTTCCAGCAAGAGCTTTTCCAGATAGACATTGTCCATAGCGGTGCCCCGGCGCGGCGTCTTGATGATGCACGCCCTGCCCGTCTTCCGCTCCACAGCGCGCCAGATGGTAGCCATGCCGCCCTGCTTGAAGGGTGGCGCGATCAGCGCATAACGCCCGTTGAGGACATACGCTTTGCCATCGGCAGGTGCGGGAACATGTGTCTTCTTCTGGTCGGGGCGCGGGGTGCGCTTCTTGCGCACGCGCAC
>DAOUCT010000072.1:0-9740 GCA_034432055.1 Dehalococcoidia bacterium | reverse complement strand
ATTAACACCAAGCCTAGCTTATAAGTAAGAAGAGCGACAACTGGGGTTGCCGCTCTTCTTGGGGAGGGTGAGGTGGGTGGGGGCTACAGGGGCATTTTGGGGGTAGGTGCAGGGCGCGCAGCGGGGTACTGCGGTGCACGTCGTAGAAAAGACGGGACGTCTAAGCTATCTTCGGCAACGCCACGGAGCAAGCGGCGTAGCTCAGCCTCTGTGGGCACACCGGCTCCATATTGTGCAGTGAATCCAGTGGCTATTATCGTAATCTGTATCTCATCTTCCATCTGTGGATTGAAAACGACGCCGAATATTATGTTAGCGTCAGGATCAACTGCTTGTGCTATGACCTCGGCAGCCTCGTTGCATTCGAAGAGGGTAAGGTTGCTGCCACCGGTGACATTGAATAGTACTCCTTTGGCGCCATTTACGGAAACATCTAACAGAGGGCTGGCGAGTGCTGCTCTGGCAGCTTCAACTGCTCTGTTCTGACCACTGGCTCGTCCTACGGACATCCATGCTGGACCAGCATTCTTCATTATCGATCTGATGTCGGCGAAGTCTAGGTTGATGAGCCCAGGCACGGTTACCACTTCGGCGATAGCTTGGACTGCGAGCCTGAGTACGTCATCAGCCAACCTGAAGGCATTGTCCACTGTTGTTTTGGCATCGCAGAGTTCGAGGAGTCGGTCGTTCGGAATTATTATAAGTGTGTCGACCTTTTCACAGAGATTCAGGACGCCTTCTTCAGCTACTTTGGAGCGCCTTGTTCCCTCGAAACTGAATGGTTTGGTTACAACGCCAATGGTAAGAGCGCCACTTTGCCTGGCTATTTCTGCAACCACTGGAATACCACCAGTACCGGTGCCCCCACCCATTCCTGCGGTGATAAAGATCATATCAGCACCGGAGATCACTTCCTGGATGGTCTGGCGGCTTTCCTCAGCGGCTGCAGCGCCTACAGTGTGGTCACCGCCAGCGCCCAAACCCCTGGTGAGTTTTTCTCCCAGCTGGACTCTTATAGGCGCTTCGGAGAGGGCGAGAGCCTGGGCATCGGTGTTCATGGTAATAAACTCGACACCCTTGATTCCCTCTCTGACCATTCTGGTGATAGCATTTGAGCCGCCGCCACCAATACCGATAGCCTTAATTCTGGCTGGTGCCATGGAGAATGTTGATTTAGCCATTCTTGAAAACCTCCTTTTCTCTATTATTCCTTATGTTTTAAACACCAAAGAACTTTTTCAGAGCTTTTACAAAGCCATTAAAAACCCCGCTTTGTTTTCTTGCTTCCCAAGCTGGTCTATCTTGATTTCTTGTACCCCAGAGTAAAAGTCCTACTCCAGTGGCATGTGCTGGGTCATGAAGAATGTCTGTTATGCCATATACTCCCATGGGCTCACCAATTCTTGTGGGGATGCGGATTGTTGTTCGGGCTAGAGCTTCAAGCCCTGCAAGTTTGGACGAACCTCCGGTGAGTACTAGTCCGGCGGGAGCTAAAGAAGCATAATTTGAGTCCGGCATTTCGAGGAGGATAAGTCTAAGGAGTTCTTCCATACGTACTTTTATGATGCTGCATAGGTCTTTATAAGAGACGCTGTGCCCGTCTTCGACTGTAAGAGTAGTCTCTTGGCTTTTGGTGAGTACTTCGGGGTATACATTGCCATATTTCTTTTTCATCGCTTCGGCAATTTCGAAAGGTAGCCCTAAACCGATGGATAGGTCGCTGGTTACTTGATAACCAGCGACAGGGATTACGGACGTATGGTATATGCTGCCTTCTTTAAATACTGCTATGTCGGTGGTACCACCGCCGATATCAGCGAGGATAACTCCGACCTCTCTTTCTTCCGGTGTCAGCACTGCTTCACCGCTGGCTAGTGGTTCAAGGATGAGGTCTTGGATTTCGACACCGACGCTGCGAATGCATTTAACCAAGTTTTGTACTGAGGCTACGGCTGCGGTTATGATGTGTGTTTCTACGTCCAGTCTGAAGCCGTGCATTCCTACAGGATTTTTGATCCTTTCCTGATTGTCTAGCATGTACCCACGTGGTATGGCGTGGAGTATCTTTCTATCATCAGGCAGGTTAATTTGTTGAGCAGCGGACAAGACTCGCTTAAGGTCATCCGGTCGTACCAGTCGGTCATTGCGCGGTATGGCAACAACTCCGTGACTATTCATAGAACTTATATGTCTCCCGGTGACGCCGACGTAGACGTTTTCTATTTTGAGCCCGCTCGCTTGCTCGGCTCGTCTCACTGATTCAGCGACTGATTCCCGAGCTTCTTCTACATTGACCACCATGCCTTTATGCATACCATGCGAGGGTACAAGACCAACTCCGAGTACCTGGATATTGCCTCCCGAGTCCAGCGTACCAACTATGGTACATATCTTTGTTGTTCCTACATCGATGGCTGCTATAACTTTTTTCATTGTTTGCCTCCCTTTTTAAATTATGGTGTCTAAGACTGGTTAACCTCCTGCGGAATATTAATGCGTTCTGCTATTCTAAGTTTAGCACTGCGACTCCTGGGGTTAGCCCCGATTTCATTGCTAGAAGGTCTAATAGGCTTCTTCGATATTATTTTTAATCTGGGCACATGGTTACATTGGCAGACTAGGGTCCCAGGCGGACAGATGCACCCCTTACTTTCTCGATTTATGAATTGCTTTACGATTCGGTCTTCGAGGGAGTGATAACTAATAACGACCAACCGTCCGCCAGATTCAAGGCACTCCACAGCTTGTTTTAAGACAGCAGCCAGGTTTTCCAGTTCGTGATTAACAGCGATGCGTAATGCTAGAAAAGTCTTGGTTGCAGGATGGATTCTGCCCCGGCGGTGACCGGTAACTTGTTCTATAACGCGTGCCAGATGGAGTGTGCTAACTATAGGGCGATTCTTGACAATATTACGCACTATCTGTCGGCTGTATCTTTCCTCTCCGTATGTGCGGATCAGGTGATTTAGTTCTTCTTCGGGGAAGGTGTTTACAATGTCAGCGGCTGTTAATTTTTCTGCCTGATTAAAACGCATGTCTAAGCAGGCATCGTAGCGAAAGCTGAAACCCCGATCCGGTACATCTAATTGTGTTGTAGAGACACCGAGGTCGATTAGAATGCCATGCACCGGCAAAAAATTGTTTTCCTTACAAATAGCGCTGAGGTTGGCAAAGTTATCGTGTACTATGATCATGGACCCTGCGTAGTTTGCAAGTCTACCTCTGGCGAGGTTGATGGCTTCGATATCAGTATCGATACCGAGGAGTTGCCCGTAAGGCATAATTCTTTTGAGAATCGCTTCCGCATGTCCTCCTGAGCCAAGCGTGCAGTCCACATAACGTTTCCCGGGTTCGACCTGCAACGCTTCTATAACTTCATTTAACATTACCGGTCTATGGGTTGGTAGCATGATGGCTAAACTCATTACTGTCCCTCAAGGCTCTCTATGATCTGCCAGACTTGTTCCTCGGCAGATACCTTTTCGGCGTTCCAGAGGTCAGGATTCCATATTTCGATGCAGTTGTTGGCACCGACAATAACAGCCACGTCTTCTATCTGAGCATACTGACGTAGTGGCTGTGGAAGTGCAACTCTGCCCTGTCTGTCGAGCGTTAGGCTGAATGCAGCGCCAAAAAGTACCCGGTTTAGCTTACGCAGTTTGTTTGGGGAAACAGCACGTGATGCCAGTGTTTCAGCCAGCTTGTGCCATTCTGCTGCTGGATAAAGGACGATGCACCTTTCTGCGCCCCTAGTAAGCATTAATTCTCCTCCGAGTTCCTGTCTGAATTTCGGGGGTAGTGGCAGTCTGCCTTTGCTGTCAACCTTGTACTCGTACTCGCCAAGGAACATTTTATTAGACTAAGATAGCCTCACCTTCAAGCTGGCGCTCCAGTATTCTGATCTCACGCCAGTCCAATTTGGTCAGCTCCTCTATGCATTCTTGGATCTCTGTTTTTTCACTCAGTGAGTAGGTGATCAGTCCGTTGCCATTGCTTTGTTCTTGAAGTATCCCCTTGATGACCAGTGACTTAATGGCATCTCTCAGATTGATTTTCGCTATATCCAAAGCACAGGCAATAGCGCAGAGGCTTAGCTTAGCTCGGGGATGGCGAGACCAAAAGCGGATTAGCTGCAACTCGAGATTGTTGTGGTTGTTGTTCCTTAAAAAACGTAACAACTTGCTGTTACCTATCCGATATTGCGCGCAATCAATCATCATGCTACCTCCTTTTTCCCACATTTTCCCACTTTTCCCCATTATAAAACACTTATTACCCAATTTGTCAATACCTTCCCCACCGATTTTCACGGTTTTTCACAATTTTTCACCACGCAAAAAAGTTGTGTAACTTGGACTTTGGTCGATATATAGTCAATTTTTGAGACAAGTACCTATATATTGTGCGAGGTCGATGTTCTTGTTTTGTGTAGTTAAGGGTCAAGGTTCCAAGTGGTTTCAAGCTTTTATTGGATGTGGTAAAATAAACAGATGTTGCTCGGTGGAGTATTGGTGGTAAGCGATAGGAGCTGGCGTGGTGAGAGAGGGGATGAGAGTGGCAAGCTGGTCTGTGAATATATCAACCAGCTCGGTATTAAGATAGCTAGGTATGCTATAGTACCTGATGAAGTTGATATTATTTCTGCTACTTTGAAGGAGTGGGCAGATGTCGAAGGTATCGATCTTATAGTGACCAGTGGTGGCACAGGCTTGGCAGCTAGGGATGTCACTCCAGAGGCAACTTTAGCAGTACTTGATAAAACGGTTCCTGGTTTGAGTGAAGCGATGAGAATAGAAACAGCAAAGAAGAAACCGGAAGCATTACTGAGTCGGGCTGTTGCTGGAATTCGCGGCAAGTGTTTGATCATCAATCTTCCCGGTAGTCCTGCTGCTGTGAAGGAATGTTTTGAGGTCATTTTGCCTGTTTTACCGCATGCTATGGAGATTCTTAACGGTAAAGGGCACGAGTAGCAGAAGGTAAAAAATGCGTATCGATGTTCTAACTTTATTCCCTCAGATGTTTGATGGTTTCATGGGCTCTAGCATTGTTAGGAGAGCCATAGAACGCTGTCTCGTTGATATAAGGCTCCATAATATCCGCGATTATGCCCACGATAAGCATCACACTGTTGATGATTATCCTTACGGTGGCGGTGCTGGCATGGTGTTAAAGCCGGAACCCATATTTGAGGCTGTTGAGGCTATTAAGATGGAGGCGGGGTTAGCGTGTGTACCTGTTGTTTTACTTAGTCCACAGGGGCGGCTTTTTACCCAGGAAATTGCCCGCCAGCTGGCTAGCTATGAATCAATGATATTGATCTGTGGACGCTATGAGGGTGTTGATGAAAGGGTTGCAGAGCATCTAGCCACCGACGAGATTAGCATTGGTGATTACTTGTTAAGTGGGGGTGAGGTAGCTGCTATGGTTGTATTGGATAGTGTGGTGAGGCTTTTACCAGGTGTGCTTGGTTCAGAAGCCTCATTGAGTGAAGACTCCCATACTGAAGGTTTGCTAGAGTATCCACAGTATACCCGTCCAGCAGTCTATCGAGGCTGGACAATTCCATCTGTTCTTCTTTCCGGTGACCATGGTGCTGTCGCCAGATGGCGCCGCCAGCAGCGCCTGGTGCGGACGGCTAAGCGGCGTCCCGACTTGTTCAGTAAGATTACTCTCTCTGACGAAGATAAAAAACTGCTCGATGAAGTTTTTCAAACTGGTTCTTAGAGGGATATAGAGATGGATAGTAGCATTCTTACACAATCTAAAACAGGTTCCAGTATACCCGAGATCGTTCCCGGGGATACGGTCAGAGTTGGTGTTAGGGTTAAAGAAGCTAATCGTGAGCGAATTCAGACCTTGCAAGGACTTGTGGTCAGGGTCAGGCGTGGTGGTGGAGGTGGCAGTTTTACCATCAGAAAGGTTGCTTATGGTGTTGGGGTAGAGCATACCTTTCCTTTCAACTCTCCATTTTTGGAGAAAGTAGAAGTAGTACGTCGTGGCAAGGTGCGGAGAGCTAAATTGTACTATATACGTAAACTCAGTGCCCGGGAGTCACGCCTGAAGGAAAGGCGAGAGAGGATGATTGTGGGGGTTGGTTCAGAGGTGGCTATGGGTGAGAGTGAACTAGCTGAAGAGTCTGCAAGTAGTGCCGAGGTTAAAGAAGAGGCATAAGCAAGGGTTGAAGCGGTGGCATGAATTATGCAGAAGTGGCAGTTAATGTGCCTTTTGCCCGGCAACATGGTTTTTGCTATTCTGTACCTCCACACTTGACAATCGAGATTGGACAAGCTGTTTGGGTACCGTTCGGTTCTCAGATTGTCCAGGGCGTGGTTGTCGGGCTTAGCGATTATCCCAGCATCGAGGTCACCAAACCAATTAGTGATATTATTACACCTTTGCCTTTGCTTTCTTCTCTCCAAATTGAACTTGCTTCCTGGTTGAGTAGACATTATCTCTCTCCCTTGTTTGATGCTATCGCTTTAATGTTGCCACCCGGCTTTGAACGTCGTTTGGTCACATTTTTACAGCTGACGATGCAGCCATCTGATATTAGTGATTTAGAGCCAGAGCTTACGCAAGTGATAAATTTCTTCGAAGGCAAAGGTAAGGTAAGCATAAAAGAGCTCGAAAAGGCGTTTGGTAAGAGGAGGACAGAGCTGGCGGTTGAGCAACTAGTGCGACGGCGCCTTGTGTCTAAAAGTCAAGAGCTTGAGCAAGCTAAGGTCAAACCCAAACATGAGCTTTTCTTAAAGCTGGGCTTGACGCCCCTAGAAGTTGAAAGTGAAGTCATTCGTCTTAAAAAGACACGGGCTTATAAGCAGGCAGCAGTCTTGGGCTTTCTAATTGAGCAGGGTAAAGCTGTACGTGTAGCCGAAGTGAAACAAAAGGTGGTCTGTTCAAATTCGGTAATCGGGTTGCTGAGAAAGCGTGGATTGGTGATTACAGAGCTTGTTGAGGTAAGGCGGGACCCTCTAGCGCATCTGAAGGTCTGTCCCTCTATGCCACCAGAATTGATTGGGTCACAGAGAGAAGCATGGCAAAAGATTTTGGATCGAATAGCTCGGCGAAGCAGTTTTGAATCACCACCAGTCTTACTGCTCCATGGCATTACCGGCAGTGGTAAGACTGAAATATATCTCAGAGCACTGGCTGAGGTTGTTGCTCATGGCAAGCGTGGTATTTGCCTTGTGCCTGAGATTGCCCTGACTACTCAAACAATAGAGCGTTTCGCTGCACGATTCCCGGGACGAGTAGCTGTACTTCATAGTGGTCTGTCTTTAGGGGAGCAATTTGATGAGTGGCGTCGTATAAGGGATGGGATGTGTGATGTGGTCATTGGTCCCAGAAGTGCCCTTTTTGCTCCTCAACCTGACCTCGGGTTAATTATCATTGATGAGGAACACGAATGGACATATAAGCAATCAGATAAATCACCGCACTACCATGCCCGTGATGTGGCGATTAAGCTGGCCCAGCTTACTGGGGCTGTGGTCATTTTGGGAAGTGCAACACCGGATGTCGAGACGTACTATAAGGCCCTACAGGGGAACTATGAACTTGTTGAGCTTAAAGAGCGTATTGCGCTACAGGGTATTGTGCCGTTACCCGAAGTCGAGGTTGTAGATCTTAGAGATGAACTTAAAACAGGAAATCGAAGCTTTTTCAGCAGTGCACTTTTATCAGCCATAGCCGATACATTAGATAATAGAGGACAGGTAATTTTGTTTCTGAACAGGCGTGGTACTGCCACATTTATTCAGTGCCGTCATTGCGGTTTTGTTTTTAATTGTAGGAGTTGTACAGTGGCTCTAACGTATCATTCAGCGACAAGAAAGCTGGTCTGCCATCGCTGTGGTTATTCTGTCGCGCTGCCTGGCAGTTGTCCCCAATGTTCTGACCAGCGCCTTAAATTTCTAGGTGTAGGCACGCAGAAGGTTGAGGAAGA
Organism: Dehalococcoidia bacterium; assembly: GCA_034432055.1. Lineage (GTDB taxonomy): Bacteria > Chloroflexota > Dehalococcoidia > GIF9 > UBA5629 > CALJTV01. The sequence goes on along the minus strand of DAOUCT010000072.1, from coordinate 1,795 downwards.
GGTTCGTAGCATTTTCCCCCAGGCTCGGGTCATCCGATGGGATAGAGATGTGACATCGAAGCGCAAGGCTCATGAGGAGTTGCTGAGCCGATTTCGTAATCATGAGGCGGATATACTTGTGGGCACTCAGATGGTGGCTAAAGGGCTCGATCTGCCGGGGGTAACATTAGTGGGGGTGATAAGTGCAGACACCGGTTTAAATTTTCCTGATTTTAGGGCTGGAGAACGGACATTCCAGCTTTTGTGTCAAGTGGCGGGGAGAGCAGGGCGTGGTTTTACGGCGGGCAGGGTGATCATCCAAACCTACTGCCCGGAGCATTATGCTATTAAGGCAGCATCAAAGCATGATTATGGCGATTTCTACATGCAAGAACTGAATTACCGACGTCAGTTTGGTTATCCACCTTTTGGGCGTTTGGCTCGTCTGGTCTTTAGTCATACCAATGAAGTCGTTTGCCGTAAAGAAGCCCAGAGGGTAGCCAGGCTCTTGCTGAGTGAGGCTGACAGAAAAGGGGCTCCGGATATCCGCTTGATCGGACCAGCACCATCTTTTGTATCTCGCATTCGGGGACATTATCAGTGGCAGATACTTCTTTGTGGGAGCGATGTTTCCGAGTTTTTAGCTCCCATGGTCTTCAAGCGTGGTTGGACTGTGGACATTGACCCGGTAGGTGTGCTTTAATTTTACTTAAAATGTCTATCCTCTCAATCCGTGTATTACCTGACCCTATCCTTAGGCAGAAAGCCAAGAGAATAGTCAATATTGATGGTGCTGTGCAGCGGCTGATTGATGATATGGTTGAGACCATGCGTGCTGCTTCGGGGGTAGGGCTTGCTGCACCCCAGGTAGGTGTCCCACTGAGATTGGCTGTTATTGAAGTTCCTGGAGAGGAGGTTATCGTTCTAATTAACCCCGAGTTTGTGAAGAAGTATGGTGAACGCTTGGTTGAGGAGGCTTGCCTCAGTATTCCTGGGTATCAAGGCGAGTTGAAGCGGTCCATCTGGGTCAAAATTAAGGCTCAAGACAGGTCGGGTAAGGTTGTCCGTATTAAAGGCGAGGGGCTTCTTGCGCAAGCGATAGAGCATGAACTGGACCATCTTAATGGAGTTCTATATATCGACCGTATAGAGCAGCCGGACAAACTGTGGAGGGTTGTGAGAAAGACCGCGGAAAGCGAGAATTAACCTTGCCACTCCATTTCAACAACAAATCTACCGGTTAATCCCTCCAGCTCTACATTGTAAAAACCGGGGGTGTTTTTAGTGATGGTGAAGCTGACTCTTTCACTGGTGTTCGGTCCTAGATGCACTTCTTCCACGCCCTCAACCGTCCCCTTTATTTTGAGAACCACGCTATAGCTGCCATTAACTTCACCACTGTTGGTTACCATTGCACTTATGGTTACGGTTTCGCCTTGCTTAACACGGTCTGGTGATATGATTAGATTACTCACAGAGAAGCTAGCCGGTGACAGTGGCACGACTGTGAAGGAACCACCGAGCCCATCGACCTCTGCATAGTAATCTCCACCTGTGTCTTTTACTACAGTGAAAGACGCAGCCTGGCTTGCTCCTGGTTGCAAAGTCAGCTCGGTGATACCTTCCACCACGCCATTAATTCTTAGTATCAGACTGTACTTGCCTACTTCGTTACCGCTATTAGTTACTAGTGCACCTATGGTTATGGGCTGTCCGGCTTTTACGAGGTTTGGACTGATTGTGAGGTTGCTAACTGAAAAGATAGGGCGGCTAGCGTATGGAGAGTAAGGCGTAAATGCTGGTCGTGGGGTGGGGG
>DAOUCT010000071.1:0-2351 GCA_034432055.1 Dehalococcoidia bacterium | reverse complement strand
TTTCTGGCTGGTGTGCAGGAGCGAGATTTTCTGCCTTATCCACTCCCAGTCGGGGTCTCCATGGTTAAAGAAGGACTTAAAGTTGTCTTTAAGCCATTCGTAATAGTCGTCCTCGGTGTACTGGCAGAAAGCCTCCACCAGAGCTTTCCAGTGGATATCCTTCGGAATATGTATGCTCCGTTCGTCAAACTCACACTGAAGAAATTCTTTGACAACCTCACGATTTAGCATCTGCTGACTGTTCACTAGTATATTTAGTTTTGCTTTCCAGCAGGCGAGCTTGTGCCCGCCCTCGTCTCTTTTTGGGTGACCCGGTTGGCGAGGTGTCTGGGACAGCGTGGCGGTAAAGCTTTATTCCTCTGCCTGTCCTTTCTGCAGGCAGTGGCAATTCCTGAAGTAGCCGTGCCGCTCTGAGTCGCTCCTCAGCTATTTTGCAGTACTTTTCTGAGATGTCAATATGAATGTAATGCCGCCCGGTCTTGAATGCTACTACTGCCACCGTTCCTGTGCCACCAAACATATCCAGTACGATGTTGTCTCGATAGGTATAGAACTTTATCAGCCTATATACCAGTTCTTCTGGAAACGGAGTGGGATGCCCCCGCCGCTGGGATTCGGGGGGGATATACCAGAAACCATCCGAGAATCTCATAAACTCATCAGCTGTGATATCCGCATTTTTTGATTGGCTGCTCAAAGTCCACGAGTCTTTGCAGAAGACCAGCACGTATTCCCACGAAGGAACCACGTGGGGGTTTGCCGGGCTCTTCCAGCTACCCCAAGCTGTCCTGCGTCCCATTGTCTGCTTGTACCAGATTATCTCGGTTCTCATAATCATCCCGATATTTCTAAGCTGGTTAGCGAAGTCATGATGGATAGGGCGAAAGTTTTTGATGCTGGTCGGCGCTATATTCAACGCAAAGCGTCCACCTGGCACCAATATCCTTTTTGTCTCAAGCCAAACTTCTCTCATCCAACTTAGATACTCTTGGTAGGCTAAGCTGTCATTGTGTGTGTCGTAATCAATGCCGAGGTTATACGGAGGTGATGTCACGGCTAAGTGCACAGTGTTATCTGGGATTTGCCGCATGACTTGTAAGCAGTCTCCGCAAATTATCCGGTCGATAAATTCCATGGCTGTGTGCAAGCGATTAACCGACATCTTCCTTGAAATACCGGTAGGCTGTCCTGCCTGGGATGGGCAAGATTTTCTTGCCACTTCGTTGCCGTACTCTTCGCAATGCCCTTTGCCAGTCGAGTGCACCTTTCGATACGATTTGTATGAGTGTAGATGGTATATCCTGATTTGGAAAACTATCGAATAGCGCCTCAATTCTTGAGTCTACTGTTTCGCGCCCCATGATTCGACGCATTGTTTCGCGCTGGAGCATCTCAACCGAAGCCTTCTTCGCAAGGTTGCAGTCTTCGCACAGAGTCTGCAGGTTCGAGGGGTCGTTTGTGCCTCCCCAGTCTACCGGTGTTACATGATCGATTTGAAGCTTCACGCCGTCCTCGGTGCTGCGCCCGCAAGCTCTGCATCTGAAACCATCGCGGCTCATAATCTCAAATCTTACCTTTCGGCTAATCGCCTTTCTTTCGCCCCTGGGCTCTTTTTTGTCCAGAGATACTAGCCTGTTGTAGCCATCGCCCCTTACCTCGATTTGCCAACCCTGCTGCTTCAATAGACGGATAGTCCTCGGCGTATCATTTACGCCAGAAACATTGCGCAGGTCTTGGTTGTGCACCCATTCTCCCAAGTGTTCCCTCAAGTATGCCAGTATTTTGTCTCTACCGCTAGGCATCTAGCTCCTCATGCACCAATCTGTCAGGTCGTTTAAGTTCTACCCACCTAACTGACTAGCTGATATGCGCCATAATGCAGTTCTTCATACGGAGTCAGCAACAAAAAGGTTTCGCCCGTCAGCCGCATGATGTCTGATGGCACTCTTTTCCTGACTACTAGTCTAGCAGATTTTGGGGGTGATGGCATATGGGGGCTTGTGTGGAATGGGGATTTTTTGTTGATTATTCCCCCTCACCCTAGCCCTCTCCCCAAAGTGGAGAGGGTATTGTAACGGTGTGCAGGCTAGCTTTGCGACCTGTTCCTCCCCCAGTGGGGAGAGGGGAAATGGGTTATCTGCCGCAGCAGTGCTTGTATTTCTTGCCCGAGCCACAGGGGCAGGGATCGTTGCGTCCCACTTTTTTGCTTACCCCAGCGGCAACCGGAGCCTTTTGAGGTGCCTTCTGCGGCGGGGCTTCCTTTCTGAGCTCCACCCTGAAGATGGTGTGGACAATGTCATGCCGGATGCCGGCGATGAGGCTGTCGAAGCGGGCATGCCCTTCTTTTTTGT
>DAOUCT010000070.1:0-1871 GCA_034432055.1 Dehalococcoidia bacterium | reverse complement strand
GCCAGAGAGAACAGCAAAACGCCCGCCCACATCACGGTCAAGCCAAACTTGGCACCAAACATAGCCAGAAATAGCCCTAAAATAACGAAGACAAAGCCCAGGTTGCTGCCCACGCTAGCCGCCGGCACCAGGGTGCTCCGCATCCTCAAAAAGGCATAGCCAGTCTTGTCCTGAACAGCGTGTCCCACCTCGTGAGCCACTATTCCCAGCGCAGCTACCGAAGGGGTATTAGCCACTGCAGGGGACAGGCGTAATACCTTCTTCGTCGGGTCGTAATGGTCACCAAGACGGGTCTTCACCCCTTCCACCCTTATGTTATTGAGCCCGTTAGCCTGAAGAAGGAGCTGCGCCGCTTCGGCTCCGGTGAGACGCTGAGAGTTCATCACCTTGGAATATTTACCAAAAGCCGACTGCACCTTGAACTGTGCATACAGCATAAAGATGAAAGGTGGCAACATGATGATGAACCATAATGGGTCGAACAAGAACATACTGCTTTATCCTCCTTCTACATTATGTTATTGTAGAGGACAGGCAGTCAGAAGTCAAAGCAACTTGCTCCCCACAAAGTCGCGTTGTCCGCGGATAAACTCCTCAACCGACATCTGCCGCTTCCCCTCAGGGTGTACAGAGATAAGTCCCAGAATACCTCTCCCTGTGCCCACACCCACCACTGCTGACAGACCTCGTGGCAGCACCACTACCTCGCCCGGCTCGGCTTGAAGAGCCACCTCCAGAGGTACCACCTTGCACAATTTGAGGCGTTTTCCTTTCCACCAAGTATAGCTGCCAGGAGAAGGCTCGAAAGCCCTTACCCGCCGCCATATCTCCACCGCCGGAAGCTGCCAGTCCACCCTTCCAGCCTCTTTGCCGACCACACTGCTATAAGTTGCCTGACTTTCGTCCTGTGACTTAGGTGCTATCTTGCCCTTAATCCACAAGGGCAATGTCTCAATAAGCAACCTGGCACCGACTTCGGCGAGCCTGGCAGTGAGGGAGCCTGTGGTATCATCTTCGAGTATGGGGGCTTCCTGCTGACTGAGTATAGGACCACTATCCACACCTTCATCCAGCAACATTATGGTGACGCCTGTGGTCTCATCCCCATTCAAAATAGCCGCTGCCACGGGCGATGGACCTCGGTGCCGTGGCAAAAGCGATGGGTGCACATTAACACAGCCAAACCTGGGTAAAGCCAGGACCTCAGCCGGCAATATCTTCCCGAAGGCAGCTATCACTATTACTTCCGGTGCGTAGCTAGATAGATGCTTCACAACCCCGGCGTTTTTCAAGCTCTCGGGCTGAACAACCTCCAGACCCAGCGATAGCGCCACTTCTTTTACCGGAGAAAAAGTCAACCGCTGTCCTCTCCCCGCCTTTCTATCTGGCTGAGTGTATACTGCCACCACATCATAGCCCCCCTCCACCAACGCCCGTAAACTGGGAACAGCAAACGCAGGTGTACCCATAAAGACAATTCGTATCCGCACCGAAAAATTTTAACATTTTTACCCTTTATGTAAAAAACCCCCTTGACACCCAAACAAGCCGCTGTGTTAACCTTTAAAGGGCGTTTAGGGATGTGGGCTCCCAGTTTGTTTCTCCGCCAACCTTCGATTGACGCAAATTAGCGTTCGATTTTGGCAATTTTAGTATTTAAGTCTAACTTTATGCTTGGTGACATGCCACAAAAAATCTGGCAAACTGTATTAGAACAACTCCAGCTGCAGGTCAGTAAGCCTAACTACGATACCTGGCTTAAGGACACCAGAGGTCTAAGTTTCAAGAACGGTGTGTTCACGGTCGGTGTGCCCAGCGCATTTGTTGCTGAATGGCTACAAAAACGCCTGCTATCATTGGTCAAACGGACA
>DAOUCT010000069.1:0-1586 GCA_034432055.1 Dehalococcoidia bacterium | reverse complement strand
TTCCTCTCCCTTGACGGGAGAGGACCAAGGTGAGGGTGACTCCCTGCCAACAGGGGGAAATAAAGCAGCCAACCCCTGCTCTGTTATGTCCTGTGTGCAGCACCGGCTTTAGGCTCATTCACTGGAGGCTTGATCACCAGGACCACGATGGCAGCGACCAGCATCATGGCGGAAAAAGTGAGGAATGCGGTTATGTAGCTCCCGGTGGTGTCGAATATCCAGCCAGCAAAATAGGGTCCAGCAAAGGCACCGAACACAGCGAAGGCATTTATATAGCCCATGATTGCCCCAAAGGCTTTATGACCGAAGAACTGCACCCTCAGCATGGGCTCCAAGGGCATGCGCAACCCCAGACCGGTGCCATATATGATGACGAATGCCCAGACCCATGCCATGTTAGTCGCCTTGGCAAGAAAGAATAGCCCCAGAGCCTGCACTACGCTGGCAACGAAATATAATTGCTTGATATTCCATCTATCGGCAAGCCAGCCGCCGGATAGCCTTCCCGGCACGCTTATTAGCGTCATCATCCCCAGCGCCGTAGCCGCCACCACCTTGGAGATACCCATGTCTTCCACAAACGGTATCTGATGCACCACAATGGCACTGAGCGCGGTGTGGGAAAAGGTGAAGGCGAAGACCATCAACCAGAAGGCTCTCGTCTTCATAGCTTCCTTCAGGGTGAGCCCTTCGTTGCTGGCGGCTGGTTGTCCTGCCCCGGTATGAGCTGTGGTGGCAGTTGCGGCAGCAAACTGAAGTCTTTTTCCGTCGGGAGCCAGACCATAATGTTCAGGACCGTGGGGCTTGAGCACAACGCCAAGTCCCAAGCCGAGCACGGCGGTCGCCGCAGCCAGCACCAGAACAGCCACACGCCAGCCGTATTGGGTGATGAGCCAGGCAACGCCCGGCACAATTGCCGAACCGCCAAGCGCTGCTCCTGCTGTTAGTATCCCCAGCGCCAAGCCCCTCCTCTCATTGAACCATCTGGCAATAGCGGTCTGGAGCGGTAAGTACAGTCCTGTGCCCATACCCAGGGAGACGAAGACTGTATAGCTCAAGATGAACATCCAGAAGCTGTGCATGTAGTACATAAGCAGGAAGCCGACGGCTGCCATCACCCAGCCAGCGATCACCATGGCACGCGGACCGTACTTGTCCGTAAGGGGTCCGGTTATCAGCCCCTGGATGCCACCCTCAAGACGCGATAGGGAAAAGGCAATGGAAGTGGTCGCCCGTGACCAGCCGAATTCGTGTGAAACGGGGTTGAAAAGGGTACCGTAGGAATAGAAATAGCCGCCATAACCGAACATGCACAGCACTACCCCAGCAGCTACCATCCACCAGCCATAAAAGATGCTGCCAATTTTTCTTGCCATATCGCCTCAAACAAGAAAAAAAGCGCCACAACGCCTGTCCACACCACTCCGCTGCTATGAGACCGACTTGACTGGAGTCGGGCTGGAACACCCCGCCGCCCGACAGGCGCCAGTCTAGCACAACCTGACAAGGCATTTCAAACCTCGTTACATATCACCATAAAAACCGGCTACAAATTCTTGGGCTGCTGGACTGTCGACGCTTGTACG
>DAOUCT010000068.1:0-1626 GCA_034432055.1 Dehalococcoidia bacterium | reverse complement strand
AAGGGGGAAAGACAGCCACGCTACTACCCCTTAAGGCTGGTGATGAAAGATGGCAGTAGCCGCTGGGTGCTGTTCAGCGTGGTCTCTATAACCTGGGATGGAAGACCGGCGCTGCTGGTCTTGATGGAGGATGTCACCGAGCAGAAGCGGCTGGAAGACATGCTGATAGAGTCGGAGCGGCGTTACCGCACTGTGCTGGAGGAGATGCGGGACGCCTACTATGAGACAGACCTGCGCGGTAAACTGACCTTCTTCAGCGATGTCCTGGCACAGTGGCTGGGCTATTCGCCGGAGGAGCTCACCGGGATGGACTACCGTCAATATGTATCCGAAGAGGAGCGGGACAGCATTTTCAACACGTTCAACCAGGTGTACCGCACGGGTGAGCCTTTGAGGGGGTTCCGTGCTACACATATAACCAAGGATGGCAGGAAAATCCCCGTCGAATATTCGGTTCTACCGCTGAGAAATGAGAAGGGTGAGACCATTGGCTTCCGGGGCGTCGTCCGGGATATAAGCGAGCGAGTGCGCATGGAGGAAGAACTGCGAAGGTCTGAGGAGAGATACCGCACCATATTGGATGAAACTGATATAGGCTACTACGAGGTAGACCTGCGGGGTAACCTGCTGTTCGCCAACGATGCCTACCTCCGCCGATTTCCTGTACCCAGGGAACGGATAATCGGGCTAAACTACCGTGCTTTTATTCCGGAATCAGACTGGGAAGGGGTATTCAAGAGGTTCAACGAGGTGTACCGCACCGGGCAGCCATCTCAAGGGGTTCTGATCAGGGCTGTTGTGCCCGATGGAGAGGAGCGCCTTTTCGAGAATAGCATATTCCCTATGAGGAACGAAAAGGGTGAGACCATCGGCTTTCGGGGCATCAGCCGGGATATTACCGAGCGGCTACGGATGCAGGAGGCGCTGCGCAAGTCTGAGGAACGGTTCCGCACCGTCCTTGAGGAGGTGGACGAAGGTTATTATGAGACAGACCTCAGAGGGAGCTTCACCTTTGTCACCGATGCTATGATGCGCCAGCTTGGTTACTCCAGAGATGAACTTATCGGGATGAACTACCGTAGTTATGTGCCGCAAGAAGAATGGGATGCGGTGTTTAAAGCTTTTAACGAGGTCTATCGGACGGGCAAGCCGCTGAAGCGGTTTGGCATCACCAATATCACCAAGGATGGCAGGAGGATATCCCTCGAGGACACGGTGCTGCCGCTGAGAAATGAGAAGGGTGAGACCATCGGCTTCCGGGGCATCAGCCGTGATGTCACCGAGCAGCGGTGCATGGAGGAGGCGCTGCGCAAGTCTGAGGAGCGGTTCCGCACCGTCCTTGATGAGATGGAGGACAGCTACTTCGAGCTGGATATCGCAGGCAACTTCACTTTTGTGAACGATGCCATGTGCCGTACGATGGGCTATTCCAGAGAGGAGATACTGGGCAAGAACTACCGCATGCTAACAGCCGAGGATGATTGGGAGAAGGTGTTCAAATTCTTTAACCAGGTGTACCGGGAAAGGCGCCCGCAAAAGGGCATCACCTTTAAGACCATCCGCAAAGATGGCAGCACCGGTGTCGGAGAACTGGCTGCCCTGCCTATGCGGGACGAGAAAGGCGAG
>DAOUCT010000067.1:0-1780 GCA_034432055.1 Dehalococcoidia bacterium | reverse complement strand
ACGCTACCTCGCCATTCTTCTCGATGCGAATACGGGATATCGGGCGTGGTGTCTCCCGCTTGAATGCCTTTATAATGTCACCCGCCATGGAATGCTCAACGGCACAGTAGAGCCGACAAAGACCGCAGCCCATACAATTTTCTTCTTTTATGTAAATCCTTTTCATTTCACTCCTTCAACAAACGGATAGCGGTAAGCGGTAACCGTCTACCACTATACCACTTGCTTGCCCTGTTGTCAAGCCCTATATGTTTTAGTGCGATGGAGGTTAGTAGTTTAGACTGTGATATGGTAATATCTGTGTTGTGGAGGGTAACATGCCGTACGAGTATGAAATCAATGAACTGGTAAAGGAAGAAGCTTGGCGGATGTTCCGCATCATCGGGGAGTTCGTCTCTGGTTTTGATGCTCTTGCCGGCATCGAGCCGGCGGTCACTATCTACGGGTCAGCACGGCTGAAGCCAGACGAAGAACTTTATGCGCATACGGTTGAGGTAGCAAGGCGTCTTGGAGAGATGGGGTTTTCCATAATCACCGGCGGTGGTCCTGGTATCATGGAGGCAGCTAATAAGGGGGCACTGGAAGCCGGGGTGGCATCCATTGGGTTGAACATAGATTTGCCCGAGGAACAGCCGTGTAATCCCTACACTACTAAAGCACTGACATTCAGGCATTTCTTTGTGCGCAAAGTGCTGCTGGTGAAATATGCCACCGCTTTCATCATTATGCCCGGCGGGATTGGTACGCTTGATGAACTCACAGAGGTGCTTAACCTGATGCAGACGCACAAGATAAAGCCCTTCCCGGTGATACTCTACGATAGCAGCTACTGGAAGGGGTTCCTGGACTGGCTGCGGAATGTAACGCTGGCACGGGGCTTCGTATCTGAAGAGGACTTCAACCTTGTGCGGGTATGCGATACACCTGAGGAAGTGGCGACCACCGTGGAGCGGTGGTACATCAGGCACGAGATTGTAGGCAGGCGGGCGGTGGCTAAATGAGGTGCCTAGGCAAGCAAGAATTCCTGGCGGTATTCAGGGACGGTGATATTCCAGCCGGTCTGATCGCGCAGCAGGGTGGCGAGGTGATCCGCAGACTGTGATTCGCCGTGGGTGAGGAAGAGTTGCCGGGGCGGTTTATGGAAATTCAGTGCCCATTTTAGTAACTCGTTCTTATCGGCATGTGCCGAAAAGCCCTCTATCTGGACTATCCTCGCCTTTACTTTGTAGCGGTGTCCCAGTATCCTTACTTTTTTAGCTCCATCGACGATTTCTCTGCCCAATGTTCCTGTAGCTTGATAGCCGACAAAGAGGATAGCGCTCTCTTTCCTGGAGATGTTGGTGGTCAGGTGGTGTTTTATCCTACCACCGGTGCACATTCCCGAGCCAGCGATGATGATAACAGTGCCACTGATGTGGTTTATTGCTTTAGATTCATCAATTGTTCTTATCAACTTCAGCCCTGGAAAATCGAAGGGTGACCTGTTTTGCTTTAATAATTGCTTCATTTCTTCATCAAAAAGTTCGGAATGGTGTGCGAACACCTCATTGATGCTCATTGCCATGGGGCTATCGAAGAATACTAAAAGGTGGGGGATGCGGTCTTCCATAAGAAACTTGTTTAAATAGAAAAGCATCTCTTGAGCGCGTTCCAAGGCGAAGCTGGGGATAACTATATTACCCCCGGCTCTGGCAGTGCTGTTTATCACTTCAGCCAGTCTATTTGCTGCTTCTTCCGGGGTCTCGAGCTGTCTGTCGCCGTAGGTAGATTCCATAATTAC
>DAOUCT010000066.1:0-1832 GCA_034432055.1 Dehalococcoidia bacterium | reverse complement strand
TGGTAAACCGATTGCCAATTTCCGATATCGAATCGAGTGGTCCTTGGAATGTTTATCCAGGCGGCAGTAAATATGAACAAGTAGACGATGGGGTTGGTATCAGCGATGATGATTCTACCTATATTGAGAGCAATCAGGTGAATACTTATGTCATATTCGGTATAGACGGATTGAACATTCCACCAGATTCGCAAAGCATTATGGTCAGATTATATTATCGCTGCAAACGGACGGCATCTGGCCCCTATTTTGCACCTATGCTCAGGATTGGTAGTAGCAACTATACGATTGACGACGAGATGAGTTTCCCGTCTTCTTGGGCATGGCGCAATAGCTCGATAGATAATCCGGTTGACCCCGAAGGAGAATGGAAACCTGCTGATTTGGCCAATTTGCAAGGAATCGGCGCAAAGATAACCGATAACTCTGGAAGCGGTTATGGGCGTTTCAGCACCATTTATTTGGTGATAACCTATCAGCGCTATTTCACGGGCAATTTTGATGGCAAAGGCCATAGCATTTCAAATCTGTTTATCAATAGACCGACGCAGAATTACGTCGGGTTATTTGGCTATACTGGCGCATCGGATGACCAGGGGATTCGGAATGTAAAGCTCATCAATGCGAATGTGACAGGGAATATGGTTGTTGCTTCTCTTGCTGCGCTCACAACACATGCAATAGAAAATTGCTCATCTTCTGGTACTGTTACGGGTAACGGTGCTATCGGTGGCCTAGTAGGAAGCAATTGGTCAGTGGCTAATATGAAATGTTGTCTTTCTACCTGTCTCGTGAATGGTACTGGTTCGGGATCTTCTGCGGGCGGACTATGTGCACAGTCACTCTGTGGCTTCGAAAAATGTTTTGCAGGCGGTGAAGTCAATGCACCTGCATTTAGTCAAGTTGGTGGTCTTATTGGTGACGTAGGTCTTTATTGGTATCGCCAAATAAAGGATTGTTATGCGACTAGTAAGGTGACTGGCAATTCTCGAGTCGGCGGCTTGATAGGTTCCTTTAACCAGAAATGCGACCACGAAGAGGCGGTAATAAACTGTTATTCTGCGGGAAAAGTTCTCGGCAATACGTATGTAGGTGGGCTTATTGGTTACCGGTATGACTATCCGCCTAAAGGCATGGTTACCAACTGTTTTTGGGACATAGAAACATCAGGCCAGACTACAAGTGACGGCGGCACGGGTAAGACCACAGCCCAGATGAAAACTATATCAACGTTTTCTGATTGGGACATAGCTGCCCATAAATCACTGTACAATGACGGCTATCCATTCCTGGCCTGGGAACTTGGCAAATCAGGAACGTGGTTAATCTATGAGTACACGCCACCGCCGTTAAGTCCACGTAACCAAAGGCCAGTGCAGGACAAAATAACGCTGGAGGCGATTAGAAATATAGAAGTTACAGCAGGTGGAAGGTTTTTCGTTGACCGCGAAGGTAGGGCAGTCTATCGCTCGAGATATGCGAGGAACAAATGATTAAGTTCGAGGCATCTGATTTGCAGGAGTTCAGATTAGACCTATCTGACCGTGAAATCTACAATGATATTCGCTCGGAGTGTGATATATGGGAAATTCTACAATTGAGACCAGATAAGACCCCAGACTATTACGAGAAATTGTCGACGTCACAAACCAAGCGCATAGCACCATCGAAAGGGTCGAAGGCAAGCGTGGCCGTATTCAACTTTACCGCGCAGGCTGGCGAGTCTGGTGTATATTTCACCAATGCCTATATTTCGAACATGTCTATCCCGCCGATAAGCGGGCTATCTCAGAGTCCTGTCTCTTATACACATCTCCCAGCCCACGAGACTA
>DAOUCT010000065.1:0-1712 GCA_034432055.1 Dehalococcoidia bacterium | reverse complement strand
ACAATGTCCCCCTGGACAGGCTGAAGAGGCAGATGGCGCAGGTCTCAATAAACTCCCACTATTATGGGGCGCGCAACCCCAAGGCACAGTTCCGCAAGGAAATAACCTTCGACGATGTCTTCAACAGCATAATGGTCGCCCAGCCACTGCAACTTTACGATTGCTGCCCCTTCTCTGATGGCGCATCAGCGGTGGTGCTTGCTTGTGAGGAGAAGGCTAAAAAGCTTACCGCTAAGCCGGTATATGTCGTGGGCTTGGGACAGGCATCTTCAGGTATACTCGCCAGCCAGAAGGAATACCTCCCCCGCCTCATCGCCCGGGAGTTTTCCGCCAAACAAGCCTACAGTATGGCAGGACTGACACCTGAGGACATAGATGTCATCGAACTCCATGACTGCTTCAGCATCGCCACTTTGATTGCCCTGGAAAGCCTGGGGTTTTTCGATTTTGGCAAGTCCGGTGAAGCAGTGGAGCGCGGTGAGACCAAAATCGGCGGCAAGATAGCAGTCAACCCGTCCGGCGGACTCAAGGCTAAAGGGCACCCCATCGGCGCTACAGGCACGGCACAGGTGTATGAAATCGTCAGGCAACTCAGAGGCGAATGTGGCGAGCGCCAGGTAGAAGGCGCCAGGACAGGCATGACCGACACCCTCGGCGGCGATGGCGGCACCATCTGCAATATAATCTTGCAGCGAGGCTGGTAACACTACCGTCACCCAAGAAGAGGAGGCAACTATGGAGCATAAATTGACCTACACAGCCTATACCGAAGCACTAAAACAGGACAGGTTACTGGGACTCAAATGTCAGCAATGTGGCACCATCACCGTGCCACCCAGGATAGTCTGTATCAGGTGCGACAACACCGAACTCGAGGTAGTAGAACTGAGCGGCAGGGGCACCATCCAGACTTTCACCACCATATTCGTGCCACCGGAGGGGCGCGAAGCTGAAGCGCCTTACGTAGTAGTCCTGGTAGAACTGGAGGAGGGACCATGGCTTATGGGCAACCTCGGCGGTGTCGATCCCACCAAGGTGACCATGGACATCATCGGTAAAAAAGTGAGACTGGGGCATGCTGTCTCCCCCGGTGACAAGTTTTCCGCCGGCGAACTGGTGAGACCGCTATTTACGCTTGAAGGCTAACTTCGGCTTAAGAAGAGAGCTCTCCGGGAAAAGACACCGTGCGCACGATTGTTGCACCGAGCCGATAATAACTCGTACAATAAACGCGAGGTGACAGAATGGCGGAGAAAAAGGTAAAGCCATCGGTCGCAGAGCTTGAGGCGAGGGTAAAAAGCGCTCAAGGTAGATTTGAGCTTTTGAAACTTAAAGACGAGATCACTGCAATTATTACCGGTCCTGAATCCAGGCACCTTCCGCAGGAAGAGCGAGACCAACTTGAAGACCTGCTGGCAAGGGTAATTGCCAAAGAAGAGCAGTTCAGAGGTTGCGACCCCTTTCGCGTCATGCTCCGCCCGCCTGTGAAGTAGACTCATAAAACATTCGTTAGCCTCTACTAAAAAGCAGGCATGAGGTCGTTCAGATAGAGGAGTGACACACACCGCACATAACAGAATGGGAAAGGCACTGCTGATTTATCTCACCCTCACCTTAGTCCTCTCCCGTCGAGGGAGAGGAAAAAAGGAATGAAATGCCTCTCCCATCGAGGGAGCGGACTAGAAGGATGAGTTCTTTTGTCGAGGGACAAA
>DAOUCT010000064.1:0-5918 GCA_034432055.1 Dehalococcoidia bacterium | reverse complement strand
ACTGGCGTCCTCATCCTTAAGGTCTCGCCTCAGAAGCGTTCGCATTTCGGATAAATTCATTTTGTCACCTTTTTCTGCCCCCTCACTCTAACTCTCTCCCGCAGAGGGGAGAGAGAATCTATCCTCTCCCTCGACGGGAGAGCTCCCTTCTCTCCTCTCCCTTGACGGGGGATCCTCCCTTTTATCCTCTCCCTCGACGGGAGATCCTCCCTTTTATCCTCTCCCTTGACGGGAGAGGATAAAGGTGAGGGTGAAAGTGAAGGTGAGGGTGAAAGTGAGGGTGAAAGTGAGGGTGAGTCCCCCTCACTCTAACTCTCTCCCGCACAGGGGAGAGAGGACAGGGGAAAGTGGCTCTCTCCCGCACAGGGGAGAGAGAATCTATCCTCTCCCTCGACGGGAGATCCTCCCTTTTATCCTCTCCCTTGACGGGAGAGGATAAAGGTGAGGGTGAAAGTGATGGTGAAGGTGATGGTGAGTCCCCCTCACTCTAACTCTCTCCCGCACAGGGGAGAGAGGACAGGGGAAGGTAACTCTCTCCCGCACAGGGGAGAGAGGACAAAGGGGTGGCTCTCTCCCGCAGGGGAGAGAGAACTTGCCTCTCCCTCGACGGGAGAGTCCCCCTTTTATCCTCTCCCTCGACGGGAGAGCCCCTTCTTCTCTCCTTTCCCTCGACGGGAGAGTCCCCCTTTCCTCCTCTCCCTCGACGGGAGAGTCCCCCTTTTATCCTCTCCCTCGACGGGAGAGGATAAAGGTGAGGGTGAAGACGATTGCCATCACAGAGTTTTGGCGTGCCTTCGGGGGAGGCTTCCGCCGCCAGACTTACCTTTTCTTCAATTTTCCGGCTGCTCCCCCGAAGGCACCCTGACCATGGAGGTGCTCGATGGCAAGGAGGCGAACCACCGAGAGGGGATTATCGTTTAATTGTTAAGGTTAGATATATCTCCTTTAGTCCGTGACTCCGATCAGTGCCGCTCTGGCGTAGATGTTGAAGTCGGCGATGGCGCAGTACCACTTGATGCGCGTCCTGGTGGCGTCGTAGGACTCGAGGCTGCCTATCTGCTCTATTTGCAGCCCGCCACCGCCCTGGATACCGCACACTGCGCCCTCGCCGCACTTCAGGGCGTAGATGGTGGAACACTGCCCGCCGCTGACCGCGGTCTCGTAGCCTGAGGTCAGCACATGCGTGTCCCTGACAAAGTCCGAGACGGCTACCGGTATGCCATTGTAAAGCTGGATGTACTCGCCGAAGGCGTTCTTTTCGGTCTCCAGGTAGGCTCCCGATGCCCTTACCAGCGCCTGCAGCTTCCTTCGGCTCCTCTTGGACATAAGCAACAGGTCTGGCTTACCCGGCTTAACGGCATCGACAAGCTCGTCCAGCTTTGATAGCGTCAGCGCTGCCCCTGTACCTCCCATAGTGATGACCTGGCTCCCCGCTTGACTGGTATCGATAAGCCCGATTAAGCCGTCGAACGAGTCCGGGTCTCCGGTCATGCCCAGAAAGTTTGAGGTGGTGCCGTAAAGGAAGGTGTCCTCAAACTTGTGCCTCACGGCTTTGGCGGCGAGTTCCAGCATAGCCGCTTCGATGTCCATGATGTTCTGTCTGGTCTGCTTGACGTAGTTGTCCACGTCGGCGTCCTCAACGATGACCTTCAGGGTGGCGGTGAGCTGGTCGAACTCGAAGGCTCCGGGCGCTGCTATCTGCTCGCCTACGGCATAGAACGATGCCTGCGGGGTGGTCTTCTCCCGGTTATAGGTCAGGGCGTTCCCCACGATATCTATGAACGGCAATTGCTGCAGCACCGGGGACTCCTTGATGATGGTCTCGATGATGCCCTGGTACAGGACATCGTTTGAAAGCTTGGCGTATTCGGCTAATGTGGTTGCCATTTGACTGCTCCTTTGCTCCTCCGTTTATTTTTGTCTGTTCCTGATGGCGTGCTGGATCTTCTCCCTGGGGCTCAGGGCTGACAGGTCGGGCTCGGTCCTCGGTGGTGCCCCCGCCGGGACCTGGACTTCCTGTGCCTGCTCCTGTATAGCCTGCTTCACCTTAGCCACCAGGTCGCTGGCTTGCTGGATAGAGGCTTTAACCTCGTCTATGGTGTTCCCGGTGACTATTTCTGCCGGTATAAGAGGGTGCTGCTCCACCGCCAGGCGCTTGAAGTCCGCCACAGCGCCGGCATAGGCAGTCTTCGCCCCTTCCAGCTCCTGCCTGGTAAGTTCGAGGCTTTTCTTCAGTGCCCCGATGTCCTCGTCCTTAAGCAGGATAGCCTGCTCCAGGTCTGCTATCCTTGCCTTAAGCTCCGCTATCGCCTCTGTTCCCGGCTCGTCCATCCTGGCTGCTCCGGCTTCGAGTTCCCCCTTGATATCAGCTCTGGTCACCTCATCGGGGTTGCTATTGGCTTCCTGCGGTTCGGGCTCGATTTGCTTTACGGGCAATGTTTTTCACTCCTTTCGCTGTTATTCTCACTGCTCCGGCTCGGCTAATGCTCTCTCCCTCGCCCCGCCTCCGCCGGGACCAGCTTTTAGCTGCTGGTTCATTTGCATAATGCGTTCCCTTTCCTCCAGCCATAGCTGGAACTCACGGTCTGGGTCCCTGATGCCCAGCCCGTCCATCGCCGTCCTTCTAGAGTGGATGCCCGACTGCACCAGTAGCTGTTCGTTCTGCGCCTCTCTGGCTCTGTCCTGCGGGATGATGCTTCCCCAGCTGACCTGCACCGCGACGTCGGTCAGGTCCTCACCGGTGTAAAGTTTGTGTAGCTGCAAGACCAGCTTACAGCGCTTCTCGTAGGCTGCCTTACGGATAAGGCGCTTTCTTTCCACTTTCTGGAGCAGACTTTGCAGTTCCACCTCCAGCGCTACGCCCGATAGCTCCCGGTCGATGCCGCCGTAGGCTGCCCTGGGCGCTTCCGAGATATCGTGCAGGCACCGGTAGACCAGCTCGATGTAGTCCACATGCAGCCTGATGCCTCCACCCTGAAGCAGGTCCAGAAGATAGGCTTTGGTATCCGGCGGCAACGTCCACACCGCGCCTGGCTGCACCTGAATATCCTCCGCCTGGTCCACGCCTTCAAGCACGGCGATGGGGTTGCCCGATACCTCCAGTATCCGTGATAGCTGGGTCAGGGCTCGGTTAAGCTCCCTCTGCGGCTGCATAAGCTGCGGTATATCGGAGACTCCCCAGAATTCCTTGGGCTGGCGTAGGTTGGGGAAGATGACGAACGGGATAAAGCCGTAGGGGTTTGTGGTGCTTTTGAGCGGCTGGTTGCCGAGGTAGAGCTCGAAGGAGCGCTCCGTCCAGACCTCGGTTATCTTCGCTGT
The DNA here is from genome assembly GCA_034432055.1 of Dehalococcoidia bacterium. Taxonomy (GTDB): domain Bacteria; phylum Chloroflexota; class Dehalococcoidia; order GIF9; family UBA5629; genus CALJTV01. Next base: position 2,600 of record DAOUCT010000064.1, on the reverse strand, counting down.
CCTGCCTGCCAGCTTGATGCCGTAAAGGAGCTGGATTTCGTCCCCGGTCAAGGTGTACTGGGATGCCACCTTCCACACTTTGGAGGTATCATCGCCCAGCCACCAGGCGTAGATGCCTTCCAGGGACGGGCTGGTGATTCTGGTCCGCTTCTCCTGCGTGTCCCAGAAGACTTTATAGCAGCCATCGCCCAGTATGGCGCAGTCCACCTCCGTTTCATAGTCAAGCTGGGCAAGGTGGCTCCGGTCGTACACTTCGTACAGTACCGCTTCAGCCCGGCGTGCTCTAGCCCTGCCCTCCGCGGTATCCTCCGCAGGGGTGCACTGCATATTGAAGCCGCGCATCAGGTAGCTGGTCACCTTGTCTATGGCAACCCTGGCGTAATTGAACACCAGCTGGCGGTGGCGCGACCGCTCCGTCCACTGGACGCCATTATAGAAGTCCAGATATGACTTATAGTTAGCAAAACGCTTCGTGTCGGCTGCGGTCGGTTGTATCATCTTCATGCCACCGGCGCCCTTCTCAGCGCCCGCTGCACGGTGCGCTGGCTGACCTTAAACACCCTGGCGATCTCAGCGGTGCTCTTCCCCTGCCTTCTCAGCTCCCGCATCCGCTCCGCCCGCCTCTCCAGCCTCACCTTCTGCCTCGCCCGCGGCTCCTCCTCCACACACCTCTCCAGCGGACACTCCAGACACCTGGGATATAATTCACACCCCCCGTCCCGCCACTCAATGTCCTCTAAACAGAAATCCCCCACCATAATGCCCTCTATAATAGAACATTTGTGCTATTCTGACAAGGGGAAGGTGTCGTCTGGGGCTTTGGCGGCTGAGCCAGTTCAAACAGGCGGGTGACACACAGCACAAAGGTCCTCTCTCCCCTTTGCGGGAGAGAGGTAGAGTGAGGGGGCAATCTCACCTTCACCTTCACCCTCACCTTTATCCTCTCCCATCGAGGGAGAGGAAAGGGACGAGTACAACGGCTTGACAAAGAGGGGGTAAAAAAGTAAAGTGTGTAACCGTGAAAAGCCTGAAAATATTCGGTTACCTCGGCTGTGTCCTGCTGTTCCTCGCTGCACTCCTGTGGCTGCCGACTACAGCCCGGGCTGGCGGCTGAGCCGGCGACGTCTGTTCCACGGTCAGTGGAATAAGTGGCGAGGGAAAAGGCACCGTTGGCTCCACGGTGACCATCACCATAACTGGTGTCAGCACCTACATCCAGGGCGGCTATGAAGTCATCTGGAGCGCCAAGCCGATGGTCTCGGAGAGCACTGACTACGTGGTAGTCGCCAAGGGGACGACCCCGCGGACCAACAACCTATCTGTCACCTTCACCGTACCCGAGGCACCCATGGGCAACAACTATGTGCAGATACGGCTGGAGAGCCGTCCCGGGACGGAGATGGGCTACCTCAAAGACGTGCCCTATGTCGGCTCCGCTGGACTGTTCGCCGTGCTCCCCGACTTCAAGCTGGTGCCCGCCTCCACCTCGCCCGGCAGCAAGGTGACCCTTCAGGGCACCGGCTTCCCGGCGAGCAGGAAGGTCACTCTCGCCTTCGATGGTAAAGAGCTTGATTTAAATGTCAGCACCAACGATAAGGGCACTTTCATCACCGACTTCACCCTGCCTGCGACCATCGCCGGCAGCCACCAGTTCAAAGCGTCCGCCGAAGGGATGCTCTACGGTAGCGAGCTTGCCGCTGCGCTTCAGATAGTGCCCGCGCTGAGACTGGCGCCGGAGCGCCCCGGCATCGGCGACAAGGTGACCCTCACCGGCTCCGGCTTCGCGGCAAACAGTCAGGTCACCGTGAAGTATGACGACATCCTGATAACCGAAGGCGCCAAGACCGACGTCAACGGCAGCTTCAGTCACGAGTTCCAGGTGCCCGAGACCAGGAACCCCAGGCACAAGGTCACCGCCACCGACAAGGCGGGCAACAGCGCCACCTTCGAGCTCCCCCTCGAAAGCGAGCCTCCTGAATCACCTCTACCTACCTATCCCACCAACCAGCGTTTCGGCTGGTTCGGCACTCAGGTGGTCACCTTCAAGTGGGAGCCGGTGGAGGACCCCAGCGGCGTCAGCTACATTGTAGAGGTGGGCACCACCCCCCGAGTTTTCCCACCGGTGGTGGCTAAAGAGGGCATCACCGGCAATACCTGGAGCGTCAAGCTCAAGCCCGGCACCTATTACTGGCGGGTGCGGGCGGTGGACGGCTGCGGCAACATGAGCGACTGGGAGTCCACCTACTACGCTTTCAAAGTGGGCTTCTTCTCCGGCTGGATGCTGGTCCTGGTGGCAATCGTCCTCCTCGTCTTGTTCATCCTCGCCCTGCGCGCCTTCTTCCGCCGCTTAAGCGAGTATTTAAGGTAGTTCACCCTCACCTCTCTATCCTCTCTCCCCTCGCGGGAGAGAGTTAGAGTGAGGGGTACATCCTCTCTCCCCTGTGCGGGAGAGAGATAGAGTGAGGGGGCACTCTCACCCTCACCTTTATCCTCTCCCGTCGAGGGAGAGGGGGGAGGAGGTCAAGGGAGAGGAGAGAAGAATGAGCTCTCCCGTCGAGGGAGAGGAGAGAAGGTGTCCTCTCTCCCCTTGCGGGAGAGAG
>DAOUCT010000063.1:0-5461 GCA_034432055.1 Dehalococcoidia bacterium | reverse complement strand
GGGATGGCTGGGGAATCGAGGAAGGTGTCGCCGGAGGCGGCGGTGCAACTGGCAAAACAGCGCGACTGCATCAGCATCACCTGGACGTATAATGAGCCCACCATCTGGTTTGAGTACACGCTGGACTCGGCTAAGCTGGCTAAGGAGAGCGGTCTGTACACGGGTTATGTGACCAATGGATATATCACCCCGGAGGCTCTGGACGCCATAGGACCGTACCTGGATGCATGGCGGGTGGACATTAAAGGCTTTTCCGATAAGCTGTACCGTGAGCTGGCGAAGATAACGAAGTGGCGGAGCATACTGGAGATGGCGAAGCGGGCGCTGGTGAAGTGGGGGATGCATGTGGAGGTGGTGACCAATATAATACCCACGATGAACGATGACAACGAGCAGCTTGAGTCCATCGCCACCTGGATACGGGACGAGCTGGGCGAGCTGACGCCGTGGCACGTGACGCGGTTTTATCCCCACTATAAGCTGGGACACCTGCCACCGACGCCGGTAGCCACGCTGGAGCGGGCTTATGAGACCGGCAGGAAGGTGGGGCTGCGCTTCGTCTATCTGGGCAACGTGCCCGGGCACAGCGCCGAGAACACGGTGTGCTATTCCTGTGGCAGGGTGGTGGTGCAGAGGATTGGCTACGAGACGCATGCTACAGGCTTGAACGGCTCGAAGTGCAAGTACTGTCGTGCCGAACTCAATATCAAGACGGAGGGCTGGAAGCGCCGTTTTAGTTAGTTCAAGGAGGGGAGAGATGGTGAGACAACCGGTAGTCGCCGGGCAGTTCTATCCCGGCACAAGAGATGGCTTACGAACGATGATAAAAAAGCTGGTGGACGAGGGGGTGGAGCGGGAGGAGGTGCTGGGTGCGGTATCGCCGCACGCCGGCTATATTTACTCGGGCTATGTCGCCGGGGCGGTGGTATCGAGGATAAAACTGGGAGATGTGTTTGTGATTATGGGACCGAACCATACCGGCATGGGGAAGGCTTTTGCCATCATGGCTGAGGGAAGCTGGCGGACACCTCTGGGGGACGTGGAGATAGACTCGGGGCTGGCGAAGATGATACTCGGTGCATCGGACCACATCGAGGAGGACGAGGTTGCCCACCGCTTCGAGCACTCCATAGAGGTGCAGGTGCCGTTTTTGCAGTATTTCAAACCAGATATACGCATAGTGCCCATAGTGCTTTCCCAGGCGCGGCTGGCTATCTACCGCGAGATAGGCAGGGCACTAGCTGAGGCGATAAAGGGGTATGGCAACAAAGTGGTGTTGATGGCAAGCAGCGATATGACGCACTATGAGCCCCACGAGTCTGCCAGGAAGAAGGACAGACAGGCTATCGATGCCATTTTGAAGCTGGACGAGGAGGAGTTGGTGCGGCGGGTGACAGAGATGGATATTTCGATGTGCGGCTATGCACCGGTGACCTGCCTCCTCTCTGCCTGCAAACAACTGGGAGCGAAGACGGCTGAACTGGTGAAGTACCAGACCAGCGGCGATACCTCCGGCGACTATTCAAGTGTGGTAGGTTACGCGGGAATAATAGTAAAATAAATATAAAGTAAAGGGAGCGGAGTTAATACCATGACGGGACTGCACCCGCTGGTGAAGCTGGCTAAGGAAGCCGTGGAGAACTACGTGCGCCACGGCAAAGTGATAAAGCCCACCGAGCTGACGCCTGAGATGAAAAAGCGGGCTGGCGTCTTCGTGTCATTGAAGAAACGGGGGCAACTGCGGGGGTGCATCGGCACTTTTTTACCCACCAGGGAGAACATCGCCGAGGAGATAGTAGCCAATGCCATCAGTTCCGCTGTGCATGACCCGCGGTTCCTGCCGGTGGTGCCCGATGAACTGGGGGAACTGGAGTACAGCGTGGACGTGCTCTCCGAGCCGGAGCCGGTGCGGAGCGCGAGTGAACTTGACCCGAAGAAATATGGGGTCATCGTGGAGTGCGGTTACCGTCGCGGGCTGTTGCTCCCTGACCTTGAAGGAGTGGACACCGTAGAGGAGCAGATACGGATCTGTCGGGCTAAGGCGGGCATCGCTCCCGACGAACCGGTGAAGCTGTACCGTTTTCAGGTGGAAAGGTACAGCCAGACCGGGAAATAGAAGTTGACATAATGGACGAAGTATCGGACTCTGGAGTTAGAGAAATAACCTGAGGGTATTCAGGTAAGGAGAGGAAAGAAAAATGAAGTTGCTGGTTATCGGTATCGGTGATTGTGGCTGTCGCATTGCCAGGGAGTTTGCCGAGATGAACAGGGTGGCGAAGGCGGAGCGGCATGTGGACATAATCACCTGCGCTTACGGGATAAACAATGATGCAGCGATGTTAGAGCTATTGGGTGACAAGTCGGCGCCTGAGCTATTCAAGCCGGTGCCGGTGCGCGGTTCCACGGCGGTGGACAGGTCGAACGAGACAGGTGCCAATGTGATGCGGCAGGAGAGCGAGCGGGTGATGCTGGCACTGAGGCTGGGCGCTTTTGTGGAGACCGATGCCTTCATGCTGGTGGCTGCCGCCGGGGGCAGTCTGGGCTCAGGCGGGATATCGGTGCTGGCACAGTTGCTCAAGGAGCGCCGTGCCGGCAAACCGGTATATGCTCTCGTTGTCCTGCCGTTCGATTCGGAACTGGGCGACCGCCGGATTGTGCAGAACAGCGCCATCTGCGTCAAGTCTATAAGCCGGGTAGCCGATGCGGTGATACTGGTGGACAACGGGGGGCTGGGGACTGAGACCACGGTGGTGCCCGTTGAGGACATGGAGAAGGCGAACCGGGAGATCGTCTACCAGTTCTATGACCTGCTCTGCGCCGGTGAGATGATGGGACCGAAGTATTCCGGCGGCAAAGTGCTGGATGCCGGCGATATTATACAGACATTTGCCGGCTGGACATCCATAGGCACGGGGAAAGCACCGCTGGGGTCGTCGCTACTGCCGTGGAAGAGGACGGAGTCTTTCGATGAGAAGGGCTCGGAGACGCTCCGGGCTATTGAGGCAATGAATATGGCGCTGATGCACCTGTCCGTTGACTGCAAGCTGGAGGATGCCGGAAAAGCGCTGTTCCTTCTTTCCGCACCGCCTAAACAGGCTAATGTGGACATGATAAAGGTGCTGGGCAACCGGATAAGGGAGCTGGCGCCCAATGCCGAGCTGAGGGACGGCAACTTCTTCGGGGCGAAAAATTTCGTCCAGGTGACGGTGGTGGTCTCCGAGCTTATCTATCTGGACAGGGTGAAGACGCTCTATGAGAGGGCGGCGCGGTTGAGCGCCGCAGCGGGGAGCGACGCGCCAGCGGAGTGAGATGACGCTTTTCGACCTTGATAAGCTGGAGCCACAGGGGGAGGGGATGGAGGGTGAGCAGGCTCCGTCCTCCGAGATGCCTCTGGCAGCCAGGATGAGACCTCGCAGCTTTGCCGAGTTCGTGGGGCAGAAGCATCTGGTGGGGGAAGGGCGGGTGCTGCGGAGGTGCATTGAGGCAGATGAGTTGCCCTCGATGATTTTCTGGGGACCACCGGGCAGCGGCAAGACCACGCTAGCCTATGTCATTGCCAGCGTCACCAGATCGCATTTCAGCCCGATGAGTGCGGTCAGCGCCGGTGTCTCCGATTTGCGCCGCGTGGTGGAGGAGGCGAGGCAGCGGCGGAAGACCGGGCAGCGGACAATATTGTTTATCGACGAGATACACCGCTTCAATAAACTGCAGCAGGACGCCATTCTACCATTCGTGGAGAACGGCGTGGTGACGCTCATCGGCGCTACCACCGAGAACCCGTCGTTCGAGGTCATCTCGGCGCTGCTCTCGCGCTGTCGCGTGTTTACTCTGAACTCGCTTTCCGATGATGAGGTGCGCCTTATCGTGGAGCGGGCGCTCAAGGACGGGGAACGGGGTCTGGGGAAGCTGGGGGTGGAGCTGGAACCGGACGCTCTGGGACATCTGGTGACGATGGCTAACGGCGACGCCAGGGTGGCATTAAATGCGCTGGAGATGGCAACCAGGGCGACGGCACCGGATGCCGAGGGCAAGCGCTGCATAACGCTGCCGGTTATAGAGGAGGCGCTGCAGCACCGCGCCCTGCTCTATGATAAGAGCGGCGACCAGCATTATGACCTGATATCGGCGCTGCACAAGTCGCTGCGCGGCTCCGACCCGGATGCTGCGCTTTACTGGCTGGGGCGGATGCTGGAGGCGGGGGAGGACCCGCTGTACATCGCCAGGAGGCTGGTGCGTTTCGCCTCGGAAGATGTAGGCATGGCTGACCCGCAGGCGCTGGTGGTGGCGGTGGCAGCGCAGCAGGCGGTGCACTTCGTGGGTATGCCCGAGTGTAACCTGGCGCTGGCACAGGCGGCAGTTTATCTAGCTACGGCGCCGAAGAGCAATTCGCTGTATGAGGGCTATTCCCGGGTGCAGCAAGATGTGGAGCGGACACGCAATGAGCCCGTACCGCTGCACCTGCGTAACCCTGCCACCACTCTGATGCGGAGGCTGGGCTACGGTAAGGACTACAAATATGCCCACGATTATCCGGGACACTTCGTCAAGCAGCAGAACCTGCCTGCCGGACTCCAGGGGAGGCAGTACTATATTCCGGGCGAGCTGGGATATGAGAGGGAGATAGCTGAGCGGCTGGAGCAGTGGTGGGGCAGGAAGCCGGAGAAGAAAGAGAAAGAATGAAGCGGAGAAAGGTATCGTTCCGCTGCGGGGAACTAAAGCTGGAGGGAGAGTACTATCTGCCCGGCGGCGATGGACATTTCCCCGCCGCCGTGGTGTGCCACCCGCACCCACTCTACGGTGGCTCCATGGACAATAATGTAGTGCGGGCGATAAGTCGGGCGCTGGTGGAGCGGGGTATAGCGGCGCTGGTGTTCAATTTTCGCGGCGTCGGTGGTAGCCAGGGAAGCTTTGATGGCGGCAGGGGGGAGCAGGACGATGTCAGGTCAGCTATGGACTGGTTGAGAGGGCAGGCTGAAGTGGATGTGGAGAGAACGGGGCTGGTGGGCTATTCATTCGGGGCGGCGGTCGCCCTGGCAGTCGCCTCTAGCGATGAGCGGGTTAAAGCCCTGGCGCTGGTGTCGCTACCGCTGATGGACAGAGCGCAGATAGAGCAGGCGAAGTCACAGTTGGGCAACCGTGGTATACCCAAGCTGCTGGTCTGCGGGGGCGAGGACTTTGTGGTACCGACGGGTGCGGTGGGGCAGGTGGGTGAGGGAGTGGAGTCCATGGAGGTGAGGGTCATCCCCGGTGCCGACCATTTCTGGTGGGGGAACGAGGAGACGGTGGCGCACACTGTGGCTGATTTCCTCCACCGCTATATCGGCTAGATGTGGTCTCGCCGCTACCTCTGCAATTCTGACAGGCGCTGTCTGGCGGCACTTACCAGTGACTGGTCCTGGGACACTTCAAGCACCTTGTTGAAATCGGCGATAGCCTGAGTCCTGTTCCCCATCTGGTCATA
>DAOUCT010000062.1:0-23123 GCA_034432055.1 Dehalococcoidia bacterium | reverse complement strand
ATTGTATTGAATTAAAGTAATGATATTACTTTAATGGTGGGCGGTACTGGACTTGAACCAGTGACCTCTGCGATGTCAACGCAGCGCTCTAACCGCTGAGCTAACCGCCCGTGGTAAGCGCATTTTATCAATACCTCAGCTCCATCGTCAATGTACCCCCTTGAAGAAAAACACGGACTCCCCTATACTTTCACCATGACACCAGTCAAACCCGACTGGCATGGGAGGGAAAACTGTGGCTAAAAAATTGGACGAGGCTAAAGAATACGTCCTCAGGAAGAGTAAAGAGGAGGGCATCAAGTTCATCAGGTTGTGGTTCACCGATATACTTGGCTTCCTGAAAAGCTTTTCCATAACCGCTGACCAGCTCGAGGAGGCGCTTACTGACGGTATGGGCTTCGATGGCTCGTCTATACTGGGCTTCGCCAGGGTGGACGAAAGCGATATGATCGCCCTGCCAGACCCGAACACTTTTCAAATACTCCCCTGGCGCTCCAGAGAACATGGCGTAGCCAGGATGTTCTGCGATATTTACTGGCCCGGGGGACAACCATTCGATGGCGACCCCAGATATATCCTGAAGCGCAACCTGAAACGGGCGGCTGATATGGGCTATACATTCAACGTCGGTCCCGAGCTGGAATATTTCTACTTCAAAAACTCTGAGCAGACGGAATTCCTCGACCTCGGCGGCTACTTCGACCTGACACCACCAGAAATAGCTTCTGACATCAGAAGAGAAACAATCCTCGTCCTGGAGCAAATGGGCATCCAGGTAGAATATAGCCACCATGAGGTAGCCCCCAGCCAGCACGAGATCGACCTCCGCTACACCGATGCCCTCACCATGGCAGACAGTGTGATGACCTACCGCCTGGTGGTGAAGCAGGTAGCCCAGAAGCATGGTTTCTACGCCACCTTTATGCCCAAGCCAGTCTTCGGCGTGAACGGCAGCGGCATGCACGTGCACATGTCCCTGTTCAAAGGCGACCGCAATGCCTTCTTCGATAAAGACGCCCCCTACCACCTCTCCGAAATAGGCAGACGCTTTATGGCAGGGCTGCTCAAGCACATCGCCGAGATCACCTCCGTCTGCAATCAATGGGTGAACTCTTACAAACGACTTGTCCCCGGCTACGAGGCGCCATGCTACATAACCTGGGCACGGAGAAACCGCGCCGACCTTGTTCGACTTCCGGAATACAAGCCAGGCAAGGAAGTCGCCACCAGAATAGAACTGAGGTCGCCGGACCCGGCATGCAATCCCTACCTGGCGTTCGCCGTCATCCTCGCCGCCGGGCTTGAAGGCATGGAAAAGGGCTATGAACTCCCACCACCAACTGAAGAAAATGTCTTCGAGATGAGCCCCGAGGAACGGAAACAGAGAGGCATCGAGACACTACCTGGCAGCCTTTACGAAGCCATCGTGCTCACCGAGCAGAGCAAATTAGTCAAGGAAGCCATGGGCGAGCACGCTTTCATCAATTTCATCCAGAACAAGAAGGTGGAGTGGGACAGGTACCGCACCCATGTGACCGACTACGAACTGAAAAACTATCTTCCTATCCTGTAATAACCAAAACAGTCGGGGGGTCTATCAGTACACCGGGACCCTGTCATCCCACCACAAGGTCACAAGCACTAAAAACGCTTGCCCTAACCTTTTGTCGAAGACTTCACATTGCTCGTGAGCAGTAGTTGAATAACACTGCCGCATTTAGGACAGGTGACCTCCAGTGTTACCGGCTGCTTCATTACCCGTTCTACCAGAGCGGTGACCACGGAATCTAGATTGTCCAGCCGCCTATCTAAAGCCTCTATGCGCTTCTTTAGCTGTTCATCATCCATAAGTTGAAAAGACCTTTCTGGCTATATTGTCCAGCACCGTATTTTAAACAAAAGGGGAAGCTGGTATTCCCTCTCCCCCGCAATTAAACTCAGAGAAAAAACTTTATAGACTTTTCTCCGCCACACCCATAGAAGATAGTTCAGCCTTGTCCGTCTTTATCAGAGCATCTACTTTTGTATTGACCAGCGATTCCAGATATTTACGGAATGCTTCCCGCGCGCCCGGTGAAAGCCGCAGCGCTTCTTTCGCCCGCTGCCATTCCTCTTCGGTCATATGATTTACCTTGTCCGGGCTCAGCGGGAACTCCTTGATCATCACTCGCTCCGCCCTATCCAGGACACGGCTGGTCACCGCCCTCTTCAGACGGTCAAAGGAGAGGAACTCTTCGTTGGCGTAAGGCTTGGGTGTCCATTCTTCTTCCATAGACATTCCCTCCGTCGTCGCGTTTCCGCGCTCTTCTATACCTCTCTACTGCTATAATATGCCCCGTCAGTCACTATGTCAAGCCCTTGTACTCGTCCAGTAGATTAGTGACACTTGCCCTCACCCTATCTCTCTCCCGCAAGGGGAGAGAGCCTTTCCCACTTGGTGGTGGAGTTTCTTCCTTCCCTCCTCTCCCTTGACGGGAGAGCCTTTCCTTCCCTCCTCTCCCTTGACGGGAGAGCCTTTCCTTCCCCCTCTCCCTCGACGGGAGAGGATAAAGGTGAGGGTGAAGCCCCCTCACTCTAACTCTCTCCCACAGGGGGAGAGAGGACACTTCTGCTATGTCCTATATTTGTCACCCATCTATCTGAACGAACTCATCACAGTTTCCTCGCTATTAAATGGCAGCAGATTGTGCGGCTCGCCTCCCCTGTTAAGGAGGAGACAAATCAGTGATAGCACTTTAGGACAGAGAGGAAAATCGGTATGACTCTTATGAGCCGCGCAGGTAGGCATCTATTGAAGCTGCCGCGCGCTTTCCCGCACCCATGGCGCTTATCACCGTGGCAGCACCGGTGACCACATCACCACCAGCCCACACCCTGTCTTTCGTCGTTTTGCCCGTCACCTCATCAGCAACCACGGTGCCGTTCTTTCGGGTCTCCAGCCCTCTAGTAGTCGATGGGATGAGCGGGTTGGGAGTAGTACCCAGAGCAACAATCACGATATCAACTTCCATCGTGAATTCGCTCCCTTCTTTAACAATAGGACGACGTCTGCCGCTGGCATCCGGCTCGCCAAGCTCCATCTCATAGCACTCCATCGCCGTCACCCAACCTTGCTCATTGCCGATAAACCTCTTGGGGTTGGTAAGGAATTTGAAGATCACACCCTCCTCTTCGGCATTCTCCACCTCTTCTTTCCGCGCTGGCATCTCAGCACGCGACCTGCGATATACGATGTAAACATTTTCAGCACCAAGCCGCAGCGCACAGCGTGCCGCGTCCATCGCCACATTGCCACCGCCGATAACCGCCACCCGCCTACCGATCTTCACCGGCGTGTCATATTCAGGGAAGAGGTAAGCCTTCATCAGGTTTACCCTGGTGAGAAACTCGTTAGCGGAGTAGACGCCGTTAAAGTTCTCGCCAGGCACGTTCAAGAACATCGGCAGCCCGGCACCGGTGCCCAGAAACACAGCATCATAGCCGCTGGCTAGCACTTCATCCACAGTCGCCAGCTTCCCCATCACCGAATCGAGCTTTATCTCAACTCCCAGAGACCTGACATACTCTATCTCTGCCTGGACTATCTCCTTAGGCAGCCTGAACTCAGGAATGCCGTACATCAACACCCCACCAGCCACATGGAGTGCCTCAAAAATAGTCACCTTGTGTCCCATTTTAGCCAGGTCCGCAGCACAGGTCAGTCCGGCAGGACCAGACCCTATTACCGCCACTTTTTTCCCTGTCGGCGGTGGCAAGTCCACCACCCTGCTAAAACCAGGATTATGCTTCCGTTCCCAATCGGCTACATACCGCTCCAGGCGCCCGATGGCTATGGGCGCGCCTTTCTTCGCCAGCGAACAGACCTCCTCGCACTGCGTCTCCTGAGGACAGACCCGACCGCATATACCGGGGAGACTATTCTTGCTTTTCAATACCCTCACCGCCTCCGGCATATTCCCATCGCGCAACGCTTTGATAAACTCGGGGATGTCTATGTTCACCGGGCAACCAGCAACACAGGGGCGTTTGGGACACTGGATGCAGCGGCTGGCTTCCCGTAGCGCCATTTCATCGGTGTAACCCAGAGCCACCTCATTGAAATTGCGTGTCCTCGCCTTAGGGTCCTGCCTTGGCATGGACACACGGTTCAAGTCAATCTTCGGTCTGGCTTTTTCTTCCATATCTCTGCAACCTCAGTCTGTGTAACCTTAAGGACTACACTGGCACTGGTGTGACTTCCACAACTCAAAAGACCGCTTCTCCTCATCCAGATACATCCGCTGACGGCTCATTAGCAGGTCCCAGTCCACCTCATGCCCGTCAAATTCCGGACCATCAACACAGACAAACTTTGTAGCGCCACCGACACTCACTCTGCAGCAGCCACACATTCCAGTACCATCGACCATAATCGAATTTAGACTCACAATAGTCTTGACCCCAAAAGGCTTCGTCGTCAATGAGCAAAATTTCATCATGATTGCCGGTCCGATAGCGATGACACGACCTACATCTTTGTCCCTCTCCAGTACTTCCTTCAAAGGCTCCGTGACCACCCCTTTGCGGGCGTATGAGCCATCGTCCGTGGTGACTATCAACTCGTCGCTGACACCGCGCAGGCGGTCTTCCCAGAAAAGCAACTCTTTACTCCTCGCCCCCATAATGGAGATAACTTTATTCCCAGCCTGCTTCAATGCCCTGGCAATCGGGAATGTCGGCGCCACTCCCACCCCACCACCGACACAGACCACCTTGCCAAATTTCTCGATCTCCGACGGCAGACCCAGAGGACCGATTATGTCAAGTATACTATCGCCAGCACCAAAGCAGGAGAGCTTATGTGTTGTGGTGCCCACCCGCATAGCTACTAGAGTTATCGTTCCTTCTTTTGCGTCCCAGTCAGCCAGAGTAAGCGGGATGCGTTCTCCCACCTCATCCACCCGGATGACCACGAACTGTCCCGCTTTAGCCTTTCTGGCTATCTCAGGAGCCTCGAATTTGAAATAATCGATGACCGGGCACAGTTGTTCCTTGGCTACTATTCCGTACATAGCAGAACCTCGCTCTTATACAGACTTGACTTTTACCGGAGGCAACACTGGACGGGAAAGTTGCAACCTGGCATCGCAGCGCAGGCAGCGTTTAGCTTCCTCCGTGGCTGTTGACTCCTCGTAACCCAACTCTACCTCGGCGAAACCACCCAGGCGCTCGCTCAGCCCGAGACACGGCATCTGTGGCTGGCGCCTGTCGACAAAGCCCTCTTCGCTGCCGAAATAGGGACTGGCTTTCTCAAAAGGTATAAGTGCCTCGTCAATTATACCGCTGCCACCGAGATACTTATCGATAGAACTGGCTGCCTCTCTCCCCTGAGCAATAGCCTGGATGACAGAAGCCGGTCCCAGTACCACATCACCACCAGCAAATACTCCTTTGATGTTCGTCGCCAGAGTGGCAGCATCCACCTTGATGACATCGCCGCGTCCTACCGCTACCCCGAACCCGTCTGGAATTTCAGAGACCTGACCGATGCTGGCTATGACATTGTCGAATTCCATGGCGAACTCGCTGCCCCTAATAGGCACAGGGCGGCGTCTGCCGCTGGCATCTGGCGCACCGAGTTCCATCCTGATGCACTCCAGCTCCAGGTGACCGTCTTTTATCGTTATCCGGGATGGTGCTGCCAGAAAGATGATCTTCACCCCCTCATGCAACGCTTCCTCCACCTCCTCAGGTGCTGCCGGCATCTCAGCACGGGTACGGCGGTAAATGATCACCACCTCTTGCGAGCCAAGGCGCAAGGCTGTGCGCGAACAATCGATCGCCGCATTACCACCACCTATTACCGCCACCCGCCTGCCGATTTTTACTTCCATACCCAGACTCACCTGCCTGAGGAAAGTAACACCGTCCATCACGCCAGGGCTGTCCTCCCCCTCAACACCCATCCTCGTCCCGCGATGGGCTCCCAGAGCCAGGAATACCGCTTGATACCCTTCTTGGAATAAAGTATCAAGGGACTCTACCTTTGTATTGGTCCTTATCTCAACGCCCACATTTTCTATCTCTCTTATCTCAGCATCCAGGACAGCCCGCGGCAGACGGTAAGCCGGAATTCCAACACGCATCATACCGCCCGGCTGGGGTAAAGCCTCGAAAACCGTCACCGAATGACCCAGCTTGGCTAAGTAAAAAGCAGCCGTCAGTCCCGCCGGACCTGAACCCACCACCGCCACCCTCTTCCCCGTCGGCGGTGCCACCTTGGAACTCTGCTTCCACAGCCCTGCATCGTTATCAGCGGCAAAGCGTTTAAGGAATTTAATGCAGATGGGGTCATTTAAGACACCGCGCCGGCATGCCTGCTCACAGGGATGTATGCAGACACGCCCCAGGACACCAGGGAAAGGCACCTTCTCTCTGATCACTGCCAGCGCTTCCGAATACTTGCCCTGGGCGATGAGATAAATATAACGCGGTATATCTATATGCGCAGGACAGGCATCCCGGCAAGGTACGACATAAGTCTCCCAATCGGGGATATCCCGAAAACGTGCTTCCCTGTCCACCAAAGCACCGGTAGGACAAACTTCAACACAGGTAAAGCAGAACTTGCAACCGGAGTCCTTGTGGTCGTTGTTCCGCCGCGGTCCTGCCACCTTGTAACCGTTCATCTCGATAAAATCGAGCGCCTTTATTCCCCTTAATTCGCCACAAGCACGAACACAGCGTCCGCAGGCGATGCAGAGGTTGTAGTCCAGGTCAAAAAACGGATTGTCCCGGTTCACCGGCAAGGAACGGTACTCATAGGAGATGTCCTGCATCCTGACATCAAGAAAGTCAGCCACCAGTTGCAGTTCACAGCGCCCGTTCTTGGGGCAAGTGACACAACGTTCGGTGACAGACACACTGCGCAGGCAGATATCAAAAGGCTTGCATCTCTCCTTGCGCCAGCAAGTAAGACAGGCATTGGGGTGCTGTGACAAAAGCCTTATCAAGACCTCCCGTTGCTTTTGTTGCAGTTCTGGGGTATCCGTGCGGACGACCATACCATCCGCTACCTTGGTGGTACACGAAAGGACAGGCTCGCTCTGCCCTTCCACCGCCACCAGACACAGCCCGCAATCTCCCGACGGCGGCAGGTCAGGGTGGGCGCACAAACTGGGGATATAGGTGCCAGCACTCACTGCCGCTTCAAACACTGTCATCCCGGCAGAAACACTGACCTGCTTATTGTTGATAGTGATGGTAAATTCGCTCATTCAGCTAAAGCTTCTCTATTCGTACCGCAGAAACCTTGAACTCCGGTATCTTGGCCACCGGATCAAGGGCGGAACCGGTCAAAACATTTGCTGGACTTTCGGCAAAATGGAACGTCATGAAAACAACATTCGGTGGCACTTTCTCCGTAACCCTAGCCTTGGTCACGACCTCACCTCGCCGCGATACCACCTTGACCTTTTCCCCGTCTGTAACTCCCAGCTTCCTGGCATCTTCAGGGTTTATTTCCACTGCCGCTTCAGGGTCAATTGCATCCAGTCCCCGGACACGCCGCGTCATACTGCCGGTATGATAGTGGAAAAGGCTGCGCCCGGTGGTCAGTAAGAAGGGGTAAGCTTTATCCGGCAGCTCAGCTGGTGGTTTATATTCCAGCGGGGTAAATCTGCCCAGCCCTCTGACGAACCTGCCCACATGCAGTATCGGGGTGCCGGGGTGGTCTGTGGTAGGACAAGGCCATTGTAGACCACCATTCTCCAGTCGCTCATAGTTTATCCCCCCATAGCTGGGAGTTAGCCTGGCTATCTCCTCCATTATCTCGGACGGATGGCTGAAATCAAAACCGTAAGCGCCCATCATTTTAGCTATCTCACAGATAATCCACCAGTCTGGCTTGGCATTTCCCACTGGCTCGATCGCCTTCCTCACCCGCTGCACACGCCGCTCCGTGTTGGTAAATGTGCCATCCTTCTCAGCAAAACTGGCAGCGGGCAACACCACATGCGCCAGTTGTGCCGTTTCAGTAAGGAACATGTCCTGGACCACCAGAAACTCCAGCCGCTTGAAAGCCTCCCTGGTATGGTTAACATCTGGATCGCTGAGGATGGGGTTTTCCCCCATAACCCACGCTGCTTTGAGGCGCCTGTTGTACGCGGCATCAATCATTTCAGAAAGTGTCAGCCCTGGGTTGGGGCTGAGATCACACCGCCAGGCGATCTCAAATTTCCGCTGGATCTCCGGGTTATCCACCCTCTGGTACCCGGTATACACATTAGGTAGTGCCCCCATGTCACAGGCGCCCTGCACATTATTCTGACCCCTCAAAGGGTTAACGCCGCTTGAAGGTTTTCCGATATTGCCGGTGAGCATCGCCAGATTGGCTATAGCTAGCACATTGTCTGTCCCGTGAGTATGCTGCGTAATCCCCATGGTGTAAAGAATGGTGGCTGGCTTGTAGGTAGCGTAGAGCCTGGCAGCCTGTGCCACCACCTCCCGCGGTACCCCTGTGACCTTCTCAACAAAGTCCAAGTCGAAATTCTCCAGCGATTCTTTAAAAGCATCAAAATTCTCACAATATTCACTGACGAATGATAAATCGGCCAGCCCTTCGTCATAAATCACCCTCATCATCCCCATAAGCAAGGCAACATCGCTGCCCGGTATGTGTCTTAGCCAAACATCAGCGTGATTACAGAGGTCGATCTCCATGGGGTTAGCTACAATGAGCCTGGCGCCATTGCGCACCGCTCGCTTCACTTCCAGCGCCACAATCGGATGTGCTGCACTGGTATTGCTTCCGATAACAAACACGCAGGCTGCATTGCCGATCTCGCTAATAGAGTTGGTCATAGCACCGCTCCCAAAACTGGCGGCCAGACCGGCCACCGTGGGCGCATGTCAGAGACGGGCACAATGGTCCACATTGTTCGTCCCCATCACAGCGCGGGCAAACTTCTGCGCCAAGTAGTTTTCCTCATTGGTACACTTAGCCGAAGCGATGAAGGCAAACTCGTCGCCTTTATGCTTGCCCAGCACCTCGGCGACAAAGCCCAGTGCCACATCCCAGCTTGTTTCCACAAGCTGACCACCTTTTCTGATCAGCGGGTTAGTCAGGCGCTCCGGGTGATGGACAAACTCAGCTATGCCATAGCGACCTTTAACACACGCTTGCCCCTTGTTGACCACATTCTCATCATACACGGGTGCTGAACGCACAACCTTTCCAGCCTTGACTTCCAGGCGCAACTGGCAGCCTACACCACAGTAAGGACAGGTGGTAACCTCAGAGCGCTCCGGTAACCCCAGCCATTTACCAGCCTTGTCGATCAAAGCACCCGTAGGACAGACATCTACACAGGCACCACAGAACTGACAGCCAGACTCCTGCAATGTTTTATCGAAGGCAGTCCCCACCAGAGCCCTGCTCCCCCGATAAGTAAAAGCGATAGCCCCGATACCTCTCACCTCCTGACAGACCCGCACGCACCGCCCGCAGAGCACACAAAGATTATAGTCGCGGTCAAAGAATGGACTGTCCTGATAAACAGGTAAATCCTTGCGGATTGGTGGAAGGGTAACCTCCTCCACTCCTATTCGCGAAGCCACCTCCTGCAACTCGCAACGAAGGTTCTTAGCACAGGTAACACACTGCTTCGGGTGCTCAGCCAAAATGAGTTCGAAAATGTTCTTTCTCAACTCACGGAGCTGAGGAGTATCCGTCTTGATCACCATCCCCTCGGTGACCGGGGTGGTACAGGCAGTGGGGAAACCACGCATATTCTCGATTTCAACAATGCACAGGCGGCAAGCGCCGTAAGGACTGAGACTCGGGTGATAGCAAAGGGTAGGAATATAAACGCCAGTTTGACGGGCTGCTTCCAGTACGGTGCAACCTTCAGTTACCTTGACCTGCTGTCCATCGATGGTGATAGTCACCACCTTTGCTTTTTCCTCAACTACCATAGCGAACTCCGGTTATCCGCCTTAATCACTTTTTGAAAATTTCATTCTGGCTTTTGAACTGGCACCGGCTGAGACGGAACCTCAACCCGCTCTCCGGACACCTTTACCACCGCTGAAAACCGCGGTGGACAGACGTCCACACATGTCCCACACTTTATACACTTGGACTGGTCGATAACATGGACTAGCCTCTTGCCACCACCGATTGCGTCAACAGGGCAACTACGCATACATATCATGCACCCCTGACACTTGTCCGGCAGTATGTAGAAAGCTATCAAGTCTTTGCATACCAGAGCCGGACAGCGCTTCTGGTTAATATGTGCCTCGTACTCATCACGGAAGTAACGCAGTGTCGTCAACACCGGGTTCGGTGCCGTCTGACCCAGCCCACACAGTGACCCCTGCTTTACCGTCATAGCTATTCTCTCCAGTTGCTGGATATCGCCCGGTTTACCTTCACCCTGGACAATACGAGTCAGAATATCAAGCATCTGCCGCGTGCCCACACGACACGGCGGACACTTGCCACATGATTCCGCTTGTGTGAAGGTAAGAAAATATCTGGTCAAGTCCACCATACAGGTATCCTCGTCTGCCACAATCATACCACCTGAACCCATGATCGAACCGGCGGCAGTCAATGACTCGTAGTCCACAGGAGAATCAAGCAGTGAGGCTGGCAGACAACCGCCAGAAGGTCCCCCAGTCTGCACCGCCTTAAATTTCTTCCCTTTCAGGATACCACCACCTATATCATAGATAATCTGGCGCAAGGTAATGCCCAGTGGCACCTCAATTAGCCCGGTGCGCTCAACCTTGCCTACCAGAGCAAAGGTCTTCGTCCCTTTACTCCTTTCTGCGCCATACTGCGCATACCAGTCAGCACCCTTCTGTAGAATCAATGCAGCATTAGCCCAGGTCTCAACATTGTTTATATTAGTTGGCTTGCCCCATAGACCGGAAATCGCCGGGAAGGGTGGACGCGACCGTGGCATTCCTCGTTTACCCTCGATAGAAGCTAAAAGCGCAGTCTCTTCTCCACAAACAAAAGCCCCCGCTCCCTCTTTGATCTTTATGTGAAAATTAAATCCCGAGCCTAATATGTTGTCGCCTATTAACCCGTACTCCTCCATCTGTTTGAGTGCCAGGCGCAATCTCTCCAGTGCCAGCGGGTATTCAGCGCGGCAGTAAATATAGCCGTGGTTTGCCCCGATAGCATAAGCACCAATGACCATTCCTTCAAGCACAGAATGGGGGTCGCCTTCAAGTAAAGAACGGTTCATGAAAGCGCCAGGGTCACCCTCATCGGCATTGCACACTATATACTTTTCCGTTCCCGGAGCCCGCCGACAGAACTCCCATTTCTGCCCCGTGGGAAAGCCAGCCCCACCACGCCCCCTCAAACCTGATTTCTTTATCTCTTCTATAATCGCCTCCGGTGACATGCTTAGCGCCTTCACCAGTCCGCTATAGCCACCATTGGCAATATAGTGGTCAATGTTTTCAGGGTCAATAAGACCGCAGTTACGTAATATTAATCTGACTTGCGGCTTCAACACCGGCAAATCGAACAGGTTAGGTATACCGTCTATCTTCCCATCACCGATGTATCCCAGGGCTAAATCGGGACGGAGGTCATCATTTGCCACATAGTCGGCGATTAACTGCGTGGCAACCTCTGGCTGCACATTGCCATAGATAATCTGAGGGCGCCCAGGCTTTATAATCCCGATCATGGGTTCTGCATAACACAAGCCCATGCAGCCAACTTGAATAACAGCAGCCTTGACGCCATGTCGCCCTAGCGCGTCATCTATCGCTCTAAGTACGGCACTAGCGCCTGCTGCTTTCCCGCATGTCCCGGCACCTACTAAAATCCGCGATTCGGGACTCCGCTGTAACTCTTCCCACTTGGCTACTGCACGCTTCTGAATGTCGGCAAAATTCAAGGGGAACTCCTTATTCGTACTGTGTAATGACCTCTTTGGCTTTAGAAACGGTCATTCTGCCGTAGACGTCTTTATCGATGACCACCACTGGTGCCAGGGCACAAGAGCCAAAACAAGCTACCCTCTCAAGGCTGAACTTGCTGTCTTCAGTTGTGCCACCCGACTCCACCCTTAGCTCCCGTTTTATCTCGTCCAGAATGCGCTCCCCACCCCGCACATGACAAGCTGTACCCAAACAGACCTTTATGCTGTGTCTGCCGCGCCGGGTAAAATAGAACTGGGCATAAAAAGAGGCGACCCCGAATACTTCACTTTCAGATATACGGCACAACTTTGCTATCCGGGAAATCGCCTCCTCAGAAAGATAGCCAAACCTTTCCTGGACTTTTTGTAGTATCGGGATTAACGCACCTTTCTCCCCACCATAGTCAGCCACTATCTGAGCTAATTCATCAGGCAACGGGCTCTCCGTAGAAAAGCAATCGGTCACATAGTTTAGCAAAATAGAATATTCCAGTCAAACCTGACCGCAAGCTCAAACAGGTACTATCAGCGCGGTTTCTACGGTGTTTCTTTCACCACCCGCCGCAGCATAACTTTGCTCAGTTCCAGTACAGGGAAAATAGACAGAGATAGAGCAATAGAAAGTGCCCAGTCTAAGCCATCCAGCGGATAAGTGTGGAACACCTCCTGAAAGAAAGGTGCATAAATAATCAACAGCATTAGCAGGACCTGTGAGCCCACAGCCAGGTTCAGCCATTTGTTTTTAAAGATACCAATTTTGAACACCGAATGCCTTTCCGAACGGAAGTTGTATGCCTTAAAGAACTGTATCATGATGAGGGTGAGAAAACAGAGGCACTGCGCTTCCACAAATCCCTTCCCCACATCCAGTGCCCACTTGAAAATCCCGAGATTCACCAGACATGACCATATTCCACCGACGATTATGAGTGCCACAACAGGCATGGTGAAGACCCCTTGTCCTCGAGGGCGCGGTTTGCGCTCCATTACGTCAGGGGCTGCCGGGTCTACAGAAAGCGCAATCGCTGGCAGCCCATCAGTGACCAGGTTTACAAACAGTATCTGAATGGCAATTAAAGGTATTGCCCCGGGTGGTAGCCCGATTAAAGGTCCGAAGAGAATAGCTACTGCCATCAGTAATATTTCCCCTATATTGGAAGAAAGAAGATACATGAGGTACTTCTTGATGTTGTCGAAAATACCCCTACCCTCCTCCACAGCCGCCACAATTGAGGCGAAATTATCATCGGTGAGCACCATATCAGCTGCTTCCTTGCTGACATCAGTGCCGGTGATGCCCATAGCCACCCCAATATCAGCTTTCTTCAGTGCCGGCGCATCGTTCACACCGTCACCGGTCATCGCCACCACATGTCCCCGCTTTGTCAGAGCCTCCACAACTCGCAGCTTATGCGCTGGCGACACTCTGGAATACACCTCCACCTTCTCCACTATTGCTTCGAATTCCTCATCACTCAACTTGTCCAGCTCGTCCCCGCTTAAAGCAACGCCATCCTTGAGCAGTCCTAATTCCCTGGCTATGGCTATGGCTGTCAGCTTGTGGTCACCGGTTATCATCACCGACTTTATCCCCGCCTGATCACACAACTTCACCGCATCTTTAGCTTCTTCCCGCGGTGGGTCTATCATCCCCACCAGACCCAAAAACACCATCTCTGTGTCCACAGCCTCGGAAGTTTCCTCAGGTAGTAACTTATAAGCTATCCCCAGCACCCGTAAAGCACTTTCTGCCATTTCATGGGCTACTTGAAGTACTCGCTGCCTTTCTTCCTTATCCAGCACCACCATACGCCCATCACGATAGATATACTTACAGGCTTCCAGTACCACCTCCGGCGCACCTTTGGAATAAGCAACCAGCGTACCAGTAGAACTTTTGTGGACAGTGGTCATCCTCTTCCCCTCCGAAGAGAAAGGTATCTCTCTGACACGTGGGGCTCGCCGGTACAGCTCGTCCCGCTCCAGTCCAGCCTTAGCAGCAGCCGCGAGTAAGGCACCTTCTGTAGGGTCACCTCTCACCTGCCAGTTTCCGTCAATACAGACTAGCGAGGCATCATTGCACAACGCAACCGCTTCAAGCAACATCTTCAACCCGGGCTCATTTTGAACATTTACAGGCATGCCATCATGATAAAAACCACCCTCGGGCTGATAACCGCTACCGCTTATTTCAATTACCTTGTCATCAACCAGAATGCCCTTCACTGTCATCTGGTTCTGTGTCAGCGTACCAGTCTTGTCGGAGCAGATAAACGTGGTACAACCCAGGGTCTCCACTGCTGGCAACTTTCTAACCAGCGCATGGCGTTGCACCATCCTCTGCACACCTAAAGCCAGCGATATGGTGACCACCGCAGGTAAAGCTTCAGGTACCGCTGCTACCGCCAGGCTCACCCCCCAGATGACCATTTCCAGTATCTCATGCCCGCGCATGACACCGATGCCAGCCAACACAAAACACAGAACTAAGGCAGCCGCACCAATATACTTCCCCAGCTTATCAAGATTAATCTGCAGGGGTGTCCTCTCTTTCTCCACCGCCTGCAGCAACGCTGCAATTTTACCGAACTCCGTCCTCATGCCAGTGGCTGTGACCACACCTCTCCCCCTCCCATATACCACCACTGTACCCATGAACGCCATGTTCACCCTGTCGCCCAGAGATACCTCGCCGTTTATAGTCTCAACGGTCTTCTCCACCGGCATCGATTCTCCGGTCAACGGTGCCTCACCGGTCTTCAGATTTACTGCCTCGATAAGTCGCATATCCGCCGGTACCTTATCACCAGTACTCAGCATAACGATATCACCGGGTACTATCTCACAAGCTGGGACCTCCTTTTCTTGACCGTCACGCACAACCTTCGCTAAGGGTGCTGCCATCTTCTTTAGAGCTTCCAGTGCCCGCTCGGCGCGATACTCCTGGTAAAAGCCCAGCCCGGCAGCAAACAGAACGATGACAAAAATGACGATGGCATCTGCCACCTCTCCCAGCACAGCCGATAGCGCTACCGCCACCAGCAGAATGATGATAAGGAAGTTTTTAAACTGCTCAAGGAAAAGTTGCCACGCTGAGACCCGTTTCTTCTCCACAAGCTCATTGAGCCCGCATTCGGTAAGCCGGCGTTGAGCTTCACCCTCAGAGAGACCAACCTTAGGGTCTGAGCCGAGTCGACTCAGCACCTCAGAGGCATCAAGGTTGTACCAGTTGACCACGTTGTTCACGGTGAGCTCTCCACGACATATTCAAATAAGCCCAAATTTCCCAGCCTGTTTGGCGCATCGGCAACGAGGGAAAAATTGTCTCCGCATCCACACTCAAGATATACAAAAGCACACCAGGTTAAATCATATCATAGTGCTATTCCAGCGCAAAACGCCTCCTGCACAATTTGGCAAAAGGGCTATTTAGAGATAGGACGCCGGGCAGTGTATCGCCGGTCAAATTTCCAAAGCTAAACAACAGTTTCCTGTGATCGCCTCACACCCTAAGCTTTCTCAGTCCAGGGTTTCTCCCCAAGAGCAATGCGACACAAATCGGTAATGAAAATCTTGGGTAAATTGAACTGCTCACTGGGACGGCGAAACACCCTATCACAAACAGGGCAGCAGGTTACAATGGCATCGGCACCGCAGGCTATGGCATCTTCGAAATTTTTTTTCTGTATGTCAATAGCGAGTCCTCTATCAGTGTTGATAACCGGTGCGCTACAACAGAGGGCATTCAGCCGCTCATACTGTCTCGGTGGTCTCGCTACACCGATAAGCTCAAATATCTCGTCCAAAAAAGCATCATACTCAGGGATCCATCTTGTGGCGCAGTTAGCCTGAAAGGCTATCTTTTTCCCTAATTTGGTGATGCTATTTTTGTGCCCTGCTAGATAATTGCGCAAATACTCGTACAGGTGCATGTACTTGAAGGGGACACTGAACCCGTACTCTTTGGCTTTTGCATGTGCCAGTACAAAACCCTCATTATGCATATACACCACATCCTTGCCAAAGCTGGCGAGCCTGTCCAGTACAAGCTGACCGTACCTTCTAACAAAGCGCTGCCCACCCGAATGAACGCATCCAGCAAGGGACATAAGTTCAGCACCCCTCACTACGGTCATACCTTTAAATAGCTGGCTATCAAATGTACCCTCGGGGAATTGGTCAAACCGGAAAGAATCGAGCGATAACAGAGGCTTACCCACTTCACCTGGTATCACCTCCCTCGGCTCTGCACGCCCTTCGAGTCCTTTAGCAATCTCCTCCAGCAATGGTTTGCCGACTGCCGCTATAGGACAGGTGCCTATCTTCTCCTGCATCGTAAAAATAAGGTCAGCCGGGTCAGCGTCTGTAGGGCAATAGCTTCTGCAGGCAAGGCAAGTGATGCACTTGTACAGCACCTCACTGTCCTTACCTTCCATCAGCAGCTTTAGCTCTGCCACCGCCCTGTCTTTATCGTAGCCCAGATAGCGGCACTTCACCAGACAATCGCCACATAAGTTACATTTCGAAGCGTCCCACATGTTTCCTCCCTTAGCTTATTTTACGAGTTCGAATTATATGCCCACTGTTGCTAGCTGTCAAAAGGCACCCACGGCACCAGTCCTCTCAATATTCGGAAATTCTGTTTGTTTGTCTGAGCTGATATATCCAGATGTCTTCCCATAAGCTTTCAGTAGTGCTATACTTCGTGCGGCGGACGAAATTTTTCAACTCTCACATCAGGTTTTACAGGAATAGCCCGGTGTTATTAAACACAGTAATTCGAGGAGCCGGTTGAAATGATTGAATTAAAGTTCGACAAAGCAAAGTGCACAAATTGCAAAGGTATATTCTGCCTTACCAGATGTCAGTATATCCACCTGGACAAGGGCACAGCCAAAAATGAGTGGCAGAAAATAATCAATGGCGATGACTCTTTCGTGCTCGAAGCCTGCACCACCTGCTACGCTTGCGAGGAGTACTGCCCCTTTGGCAACCATCCGTTCTACCTGATCGTGGACCGGCAGGAAGAAAAGGGTATATTGCCAGCGCCTCGCCCCGTAATAACTATGTGGGTCAACCAGTGCCAGCCAGTGGGAAGATTCATCGTGGGCAAAGTTGGACAAAAAGCATTGTCCTACTGTTTTTTGCCGCATTTCAATACATTGGTTAAAGGTAAGCTCTTCGACGGCATCGCCGAAGCTGTAATCTTCGGACAGGAGTTTTTCTGCAATGCTGTGTACCTGCACTATGCTAGAACATCTGTGATAAAAGAAAGGCTCCCCCAGATACTGGACAATATCGGGAAACTGGGCATAAAAGAACTTATCTGCCTCCACGACGAATGCTATGGCACATTTGCTTCACTGGCACCAGCTTATGGCATCGAAGTGCCATTCAAACCCATTCACTACTTCGAGTTTCTGTATAACAGACTCAAAGAACTAGCTAAGTCAGTAAAGAAGTTAAATGTTAAAGCTGCCTACCAGCGGAATTGTTCAGCCAGACTTTCTCCCCAGACTGACCACTTTGTCGACGATATATTCGATCTCATTGGCGTGGAAAGGGTGTCACGGGAATATGACAGAGACACCGCCCTTTGTTGCGCTGAAATTATCCGTATGGGGAAAGGACCAGCCGTAGCAGACGATGTTCAGAAGAGAAATATAGATGACATGGTGAAATCGAAAGCCGAGTATTGCGTGTTCAATTGCCCAGCCTGCTGGGATGCCCTGGCAAGTAAGGTTGCCAGGCGCGGCATAAAGCCAATACACATCATCGACCTCTGTAAATTGGCGATAGGCGAAGCCCAATCACTAAGGCTACCTGAACTAGCAGCGGAGGTATAAAGCTATGACGACCACCAACACTATATACGAAGCCCTGGTCAAGATAGCGGGTAAAGACTGCGTTTCTACCAGCAAAGAGGAAAGGTATTTCTATGCCCGGGATGGCGGCTTGATGCCAGCACATGAACCAGACTTTGTGGTGCTACCCAAAACGACCGAAGAGGTGCAGGAAGTAGTCAGGCTGGCGAACAAAGAGAAAATACCCATAGTCCCAGCCGGAGCAGGACTGGCACTCACCGGTCTGGTCATACCTCAAAAAGGTGGTATCCTCCTGGATATGAAAAGGATGGACAAAATCCTGGAAGTAAATGAGAAGGCAAGATATGTAATCGTCGAAGGGGGCACTACACAGGGCGCACTGAAGAGTTACCTGCAAAAGCATCATCCTCATTTGAGACATAGCATACCTGATGCACCACCTTCAGCCACGGTGGTCGCCAACGCCGTGATACATGGACAAGGCCGACTGGCGCACCAGCACGGCTTCAATTCAGATATGGTCTCCGGGCTTGAAGTCGTGCTCCCCACAGGAGAGATTTGTCGCATCGGTTCGTGCTCGGTATCATCCTACTGGTTTTCCAAAGGCGCACCGCTACCCGACCTGAGTGGGCTCTTCCTCGGCTGGTTTGGCACTACTGGTATCATAACTAAGCTCGGCTTGAAGCTCTACCCCTGTAAAAAAATGAGAGACGTGATGGTATTCCTCGCAGACAATGCTGAGCTAGTTCCAGAAATTTTGCTGAAACTCAGCCATACCGAGATGGTCGAGGATGTGGTGATCTCAGCCCAGCCCTTGCCTTTGAGGTTCAGAGGCACTTTCTGGATTATGGTCTATCTCACCGGGGATTCGGATGAGGAACTCGAATTTAAGCAAAAGATGGTCTGGAACGCACTTTGGGATTACTTCCAGAGCCGGGACGTGGGGGTTCTAAGCACCTCCCCTGAGGCTAAAGCACCGTTGCTGTCTATGCCGTCGAAAGACACAACAAGATTCGCCGATGTGGCTAAAGGCGGTGGATTTCAATACGCTGGTCCAATCACCCCGATCGAAAAATTCCCCACTTTTATCCGCAAGCTGGAAGAGGTGGCAAACAAATACAATGTCTTCTATGGCTCCACCACCCGGCTTATCGGCTCGGGCCACTGTATGATGTTCTCCTTCTCCTTTTCCTTCAACCGGGCTAACCCTGATGAAATGGCAAGAGCCAAGAAAGCGCTGGACGAGTGCAGTAAATTCGCACTTGAGGAAGGAGCCGTCCTCTGGAAAGCAGATATGGATGAACAGAGAATGCTGATGGAAAAGATGGACCCGAATACCCTCGCTCTGATGAAAAAGATAAAACAACTTTTAGACCCTAACGGGATTATGAATCCGGGTAACTGGGAGATGAGATAATGCAGCAGAAATATGTCAGCCAGATCCATAGATGTTTCCGGTGTGGCTACTGTAAATTCCCCACCGATTATTCATCATTTAACTGCCCGCCATACCGGAGGTTCAGGTTTGAGACCTATTCCACCGGCGGTCGCCTCTGGCTAATCTACGCCTGGCTCAAGGGCGAAATCCAATGGTCAGAGCACCTTGCAGAAATACTTTATACTTGCACGACCTGCAAGAACTGCGCTGAACAGTGCCCGATGAAGTTTGCCCCGGACATAATCGATTGGATAGTGGGTGCCAGAAGCGACATGGTGGAAAAGGGCAGGATTCCGCCACGGGTAGCCCGCTTTTTCGAAGCCGTGCAAGGGTACGGCAATCCCTTCAAGTTGCTCCGAACCGACAGGGCTGCCTGGGCTAACGGCACAAAACTATTCACGGCTGGTGACGAATTTCTTCTGTATGTAGGCTGCCTCGGTTCCTATGACGAACACGGGCAGAAAATGGCTAAAAGTCTCATCGAGGTACTCAGAGCATTGAATGTGTCCTTCGGTATAATGGGAAACGATGAGGAGTGCTGCGGCAACGAGGTCTATATGCTGGGCGAGATAGGACTGTTCCAGAGCATGGCTGAAAAGAACGTGCAAAAATTCAAAGAGCTTGGTGTTAAGAAAGTGGTCACACTCTGCCCTCACGGCTATAACACCCTGAAAAACAACTACCCCGGACTGGATGAGGGCTTCAAGGTATATCACTACACCGAACTCCTAGCAGAGCTGGTCCAGAGAAAGAAGGTGAAGCTTTCTCAACAGAAAATAAGGGTCACCTACCAAGACCCCTGCTTCTTAGGGCGGTACAATAACGTCTATGATGAACCCAGACTGGCATTGAAAAGCATTCCCGGGCTGGAACTGGTGGAGATGGAGCGAAATAGAAAAGACGCTTTCTGCTGCGGTGGCGGCAGCGGTAACTTCGTCATGGATCTGCTGGCGGGAGGCGAGGATACTCCAGCGCGCGTTAGAATAAAAGAGGCTTATGCTACCGGAGCCGACATTTTAGCAGTTGCCTGCCCAGGCTGCATGACCATGCTCACCGATGCTGCGAAAACAGAGAACCTGGAAACAAAGCTTGCAATTAAGGACATCTCTCAAATCCTTAAGGAATCATTGCTCTGAACACAATTGCCGTCATATTCCCAGTTAAAAAACGACCTAACTGAGGGGAGAGAAGATGGCAAACAACACGGGGACAATCGTTGATCCGTCTATAGGGGAGGCGAGACCGGACAGTGCCGGCTCACCGATCGCTGTGGTGCGTCTGGACCCACTGCAAGCCTATGCCGGAGTTCCCGATTTGCTGAGAAGCGTCATCAACGAGTCAAGCACTGAAGCCTGGGAAAAAATAAAGGCTAGGATAGATTACATCTATACAAACCTCGCTAAACTTTTAACCCTGCTGGATGAAGAGACCGACTTCAGCAAGAAGATAAAATCAGAACGGGAAAGGGGAAGAAAACTGCTTTTCAAGCCAAACCTGGTCGCACCTACCGGGATCGACCCGATAACACACGGTGAGGGTATGGGTAACAGCGCCTGCACAGAATGGACTTTCATCGCAGCACTGATGCGATGGTTTCACGATAAGCTGGGAATTGACTACCACAACATGATGCTCGGTGAGGCTGCAAGCGCCACCTCCATGAACGCAGGCTATTTCACCAATGCTCTTACCAATGGTAGAAGAATCACCACCGAAGCTGTTATCGAGGGACGCAGCGGCGATTTCTACGGCGGCTGGGGTTTTTACTTCGTAAGAAGATACCTCGCCGATAAGCATCCGGCATCCCACAAAGATAACCCGATGAACGGCTATGAGGAGAGTATCGCAGGGGTCTACCTTCCGCCAGGCAAGGCAGGTAACCGCCTTATGTTCTACGACCTCAACCGCACCCATGATGTTGCGGGGAAATGCCGGACTGTCCCCGTCACGGACGGTGCCAATTTCAAGGAGATAACCCTGCACAAGGTTATTGTCGGCGGCGACCCATCCAGTCCCGCCGATCTCAAAGACTACCCCGGCTGTGTTTTAATCAACATACCACGGCTCAAGATTCACGCCATCGATCTGATAACCAATGCCATTAAGAACCTCGGCATCGGTCTCTACCCCATGGAAGCCCCTGTGGACAGCGTCAGCAGCACGAAATGGAAATACACCTTCCCTTACAAGCCAGGTCCAGGAATGAAAACCGAACTTCCCCACCAAGTATGGGTACCCGCAATGGACGAGAAGACGGGACTACCGCTCAGAGATAACAGCGGCAGGTATATAGTCACCAAAACAGCCGGTATGTCTGGTACCCAGGTAGATGTCATCAAAGCCGTCATGAACTACGGTGTGTTTATGCTCCATATCGTGGACGGAATTCAAATGGTGAACATCGACCATCAGGGCATCGGCTTGGGAGTTAAAGTCAATGAAGGAATGGCTTTCGCGTCTCTCGACCCGGTAGCCCTCGACCTCTGCTGCGCGCGCTACATGTTCAAGACCATTCCTCTGACTGAGGCGAGAAAACTCTGCCAGGAAAATAATCTCCCCACCGAATTCCTGCAGCGGGTACCGGTAGCAAAATCTGATGGGCAGAACATAACCAGTGAAACGGGTTTCGACTCACCTTTCTTCAGGTACAGCCTGTACAGATATGCCGAATCCAGAGGTCTGGGCACCCAGAAATACTATGTCGCCGGCTGGGATGCCACTACACAGAGCCCGCTCGCCTCCATCGAAGGGCACTTAGGACGCATAGAAGGCAGAAAATTTCATGAAATAATGACCAGCGATTTTTACCACAATCCAGGTAAGTTACTCTGGGACTGCCAGCACACTGCTCTGAGTTACCTCAAAGCCAATGATGAACTTACCGGGTCTGATTATTACAGGCAAATAATGACAGCCTTTGACGAAGACAAAGACGGGATTATCACCTATAACGAGATGGGGCAAAACGGATTCTGGCAAACAATCCTGAGGATAGCCTCTTACGGCATGCAAATACAAGGTGCCGAAAAATACGGCTTCCTGCGTGGTTCTTTCCTGTCCACCGCTCTTCGCCTGAGGCACCTCGGACCTGAATGGAACCCGGAAAAGCACGACTTCGGTAAAGAATACAGACTACTTCAGGCAATGGGAATCGGTCTTTCCATGTCACAAGTCCCGGTTGAAAGCAAAGACCCGCTCTTTCCCACCATTACCTGGGGGAAAGGCAAACTCCCTAGTATTCAGTTCGCCGCTTACATGGCAGTGGTAACCGCGATATATGGTCGTGGCTTTCCTGCCAAAATAAGCCTCCCATCATTATACGGACTGGCATTTCAGTATGCCGATAAAACTCTAAACGATGGCAAATATACCGGCAGCCTCGGACCGCTAAGTGACCGCCGAGCTGTTGATCGTTACATCGAGGCAGTATCACATGGTACGAAACCATTGGACTTCGTACTATACGTTCCGACCGGCTTCGGTAGCTTGGCTGGAAAGCCAGCCCCAAACGTCCAAGAGACCACCGACCCTGGCAAGACTTTCACCGCAGTTTTCAATAACGGCAAGGAACAATGGTAAAAATTGTGAGGCGAATGTAACAAGCCAATATCAAAAAAGGAGGTAAAATGGCAAAAGATATCGTACTTTACGAAGTCAAAGACAGGATCGCTTACATCACCTTGAATAACCCTGACAACCGTAATCGACTGGACCCCGACATGTGCATCGCCCTGGGCGAAGCCTGGGACAGGTTTGCCGAGGACGACAGCGCCTGGGTGGCTCTTTTGAGCGCCAACGGCAAGGACTTCTGTCGAGGTGCCGATTTGCGCCATGAGGGACTTCTCAGGTACCTGGCCCGCGCTTTCCCTCCGAACGGGACCAAAATATTGAAGCCGATAGTCGGCGCTGTCCACGGTATGGTCGCCGGCA
>DAOUCT010000061.1:0-68716 GCA_034432055.1 Dehalococcoidia bacterium | reverse complement strand
CAGAAGATGCCTATGCTGGGCTGGCTAAGGGTGCCTGGGATAAAGTGAAATGGCAGGACAATGTTGACTCGTGGCACCTATATCTGCAGCACTGGGGCAGGACACCAGTTCAGTCGATGTCCAGGCTTTCTGGTCTGTGTGCTCCAACCGGATGGTGCAATAATTTCTTTGGTATAAGCTGCCCAACTGGCAAGGACAGAGATTGCGGTGCCAAGGCTGGCTGTCCTGCTTGTCGTGATGTGGAGCAAGGTGCTCTGGCAACTTGCTCAGACCCTGCTGCCTGCGAAGCCTCTCTTTCCAGTGACGCGTGTCCAGCCACAGGTCAAGCTGAAGTTGAGTGTCCGTCAACACCAGTATTGGAAGGCAAGATGGCTACCTGTTGTTGCTGCTGGGGGCGGAGCCTGGCTTTCGCCAGCAAGAGCTGGGCAGGGGGCAGCATTGGTGCCCATCCACGGATCAACGATGACCATCTAAATCACTTCGGTACCGGTGATTGCTATGGTGGTGGCAAAGGTGGTGACTGGGGCATCAGTGGTTGTCCGCATACCGAGCATTGTTCACTGACCTGGTGTCTGCAGGATAACCTGCTGAGCAATCCTGGTATTTACAAGAAGAAGTAAGAAGATTTTTATCGCTGCTCAATATAGGCTTACATAGAGATAATATAAGCCCTGGCGAAGCAATTGTTAGGCAGTAGCCAGGGCTTATTATTTATGGAGGCAAAACTATCGCCGTAACACATATTGTAACGCGCTCGGTTTGGAAGGCAGCAAGGGGCGCCTGAAATGCATGAAATGGTGACGGTCTATGTAGCCTCAGGGCAGCTTGAGGCTGAGGTTGTGAGGGGTCGACTGGAGAGCGAGGGGATACCGGCTATACTTCGCTACGAAAGCGCCGGGCTGGTGTACGGGCTTACTGTTAATGGTCTGGGGAAAGTAGAGGTGCAGGTACCATCTATACTTGCCCCTCTTGCTCAAGAGGTCCTAGCTGACGAGTACCCCCTTATTTAGTGTTTAGACCAAGTCCAGTGTAAACAGCCTTGAAGTCGAAATTGGTATCCAGTATGCTGCTGAATTTCTGCACCTTTTCTGAGTGAGCGAAGCTGACCTTTTCCAGTGCTTTCTCAATATCGGTTACAATCTGGGAGGTCGTTTTTTTTGTCAATATAATGGGTATGTGCTTTTCCTGGGCGGTAAAGATGACAGCCGGCACGGGCTGGCGTGTAGCATCAGCCAGAACAAGGCATTTAGTCGATGTCTCCAGGGCAGCCAGTTGCATATCGGGTCGGTCCGCTTTTACAATCACTGCCTTGTTGCTTTTGCGACGGAAATAGTCTACTCCCGAGCCAGGGCTCATAGCACCTAGCATTATGTTTTCTACTATCTCGTTCCTCTCGTTGCCATTGGTAAGGAGTTCGCCATCGAGGGTCTTATTTAACTGGGCAACTGTTATGCCGAGCAGAGTGCGTACTTGAGGAAGTATACCCAGGACGCGTATCCCGCTTTCTTGAAGCTGTGCGGCGAGGTGCTGTCTGGTTTCTTCTATCCGAGACGGCGGCGTTAGATTTATCACTATGCCCAGCAACCTTGTCTTCAGTTTCTTGCATATCTGTGTCAGACGGGGAATGTCTACACTGGCGGCGTAGCGGAGGACGATGACCACCTTAGCCTCAAGTATTTCGGGAATCGTGTAGCAAGCTAGTTCAGATACTCTGTCCTTAACAAGGTTGCCTGGTCCTTCCATGACCACGATATCTTTGTTCTGCGAGATGTTCTGGTATGCCTCACGCAGCTTCTGAATGAAGTCTGGCAGTTCGTCTGTGAGATATTCCCATAATTCACGTGGTGAGAGGACGAAGGGACAGATTTGTTCAACCTGTTCGGGTACCTGGAATGTCTCTTTGAAGAAAGCAGCATCTGTGAGTGGGCTGGACGTAGCTTTGGCATCTGAGAATCTGGCAGGCATAAAAAAACCGACCTTTTTCTTCTGGTTCAACAGGTTTGTGCCTATGCCGGCACACAGTGCTGTGCTTCCCCCCGCGGTCTCTGTAGAAGTGATATATAGAGCGGTCATATTTTTAGTGCCTATCAGTAATCAACTGCACAGGATATTATATTATCGTCCAGCCCACTTTACAACTGAGTAATGGAAGCCTATAATATGCCTGCAAATTAGTAGTTGACTGAGAGTTGATCGACTCTCAGTTTTTTACTAGTTTTTGAAGGGGTAGGCTATCATGGCGCAGAAGAAGTTCCTGGTCACAAAAGAGGGCTTGGCTAAATTGCAGGCTGAACTCCAGCATCTGACCACAGTGCGCAGGGCAGAAGTCGCCCAAAAAATAAAGCGGGCGAGAGAGATGGGTGGTAGTGAGAACAATGCCGAGTACGAGGATGCCAAGAACGAGCAGTCTTTTGTCGAGGGCAGGATTCTAATGCTGGAGAACATCGTCAAGAATGCGGTGATTATAGAATCGCCGGCTGTCCCCGGTGTGGTTGAGCTTGGTGATAAAGTGCTGGTGCAGAATCAAGATGGCAAAATAGAGCAATATACCATTGTGGGCAGTACTGAAGCCAATCCTCTGGAGGGAAGGATTTCCAACGAATCGCCGGTGGGGAGGGCGTTACTGGGGAAAAAGATTGGCGATGAGATTGAGGTGCGGACTCCTGGTGGGGTATTGAAGCTACTTATTATGGATGTAAGTTGAACCTCGGTGTCGGAGGTGTGGATATTTTTGTGGAGGGCTATGGCACGGCTAGAACAGATAGCACAGCAGCGTTTGGAGAAGCTGGAGAGGATCAGGAAGCGGGGGATAGACCCATATCCACATTCGTACCTTCGCACCCATACTGTTCAAGAGGCTCTGGAGAGCTTTAGACAGGTGGAGGCGAAGGCAATCGCCCCAATCCCGGAAATGAAGCTTGCCGGACGTATCACTGCCATGCGCTTCATGGGTAAAATTACCTTTTTTGATTTGCGCGATGGCTCTGGTAAGATACAGTTGTTTTTCAGCCAGGGGCGGTTGGGAAATGAGAGGTATAATTGCCTCAGCGACTTGGACATCGGCGATATCATAGGAGTTGCTGGCAATCTATTTCGTACCAGGACAGGAGAGATCACCCTGGATGTGGCTGATTTTACTATTTTGTGTAAGTCCCTCCAACCGTTGCCGGAAAAATGGCATGGGTTGGTAGATGTGGAAAAGCGATACCGGCAGAGGTATCTGGACCTTATTGCAAACGAGGAGACGAAGCCCCTTTTCCTGATGCGGACTCAAATAATCTCCGAAGTGCGCCGATTTCTCAGCCAGAAGGGGTTTATTGAAGTAGAGACACCGGTGCTGCAGTCAGTGGCTGGAGGTGCTTTAGCCCGTCGCTTCAAGACACATCACGAAGCGCTGGACACAGACCTCTATCTACGTATTGCACTGGAGCTTTATCTGAAGCGGTTGGTGGTGGGCGGGTTTGATAAAGTGTATGAGATAGGGCGCGTCTTCCGTAACGAGGGAATTTCAACAAAACATAACCCCGAGTTCACCATGCTGGAGGCTTATGAGGCTTATGCTGATTACAATGACATGATGAAGCTGGTTGAAGACATGATAGTTAGCATTGCTACCACGGTCGTGGGTGATACCAGAGTCAAGTTTGGCGGCGAGGTTATCGAGTTGTCACCACCGTGGCAGCGTATTTCGCTGCGTCAGGCAATTATCGATAAAAGCGGCATCGACTTTGAGGACTATCCTGATGCTGATTCATTGCGCCGGAGGATGGAGAAGCTAGGGATGGAGGTTGACCCGAGCAAAGATAGAGGCAGGCTTGTAGACGAATTAATCACCACATTTGTTGAGCCCGGTCTGGTGCAACCGACCTTTTTGCTAGACTATCCGGTGGAGATGTCGCCGCTGGCTAAGAGGAAGCGAGATAATCCTCGTCTGGTGGAACGTTTTGAGCTTTTTATCGGTGGTATAGAAATTGCCAACGCTTTCACAGAACTTAATGACCCGCTGGAACAGAGGGAACGCTTTCGACAGCAGATGGAGGCACAACTACCCGGGGTTTCTGAATTGGCAGACAGGGAGAAGGAGGTAGATGTGATTGATGATGACTTTTTGCTGGCCCTGGAGTATGGTATGCCACCTGCAGGTGGCTTAGGAGTGGGCATTGACCGCCTGGTCATGGTGCTTTGTGGGAAGCCATCTATCCGTGAAGTTATCCTCTTTCCGCAGCTGAAGACGAAAGGTGATTAGTATGCTGGATATTAGACTACTCCGTGACAACCCTGAAATTGTCCGTGAGGCTTTAGCCAGGCGAGGTGAGGACTTTGATATAGAAAGAATAATTGATCTGGATATGCAGCGTCGTCAGTTACTACACGAGGCAGAGACCCTGCGGGCACAACGGAACGAGGTGAGCAAAAAGCTGGGCAAGATGGCAGAAAAGCCAGCTGAGCTTATTGCCAGCATGCGGCAGCTTGGTGAAAGGATCGATTCCCTAGAAAAGCAGGTGAGTGACCTTGAGGCGCAGCTTGAGGACTATCTTTTGCGCTTACCCAATATTCCGGCACCCGATGTTCCACCGGGTGGGGGTGCTGAGGACAACATAGTGGTGCGTTCCTGGGGCAGTTCGTCAGATTTTTCGTTCTCCCCGTTGCCTCACTGGGAGCTAGGAGAAAGGCTGGGCATAATAGACTTTCAGCGAGGGGTTAAGCTTTCGGGGAGTCGTTTTTACATTCTAAAGGGAGTTGGTGCCCGACTTCAGAGAGCGCTGATAACATTTATGCTCGACCTTCATACCAGGGAGCACGGCTACACTGAAATCTACCCGCCATTTATGGTGAAGCGCGAGTGTATGGTGGGCTCGGGTAACCTGCCCAAATTCGCCGATAACCTTTACCACGATGATGAAGATGATTTCTGGTTTGTGCCCACAGCGGAGGTGCCGCTGACCAACTTGCACCGTGATGAAATACTGGCACCTGGGACTCTGCCGCTTTATTATGTCTCTTATACAGCTTGTTTTCGAAGGGAGAAGATGGCTGCCGGGAAAGACACCCGTGGTATTAAACGGGGACACCAGTTCGATAAGGTAGAGCTTTACAAATTCACCGAGCCGGAGAAGTCTGAAGAAGAGCTGGAGAAATTGGTGCAGGATGCCGAAGACGTGTGCCGCCGTCTAGGCATACCCTATCGTGTGGTCCAGCTCTGCACTGCTGAACTCGGATTTGCAGCACAGAAGGCGTATGATATTGAGATGTGGGCTCCTGGTTGCGGCGAATGGCTGGAGGTTAGCTCGTGCAGCAATTGTGGCGATTTTCAGGCACGCCGGGCGAACATTCGTTATCGTCCGGAGCCTGAGGCTAAGCCGCGTTTTGTGCATACACTTAACGGTTCCGGTCTGGCATTACCACGGGTTGTTATCGCTATTCTGGAAAATTACCAGCAGGCTGATGGCAGTGTAAAGGTGCCTGAAGTGCTGAGACCGTATGTGGGCGTGGAGGTTATCACCGGAGACTGAGACAGGAAAGCAGCACGAGTTGAAATACAGGCTTAATTGTGCTACATTGCTGCCAAGTGAGATAGCTTCGAGCCTGATATGGCTGGCGAAAACAAATATGAGTATGTCTGCCCCAATTGCCACGCCGGGCATAATGCTGACCTAGGGTATTGCCCTGAGTGTGGCTTTATCGGGTGCCTGGAGCATAAGGTCTTACGGCTTACCACAACGACTGCAGCAGGAAAGCTGGTGCTTGAAGGTCCACCCCTCAAGTCATTGCAGAAAAAGCAGCGTGGGGGGAATTCGGCTGCTAGTGCCGTGCCAAAGTACAAATGCCCGCGTTGCAGCGCAAGGACAAACAAGACATTTGGGCGGTGCCCCAACAGTCGTACCTGCGGCTATGTTGGTCGTATGCAGAGCCTGACTGCTCATGAGGAGGGGGAAACGACCTAGATGGGTGCAGGCAAGCCTCTAGCAGTTGCCCGGCGGAGCGCAGCCTCTAAGGTCACCCTGTTTTGTAAAGTGTAATGGCGGGAAAAGTCCTCTGTCCTAAATGTTTGGTGGTGGTTGATGAGGATGACATCGGGGAGCGGGTGTGCCCGAGGTGCAAGGCGAGGCTGTGTCCTCAAGCTCATATCGTTGAGGGAAAAATCTGTCGGTGGTGCGGCTGGCAAGACCCGAACTATAATCTATGGCAAAAGAGGCAACTTGCCGCTGCTCCGCCGGTTGTATCTCGGCAGCCAGCTGGGTATCCTGCGGCGAACGCGGGTCGGATCTGTCCCAAATGTGGTGTCGATATTGAAGGGGGGGTACGGCGCTGTCCTAATTGTGGTTGGCTCTTCCCGGTGGTGCACGGAATTGAGAGAGCAATACCTGTGGGTATGCAGCAGCCCGGTGTCGGGGAGACAACTGTTTCTGAACATCGTCCTTCGGGGCGAGGAGAGGGAAAATTTGCATCACCCCGCAGCCCTATTCTGCAGGACACTTTGATAACTGCGGCGGGGCGGAGGGAGTGGGATTTTAGTAAGGCTAGGCGCTTTATCCAACCTGTCGGGGCTGGTTTATTTGTGCTGGGTGTGGTTGCATTTCTGGTCTGGGGGTCAATTGCCGCGGTGAAGCACTTCGGGGGCAAAATTGGAGGCAGCGGGAGCGATGTTGGTCAGACAACCCCGGTACTGACAAACTCGGGTGCTGGTAAGGTCAGCATCTTTAACCCGGCAGTAATGCCCCCCGATGGTGGTAAGATCGTCTGGTCACCGGAGGGGAATGCTTTTCCCCCGGGCACAGCAATAGTGCTTTCTGCTGTACCTGCTGATTGTTATGTCTTCGATCGCTGGGAGGGCATCGAGAGCACATTGCCAGAGGCGACTATCAATTTTGACCCTCAGAGCCATATCACCGCCTATTTCAAACTCAAAGACGCAGTTGCCCCTACTATGTCTGAGGCTAGGGTGGCTTATTACTCTGATGTTGGCGCTACGGTGAAGTGGCAGACGAATGAGCCAGCTCGGGGGAAGGTGGAATATGGCGTTACCACTGACTATGGGCAGGTTGTTGAAGAGTCGGAATTAAGTACTGAACATGCTGTCAGATTAAGCGGGCTCAGTGCTGGAAAGACATATTATTTCAGAATAACCTCTCGGGACGAATGTAGCAATGAAGCTGTTGCACAGACGGGGAGGTTTAGCACCTTGAGTTTCGTTGCTGAGGGGTCTGGTGTGGGAGAGCGCGCTCCAGATTTCACTCTACCTTCTTACAAAGATGACCATCCCGATTCGCCCAACAATCCTAGATCTTCGACTTATATAGGTGACCAGGTGAGTTTAAGCCAGTTCAGGGGTAAATGGGTGTTTCTTAACTTGTGGAACACTTTCTGTGCTGCCTGTCTGGGCGAGTTCCCGCATATTCTGGCATTCTACGAGGACGAGAGCTGGGCTAACAGGAATTCCCCAAATGCTGAATACGTGGTGCTAACGGTGTGTCTTGATGGCAGGGTAGACCGGATTGTGAAACTTGAGGAGAAATACAAATATCAGACCGGGCTTTTTACCTTTCCTATACTTGTTGATGATGCAGAAAAGCGTACGCTGACCGGGCTTTATCGGATTACCTATGTACCAGCGTCCCTGTTTATTGACCCTGATGGCATCATCAGGGCGGTGAAGATGGGGCAATTCAAGAGTGAGGAGGAGATCAAACAACTCTTAAGAGAATTGGACTGAATCCCTCCGACGCCATTCTTTATGTTTCAGCATTCCACTTTTGCGAGCAATTATGTGTATAATGGGACAGAAGGTATTTGTCTATGTTTGTGCTGAACAAGCAGACAATTAAGGTCTGGTGGGCAGGGAAATGATGACAGAAGCGGAGGTTGATTTATGCGACCGCGGATAGCCTTATGTCCCAGGTGTCACGCTAGCATGACACCGGGAGAACGCTTCTGTCGCAGTTGTGGTGCGGTAATATGCCCAAACTGCCAGGAGTTGCTACCGCAGCGGTCAAGGTATTGTCCCAGGTGCGGGTTTCTTTGTCTCAATGAGCCTGTAACGGAAACAACGGCGCCTCGTCCCACCTCCGTGTCACCCAGGCAGGTCTTGGGTGATGGTCGGTCTTTCTCAGCACCCCCACCAGGGGCACAGACCAGCATACATACAGCAAGCGGGAGTCAAGCCTCTAGCGGACGGGTGGTGTGCCCTCAGTGCGGTTCACCTATTGATCTGGAATCGGGAATGTGCAGAGGGTGCGGGCTGCTGTATGGGAGCAAGCACCGTGCAGTGCAGATGGAGACAGGTCGTGCGCCAGCACCGCCGCCCCATATACTGCAGCAACAGCAGAGGGCACCAGCGCCACCACCTCCTTCAGCTACACATGTTGCATCGGCAACAAGTGGAAGTCATGGCTATGGCGTACCCCCGCCATCGCGCCCTCCAACACCTGTATATCAGCCACAGACAGCTTCTGCTGTGGTGGGGATGGGTGCCAGTCCTGTCCAGCACAGTATGTCCTCAATTCCAGTGGCACATCGCTATCGTCAGGAGGTTACTGAGGGGGCAGGTGCTTCTGACAGGTTCAGGCAGACCTTACTGAAGATAGTGTTTGGGCTTTTTGTGCTGTTCATCCTCATCTTTGCGGGCACTGGCTTGTACTACCTATTTTCACAGGAGACTGTGGAAGCGCCGGTAGCTCAGGTGCCTGTTTCGTCTCCTCCGCCAGCATCTACCGCGGTCTCTCCACCGTCTATCTCTGATATTGCTGTATCCAGCCGGACTGATATGACAGCGGTCATCTCGTGGAAGACAGACAAGCCAGCTACCAGCCAGGTGCGGTATGGGAAGACGGAAACTTGTGGACTAGCTACCGAGGAGGTCAAGAGTCTGGTCACTGACCATTCCGTGCGTTTAAGTGCGCTGGAGCCGAACACCACATATTATTTTAAAGTAGTATCAAAAGATGCGAGTAATGTAAAAGCCGAGGTTGCTGGTGGTTCTTTCAAGACGGAACCTGCTTACCTGGTTGGCACCAGTGTAAATAATCGAGCTCCAGACTTCACTTTGCAGACGATCGATGGCAAGAAGATAACCTTGAGTGGACTCCAGGGGAAAAAGGTCATAGTGAATTTCTGGGCGACCTGGTGCCAGCCGTGCAAAGATGAGATGCCTTACATTCAGAAGATACATCAAGACTGGTCAGGAAAAGGCGTAGCAGTGCTGGCTGTGGCAGTGAACAAGAACCAGAGTCTTGCCGGGGTAGAGCAGTTCATAAAGGACACCGGGTATACCTTCACTGTCCTCTTTGATTCTAAAGGGGAGGTCGCCGGGCTTTACCAGGTCTCGGAGATACCTAAGACGGTGTTCATAGACGCCGATGGTATCGTGCGTCATGTGCAGCTGGGGGACTTCAAAAGCCAGGAAGAAATCGAGGATATTCTGACTTCGTTTTAACTCTTAAGAACAGCCTTTTTCCGGTCCTGCATTGCTGTTTTGGTGATAGGTTGCAGCAGCGTAAGCGGTTTTCCTATACTAGTGTGGTTCGGGAGGGGTGGCCGAGTGGACTATGGCGGCGGTCTTGAAAACCGCTTTCGCGCAAGCGAACGTGGGTTCGAATCCCACCCCCTCCGCTGATTTATTTGGAGATTTGTTCACTTGCTCAGTGTGGTGCAGTAATGAACCAAGGAGACGGCAATGAAAGTCCACGAATATCAGGCTAAAGCTTTGTTAGCTGAGTTTGGTGTGCCCGTACCCCAGGGAGAAGTGGCGTCTTCTGCGGCAGAGGTCAGGGAAATAGCTAAAAGACTGGGGGGCAGGGTGGCAATTAAAGCACAGGTTTTCGCTGGTGGTAGGGGGAAGGCTGGTGGCATAAAAGTAGCTGATAGCCCTGAGGAGGCAGAAAGGTTAGCCGGCGGGGTGCTGGGCAAAAGGCTGGTGACCTATCAGACAACGGCTGAAGGGGTGCCGGTGAGCAAAGTGCTGGTGGAGAAGGCTATTGATGTAAAGAAGGAGTTATATCTTAGCATCATCGTCGATACTGCTACCAGAATGCCTGTGGTGATGGCTAGCGAAGCCGGTGGGGTTGACATTGAAGAAGTTGCCAGGGCTAGCCCAGAGAAAATACTCAAAGCGTATATCGATCCCGTCATCGGTTTTCAACCCTTCCAGGGGCGGAGGCTGGCTTACGGGATAGGACTAGACCAGCCCCAGATAAGGATGGCTACCGATCTTATGGCTAACCTCTATCGCCTGTTTGTTGCTAAGGACTGCTCGCTTGTTGAGATAAACCCGCTAGCGGTTACAGCCGATGGTAGGCTACTTGCGCTTGATGCGAAGTTGAACTTTGACGATAATGCTCTTTTCCGGCATGGCGACATCGAGGGACTTCGTGATGTGGAGCAGGAGGACCCGCTTGAGGTCAAGGCGAGTGACATGGGGATTAAGAATTACATTAAGCTCGACGGTAACATCGCATGTATTGTCAATGGTGCCGGGCTGGCGATGGCAGTGATGGACTTGATCACTCAAGCGGGTGGTAGACCGGCTAACTTTTTAGACATCGGCACGGTAAACAATGCGGAGCGGGTGGTCAATGCCTTTAGAATTTTTGCTGAAGACCCTTCGGTTAAAGCGGTGCTGGTCAATATATTCGGTGGTATGGCAAGGGCGGATGTCATCGCTCAGGGGATCGTGGAAGCAAGCAAGCAGATGGATATAAAGGTACCTTTGGTGGTAAGACTGGCAGGGACTAATGTTGACGAGGGGAAGCGCATACTTCAGGAGTCGGGGATGGGGTTCATCGAGGCACTGGACTTCTATGATGCTGCCAGAAAGGCGGTGGCAGCAGCGCAGTCGAGCTGACAATAGGTCGTTTACCTTCGATGGAGGTGACCGATGAGTATACTCGTAGACCAGAACACTAGGTTGCTGGTGCAAGGAATAACCGGGGGCGAGGGTAGTTTTCATGCCCAGCGATGTATTGAATATGGCACCAAAGTGGTAGCCGGTGTGACGCCGGGAAAAGGTGGCAGCACTGTATTCGGTGTGCCGGTGTTTAATACAGTGGATGCAGCGGTGAGGGAGACCGGCGCCAATGCCAGCATTATCTTTGTGCCGGCACCATTCGCTGCTGATGCTATCCTCGAGGCAGCAGATGCCGGGATACCCCTGGTGGTGTGTATCACCGAGGGGATTCCGGTGCTGGACATGGTAATGGTGCACCGCTATCTAAAGGACAAACCGACACGGCTTATCGGTCCCAACTGTCCCGGCGTGATCTCGCCAGGGAAGTGCAAGGTGGGGATAATGGTTGGGGAGATCCACAAGCCAGGCAAAGTTGGCGTGGTATCGCGGAGTGGCACACTCACCTATGAGGCGGTGGCACAGCTTACTGCTCTGGGCATCGGGCAGTCGACATGTGTCGGTATCGGTGGCGACCCATTACCGGGCAGCACCTTTGTTGACATTTTACAGCTTTTTCAGCAAGATAATGGTACGGAGGCTGTGGTGCTCATCGGGGAAATCGGCGGGACTGCAGAGCAGGAAGCTGCCACCTTCATAAAAGAGCAGATGACCAAGCCGGTGGTCGCCTTTGTTGCCGGGGCGACAGCACCGACGGGCAGGAGGATGGGGCATGCCGGTGCTATTATAAGCGGTAGTTCAGGGCGGGCACAGGAGAAGATAGCAGCGCTTGAGGCTGCGGGGGCAGTTATCGCGCATAGCCCGGCTGATATCGGGGTGACTGTGAAAAGAGCGCTCAAAAATGGCTAAAAATGACTGTGGTGAGGTATTAAGGGTCGCATGGACAAGGGGCGCCTGATATTAATAGAGGAACTGCCCTGCTGGTTTTCACCGGCTGAAGCCTTTGAACGATTTTATCAGCATCAACACGCCTTTTTCCTTGATAGCGGCATGGACCCTCAAAGGCTTGGAAGGTTTTCCTTCATCGGCGTTGAGCCATTTCTGGTGATGAAGAGTCGTGGGAGCAGTATCACCCTTTCTTCCGACGATGGTGAATGCAGAATAGAAGGCAGTCCTTTCGATGTCCTCCGTGATTTACTGACTAGATACCAGGTTGATGCCTCCCCGGCGCCTGTGCCTTTTATCGGTGGTGCTGTTGGCTACTTAGCCTATGACCTGTGCCACTTCATCGAGCGCTTGCCCAGTTCTGCGGTAGACGACCTTGAGTTACCGGAAAGCTATTTTGGATTTTACGATACTGTACTAGCCTTCGATAACTTAGAGAAAAAGTGTTATGTTCTCTCTACCGGTCTGCCAGAGCTTGATAGAACACGTCGGTTAAGGCGGGCACTAGCGCGCCTTGAAGAAATGGAATATAAATTGTCCTGCGGGTATAGCGCCTGCAAGTCTGTAGATGCTGAAGGGGAGCTGAGGGGAGAACAGGAACTGGTGCTTAAATCCAATTTCACCAGAGAAGCTTATCTGGAAGCAGTGCAGAGAGTGAGGGAATATATCGCTGCCGGCGATGTCTTTCAGGTCAATATTTCCCAGCGGTTTGAAGCGGAATTGACGGTGCCTCCGTATGAGCTTTATCGTCGTCTCAGAGATATAAACCCGGCACCCTTCGCCAGCTATCTCAACTTTGATGAGGTGACCATTGTAAGTGCTTCGCCGGAAAGGTTCCTTAAGGTTGATGGCGACTGGGTGGAGACAAGACCGATTAAGGGCACTAGACCCCGTGGCAAGAGTCCTGAAGAGGACGAAAGGCTGGCACAGGAGCTACTAAGTAGCGTCAAAGACCGGGCAGAGAATGTGATGATTGTTGATCTGGAGAGGAACGACCTGGGGAGAGTCTGCCGCTACGGCACGGTTA
Source organism: Dehalococcoidia bacterium (assembly GCA_034432055.1). Classification (GTDB taxonomy): domain Bacteria; phylum Chloroflexota; class Dehalococcoidia; order GIF9; family UBA5629; genus CALJTV01. Next base: position 55,904 of record DAOUCT010000061.1, on the reverse strand, counting down.
AGGTAACCGAACTTGCCATACTTGAGACTTTTCCCACGGTGTTCCATCTTACCTCTACTGTGATTGGCAGGTTGCGTCCCGACAAGACACGCTATGACCTGCTTAAGGCGACTTTCCCTGGTGGTTCTATCACCGGTGCTCCCAAAGTGAGAGCAATGGAGATTATCGATGAACTTGAACCGACCAGAAGGAGCGTCTACACCGGTGCTATTGGCTATCTGAGTTTCGGCGCCAATATGGACTTGAATATAGTTATCCGTACCATTTTGGTTAAGGGCGGGAAAGCTTATTTCCAAGTCGGCGGTGGTATCGTTTACGATTCTGAACCTGAGGCAGAATATCAGGAGACGCTGGACAAAGCCAGAGCGCTTGTCCAGGCGTTGCGGCTGGCGCCCAGGGTGGCTGTGGAGACCTGATGGTCCTGGTTATTGATAATTACGACTCTTTTGTTTACAATCTGGCACAGTATCTGGGTGAGCTCGGCTGGGAGCCAGTGGTCTATAGAAATGACGCTATCGGTCTTTCGGATGTGGAGAAGCTTGTACCGAGCCACATAGTTATATCCCCGGGACCGTGTACGCCACTTGAATCTGGCATCTCCAACGATATCATCAAGTATTTCGGAGGCAAGATACCGATCCTGGGCGTTTGTTTGGGACACCAGTGCATCGGCTATGTCTACGGTGGCATTGTTGGTCGGGCGAGGGTGCCAGTACATGGCAAGACCTCTCTGGTTTACCACGATGGGAAATCGATCTATAAGGGCATAGAAAACCCGTTTCCCGCAGCTCGTTACCATTCCTTGGTGGTAAAAAAGGAAGGCTTGCCCGATTGTCTTGAAATAACTGCGGAAACAATGGAAGGAGAAGTGATGGGTGTCAGGCATAAACGCTATGTGGTTGAAGGAATTCAAGTACATCCTGAGTCTATACTCACCGATGTTGGACACAGGCTGCTAGCAAATTTCTTGAGCTTTACAAGACCAGGGTGGTGAAAAGGAGAAGATAATATGATAAATGAGACGGTCTACCTCAATGGCAAATTGATGCCGGCTTCTGAAGCCAGGTTGTCGCCTTTCGATTATGGTTTTCTTCTCGGTTTCGGTCTCTTCGAGACCATGCGTTGTTACGATGGGCGTATTTTTCGTCTTGACCGTCATCTTGCCAGGTTAATGAAGTCAGCTGAAGCGCTGGGCATAGCTTCAAAAATAGGTGGTTTTGATCTAGCAGACGCTTGCTGTCAGGTATTGAAGGCGAACGGTTTAAGTGATGCCCGGATCAGACTGACAATCTCGGCAGGCGAAGGAGAAATAGTTCCTGACCTGTCGACCTGCCATGAAATCACCGTGTTTATAGTTGCCAGGAAACTGGCGCCTTTGTCTGCGGCAGTTTACGAGCGTGGATACAAAGTTATGTTGTCCGCTATAAGGCGTAACAGTCTATCCCCGCTATCGCGGCACAAGAGCATATCCTGGCTTGAGAACGTTCTTGCTCGAAGTGCAGCCAGAGCCGCTGGTGCCGACGAGGCACTGTTGCTCAATGAGCGTGGCTTTATTGCCGAGTGTAGCGCCAGCAATATCTTCCTGGTGACTGACGGGGTGCTGCGCACACCTTCCTTAGAAAGTGGAGTTCTTCCCGGGGTAACCAGGGAAGTCGTGCTGGAGCTGGTGCCGACTTTGGGGATAGCGACTGTAGAGGGGCAATTGGAACTGCGAGAATTACTGATTGCCGAAGAGGCTTTCCTGACCAGTTCTATAATCGAGGTGATGCCATTAACGCAACTTGATGGCAGACCAGTTGGTGATGGCAAGCCCGGTAAGATAACGAGGCGCCTCATGTCAGCTTATCGTGAACTTGTAGCCAGGGAGACCGCATAGGTTTGCAATGGTTAGAGGATGTGGCTGAGGAGGATTCGGAGACCGATAGCGACGAGGATAGTGCCACCGGCAAGCTCGGCATATTTTCCAAGGTAAGAGCCCATCTTTTTCCCTAATGTGTAGCCCAGTATGGTCATAGCGAAGGCGACGATACCGATGACGGAGCAGGCAAGGAGTAAATTGACTTTAGCGAAGGCGAAGACCAGCCCCATAGCCAGAGCATCGATGCTGGTGGCGACGGCAAGACCGAGAAGCATAGCGCCTCTGGTGATGTCAGTGCGCTTTCTTTGTGTCTCGTCGTGAAAAGATTCCCAGACCATTCTGCCACCAATGAATGCCAGCAATGCGAAAGCCACCCAGTGGTCATAGCTGGCTATGAAATCGACCACCGTCCTTCCAGCTAACCAGCCGAGGACGGGCATGCCTGCCTGAAATAGCCCGAAAGCCAGTGCCAGGCGGAGCATGGGGACTGGCGAGGAAGTCCTGGCAGTGCTGCTGCCGCTGAGAGCGACGGCGAAACAGTCGGGGGATAGTCCTAAAGCGATAAGCAGCAGCGATGGTATATCAAGTTCCAGCACAGTGAGACTAAGTATGCCAGTTCAAGCGTCCTGGTAGCAAGTGCTGTCCGGGACAGGTAGTCCTTTTCCGGTTACAAAGTGGTGCTTATTTTACTTTAACTGGCTGGTGAATATGCCGACGGGATATTGTCCCGATGCCCAGATACCGATGGAGTAGGTGCCAAATGAGAAGATGCCTACTGAGAATACACCGGCTGAGAAGATGCCGATGGAGAATAGCCCTGCCGAGTAGATGCCAGCAGAGAAAAGCCCGGCTGAGAGCAGTCCGAGGCTGAATAGTCCTACGGAGAACCAGCCTGAAACTGCGCCGAAAGCCCCGCTGGACAGCGGCGACAAGGTCCAGCCGATTATCGTCAGAATAGCCCATGGCACCCAGACGATTACATGTATGAGCGTAGGCGAAAGCTGTTTCATGTCACACCCCCCTGAGTGATTTATTTTCGCAATCCTAGCGAACCTCGTCAATAGTCCTATAAGATTAGTAATTGCGCAGGCTACCTGTCCGGGTTATTCAGTAATTTGCCAGAAGGTCAGCGATGTGGACGACTTTGATGTGGCTGTGGCGTTTGTCTAGACCGCCTCTAAGCTGAAGGACACAAGGCAAGCAACTGGTCACCACTGCCTCGGCGCCGCTGGCTTCTATGCTGTCTAGCTTTCGCTTGAGCACTGAGGCTGATAGCCGGGGATAGTCAAGCACTACCCTGCCACCGAAGCCGCAGCAAGCATCGGCATCTGCCATTTCCACGATTTCATAGCCGTAATGACGGAGGAGTTGTCTGGGTTCAGAGGCGATGCCTAAGCCTCGTTTCAAGTGGCAGGGGTCGTGGTAGGTGACCTTCAGTTTTGTGGGGGTCTCGGTGGTTACAGGGGTGAGCTGGAGGACAAGCTGGGAGAAATCGCGTACCTTGGCGGCTAGTGCTTCAGCGTGTTGGTTGAGTTCCTGGCTCGTTTTTGTGATAAGGGGGTAATTTTGTTTGAGCATCACGGCACAGCCAGGGCACAGGGTGACGATATAGTCAGGGTCTTCTTTCAGAGCCATGATATTGGTCTTTGCAAGGCTGAGGGTGGTGGCAATGTCGCCGGAAAAATATGCTGGTGCTCCGCAGCATCCCTGTCCCGGGGGGAAATAGACATCGACACCAAGCTTCTGGAGCACCTTCACTGCTTGTACACAGGTCTCCGGATAGACATAATTGCCGATGCAACCAGCGTAAAGGGCTACCTTTGGTTGTTTTATGTTTCCAGGGCGAGCGATGTGGGCTAGCTGTTGATGCAGGGGTGAGGTGGATAATAGTGGCAGTGAAATGGTATTGGTCAATTCGTCGAGCGGTGGTGGGAGATGCCGGACAATCTTATCGGGGTCAGCAAACTGTTTCTCAATATAGTACACAGCTTTCATAGCTGCGTCCAATCGCTGCGGGTGTTTGAGGATGGTACTGTAAATTAAGCGGTCTGCCCAGGGAAGCCCTCTCTTCTTAGCGATTGCAGCTTTCAGACGAAGTACAAGCTGAGGTATGTCGATACGCGCCGGGCAGGCTTCTTTGCATGTCATGCAACCGAGGCAGAGACTGGCGGGGTCACGTGCCTTGTCCAGACCATGAAAAAAGGCGGTGAGCACAGCGCCGATACCGCCCTGGTAAATATAACCGTATGTCTGACCGGCAAGAGAATTGAATACAGGGCAGACATTGAGGCAGGCGCCGCATTTTATGCAGTAGAGAGCTTCTCTAAACTCGGGCGATTGCCACATTTCCCAGCGACCATTGTCCACCATGACGATGTGAAGCTCTGCAGGTCCGGTAGCGGTGGCAGTTTTTCCAAATGGAGCGCTGATATGGCTGGGTCCGGTGATATAGGAAACATAGATTGGCATCTTCATGCCGTTGGTACAGCGGCTGAGAAGGCGGAGGATGGTGGCGGTATCTTCCCAGGTAGGTATTATTTTTTCGTAGCCGACCACGGCTACGTGTACTGGCGGCAGGGTAGTCGTCATACAGCCGTTGCCCTCGTTGGTGACGATAGCCAGAGTACCGGTCTCGGCGATTGCCATGTTGGCTCCCGAGATTCCCATGCGGGCATCGATGTAGTGCTGCCTAAGTGCATTTCGGGCGGTATCGAGTAGTAGCTGGGGTTCTGGTTCCAGCTTCTGTCCTGTAGCACGGGAGAAAAGTTCGGCTACCTGCTCTATGGTCTTGTGTAACGCCGGTCCTACAAGATGTGCGGGCCTCTCTCCAGCAAGCTGGATAATCCACTCGCCAATGTCCGTTTCGGTGACCTCTATACCTGCCTTTTCAAGGTATTCCCGTAGCCCGATTTCCTCGCAGAGCATGGACTTCGATTTCACAATGTGCCTTATATCTCTTTTTTGTGCCAGATTGAGTATGTAGGTATTGGCATCATCAGCGTTTTTGGCTTCGTAAACGATGGCACCAGCTCTGGTGGCTTTCTGTTTAAACTCTTCTGCCAGATGAGGAAGGTCTGCGATCGCCTTTTCTTTTACCTTCCGTATTTCCTGGCTAAGGGCATCGAAGTCGACACCGGCGAAAGCTATCTGCCTGCCCATTTTCATCAGAGACATCAGTCTTGCCAGTGCTGTTTGCAAGCTCTGGTCATCTAGGGCTCTGCTTACTCGTCTGGACATAGTCTGTGGCATTGTTTTTACCCTATCGCGTTCTCTGGTGGTCCAGGAGCAGAATATGCTCTTCGGCAGGACCCTGAGCTCGGGCAAGTATGGCGCCGGGTATATCAGCAGTGGTATTCCTGCCGGTGATATAAGTAACATAGGTGGGTACACATTTAGCCGGTGAACTGCCGACTGATTTGATCTTCGCTATGGCTTCCTCCATGGTGGCTACGATATTCTGGCAGTCCACCAGAGTGATATGGAAGCGCGGCAGGACAGCAACGAGGCGCGAACTACCATCGTCGCCGGCGATGACCAAGGTGCCCGTCTCGCTTATGGCTGTGGTGGCTTCTGAGATGCCGATGTCAGCCTCAACGCATGCCTGTCTCAGTCTTTGCTGGGTGGCTTCGGAATCAGAAGCAGTGACAACGGTGACTGTTATGCCTTCCTTCTCCAGTCGGTGCTGTAGCCCGGCGAGTTCTGCCAGTGGCGAACTTGAAATTACTACACGATTGACGCCATGTTGACGGGCAAGATTTACGATAAAGGGAGCGGTATCCTGCAGCTCAGCGAGTTCCTGAAGTTTAGCCCCGGCTCTGCTGGCTTCTTCCTTGAACTGCTCTACTTTGCCGACCTGCTGGGTCATCTTCCATTGCTCCACATATACTGCATCTACGAAAGTCTCAGGTACTGAATGGTGCCATCGGGAACTATGCTCACTCTGGCTTTATCCGGGAAGTCTTGGCGGAGGATTTCCAGAGCTTCCTCCCATGTCTTTACCCAGATTGCGTCTGGTATGGCAAGCCAGTCGGTCGTTGATTTCTCGAATTGCGGGCAGAGCACGATGACCCGTTTTAACCACGGCAAGCGAAAGTTTACAGCGCTGAACAGGCGCCCCTTCGCTTTGGCTCCAAAGCTGCCGAGAAGGTAGTGAACGACTTGCCCTGCAGGGCAGTCCATTATCAGCACAAGGTCGCCGCCTTTTGCCATCAGCATCGGTATTCCGATGAGCAGACCGACAATGGCTTCGTTCCCCTTGCAATAGGTGTTGACTACAACGATATCGGCATCGGGGATGCTCTTTGTGGCATAGTGGTCGACGGCAAGTCTTACTGCCTCCTGGTATACAGTATGAGGTGCACCAGCGAAGATAGCACATGGTTCACCTTTGCCATTTATCAAGGTGTCAATTTTAAAGTCGAGCCCGGCAAGTCTAGCAGCCTCAGTGAAGTCTTTCACCATGGGGTTTTCTGCGTAGTTGCCGGGACCCACTGTATTCCCGCGTCCTTCTTCTCTTGCTTTGAATTCGAGACGGTGAAAAGCCTCGATGGAGTCCATGGAGGCAATGCCAGGGAGTACGATTTTGCCGCCGCCTCCGAAACCCGTCTGGGGGTGGGGAACGACAGAACCGATGGCGATTTTCAGATCACAAGCCATGACCTCGGAGTTGACCCATAGCCTGGTGCCCTGCGTGGTCTCGCCTACGTAGGTGCAGTTCTCATACACATTGTGATTGTAGACGGGGAAGTTGTCCATTACCTCAGTTCCCAGCTTTTTCTGGAAATCTGTGTAGGTATGGGCACCGTGGCAGCCGGTAGCACAAATGAACCTGATTGCTTTATCGGGAATACCAACAGCATGCAGCTCCTCAAGGACATGAGGCACTATTTCTGCCACTCTGGTGGGGCGGGAGATGTCATCAAAAATTACAGCTACGTCATTTTTATCTTTCGCCAGTTCTCTAAGCGGATGATCACCCAGAGGGTTTTTGACGGCAGCTCTTATATTCTGGGAGGAAACCCTGGGAGCATTGTGTCCTTGCATGAGGCAAAGCATAGCGTCCCACGAATCCGGGAATACAAGGTACTGTTCATCTTCCTCGTACCAGATTCGGTGCGGGACGCTTATGCTTTTGGTATGCATATTTACTTCGCTTGTTCTATAACAACGTTGAATGCCGTCTGGTCAGCAACTATCGGGTCTCCAGCGCGCTTATAGGTGAAACTTATTATGGCAGTGCCAGCTTTTAGTGCTTTAAATTTGAAGTACTGTGTGCCACCGGCGCCGACGACATTTTTAGCTTGTTTTGATGGCTTATACTCGCTGCTAACCAAGCTGAGCATGGAGGCATTGTGTTCCTCTGCCCACTGATAGCCTGTGGTGGGGTTGGCGGGGATGGCGATGGTAAATTCGCTGTTGACGGTGGTGAAGATTGTACTGGTCGGGTCACTGTAGACGGCGGCTTCGGGTGCGGCGCAAGATAGCAAAATGCTGGCTGTTATGATTGACAGTGCGATTGTGAGAGCAGTGGTCCTTTTCACTTTATAACCTCCTTATTATTTTTGTTCGTAATTGCCCTGCTGCCTCAGTGGTTTGCCAGTTCGACTATGGTAACACCAGTACCACCTTCTCCCCAGTCACCAAGGCGGAAGGACTTGACCAGAGGATGTTCGCTCAGTGCCTGGTGGACTGCGCGGCGCAGAGTGCCGGTGCCTTTGCCGTGGACGATGCGCACTGAAGGTATGTTATCAAGAAAGGCGTCATTCAAATACTTATCTAACTTAAGCAAAGCCTCCTCTACTCTCAGTCGGCGCAGCCGCAGCTCCGGGCTCAGTGCTGGCATCACTCAAGCCTCTCAAATTTTAAATGCAAGACATGCTTTGTGTCAATGTTAACTTTGACCCTGTTGTTTATCCTCCAGCCGACCACCCAGAGGACTTGACCGGACGAGCAGACAAGGGGTATTCTGTCTCGCCATGCCCGGGGTATTCTGGAGTCGACCATAAAGTCCTGTAACTTTTTGACCTCTGCCATGCCCAGTGGCTGGAAACGGTCACCAGGCTGACGGGTACGTACCACTAGCTCAGTACCGCATTTATCAAAATCGAGATTAGCGGCGAAGACATCCTTTTCGTCTAGGGGACTACCCAGTATGGTGGTGGTTACCCGCCAGCCCGGTATGACGGTTTCTCCGGGTATGTTCAGGTGGAAGACACCTTGAAGAAGCGGCAGATGACAGGGGAAATCGGGCAGTGTGGTGAGTGCCAGGCGGCCATATTCCGTAAATAGCCATAAGCCTTGCGGTAAGCTGAGTTTCTTACCTGCTGGCTTCTTCAGGAAGGCGAGCATAGCTTCGATATGGTCAGCCTCGATATCCTTCAGGTTCCCCTTTAGTTTTTCCACAGCTTTTCTGAATATCTGCCTTTGCAGAGCTGGCGGTAGATGGGTTAGTTTGGTGGCATCGAGGTAAATGGTGGTATCCTGTTCCTCTGCCAGTCCATTCCAGAGCGCAGCTACCTGCTCCTCGACAAAATTGACATCATCGCCGGCGATGGTGGCAAGGCGGAGCAAGGAGTCATCGATGCCGGGGTTGTAAGTACGAAGTAATGGTAATAGTTCCAGACGGATACGGTTCCTGAAAAACTCTAAAGAAAGATTTGATGAATCGCTACGCGGGTATAATTGATGTTGCTGGCAATAGGCGATTGTCTCCTCGCGGCTGACTTTTAGCAAAGGGCGGACAATGTTCAAAGGCTCTGTATTTTTGCTGAACCGGAGGGTAGAACTAGGCGTCAGACCGCGTAGCCCGGCGGTACCTGTTCCCCGCAGAAGGTGGAGGAGGATGGTCTCTATGGCGTCGTTGCGGGTATGCCCGACTGCCGTTTTAGAAGCTCCTACCTCTCTAGCCACTCTGGCAAGAAACATATAGCGCAACTCGCGGGCGGCTTCTTCGAGGGAGCCGCCTTTTTCCTTGTGGTAGGTCGCCACATCTTCTGCCTCTATAGTGGCTGGGACCCCAAATTTTCGAGCTAACCCGTCGACGTAGATGGCATCGGCATCGGACTCAGCACCACGGAGCTTGTGGTTAAGATGGGCTACATGTAGTCCTATAGCAAGTCTTCCCCTTAGCTGCAACAGGACATGGAGTAAGCAGACTGAATCGGCACCGCCAGAAACGGCTACTATTACCTTTTCACCGGGAAGAAGCAGCCGATGTTCTTGAATGAATTCAGCTATCTTGTTCTGAAGAGTCCCTCGGGCTGTGGACTGTCTTGATGTTTTCATCTGGTGCTACTCGGGGGTGTCTCTTAGATGACAGGTATCGCTCAACAGTACCAGACGTGGCTGCTTATCGTCGAGGTCTACTATGCTGATACTGCCGGTCTGTACTCGGATACGCTCCAGCGTGGTCAGTGGCCAATTCAGAGCTTTACAAATAGCAACGACGACGCAAAAGAAGTGGCTTACGATTGCTACTGTACCGTTGGCATGTTTCTCCTTGATGCGCTGTATGCTGTGCCACACCCTTTCTGCTAGTTCAGCCACGCTTTCTCCGCCGGGCAACTTTTCCTGTCCCTTCCCCTCTCGCCATTGGAGGAGGAATTGACCGAAGCTGGTGCTTAGTTCGGCGAGGGAAAGTCCTTCCAGTTCACCGACCTCTATTTCCCGGAGGTCTGGTTCTACCTGTACTGTTAGCCCATGATGGCTGGCGATGACCTGCGCTGTGTCCAGGGCGCGTTTCAAGGGGCTTGAGTAGATGGCATCTATTCTGACATTCTTTAGAGCGCCACCAAGCTTTTCTGCTTGCAGCCTGCCGTTCTCGCTGAGCTCGGTGTCGCTGCCACCACCCTGTACACGCCGTTGCTGGTTCCAGAGCGTTTCGCCATGTCTTATTAAGATGAGTCTAATTTCTGCCCCCTTTCAGCATGTGCATATTTTACTGAACAGTTTTGCACATTAAGTATAATGCAGATACCAGAAAGATAAAAGTCGGTGGTACTTGTCAGGGGGAGGGTGAAACCCACAGCAGTCCCCCTCACTCTAACTCTCTCCCTCCAGGGGAGAGAGGACTGCCCACTCACCTGACCTCTCCCGCGGGGGAAGAAGGATTTCCTTTTCAGACAGGTGGTCTTCTTCACACAGCCTCTCTCACGAGGGGAGAGAGGACTGCCCACTCACCTGACCTCTCCCGCGAGAGGAGGGGGAGTTAGTCAGAATCAGTACAGCTACATATTTGACCTTAACCTTTCCCGCAAGGGAGAGGTATTCCATTCCCTTTTCCTCTCCCTTGACGGGAGAGGATTAAGGTGAGGGTGAAAGTGCCCCCTCACTCTATCTCTCTCCCGCGTAGGGGAGAGAGGACACTTCTGCTATGTCCTATACTTGTCACCCATCTATGTGAACGAACTCAGTCGGGCTGGGGCGTTTGCTAAGTTGGCGACCTGGATTTGACTTCTTTGGCTAACCAGTTGCTGTTTGTAGTGCTGTTAGCGCATGCATTGACGATAGCCAGCGCGTTGTCTATGATATGAGCGATATCGACATAAGGAGGGTGAGATGAGGAGTTCCCTGTCCCACAAACTGGTAGCAGTCTTAACTTTACTGGTGCTTGTGACCTCGCTAGCCTTATCTTGTGTTGGGCAACAAACTATCGCGCCCTCCGGCACTCAAGTTTCAGCTCCGGTAACCGATCCCATCAAGACAGATGCTGGCTTAGTTGCTGGAGTGGTCGTGGACGAAGCTGGTAAGGAAGTACGTGTTTACAAAGGCATACCATTTGCAGCACCTCCTGTGGGCGATTTACGGTGGAAACCGCCGCAGCCGGTGAAGCCATGGGATGGCGTGCTGGAGTGCAAGGAATATGCCCCTATCTGTCCTCAACAGAAGACCCGTCTAACGACTGAGGAGGCAGAACAGAGCGAGGATTGCCTTTACCTTAATGTGTTTACTCCCGCCAAGAGGACAACCGACCGCCTGCCAGTGTTTGTCTATATTCACGGCGGTGCCATGGTCATAGGTTCTTCGCGGCTCGATCTGTCCTATTTTGCCCGGGAGAATAATGTGGTAGCAGTATCAATTGCTTACCGTCTAGGCGGTCTTGGCTTCTTCGCACACCCGTTGCTGGACAAAGAGTCGGAAAAAGGAGTTTCCGGCAATTACGGGCTCATGGACCAGGTAGCTGCGCTGCAGTGGATACAGAGAAACGTTTCTGCTTTCGGCGGAGACCCTAACAATGTGACGGTCTATGGCTGCTCATCAGGTGGTGAATCGGTTCTATTTCTTATGGCTTCGCCTTTTGGCAAAGGTCTTTTTCACAAAGCCATTGCTGATGCCGGGATGTATGGCAATAGTCGGACCCCGCCCTTAGCCGAGATGGAAAAGCGGGGCGAGGCACTGGTAGCTAAACTTGGGATTTCCGACGCCCCTGATTTGCTGGCTGCTTTGCGCTCTCTTAGCGCCGAAAAAATCGTGGCGGCGGTTCCGGTTAGTACCACTGGAAGCGATTTACAGCTACCGAATGTGGACGGCTGGTTTCTGCCTGACTACCCGCTGAACATTTTTCAAGCGGGTAAGCAACACGATGTGCCCCTGATGATAGGTAGTGGGAGCAACGACCTTGCCGGTTCTTGGAACCAGTATTTTGATAAGGCAATCGCCACCGCTATGAGTTCGGTTTCATCGCCTGTTTATGTTTGGGTCTTTGACCACGGGCCCTGCGGTTCCAAAGGTGGCAGCCATTGTCTTAGCACTGCTTACCTGTTCTCCGACCTGAGCAAAAGACAGGATATGTGCGATGTGGATATTAAGGTAGCTAAAGCGATGGTCTCGATGTGGGTACAATTCGCCAGGACGGGGACGCCGAGCATTCCCGGGCTTATCGAGTGGCCACCGTATGACGCTGCGACCGACCGATACCTCAGGATTGGTGAACCGCTGGAGGTAAGGACCGGGCTCTACAGACCGCAGCCTGCAGCCACTCAGGTTTTGGAATGGGACACTTATACTAATTCTGAATATAATTTCTCTCTAAAGTACCCCGCTAGCTGGAAGCCGAAGACCGGTGACCTGGGACCCAAGGTCGTCTGGCGCGTTGGTGCTGGCGAGTACAATGTGCCTGCGGTCAGGGTCATTGTCCGCGACCGGTCTGAAGGTGCCGATCTAAGGACAGTATTTGCAGCACATCTGGCGGCGGACGGAAATAAGACCATCGACACATTTGACGCAAGAGAAGTTACCATTGACGGCACTCAGGCAACGCAGGCTGAGGTGACATACACCGGGGCAGCAGGTAAATACGATGGTACCGTTATAGGGGTGGTCAGGGATAGCAAGTGGATTATCATCGAAGTATTTACCCTGCCGATTTACTTCCCCTTTATTCCTGCCACTCTAGAGACCGACATTGTTAAGTCGGTGAACTTCCGGTAGCCCCCATATGTGTATTTCGGGTGAGGGCGTACCCTGATACGGGTGCGCCCTTTGTGTTTGCGCCTAAGCTGGCAAAAATTGCTGTTGCTCGGTGAGAACGGAGATGAGAGTGGGCAGCACCTTTATCGGTGCCGCGTTGACTTGCTCACTGCGGTGTGGCATAATAATTATGAGCATATGCTAAAAATCCCTGAGGTGCAAGAAAACAAAAGGCTTGTGGGGAGGCCGGTAAAGTGGCGGAAGGTGGGCTTACTGCCGCGCGTGGCTTATTTTAAGCCGATGGCAGTGCCGCTCTATATGCTGGAGGAGGTACTGCTGGCAGTGGAGGAGCTTGAGGCTCTGCGGCTCAAGGATATGGAGGAGCTAGAACAGGAGGAGTGTGCTCAGCGGATGAATATTTCTCGTGCCACCTTCCAGCGAGTACTGAATTCAGCAAGACGGAAGGTAGCCGATGCGCTGGTCAACGGGAAGGCGATAAGAGTAGAAGGGGGCAACTTCGAGCTGGCTATGCGGCGGTTTCGCTGTGGCAATGGACATGAATGGGAGGTACCTTTTGAGACTCTGGTGGCGGCTCCACCAAGGGTGTGTCCTGCGTGCCACAGCTCAGGGATTATGCCGCTGGTGCCGACGGGAGTTATCAGGACGGGAGGTGGCTGGGGGAGATGTCGCGGCAAAGGCTGGCGGTGACGGAGTGGCAATGTGTGAGACCTATAGGTTAGACGACGCTGAGTTTCGGAAAGGAGGTGAAGTAATATGTATAGATTTGGTAGAGGTATAGGATTTGGTAGGGGCTGGGGGTTTGGCTTTCGAGGGGCTTCTCCCCCGTGGCCATTTGTCGGCGTTGGCAGGGGTGGTCTGCCCAGATGTGGTTATTTCCTCGGCTGGGCTGGTATGACACCCTGGGCTTATCCGCCGGTGTATCACCCCTATTACGCTTCCCAGCCTTTCCCAGGTTATTATGCTCCCTTTGCGCCGTCCGTGAGCAGGGAGGAAGAACTCAGTTACTTGAAGGAACAGGCGGAGGCGATAAAAGAGGAGCTGGAGCGAATTGAAGCCAGGGTACGGGAGCTAGAAGGTCAAAGTTAGGCGAATTCTTCTGTTTGGCAAAAACAAGGAAGGAGGTGTGAGTATGCCAGGGCTTGATGGTACCGGTCCCATGGGTATGGGACCAATTACAGGGGGTGGCAGAGGATTTTGCAGCCCGTGGGGTATAGGGGCTTTTACGCGGGCATATGGAGTGCCACGATGGCGGACTTACCGCCGTTGGCGCTGGATTGCCCCTCGGGCTACGCCCTTTGCTGCTCCACAAGCCAGCCGCGAGCAGGAGATCAGCTTTTTAAGAGCGCAAGCCGAGGCTATAAAGGCTGAGCTTGGCGCGATCGAAGCTCGGATAAAGGAATTGACCAAGGAGACGAAATAATGAAAATCGCCGTTTCTGCTACAGGAACCACCCTTGATAGTGAGGTAGACCCTCGCTTCGGGCGTTGCCAGTACTTTATCATTGTTGACGCGGAGACGCTTCAATTTGAGGCGGTAGAAAACACCAGTACTGTTGCTTCTGGTGGGGCTGGTATCGCGGCGGCACAGATGATTGCTGGCAAGGGCGTGAAGGCAGTGCTCACCGGGAACTGTGGACCAAATGCCTATCAGGTGCTGTCCTCGACTGGCATTGAAGTGATAACCGGTGTTTCCGGGAAGGTTAAGGATGCCATCGAAGCTTACAGGCAGGGTAAGTATCGCGCTAGTCCTCAGCCCAATGTGCCGGGACATTTCGGTACTGCTGGCGAAACAACTGGAAGATATTCAAGCAAGGATCAGTGAACTGGAAAAGCGTGGCAAAGGCAAAGAGTGAAGTAAACTAAAGGAGGTGTGAATATGCCGCGAGGAGACGGAATGGGACCGCCTTGGGGAAGCGGTCCGGGCACAGGTAGGGGTCGGGGTGCTGGAAGGATGGGTGGTAACCGCCCGGGTGCCGGTCCCGGCGGAGAATGTGTCTGTCCCAGTTGTGGGCATAGGATGCCGCATCAGGTGGGCACACCGTGCTACAGCGTAACTTGCCCGAAGTGTGGTACCAGAATGGTACGAGCATGATCATAGCTGTAGCCAGCGGTAAAGGGGGGACGGGCAAGACTCTGGTGGCTACCAGTCTTGCCCTCTCTGTGAAGGGACAGGTAAACGTGCAGATCCTCGACTGTGATGTGGAGGAGCCGAATGCACATTTGCTGTTAAGCCCGGTAATCGTCGGGAGCGAGGCTGTGTCCATACCTGTCCCTGAGGTGGATAGAAGAAAATGCAATTATTGTGGTAAATGTGCCGAGGTCTGCGCTTACAATGCCATTGCGGTGGTTCCCGGTTATGTGTTGACGTTTCCTGAGTTGTGTCATGGTTGTGGGGCTTGTAGCTATCTTTGTCCTGAAGAGGCGATAACTGAGGTGGGGAGGGAGATCGGTGTCGTGGAATGGGGTGATGCAGATGGTATAAAGTTTGTCCAGGGCAGGCTGAATGTAGGTGAGCCATTGGCACCCCCGGTGATCAGGAAGGTAAAGCAGCTTGCCAATCACGATGGCGTGGCTATTGTGGACGTTTCACCAGGGACATCCTGTCCGGTGGTGGAGGCGGTGAAGGATAGTGACTTTTGCCTGTTGGTAACCGAGCCTACCCCCTTTGGGCTCAATGACCTAGCTCTGGCGGTGGCGATGGTGCGGGAGCTTGATGTGCCTTGTGGTGTGGTTGTCAACCGCGCTGGCATTGGAAACGGCGAAATAGAGGACTATTGCAAACAGAATAACATACCGGTTTTACTTACCATCCCACTCGATATGGAAATCGCACGGCTGTATTCGAAAGGTGTACCTCTGGTTGCCGGTTTACCCGAGTGGAGGGGACATTTTTTAAAGCTATTTAGTCAGATTGGAGGTATAGTGCGTGAAAGAGCTAGTGGTATTAAGCGGTAAAGGGGGCACTGGAAAGACCAGCCTTGTTGCCGCATTTGCTGCACTGGCTCGGGGCAAGGTGTTGTGCGATTGCGATGTGGATGCCGCTGACCTGCATCTTATTTTGCAGCCGACCATGCGTGAAAGTCACGAGTTCCGGAGCGGGCAGCTTGCTGTTATCGATGAGGAGAGATGCACGCAGTGTGGTTTATGTCAGCAGCTATGCCGCTTCCAGGCGATTCGCGATTTTAAGGTTGACGCTAAATCGTGTGAAGGGTGCGGCTTTTGTTTTCGTATTTGTCCTGCGGGAGCTATCACGATGCAGGAAAACCTTGCCGGACGTTGGTTTATCTCTGACACGCGCTATGGTCCGTTGGTGCATGCCAGGTTGGGGGTGGCACAGCAAAACTCAGGGAAGCTGGTGGCTTTGATTAGACAGCAAGCGAAGCAGATAGCTGAGGAAAATGACTTGCTCTACATAATCAGTGATGGTCCGCCGGGCATTGGCTGTCCGGTGATCTCATCTTTGTCCGGAGCGAGTCTGGCTCTGCTGGTTACGGAGCCAACGCTTTCCGGGATACATGATTTAGAGAGGGTAGTGGGTGTTTGCCGCCATTTCGGTGTGCCTGCTCTAGTGTGTATCAACAAATATGACATCAACGAGGAGAACACCCGTAAGATTGAGGGGTGGTGTTGTGAGCAAGGGCTAGCAATTGTGGGTAGGATCCCCTTCGATAATGTGTTTACAGAGTCAATCACCAAGGGCATTCCAGTGGTGGAAAATTGTGCAAATGGTGTTGTTAGAGAAATAGAGCTACTCTGGCAACACGTTTCTAGATTTCTAAGCCAGGAAGTCTAATGTATGGCGATCTATATAGGGAGGTGTATTGATGAGATTTGCTATTCCACTGGTCGGAGGCGCGATATCGCCCCATTTCGGACATTGTGAGCAGTTCGCTCTTATAGATGTGGATGCAACCAAAAGGACTGTGGTAAAAAAGCAAATTGTGGGTTCGCCAGGGCACCTGCCCGGCTTTTTGCCGACGTGGCTGGCGGAGCAGGGGGTCTCCGTGGTGTTAACAGGAGGCATGGGTCCCAGAGCGCAAGCGCTGTTCCAGCAAAATCGCATCAATGTGGTCATTGGCGTAATGGAGACTGATCCCGAGAGAGCCGTTTTGAACTATTTGAATGGTAGCCTTAAAATAGGTGACAATGTCTGTGACCATTAAGAGCTATCCGAGAAAAGTCCTGGCGATTTTCGGCATGCCACCCGTTAGTTAAGGTGTTGTGGTTGGGACAGGAGATTGGAGAGTAAATTATGACGGGCAAAGAGAGAAGGAGGCAGAATTCTAAGTTAGATTTCAAGCTGATGTCCTTGGTTTACAAGCTCAGGGACTTTCTGCTGCCTCGTATGGAGATTCTGAAAGAGGCAGGTATCGAAGAGGGGTTTTATGTGCTCGATTTTGGTTGTGGACCCGGGAGTTACGTGATGCCACTTGCTAGACTGGTGGGTGATGCCGGCAAGGTCTATGCCCTGGATAAAAATCCGTTTGCTATCAAGGCGGTCGAAGCACTGGCTGCCAAGAAGGGGCTGCCTAATGTACAGGCTATCCTTTCAGATTGTGATACCAAGTTGCCATCTGAGGGCATAGATGTAGCCCTGCTGTATGATGTTCTTCACCATCTGGGTGCCCGTGATAAAGTGCTAATGGAGCTTCATCGGGTATTGAAACATCACGGAGTATTATCGGTGAGCGACCATCATCTGAAGCGAGACGACATAATACGGATGGTAACCGAAGGTGGGCTGTTCAAGCCGTCGATGGAGGGCAAAAGAACATGCCGCTTTTTGAAAAAAGAGACTTGTGAAAATGGAGGCGAACTTGATAGAGCGAGAACAAGTACTGAAGAGCCTTGAGGAAGTCCTGGTGCCAGGGGTGAGACGCAGTTTATCGAGCCTTAATTTGGTCAGGCGGGTAGAAGTGTACGACCAGAAGGTCGGTGTCTATCTTGCTGGAGCGGCGTTAAATCAGGAAGCCAGAGAATGGCTCAAGGCAAAAGTGCAAGAGATGGTCAGGAAGGTGGCTGATGTTGCAGAGATAAATGTTGATTTTGAAGAGGCGAAGCCCAAAGACCTTAATGAAATCGGCAGCGTGATCGCTGTGATGAGCGGCAAAGGAGGCGTGGGCAAATCGCTGGTAAGTGCTCTTGCGGCAGTCTCGCTGGCTCGTGCCGGGTTTGATGTCGGCATACTTGATGCTGATATCACCGGACCCAGTGTACCGAAGATGTTTGGCATAGGTGAGCGTCCCGAAGGGAGCGAGAGTGGACTGTTACCGGTGCTCACACGGTCCGGGATTGAAATTATGTCCATAAACTTGCTCTTGCCGCATGAGGACGATG
This sequence comes from Dehalococcoidia bacterium, assembly GCA_034432055.1. GTDB lineage: Bacteria > Chloroflexota > Dehalococcoidia > GIF9 > UBA5629 > CALJTV01. The sequence continues at coordinate 38,282 of DAOUCT010000061.1, read as the reverse complement.
CGGTTATCTGGAGAGGTCCTTTGATTGCTAAAGCCATTACACAGTTCTGGGAAGATGTACTGTGGGGACGGCTGGACTATTTGATAGTTGACCTGCCACCGGGGACAGCCGATGCGCCCCTTACAGTGTTGCAATCGCTACCGGTATCGGGTGTGATAATTGTTTTCAGCCCTCAGGAGCTAGCGGCTATGGTGGTCCGCAAGGCAATTAAAATGGCGCAAGAAGCGATGCACATCCCGATACTGGGAGTGGTGGAGAACATGAGCTATCTTGTCCTGCCGGATACCGGGAAGAAGATCGAAGTTTTTGGCAAAAGTCGGGCTGAGGAGATGGCAAGTCTGGCTGATGCGCCCTTGCTAGCACAAATACCGATTGACCCGCAGTTAGCCCAGCTTTGTGACGAAGGTAAGATAGAGCGTTATCAGGCTGACTTTTTGCAGGGCTTTGGTGGTGCCATTATTCAGGCTGTGAAAGCCAGGGCAAAACAATAGGAAGGAGCAAAGGGAGCGAAATATGAAAATATCAGTCTGCGGCAAAGGTGGCAGCGGAAAAAGCGTCATCGCCACGCTGCTGGCGTATGAATTCAAAAGCCGTGGTTACCGCGTACTGGTGGTGGACTCAGACGAATCAAATTCAGGGCTTTTTCGAATGCTGGGTTTCACCGAGCCACCGACACCGCTGATGGAGATGGTGGGTGGTAAGAAAGGGCTCAAAGACAGGATGGGACGTAGCTCCTCTGCAAACAGGTCGGAAACAAAGGCGGAGATACTGAGCTTGGGGGAAATGAGGGTAAGCGATATTCCCTCCCAGTATATCAAAGAAAGGGATGGATTGAGGCTGGTGAACATTGGCAAAATCCTCCAGGCGCTTGAGGGTTGTGCCTGTCCCATGGGGGTATTAAGTCGTGAGTTTCTGGGCAAACTCCGACTTGGTAAAAATGAGATATGTATCGCGGATATGGAGGCTGGCGTGGAACATTTTGGCAGGGGCGTCGATACCAGTATCGATTTGGTGCTGGTGGTGGTTGAGCCCTCTTTTGAGTCTCTGGAGCTAGCTGCTAAAGTGAGACAGCTAGCTGTTGGCGCTGGGGTGAGAGATGTCAGGGCTATCATCAATAAGGTTAGCTCGACCGAGATGGCAGGTAAACTAGCGGCTGAATTGGTTAGAAGGGGCGTAAACATCGTCGGGGTTCTCCACGCAAACCGAGAAATCTTTGAGGTGTGCATGAATGGCGGCAGTCTGGAGACGGTGATAGTGGGGGAGGTGAAAGAAATTGTCGGTAATTTGCTATCGAAAGGCTGAAGCCCAGATTTTGGAGGAGTGACGTGTGTATAGCTACAGTGTACGTCGAGGCTGATGGTGGGCTGGAGAAGTTAATGGATGAGGTAATCCGCATAGATGTGGAGAACGGTAAGTTGCGGTTAACAGACCTGCTTGGCAGGGAAAAATATATTCAAGGGAAATTAAGAAGCATCGATTTCTGGGAAGAGCACTCCGTCATCGTTGAGCCGAGCCGATAAGGGACGCTTGTGACGATGGTCTAGACAGTGAAAGGCATTTGGAGGGATTGTCATGTCTTCAGAGATGGATAGGATAGCGGAAGAGTTGCAGAAACAGGCACTGGCTGGCTATAGCGAGATAGTCATCGACCATGTGCAAAATCCGCGAAATGCAGGTAGTATTCGCGATGCCGACGGGTTTGCCAAGATAACCGTTCCTTGCGGTGATACCATGGCAATCTGGCTGCGGGTGAAAGGTGAGGTGGTTGAGCTAGCCACCTTCTGGACTGACGGCTGTGGGACCACCATTGCTGCTGGCAGCATGGTCACCGAGCTGGCGAGGGGGAAGACTGTTGCCGACCTCCTTCGGCTGACGCAGCAGGATGTATTGGATGCCCTTGGTGGCTTGCCACCGGATAGTGCCCATTGTGCTCTGTTAGCTGCTAATACGATAAAGGAGGCGGTACGGGACTATCTGGCTAGCAAGCGTGAACCGTGGAAGCGGGCTTACAGGAAGACACCAGAGTTGTAGAAAGTAAAATGTACTCCTGGGTACGGTGAAATGATCAAAATACGAAACGACCTGTGTCTAGGATGTGGGCTGTGCGCTGGAAGCTGTCCAAGCGGGGCAATTTCTATCCACCGGGGCTATGCCATTATAGATGCGAATCTGTGTAACCAATGTGGGCTTTGCCTTGAGGTTTGTCCTCAGGGTGCTATTATCAAATTGGTGCCGGTGTCATCTGACGAGCTAAAGACTTTGATAGCTTCGCTGAAACAAAAAGCTGGTGAGCTTGTCTCCAGGCTTGATGAGTTAATCGTTTCTGAAAAGGAGGGGGTGAAATGACGGTTCGCATAACTACGCTCAGTGAAAACACTGCTATGCTGGGCGATTTTTTGGGGGAGTGGGGGTTGAGCGTGCTGGTGGAGATGGACGGGGTCACTGTGTTACTCGATTCTGGAAGCGGCAGGTCGGTGGTCCATAATGCGGATAGCCTGAGCATTGACCTGAAGAAAGTGGACAAGATAGTGCTCAGTCACGGGCATTATGACCATACCGGTGGGTTGCGGGAGGTGTTGCGGCGGATGAGAAAGCAGGTGGAAGTGATAGCTCATCCTGACATCTGGCAGGCGAAATATGCCTGGCGGAAAGGGCAGCGTGCTAGGTATATCGGTATTCCTTTTCAAAGGCGTGAACTGGAAAGCCTCGGGGCTAGTTTTCGTTTGACCAAGGAGTCGGTGGCTATCACTGATTCGATACTCACCACTGGTGAGATACCGATGGTGACCGATTTTGAACGGATCGACGATATCCTGGTTGTGGACCAAGATGGCGAATTGAAGCCCGATGGACTTGCCGACGACCAGGCGCTGGTTATCAAGACAGGGCAAGGGCTGGTGGTGCTACTGGGCTGTGCTCATAGGGGCATGATAAATACTCTGTATTGGGCACAGCGGCTTACCGGTGTTTCTCCTGTGCATGCGGTGATCGGTGGCTCTCATCTGATCAGTGCTTCCGGGGAGCAAATGCACAGGACTATTGCGGTTCTGAAGGAGCTGGATGTGCGCAGGCTGAGCCTGTGCCATTGTACTGGACTGAAAGCCATCAGTGTACTGGCTGGGGAGTTTGGCGACAGGTTTGTATTCAATACGGTGGGCAGTGTCATCGAAGTCAGCTAGGTAGCTGTATAACTTCGATTACGAGTCCAGCTATCCCAGCAGCAAGGCGGTGCGGTGAATTGATTTTGGGTGCTGGGAGAAGCCGAGGGCTTTTGTCACCTGCTCCGGTCGTCCCGAGCCCTTCTCATCGCAGCGCAATCTCATACCCAGCACACAGAGAGAGTCCCGATGTTCGATGAGCCACAGGTCTTCGATCAGGGCGCGGAGGTCGTAGCGCTTGGGACCGGTATCGCGAAGGTGTTGCCAGGGCAGCTTGTCAGTTTTCAGGAGCGAGTCCAGAGACTGCCGTATCTCCTGAGTGGTCTTGTCGGTCTCAATTTCGACTCTATATTCGGCGAACTTCACCTGTGACTGGAGGGAAGGGACTTTAAGCCCTATCTGCCATACCTCGAGCAGTTCTATACCGTGAGGTAGCTGTTCTTTCACCTGCGCTTCGAAAAGGCGTGGTGTGGTCCAGCGGAAGAGGTAGATGTCTATCAGTTCTGCCTCACTGGTAACACCTACTGGTAGTGGTGCACCCAGCGAGATTTGTGGATGAGGGGTATAGCCCTGAGAGTAAGCTAAAGGGATTCTGGCGCGGCGCAAAGCTCTTTCCCAGAGCCTCATCAAATCAAGGTGAGAGAGGAACTTAAGTTCTTCCCCGCGACTAAACCTTACCCGGAAGCGCAGCATCCCTTTCCTTGGTTATCAGGATTCTCTCGACCTTCCTGCCGCGCATTTCAAGGATGGTCAGTTTCATGTCTTTGTATTTAAGATGTTCACCCTGCTTAGGAATGCGCCCCAGGTGACTCAGGATGAAGCCAGCTATGGTCTCATAGTCGCCCGGTGGCAGGTCTAGCTCCAGTTCCTCATTGACCTCTTCAATCCTCAGCCCAGCGTCTATTTCGAAGGTATTGGCATCGATGGTGACGAAGTCCTTTTTCTTGCTGGCGAGTTCATCGCCGATCTTGCCCATAATCTCTGCGGTGAGGTGTTCCAGTGTGGCGACACCGACCACACCTCCATATTCGTCGACGACGATGACCATATGGTAGTTATTGTCCCTCATCTCGGCTAGGAGCTCGCCCATCTTCTTAGTCTCGGGGACGAAATGGACAGGGCGCACAAGGTCATCGAGCAGGCTGTCTTTGGTCAAAGAGTTGCTAGCCTGCGCCATGAGCACATCTTTGATAGAGATGACGCCGATGACCTCATCGATGGTGTCTTTATAGACGGGGAAGCGGGAATAAGGGAAGCGGCGGTAGGCTTCAAGAAAATCGGCAAGGGTGGAGCCCTGTTTCAGCCAGGCGACCTCAGTCCTGGGCTGCATTACTTCCTTCACCGGGCGGTCGGCGAATTCGAAAGCTTTATGTATCATTTCAGCCTCGTCTTCCTCCCAGATGCCCTGTTCCTCGCCCACTGTAATGGCGGTGTGAAGTTCCTCTTCACTGAGAATGGGTTGCGGTTTAACATCCTCTCCAGTAAGTCTGGTGAACCTGATGCCTATATGGTTGAGCACATAGACGAAGGGATAAAAGATGAAAGAGATAACCTCGATGGGACCAGCATAGAGCAGTGCCAACCTCTCGCCAAAACGCACCGCTAGACTTTTGGGAATGAGTTCAGCGAAGACCAGTGTTATCACGGTGATGATAACGGTTGCCAGAGCTAGAGCCAGGTTTTGTTCCCAGACTGATACAGCGATAATTGTGCCCAGGGTGGCTACTGCGGTCTCGAACAGATTGATGCCAAAAAGTACAGTGGCAAGGAATTTTTCCGGATTTTCCAGAATCCTGGCTACAACTTTAGCTTTAGGATGATTGGTGCGGACCAGATGTTCGAGGCGAAGTCGCTGTATGCTGATAAAGGCTGTCTCAGCGCTACAGAAGAACGCTGCTATCAGCAGACAGACAAAGAAAAGTACCAGATATATGCCAGTCGTGTCTTCCATATGCAACCTGGTCAATCTTATGACCAGATTATCAATACCATCATAGCATTGGCTAGCTGGGGTGTCAAAAATTGAACTTGTCACCCTGGCTGCTCGGCTGATAGGATAAAGAGGTGGTAAAGGAAGTTGTTCAATTGAGCTAATATGACGGAGATAGAGCTTTTTCCCGACCTTACCCACTGCATCGAGACGGTGGCGAAAAAAGAATATGAAGACATAACTCGCCAACTTCTTGCTGGTGAGAGCAACGCTGAACTGGAGGACAGGTTGGCGTTGCTTCGCGACTTTCTGGAGACGGCTGATTTCAGGGAGTTGCGCCGGCAGAGCGAGGAATTACTGTTGCAGAATAGGAAAGTCAAATTCTTGCTGTTTCGCGACCGGGGGCAGCTCAGTTACAAGATGGTACAGTGCTAGCTGGATCTTAGGACCTAAAGCGGACTATGAGCCACGTTTCTCATAGTCGGGGCACCATACTGCGTGGGGGCGTTCCGGGTGGTGACAGGCGCTACGCCAGTCCCACTTGCAACTATCGCATAGGACGGGGTTTATCCCCAGGGCTGTTTTGAAGCGGACCTTTAGTCTGTCTATCCAGCTGGGACCAAGCTTCTTTGAAGGCATAAAAGTCTCTCCAGTGTCCTTTTCGGCATATGGAATTTAGAAGTGCGGCTTGCACAGAATCTCTTTCACTCTGAGGTCAAAGAAGTCGTGCACATTGACCGGTCTCAGGATTACGGCAGTATCGGCACCGCGACCGGTACCGCTTACACAGATAACGTCCTCATCGGTGCCGACCAGACCGGCATCGGCTGCCATCATGGCGATTTCGCAAGCCACCTTCATGCCCTGACCGAAGATGCGCAGCGTATTGGCTATCACCTCTCCCGTGAGGTACATATTGAATTTCCTGCGCATTGCCCTGTCGATTCCGGCAAAGGCATGGGTGGTGGTGAGGATTAACCCACCGGCACTTTCTACCTTTCGTCTGTTTTCTTCAGTGAACTCCTGCGTATTAGGCTCGCGGAAGCCGGCATGATGAGTAACAGCGACCACCTTCATCCCCTTGAAATATTCCACTGCTTTAACTGCCGTGGCACCAGTGGTGGAAGCAACTATAACTGTCTTGATGCCCAGCTCCTCTGCTCTCGCTTTTACAATGCGAAGTACGTCATCGGTATTCTCCGCTCCTGGCTTGGTGAAGTAAACGATTTTACTCTCTGTTGCGCCCATTTTGTCCCTCGCTCGGTTACTTTGGTTTTAGTCTATCAGTATAGAGGTCGGTTGGTTATGTGTCAATCAAGTTCAACGGGCAGGTCGGGGTGGTAGAGGTAAATCTGGGAATCTTCAGGCTGGAAGATCAGTCCTATAGCTCGTAACCATACACCGGCTTTTCTGGCAGCAAGTAGCAAGTCGGCAAGTTCGGGATCGGCAGCCCGATTTGGCTTGAAGGCTTTTATATCTGGGAGGGCGGCGATGAACAGAATCGCTGCTCTGCCACCACCAGCTCCACGCTGTATGAGTTCTCTCAGGTGCCTGCGCCCCCGGTCTGTAGGGCAATCTGGATACATGGCGTAATGACCCTCGCGGAGCACAGCGCTCTTTACTTCGAGGTATACATTGCTTTCCTGGTTGGTCAGCAAATAGTCCATGACAGAACCCCCGAGGCGTACATTTCTTTTCAGGATGGCGTAATCTGCAAGCCAAGGTATCATCCTCATCGCAACCGCTCGCTCAAATGCCTTCATCTGGAGTTGAGTATCAATAAGTGCGGCTGAATGCTTTTCTCTGATAGCGAACAACCGGTAAGCTGTCTTCAGCGGACGCCTGTTCTTAACACAGAGTCCCCTGTTGTCGGGGCGGAGATAGTCCTGTAAGCGACCTGTATTATTGATGCAAGCAAGCGCCGGCATATCGTCAACCAGTATCTCAACTACAAAGCGGTTCAGCCGGCGTTTTATGATGCACTCTATAAGGTTTGTCATACCAATGTTCAGCGGTAGCATGGATACAAATTACCACTGTAGCACGCTATATGCAACGGTACTCAGTTATGCCAGTCCAGATGAGCTACGATCGGAGACGCTCGATCTGCTAATGAGCTCGTTCAAATAGATGGGTGACACACAGGACATAACAGAAAGCTCCTCTCTCCCCTTTGTGGGAGAGAGTTAGAGTGAGGGGGCACCCTCACCTTAATCCTCTCCCATCAAGGGAGAGGATAAGGGGAATGAAATGCTTCTCCCATCAAGGCAAAGGAAAAGGGGAATAAAATACCTCTCCTATCAAGGCAGAAGAGAAAAATAACCTCTTCCCTTGCGGGAGAGGCTGGGTGAGGATGTTAATTCCTGTCCTACCAAAAGAGGGAAGGACTGATGGGCTAATTAGCCGTTTTCTGTCCTGAGGACAAAAGAGTATTTGTCATTAATCTACCGGACGAGCACATGCTATTGACAACTGGTAAAAGTGGGTTATACTATAGCTGAGTAGAAGGAGTAGAACAGAATATGGCACAGGTGGGGTTGGCTCCAAAGCCAACCTTTTTCTACGCAAGGTGATGAAAAACGGGGCTGGCACGTAAGAGTGCCAGCTTTGCTATATGATATCGATCATAGTCCTCTCTATTGTCTTCATCCTTATTGCAGTAAGGCAGCTCGGCAGGATTCGCCTCCAGATATGGCAGGTGATGCTGTTCGGTGCTGTAGCGGTGCTGGTCACCGGGCAGATTTCGCCGCTGGAGGCAGTAAAGGCTATCAACTTGGATGTTATGCTCTTTCTGTTCGGCGTCTTCATCATCGGTCAGGCACTGGAGGAAAGCGGTTATCTCTCCCACCTATCTTATATGTTCTTTAAGCGGGCGAAATCGGTGTCCGTCCTTGTCCTTTACATATTGTTTGGCATGGGCATGCTTTCGGCGTTTTTGATGAACGATACGCTGGCGATCATTGGCACCCCGGTGGTGCTTGCTTTGGCACGGAACAACGACTTGGAGCCCAAAATGCTTTTGCTTTCTCTGGCGTTTGCTGTGACCATTGGAAGCGTTACCAGCCCCATTGGCAATCCTCAGAACTTGCTTATCGCGCTCCATGACGGGATCGCCAATCCATTTGTTACATTTTTCCGGTACTTGCTGTTGCCTACGATTGTCAACTTACTGGTGGCGTACCTCTTGCTGCGCATCTTTTACCACCGTCATTTCCGCAAGGGGACGCTGAACCACACTCCCTCTTTGATAAAAGATGCCAAGCTGGCGGCATTGTGCAAAGCGTCGCTAATAATGCTGCTGGCTCTGGTATTAGTTAAGGTAGTGCTGGTATTGATCGGGGTTCAGGTTGACTTCAGACTGACCTATATTGCACTTGCCTCGGCGCTGCCCATTATCATTTTCAGCCCCAGAAGGTTTCAGGTGGTCAAAAAGATAGACTGGTACACGCTTATCTTTTTTGCTGCCATGTTTGTGCTTATGAAGAGTGTGTGGCAGGCAGGGCTCTTTCAGTCTGTGCTCGGTGCTCTCCAGCTAGACCTGACTTCTCCGGGTGCTGTACTGGGTATCAGCACGGTGTTAAGCCAGCTTGTCTCGAATGTGCCACTGGTGGCGCTGTATTTGCCATTCTTGAACCGGCTGGCGGTATCTACAACAGAGCTTATGGCACTGGCAGCAGGCAGCACTATCGCCGGCAATCTCACTATCCTCGGTGCCGCCAGCAATGTGATAATAATCCAGAATGCAGAGAAACATGGTGCCACTATTACTTTTATCGAGTTTGTGAAGATAGGGGTGCCGCTGACGGTGGTCAATCTGCTGGTCTACTGGCTGTTCCTATCATTCTGTTAGGGCACACCGCTGTAGCCAGCTACCTGGAATAAGCTGAGATTCCACTAAAACTAAATTTGTAGAAGACCTGGCTTCCGTATTGCCTCGACGGATTTTGTAGGGCTGCTACTGGTTTCTGATATACTATCTGGTGTTCAAGCCTGACCGTCGATGAACATGTTTGAAGAAAGGAGTTGTCATGAAGATAGTGGCTATTGTAGGCAGTCCCAGACCGAAAGGAAATACCAGCCTTCTGGTGGATGAGGTGCTGAAGGGGGCTGCGGAATGTGGTGTGGAGACGGAGAAAATAGTCCTTGGCGAGTATAAAGTGAATCCCTGCCTGGGGCATGATAATTGCTCCTCATTTGCCAAATGCAAACAGGAGGACGATGTCCCCTGGATTTTAGAGAAATACTGCCAGGCTGACGGGGTGATTCTGGGGAGCCCGGTTTACTACTACAACATGACGGCGCAGATGAAGGCGTTTGTGGACAGGAACTACTTCCTTTATAGGCACGATATAACGCCCAAAGCTACCTGTGCCGGGCTGGTGGTGGTCGGTGGTGGCGCCGGGCTTGACCATACAGTACGGGCACTGCGGCGGTTTTTGAAGCTGTCCTTCGATGTCCCTGATGAGAAGCTGGTAACACTTACCGGCTACGCCAGCAAAGTTGGCGATGTGAAGAATAAACAGCCGCTGCTGGAAGAGGCACGAAAGCTGGGCAGGCGGCTTGCTGAAATGCTCGATCAAAAATAAAGGGGGCGACGTGCGGGCAAGAAAATGACGAAGGCGATAGGGCTGGGCGTTGTGTTAATGGCGCTGCTTTACATCCTTGCCTGCTCAGCAGTTAGACCTCAGCCGTCCTCCCCGCCATCTCCTTCAGCAACTACACCGGGAACACAGCCAGCACCACCATCCCAGTCCCAGCCAGCCCCCGAAGTCCCTGCAGAATGGCAGGCGCTGTATCAGGAACTGAGTGCTGAACTCAGGGTCTTTGAAAACCTGGTGAGAAAAGACCGGGACGGCAGCCACAGCGAGGCAACCATTGCTGTAGAGATGGCATATGCCAATGGCAATGTTGGTGAGTGGCTGCTAAGTGAGCAAGTGTGGCAGTACAACCTTCTCTTGTTGGACAGGCTTGAGGCAATGGGGGTGAAGGGGGTGGTGATCGACATCAAGTTTCCGCTACTACAACCCGACTTTCCTCGCTCGGCAGAATACTTGAATTTCTTCAAGAATATTACGGCAGAGTGCCAGCGCCGTGGGTTCAAGGTGCTGGTGGAGGGTGGTGCTATCTTCTCGGGTACGCCGTATTCGCCGGTAAAAGTAAACTGGTCGAGGTATACTGCGGACTCTTTCCTTAAAAGTTTGCAGGATGAGCTTTTGCTGATTGCTCGTGAAGTGAAACCGGACTATTTGAATCTGACTAATGAGCCGCTCACACAACAATGGCTTAGTGGATTTAACATTCCGCCAGCGAAATGGAACTGGTTTGTAGCTGATACTTTGCGCAAGATCGACCGTTCCAGCGGGATGCTCATCGGTGCCGGCATCGGCACATGGGAGCCGGCTGAATATATCGAGGGATTTTTCCAGATGCCCGGTCTGGATCACATCGACTTGCACATTTATCCCATGAACAAAGGTGCTTTGTATATTCAGCGCGCTTTAGAATATGCTCGGCGGACTAAGATGGCGGGCAAGCGCCTGACTGTTGGCGAAAGCTGGCTGTGGAAAGCCTTTCCGGAGGAAGTGGGGGCTGGAGGCTTGGTTGATGAAAAAATCATGAACCGCGATGCCTATAGCTTCTGGGAACCGCTGGATATCTGGTTTATCCGGAATATGGTGTCTCTGGCAGATGCCACCGGAATGGACTTCGTCTCCTTTTTCTGGACGCGCAAATTCTTTGCCTATCTGGAATATGGTCCTGCTACTAAGAACCTTTCCACCGCCGAGCTTAACCGAGCGCTTAATCAGGCGGGCTTGCGCAATGTGCTTGCTGGAGAGCTAAGTTCACTGGGCAAAGACTTTGCGGCACTGCTTTACCAGCGAGGTGTGAGGTAACTGCTTTTGCTTCAGGTCGATTGGTGCATTTTATCAGCGGGTAAATGTCACCTGTGACTTTTTTGTGATAAAAGGCTACAATTATAGCACCTGCAGTGCGTTAGCTGGGTGATATCTACTTTGGAAAGGAGGGACTTATGAGAAATAAAGAGCAATATATTAAAGGGCTGTCCAAGATGAAACGTAATATCTATTTCAACGGCGAACTGATCGACCGTACTGACGAGCGTTTCATGGACACGCTTAATACCATTGGCACTACATTTGATGAGGCAGCCAGACCGGAAAGTCAGGACTTGTGTACTGCTATCTCACACCTCACGGGGCAGAGGATAAACCGCTTCACTCATATACATCAAAACAAGGAAGACCTGCATAAAAAGCAGGACATGACACGGATGCTGTGTCGCAAGGTGGGCGGTTGCATTCAGCGATGTATGGGCATAGATGCTGCCAACGCCGTCTACAATGTCTCCTACGAAGCGGACAAGGCTAATAAAGGTGCCACCCAGTACCATGAGAACTTTAAGAAATGGCTACTCCGTTTTCAGACTGAGGACCTAGTGGGCTGCTGCGCTCAGACTGATGTCAAGGGTGATAGGCTGCTGAGACCGGCTGACCAGCATGACCCCGATGCCTATGTACACCTGGTGGAGAAAAAGAGCGATGGCATTGTAGTCAGAGGCTGCAAGTTGCATATTTCTGAGGCGGCGCAGGCTGACGAGATACTGGTGGTGCCTACAAGGGCACTTCGTGCTGAGGACAAGGACTACGCAGTAGCCTTTGCTATCCCCGGCGACTGGGACGGCGTCAAGCATGTGGTCACCATCCACAATTTGAGACCGAGGGAGCATTTCAAGCGTGGCTTTATGCCCGGGAGCACAGACTCATATGTGATTTTTGATAACTGCTTTGTGCCCTGGGAGAGGGTGTTCCTCTGTGGTGAATGGCAGCACGGCGGTGTGCTGGCGCTACTGTTCGCCCTGTTCCATCGCCATTCCTATTCCGGTTGCAAACCCGCCCTTGGCGACCTGGTGATCGGCACTGCTGCTCTGGCTGCTGAGGTGAACAATATTCACCGCACGCCACGTGTCAGGGAGAAGCTGGCTGAGTTGATCATGGTCACCGAGCTGGGATATGCTGCTGGCTACACGGCGTCTGACCTCGGTGGACCACGAGTGTACATGCCTGGTGTGGGGTTTGTAGACTACGGTCCCGGCTCGTATATCCCGCATTCCATCTATGCCAATGTAGGGCGCTGCCTCACCGGTGAGGCGGTATTCCGCGAAGCGGAGATACTGTGCGATATATCCGGCGGTGTGGTCGCCACTTTCCCCCATGAGAAGGACTTCATTAACCCGGCGACCAGAGACCTGTTGCTCAAATACACCAAGCGCAATCCCGAGATGCCGGTGGAAGACCAAGCACAGTTCTGGCGTTACCTTGGCGATATACTATGCTCGGCTAGCGGTGGCATCCACAATATCGGCAGCTACCACGGTGGTGGCTCGCCAGTGATGGAGCAGATCGCCATCACCACCCAGTACGATATCGAGTCACGAAAGAAGCTCGTCAGATATATTGCTGGTATGAGTGGTGGTGATAGGGAGGCTTTACCTAAGCCGACAGCTTAAAAATGCTGCTCCAGTTAAAGGTTAAAGATTTTGGCATCATCGAGAGCCTGGACTGGGAACTAGCCGGGGGGCTCAATGTAGTCACAGGGGAGACCGGGGCAGGGAAGTCGCTTGTTATTGAAGCTATTGAAGCCCTTCTCGAAGGTAAGGCGGGCGATGATGCTATCCGTTATGGCTGCGATAGGTCTGTAATCGAAGGTGTTTTCGCGTTATCCAAGAAAACCCTCCCCCGTGTGCAGCGATTTCTTAAGGAAAACGGGCTGGATATAGATGATGATACTTTAATAATCAGGTGTGAGTTCAGCCGCCAAGGGCGCAGCCTTGCCAGGATAAACGGGCAAGCGGTAAGCCGAAAGATTTTACAGGAACTGGGGCGACTTCTGATAGATATTCACGGGCAGAGCCAGCACCTTTCTCTTCTCGATAGGCGTTGCCATCTCGATTTCCTCGATGTCTATGGGCATAGCATGGAAGTGCGGGAGGAATTTGCTGCTAAAGCAGCAGAGCTGAACCGGTTGGAGCAGGAACTCAAATCGCTGGTGGAAATGGACAGGGATAAGGCACGCCGTCAGGAGTTCCTGCGCTTTCAGGTAGACGAGATCAAGCGGGCGAACTTGAGAGTTGGGGAGGATGTGGAGCTGGAGCAAGAGAAGGTGGTGCTGGCTCAAGCGGAAAAGCTAAAGGCGCTATGCCATCAGGCTTATGAAGCACTGTGCGGGGATGCTGCGACTCCTGCTGTGGACAGACTGAATGAAGCAGCGGTTGCTATAAGAAGGCTCGCTGAGCTTGACTCCAAGTTAACAGAACAGCTTGAGCACCTTACCGAGGCAGTCTATATTACTGAGGATGTGGCTCAGGAATTGCGCTCTTACAGCCAGAGGCTGGAGGACAACCCGCAGCGGCTGGAGGAGGTTGAAGCAAGACTGGAAATGATACGTAATCTGAAGCGGAAGTACGGGCAGAGCATTGAGGAGATACTGGACTATGTGGGGAGGGCGGAAGAGGAACTGAAGGAACTTTCTGTATCTGAAGAAAGGCGGGCTGAGCTGGAAGACAGGCGTTTGCAGCTTAAACGCGAGATGGGAGAGTTAGCCTCCGGGCTCTCTAATGCCCGCCTGACGGCGGCGGAAAAGCTGGTGCAGGCAGTGAAGAAAGAGCTAAAGGAACTGAACCTGGGGCAGGTTGACTTCCGGGTCTCTGTGATTCAGCAGGCTACTGAGGATGGTATACCACTGCCAGATGGCAGGGTCTGTAGTTTTGGCAGTGACGGTATTGATACCGTGGAGTTTATGGTCTCCACCAACCCTGGAGAGCCACTAAAGCCGTTGGTGAAGATAGCCTCCACGGGGGAGATTTCTCGCTTTACGCTGGCGCTGAAAAGTGCTCTTTCTAGGGCGGACAGGACGCCGCTGCTCATTTTTGATGAGATAGACATCGGTATCGGGGGCAGGAGTGGGGAGATGGTGGGAAAGAAGCTGTGGGCGCTTGCCCGTGACCATCAGGTTATTTGCGTTACCCACTTACCTCAGGTAGCAGCCTTTGCCGACGCGCACTATAAAGTGGAAAAGCTAGAAGCGGGTTCGCGGACGGTAAGTCTGCTCCAGCTGCTGGACGGCGATGAGCGCCTTGGGGAGCTAGCAGCTATGCTGGCAGGTCCCGACTATACTGAGTTGTCACTGCAGGATGCGTGTGGGATACTGGGTAGAGCGGCATCTTGGAAACAAAGTGTAGGGGGCGCGATCAAGTAAAATTCGAGGTGCACTTCGTTTCTTGTTGGTCTGGGAAATTCCTCTATATCTAGCTGGTCAAATTGAGTTTATTGTTTGGTCTCGGCGTCTAGCCAGTTGAGATAGTCCTGGTTGCCAGCGATTATGGGCAGGGCGATTATCTCGGGGACGGTATAGCTGTGGGCTTGCTTTACTATATCCATGAGGTCTGGGAAAAGGTCGGCTCTGGTCTTGATGAGGAGCAGGCTTTCCTCGGCGTTATCTATTTTCCCCTGCCACCAGAAGGCTGAGCGCACGCTGCGGATGATGTTGACGCAGGCAGCTTTTCTGTTCTCCAGAAGGAGGTTAGCGATGTTCTCCGCCTCCTCCAGGCTGCTGGTGGTGATGAACACCACTATCTTACCGGTATCCATTATCCGCTGCGTCCTATAGCCAGCATCTTATCCACCGCTTGTTTTGCTTTGATACGGATGCCTTCAGGCACCTTTACCTCCAGTGACATCTCTTCCAGTGCCCAGAGCACCTTTTCCAGGGTTATGAGTTTCATATTGGGGCACACCGCTTGCTCTGAGATGGGGATGAACTTTTTTCCGGGATTCTCCTTTCTCAGGCGGTGGATGATGCCGATCTCTGTGCCCACTATCATTTCGTGCACATCTTCTCTGCGAGCATACCTGATCATGCCGCCGGTGCTGAGCACCTCATCAGCCATGGCGATGACGCCGGGTTTGCATTCGGGATGTACCACTATCTTGGCGTGGGGGTAGTCGTGTTTCAGCCGGGCGATGTGCTCGGGGAGGATGCGGGCGTGGGTGGGACAGAACCCAGACCAGAAGATGATGTTTTTGTTAGTTTTGGTGGATACATAGTGTCCCAGGTACTGGTCGGGGATAAATAGAATGTCATTGTCGGGCACGCTTTCCACCACTCTTACGGCGTTGGCAGAGGTGCAGCAGACGTCTGATTCAGCTTTGACCGCCGCCGTGGAGTTTACATAACAAACAACTGCGGCACCGGGGTATTTTTTCTTCTCAGCGATAAGTTGCTCGGCGGTGATCATGTTTGCCATGGGGCAGCCGGCGTTCAGGTCGGGAAGAAGCACGGTCTTGTCGGGGCATAGTATGGAGGCGGTCTCTGCCATGAAGTGCACGCCGCAGAAGACGATCACCCGGGCGTCGGTCTGGGCGGCATTCTGGCTGAGTTCCAGGGAATCGCCGACGAAGTCGGCGATATCCTGTATCTCTCCCAGCTGGTAATTATGGGCGAGGATCACTGCCCGCCGCTTCTGTTTCAACTCCATAATGTCTTCGATCAGCTTAGTCTCGCGGTCTCTCATTTGTGTTGGTCCTCCATTCGTTGGCATAGACGTTCATGCGCTGCCCGCGGACGAAGCCCACGAGGGTGATGCCCAGGTCTTGAGCCAATTTAACTCCAAGGTCTGTGGGAGCTGATTTGGAGATGAGTATGGAGATGCCGCGGCGGGCGGTTTTAAACACTACCTCCGAGGACACTCTGCCGCTGGTGAGCAGCAAGCGTTCAGCTGTGGTGATATCTTCGAGGAAGCATTGTCCCAGCACCTTATCTATGGCATTGTGCCTGCCGATGTCTTCGTGAAACACCAGTATTTCGTTATTATTGCAAAGCGCAGCGGCATGAACGCCGCCGGTGGTTTTGAAAGTGGTGCAGCGTTGCTGGAAGTTTTTCATCAGGGTGAGTACCTGTGAAGGAGCTATGCTCACTGACGATGTTATCCTTGATATTGGTACCTCTCCTATGCTGTACACCGGACTCCCCCGTCCACAGCCAGAGGTTATCAGGCGTTTAAACGTAAGTTCGGCAGCCTCCCCCTGTGACCCTCCGGCGGTGTCCACCCGTACCACACCCCTCTGGTCATCGGTAAGTAGCCTCTTTATATCCCCTTTTTGTTTGAGCAAGCCTTCTGAGACGAGATAGCCGATGGCGAGATAGTCGAGATGCTGGGGCGAGCAGAGAAGGGTCACCAGTTCCTCACCGTTGAAGATTATGGTCAGCGGCGACTCCCTTACTATGCTATCTTCGATGTACTGGCTGGCATCCCTGTTTATCCTCAGCACTCTCAGTGTATCGACGATGCTGGCTGTCATTCCTCTATCCTTATTTCGTCGCCTATCTTCACCGTGCCGCCACAAAGTACCCTGGCGAAGATACCCTCTTCGGGCATGATGCATTTACCTACCTGCTGATAGATGGCGCAGCCGGTGTGGCATTCCTTACCTATCTGGGTGATTTCCAGAAGTACCGCATCACCAATGCGCACTCTGGTACCCACAGGAAGTGATGGTAGGTCAATGCCTTCGGTCGTCAAATTTTCAGCAAAATCGCCGGGGTTGACTTCAAGTCCAAGCTGGCGCATCTTTTCGATGCTTTCGATAGCGAGCAGGCTCACCTGGCGGTGGGTGGTGCTATCGGCATGGGCATCGCCCACGAGTCCGAAGTTTTCTTCAAGCAGTCCCTGTTTGATGTCCTGCTTCTTGACACCCTTCTTATCGCTTCGGCATACGGCGATTACTTTACCGGAAGGACTTTCTGCCATAAACTTCTCCTTGCCTATATTATAGCTTATCCGGGCTTGCGGTCGAACCAGTTTTTAATTTACCTTGCTGATGTGGACTTCAACTGGCTTTGCGCTCGAGCGCCTGATAAAAGGCTTTCCAGAAGGGGTCTACACCGGGGTGCTGGAGAGGAACTTCTCTGCCATTTTCTACCAGCACCGGGCCTTGCTCCGGTGTGGTAAACTCTCCGACGATGGAGCAGCTGATGTGGCGGGAGTTCAATTCTGCTACTACAGCTTGGGACTTATGTTTCCGGCAGGCGATGATAAGCGTGCCTTCGCTTATCGAAGAATAGGGGTCAATGCCGAAGTAACTACATATCTCCGGCACGCACTCTGCGACGACTATCTTCTCTTTGTGGATGCGGACGCCGAGCCCTGCAGCCCGCGCCATTTCGTAGACTCCTCCCCAGATGCCATATTCGGTGGCATCGTGCATTGCGGTGACGCCATCGTCTCTGACGCCCAGGCTAACTGCAGTGAGTGCATCTTCTACTACTGACATCTTACAAAAAATGTCGCTGGCCTTTCGGCTGAATTCCTTGCCAAATTCGCGCTCGATAAGCTCTGGGAACATGGTGGCTAGTATACCGGTGGCTTCTATGGCGGGACCTTTAGTTATGATGATATCGTCACCGGGTCTGACAAAAGAGGGGGCGACATACTGATGTTTGCCACCGACGCCGATCAAGGTAGCGCCACCGACCATAGGATAGGCGCAGTTCTCATATCTGCCCGTATGACCGGTGGCGATGGCTATGCCGAGCTTAAGACATTCGTGATGGATAGTATCCCAGACTATTTTAAATTGTTCGTCGGTTATGCTCATGGGAAGGTTCAGGTCGATGCTCAAGAACCTAGGCTTGAGGCCGCTGGTGACCGAGTCTGAAGCGATTATATGGATGGCAAACCAGGCGGCTCTTTGCCAGCCGTACTCAGGCACAATGAACACCGGGTCGGTGGTCAAGGATAGCGCGAAGTCGCCGATTTCGACGATGCCGCAATCGACGCCGCTTTTAGGACCTACCAGTACGGCACCATCCTTGGCTCCGAGACGCGGTAGTATGAAACGGTCAAATATTTCTGGCGAGATCTTGCCGATCTGGGACAAAGCTTCCATTGTTTGTTAACCTCCAGCGGTCGCTTGCTATGTTCGGCTCGATTCTTTCAGCAGCGGAGACACCGCTCGAAGTTTGGCAACGATTGTGGGAAACACGTTAAGGACAGTATCTACGTCCTCTTTGGAGGTCCATTTACCTAGGGTGAACCGTAGTGAGCCGTGGGCTTGTGTGTGGGCTAGACCGAGAGCGGTGAGGACGTGGGAAGGTTGGAGGCTTGCCGAACTGCAGGCTGAACCCGTCGAGGCACAGATGCCGGCGAGGTCCAGATTGAGCAGCATAGCTTCGCCTTCAATATATGCCACGCTGATGTTAACGTTGTTAGGGAGCCTCATTGTGGGGTGACCATTGAGACGAATATCGCTGATCTGGTCAAGGATACCTTGGATGAGTTCATCGCGTAAGGCGGTCAATCTTGTTGCCTCATCGGGTAATTCGCGTTCAGCGATCTTGGCTGCTTTACCCAGTCCCACTATGCCTGGTACATTTTCTGTGCCAGAGCGACGGTTTTTTTCCTGACCACCGCCGTGGACAAGTGGTGCGATTTTGGTGCCTTTTCTAACGTACAGGGCACCGATGCCTTTCGGTCCATAAAACTTGTGCGCCGAGAGCGAGAGCAAATCAACGCCCATCTGTTCAACGTTCACCGGGATATGACCTACGGTTTGAACGGCGTCGGTGTGTAAATAAACGCCAGCTTCTCTGGTGACCCTAGCAATTTCGGCTAACGGTTCTAAGGTGCCTATCTCATTGTTGGCATGCATTATAGAGACGAGGATGGTCTTGCCGGTAAGTGCCTTCTTGACATCGTCTGGTGAAACCATACCGTAACCATCCACGGGGAGGTAGGTTACGGAGAAGCCCTGCTTCTCCAGCCAGTGACAGGGCTCGAGTACGGCATGGTGTTCGATGCAGCTGGTGATGATATGGTTGCCCCTATCGCGATTAGCCAGGGCAATACCCTTTATGGCTAGGTTATCAGCCTCGGTGCCACTGCTGGTAAAGACGATCTCTTCGCTTTTAGCACCGATAAGGTGGGCAAGCTGCTGACGCGCCTGTTCTACAGCTTCTTTGGCATCCTGCCCTAGGAAATGGATACTGGAGGGATTACCAAAGTGCTGGCTAAAGTAGGGGAGCATTGCCTGCACGACATCCGAATGTACAGGTGTGGTGGCAGCGTAGTCAAGATATATCCTCCTCATAGCTCAACCCTCCACTATATCACCGATGACTGGGTCTACTCTTACGCCTTGCTCTCTTACCCAAGCTATACCGATGTCTATCTCTGCTTCCTCGCCCTCGAGTTCCAGCACTACCCAGCCTCGATCCTCCGACACGTCGGCGCGGCGGATGTTAGTCACCACCTGAAATTTGTGTGAAAGGTGATAGATTATTGGCTGTTGTACGAGTTCGCGGGGAAAGGTGAACATCACCTGTTTTTTAGCCATTTTTTATCCTCCTTATCGTCAGATGGTTCAAATATGGCATAGTTTATACTGCAATACCGATCGCTTGATTGAAGGATTCCACAGTGGGCTGGACTCTGACTGGCTGGACTACGTGTGTCATGATCTCCTGAGTCCGGGGTCCTGCGCCGGTGATAATCGCTACCACTAGCTGGTCGCCTTTGACCACTCCTCTAGCAGCCAACTTTTTCAGTCCGGCGATCACTACCCCGCCGGCAGCCTCGGCGAAGATACCCTCGGTGCGGGCTAGTAGCTCTAGCCCGTGGATAGCCTCCTCATCGCTGACACTGACTGCCCCGCCCCCTGATTGTCTGGCGACCGTCAGGGCATAGTAGCCGTCGGCGGGGTTGCCGATGGCGATGGAGGATACTATGGTCTTTGGTGTGACGGGATGTATATGGAGGCTGCCTACTTTGAAGGCGTGCACTATGGGGGAACTGCCGGCGGCTTGGGTTAGATACATATGGGTGTTCACGAGTCCTATCAGCCCCAGTGTAGACAGCTCCTGGAGCCCTTTCCAGAGTCTGGTGAACATGAGTCCTGAGCCGGCAGGAGCGATTATACAACCTGGTGGTTGCCAATCCAACTGCTCGCACACTTCAAAGCTGAGTGTTTTGCTTCCTTCGGCGTAATAGGGCCTGAGGTTGATATTGACAAAGCCCCAATTATATTTCTGAGAGAGCTCAGCACACAATCGATTAACGTCGTCATAGCTACCATCGACGGTGACCAAATTTGGTTTATACACAGCGATACCGGTCAGCTTTCCGGTTTCTACATTCGCTGGCACAAAGACATAAGCCTTCATCTTCGCCTTGGCAGCGTAAGCGGCTACGCTGGCAGCGAGGTTACCCGTGGAGGCGCAAGCAACTGTATCGAAGCCGAATTCCTTAGCCTTATTCACTGCTACCGCGACCGCCCGATCTTTGAAAGAGTAGGAGGGGTTGAGACAATCGTTTTTAATGTAGAGGCGCCGCAACCCCAGCTTTTCACCCAGATTATCAGCTTTGAATAAGGGGGTGAAACCGGTACTGATATCTAAGGGTTCGCCGTCTATGGGGAGGAGATGACGGTAGCGCCAAATACTGCGGGGACCTTGCGAGATGACTTCGTGACTTATCACCTGGGAGACCGCCTTGTAATTGTAAACGACATCTACCGGACTGAAGCAGAAATCGCATACCCGCATGGGCTGCTCTGGGTACTCCTGCCCGCATTTCCGACAGCGTAGACCGATGGCAAATGACATACTGTACTCCTTACTTAGATACCCAGGGCTTGTTCTAGGTCACCCAACAGGTCATCTATGTTCTCTATGCCCACAGATAACCTGATTAAATTGTCACTGATACCGACCTTTGCTCTGTGGTCTGGGGGCATCGAGGCATGGCTCATCGTCGCCGGGTGTTCAGCCAGTGAAGCAACACCGCCCAGAGACTCAGCAAGTGAGAACACCCGCAGTCTTCTGAGAAAGTGGTATGCTGCCTTGGCGCCGGCTTTGAGTTCGAATGAGACAACACCACCGAAGCCTTTCATTTGCCTACTGGCCAGGTCATGCCCGGGATGGGACTCGAGCCCAGGATAGTAGACGCGGCTTACTACTGGTTGTTTTTCCAACCAACGAGCGATTGTCATGGCATTTTCCTCGTGTTTTCTCATTCGTAGCGGCAGAGTGGCGATGCCCCTGAGTACCAGCCAGCAATCAAAAGGTGAGGCACCGATCCCCATGGCGTTGAGTAGAAAATGGACTCTCTCAGCTAGCCCTTCGGTTGCAGCCACCACTGCCCCACCGACCACGTCACAATGTCCGTTCAGGTACTTGGTGGTAGAGTGCACTACAAGATCGAACCCGTAATCGATAGGTCTCAGAAAGTACGGTGTGGCGAAGGTGTTATCCATCACGGTCAGAATATTGTGCTGTTTGGCAATGGAAGCTACCATGTCAAGGTCTACTATGGTTAACAGTGGGTTCGATGGCGTTTCCACCCAGATCATACGGGTGTTGGGCTTGATTGAGCTTTCTATAGTTTCCTTGCTGCTCATTTTGATGAAGGTAAATTCCAGACCGAGGTGGTGCATTACGTTTTGAAACAGCCTGTAAGTGCCGCCGTACACGTCATCGCCGCAGATAACATGGTCACCTGCTTTGAGAAGGTGGACAACTGCTGTTTCGGCAGCCATGCCGGTGGCGAAGGCGAAAGCCGCTTTGCCTCCTTCTAGCCGGGCGATAGTGTCCTCTAGGACTTTTCTTGTGGGATTTGCTGTTCGCGTATACTCGTAACCTCGTGTTTTACCCACATCTTTGAAGGCAAAAGTGGAGGTCTGGTATATAGGTGTTGCAATAGCGCCGTAAGCTTTGTCCGGTCTCTCCCCTGCATGGATAGCGATAGTCTCAAACCTCATATTCCTGCTCCTTGTGTGAATTCGAAGAATACCGTAGTCTTTTCTTCATTCAGATCGTTGGAAGCGACGGCGATGCCCATTGCCTTCTCCAGCCTTTTGAGGCGTTCCTCGTGTTTCTCCCGTGCCTTGATGAGCAATTTGATAGCTTCAGCAATAGGATCTGGGAGCTTGTTATGCTCTAAACTCAAAGGCGGGCTGTAGCCATCGGCTACTACTCTTCCTGGTACACCGACGACGGTAGCTCCTGGTGGTACTGACCGCACCACCACGGCACCAGCTCCGATTCTGGCTCCGTCACCGATGGTTATTGCACCCAAAGCTATCGCCCCGGCGCCGACGACCACATTGTTGCCTACTGTGGGATGGCGTTTTTCTTTCTTCAGGCTGGTGCCGCCCAGAACTGCGCCTTGGTACATCAGGACATCATCTCCAATCTCGGCGGTCTCGCCTATAACCACGCCAGCGCCGTGATCGATGAAGAAGCGTCTTCCGATTTTGGCGCCGGGGTGGATTTCGATATTGGTAACGAGACGATTGATGTGGGATACGAGTCGGGCAAAAAAGCGTAGCTTATGGTGCCAGAAGAAATGAGCGATTCGATGGAGCCACAGTGCATGAAGCCCGGGATAGCAGCAGACGACCTCCAACCAGCTTCTTGCTGCAGGGTCCCTGGCAAATACAGTCTCGACGTCTTCTCTTAATCTGTGAAACAATTTCAAGACCCCTTCTCTCGTTTCTATTGCCCTTTTGTACTTAAAGTTTACCCTCGGTTACCCCGCTGTTGGACGAACAACAAGGTGCCGACGATGCCAATGCCTGCACCGCTGAGGATCATAAAAGTGCCGATGCCCCGGAACGCAGTGGTGACTCCGAGTGCTAGGACTGCCATATAAAGATAGTTCTCCATGTTCAGGGCTTGGGTGTATGTCAGATGCTTGGGGTCGCCGGGGTCATACCGCCCACCGGCGAGCAGAGCCTGGTATGTGGGTGCCAGGTTGCGGCGATGTTCTCGTACCAGGTCGGCGGCTTTCTGAGCCTCGTCCGCCGTATCGATGACATCGCCCCTTTTAACAGCCTCCTCTGGAATACCCAGAGTGACCTGCTCTTGTCTCATCGCTTGTTTTATCCAATACTCCTTGTCCAGTGCCTGATAGATGAAAGTCGCACCCAGAGCGATTGAAATAGCGGCGATAGAGAAAAGCAAGATTGTTAAATATTTAATTGTTTTAGCCATTTTTCACCTCCTTTTTAGATATTTGATGTCAGATTAGATTGCTCTTGAAACAACCATGTTGAGAGATATCTTTCTCCCGTGTCCGGTAGTACTACCACGATAAGCTTGCCTGCATTTTCCCCCCTGCTGGCGACTTGAAGTGCTGCCCAGGTGGCTGCACCGGAGGATATGCCAGCGAGTATCCCCTCTTCTTTGGCTAGCCGTCTTGCCATTATTCCAGCATCCTCATCGTTTACCTGGATGACCTCATCGATTAATTCTATCCTGAGTACATCCGGAATAAAACCGGCGCCTATGCCCTGGATCTTGTGTCGCCCGGGCTTTCCTCCCGAGAGGACGGGGGAATTTGCCGGTTCTACAGCTATAGCTTTAAAGCCTGGCTTCCGCTGTTTTAGCACCTCGGAAACGCCTGTGATGGTGCCGCCCGTACCGATTCCAGCGACGAGGATGTCGATTCTGCCGTTAGTATCTCTCCATATCTCCTCAGCGGTGGTGAGGCGGTGTATTTCTGGATTTGACGGATTTTTAAACTGCTGGGGCATGAAATAGTGTGGATTCTCAGCCACTAGCTGTTCTGCCTTCTTTACTGCTCCCGTCATGCCCTCGGCGCCTGGCGTCAGCACCAGTTCAGCCCCCAAAGCTGCCAGAAGCTGGCGTCTCTCCAATGACATTGTGTCTGGCATGGTGAGAATAAGCCTGTAGCCTCTGGCAGCGCAGACAAATGCCAGGGCGATGCCTGTATTGCCACTGGTCGGCTCAACGATCACCGTGTCTTTGTTTATCAGCCCTTTCTCTTCGGCATCGATGATCATCGACACTCCGATCCTGTCCTTAACACTGCTTGCAGGGTTGAAAAATTCTAGTTTGGCTACAACCTCGGCTTTGGCACCTTTGGTTACCCTGTTGAGCCTTACTAGCGGTGTATTGCCTATGAGTTCGGTGGCATCCCTCGCTATGCCCCGAGTCAATGTCGGTATCTCAATAGTCTTGTACTTTAGCTTCTGTATCTCGGGTGGTCCTTCTGTCATCTCTTCACCTCCTTTCAGTCGCTCCACCGACTGTAATCCTGCCATCCTTTAATCGAATTATCCTATGAGCGATGCCTGCCAGCTCTAAGTTATGTGTGACCACGATAATAGTTAGCCCCTCCCGATTCAGCCGCAGGAAAAGCTGGTATATGGTCTCGGCGGTAATCGAGTCCAGGTTACCTGTGGGCTCGTCAGCTAGAAGTATCTTAGGACTATTGACCAGAGCTCTGCCGATAGCCACTCTCTGCATTTCGCCTCCGCTGAGTTGATGGGGCAAGTGGTTGGCTCTATTGCTCAGCCCAACTAAACCTATAATCTCTTTCACCACTTTTTCACCATCGTTTTTGTTACTAAACAGGAGGGGGAGTTCTATGTTCTCCTTAACGGTTAAAGTAGGCAGGAGAAAGAACTGTTGAAAGACGAAGCCGATGTCGTCCCGACGCAATCTTGTCAGGTCCTTCTCCTTCAGTCCGTTAATTTCGATCCCGTCCAGCTTAAGAGTGCCCCATGTTGGTCTGTCCAGACAGCCGAGCAAGTTTAGCAAAGTGGTCTTGCCCGAGCCGGAGGGTCCCACGATGGCTAGAAATTCCCCTTGATGCACGGTGAAGCTGGCATCTTTGAGGGCGAAGACCTGCTCGCTACCTCGGCGATAAACCTTGGTTAATTTGTTTGCTGTTATCAGTGCATTATTCATTGACACTGCTCCTTATGGCTTCTAAAGGCGTCATGCGGGATGATTTCATTGCCGGGTAGATGCCGCACACAACGCCGATGACGATGGAAAAGAGAAGACACAGCCCGAGGAACTGTGGCTGGAATGATAATAACTTACCTGCAGGAGCGTAGGGGATTACTCCTCTGACAAAGCCCTCTACCAAGCTGGAGCCGGTAATAGCGAAGAGTAAGCCGAGTATTCCGCCGGCAGCAGAGATAAACAGTGTTTCTAAAATGATCAGCCTGACTATATGAGAACCGGAGGCTCCGATAGCCTTCATCATACCGAATTCACCTGTGCGCTCGCTGATGGACATTAGAAGGGTGTTGATCACACCCACAGCGCTGACAATGATAGCCACGATGATTACTGAGACGAGGAGCGTACGTACCGAGCCCATGATGTTCAGTATGGTGCCCATTATTTGATTTATGGTCACCACTTGAATATCGGGTATCTCTTCTAGCTGTTTTGCTACTTCAGGTATTCTGGTGATGTCTTTTACCTTTATGGCTATTGCCGTGAGTTGTTCTGGCTTTCGAAATAAGTCCTGGGCTGCTTTTAGGGAAATGAAGTGGAATTCGTCATCCTGCGTATTTGTCTGTTCCAAGATGCCTACTATAGTAAAGGGGACCTGATCCGGTCCGAAAGGTAACACGTCGCCAACCTTCAGTTTTTCCCTTTCTGCCAGCTCGCTGCCGATGACCATGGCATTGGTTTCGTCATCGGAAAAGAACCGTCCTTCTACTTTCCACCAGGGTTTAAGCTGTCTTGCCTCCGCTATTTGAATACCGTATACGATGTGCGGTTTGCCCTCTTTATAGAACTGGTGCAAGAGCAAAGGAGTGGCGATTTCTATATCCTCTATCTTTTTCACTTCGGCGACGTCAGCTTCAGAAAGGTATTTAGGGATGATACCACCGTGGATGATGAGAGAGGCAGCTTCATAGGGGCAGCCTTTGGGTACTGCAAGCATGTGGATACCTAGACTATTCAACTCGCTGTTTAATCGCTTCTCATAGCCTGAATTGAAGGAAAGAAGGCTGAACAGCACTGCGATGGCGATGGCTACACCGATGACGGTGAGGATGGTTCGCCCTCGTCTGCGCAATAGATTTTTTGATGCCAGAGTGACGAAATTCAATTAAGCTTCCTCGTTAGAATTCCACTTTTTCACCGATGAGGTAAGTATCGCTGCCCTTTGTGACTACCTTTCCATACACGCGAGCAAAAGCCCCCCTTTTCTGGGGTATAGCCAGTTTGCTCGGTGCCAGATCGACGTATATTGTTCCAGTACCATCGTTAATGGTGAACCAGCAGCCTGCACCGCATTGAGAGATAATTTTACCTTCGATGACCACCTTACCGGTTGTGAATTTCTCTGGCCTACTCAAGATGTCGCCGATTTTTGCCGTTTGTAGCCCGTTGTTCGGTGGCTGGGCTATTTCAAATTGCCCAGCTGTCTGGGGTGGGGGTGCGGGAGAATTTTTACTGGTATCAGTGGCAACACTGTCTGCAGTGCTCGGTAGCACCGCAGATGGCGGTGTCCCTGCCTGTGTGCAGGCTGTTATGAATAGGACTAAGAACACTACGGATAATCCGAAGAGAAGTTTTCTGTTCATCCTGTGTTTCTCCTTCGCTGTGCGCTATAATTTTAATCTAGTGATTTTTTCGATTGCGTTAATGACCACATCCATTTCCTCCTCTGTGTTGAAGTAGCCAGGGCTGAGTCGAACTGTACCGTGAGGAAATGTGCCGATAAGGCGGTGCACTGATGGCGCGCAATGAAGCCCGGTTCTGACCTTGATGTCGAAAGCTTGGTCGAGTATTATGCCGACTTCGGTGGGTTCATATCCCTCGATATTGAAGGAAATAACGGCAGTCTGTTCGGCACCATTTCCAGCCCGGTAGATGCTAACTCCGCTGATCTGGGACAGTCCTTGAAGTAGTCTGTTTGTCAGTCTCTCCTCCTTAGCTTTGATTTGTTCTACCCCTTGCTCGAAGATAAATTTCAGCCCGGCACCGAGCCCGCAGATGCCAACGGTGTTTAGTGTGCCGCTCTCATACTTATCGGGGAAAACGCCAGGTTGTTCTTCCATCTCGGAGAAGGTGCCAGTCCCGCCTTCACGTAGTGTATCCAAGTCGACTCGCTCGCTGATATACAGTCCGCCTGTGCCCGGGGGACCGAAGAGCCCTTTATGTCCTGAAAAGGCAAGCAGGTCGATGTGGCTTGCTTGGACATCGATGGAGTATCTACCGGCTGTTTGGGCAGCATCAACCATGAAAATGATGTTATGTTGTCTAGCCACTTCGCCGTATTTTTCGATTGGCTGGACGACACCGTTGACATTCGAACCGTGGGTCACCACTAACAGGCGGGTTTTATCAGTAATGGCAATTGCTATATCTTTAGGCGAGAGCACACCGTCGCCTGTCATTGGTGGCACTCGTTTGACCACTGCGCCGTGGCGTTCTAATTTCCTTAGAGGACGAACCAGCGAGTTATGCCCGATGCTATCGGTAAGTACTTCATCTCCTGGTTTAAGTAGTCCTTTAAGCGCTATGTTGATGGCGTCGGTGCAGTTAAGTGTAAAAATAATCCTCTCTGGAGTTGGAATGTTGAACAGCCGAGCCAGAAGTGCTCTGGTTTCTTCTACTATTTCAGCGGCTGCCAAAGCCATGCTATGACTGCTCCGACCTGGATTGCCGGCGTTCCTACGCAAAAACTCATCCATTGCCAGATATACGCTTTCTGGCTTGGGCCAGGATGTAGAGGCATTGTCTACGTACACCATCTTAACCTCCTATATACTGAGCATAGAGCTTAAGAGCTAGTGACTCATCGCTCATATTTTTAAAGATGGCTCGACCGTCAGGGAAAATCACAATCTCGTGTGAGTCGGTGTTGAAACGTAGCATAAACTCGTTATATTTCACCTCTCCGAGGGGGCTGAGCCGCAAAGCCAATTCGGATAGGGAGATACTTCTGACAACAGGGCTGAGCACCTCCACTGCTCTGCCGCCATCGCAGGGTCTAGTAGCTTTTGCCTGTGATTTTCCTGATAGGAACTCAAATTTGCCGGCACAAGCTAGACAGCCGCTGCGATGACGCACTTTAAGGCGATGGAATGTTCCCTTCCAGATGTCCATAGTGAGCAGGTCACGGTTGATCTGCTCAGCACCGGTCAGCATCTTCACGGCTTCGACGAATTGCAGGCAGGCGATGATGAACGATGCACCGCTAAACAGCCCGACATTTTCTGTGGTGTAAATTCTCTCGTGAGTAAGCGGACTATCGAAGACGCACTGGTAGCAGGGGGTCTGACTGGGGATGATATTGAGTGTTGTCCCCCAGGTGCCTACTGCTTTGCCGTGCACCCAGGGAATTTTGTGTTTCAGGCAGGCATCATTGATTAAAAAGCACGTCTCGTTATCGTTCAATCCAGCCATGACAAGGTCGGCGCCGCTGATCAGTTGTTCGATATTGGACTGATTTACGTCAGCAAGTATCCCAGTGACATCGATCGAAGAGTTGATGCGTCTCAGATGGCGTGCTGTTGCTATAGCTTTAGGAAGCTGGCTTTTGACATCATCCTCAGTAAAAAGCGCATGCCGGGTGAGGTCGTGGTATTCTACGGAATCTTTATCGACGACCTTGATTTTCCCGGAACCAGCCCGTGCTAGACATGAGGCGATAACAGTGCCTATGGCGCCGCAGCCGATGAGCACGACATAGCTATTTTTTAATTTTTCCTGTCCCTGTTCTCCAATCTGTGGCAGGGTAATTTGTGATACATACCTGTTAGCCACCGCTGGCCTCCGCAGCTCGCTTATATGTAGTACATTGTTTCAGTAGCAATACGTCCTTTCGACTTGTGCATCTCCACCAAATCCTGGAGAGTTTTAGACTCAAGGACGTTTTCTATTGCCCTTTTTACCTCAGCCCATACATCCCTGGTCGCGCAAAATTTAGAGCGTGGGCAGACTTTGGGATCATCAACACAGTCGACGGGGGTGATTGAACCTTCAAGCAGTTCCACAACTTCGCTAAGCTTTATATTCTCCGGCGGTTTGGCTAGCTTGATGCCACCTCGAGCGCCGCGGGTACTCCTCACTATTTTGGCACTGATCAACGGTGCGATAAGGTGCTCTAGATATAACAAGGAGATCTCCTGGCTGCGCGCAATGTCCTTCAACGGCACCGTTTTGCCATTCTGTAACGCCAACTCTAAAAGCACCCTCACCCCATACCTCCCTCTAGTGGATAGTTTCATGTGTCACCTCTTCGTTGTTGACTAAGTTGGTCAACAAAGTATACAATACGTTGCTGATATTTGTCAAGTCCTATGCAATATAGTGGGTAAGGTTAGCTACACGACTTTATGTGTGGCGTGGTAAAATCTAGGCAGCGTGGCGATGCGACTGAGCAAGGCAGCGATTTTGCAATGGCGACAAGCTAGAGGGGGTCTTGCCCTTGGTGAGATACACTGTGGTGGTACCACCTTCCGTTGGGGGGAACGCACTTATGTGATGGGGATTGTGAATGTCTCCCCCGATTCTTTCTCCGGTGATGGTCTCAGCAGTGTGGAAGCGGCTGTGGAGCAGGCAAGGCGTTTTGTCGCTGAGGGTGCCGACATCATCGACGTTGGTGGT
Source organism: Dehalococcoidia bacterium (assembly GCA_034432055.1). Classification (GTDB taxonomy): domain Bacteria; phylum Chloroflexota; class Dehalococcoidia; order GIF9; family UBA5629; genus CALJTV01. Next base: position 8,732 of record DAOUCT010000061.1, on the reverse strand, counting down.
GAGTCCACACGTCCTGGTTCGAAGCCGATACCTGTTGAGGAAGAAATAAAACGTGTTATCCCTGTGGTGGAGAGGTTAGCCAAGGAAATTAAGATACCAATGAGCGTGGACACATATAAGTTGGAGGTTGCCCAGCGTGCCCTTGATGCTGGAGCCCAGATGATAAATGATATCTGGGGGTTGAAGATGGAGCCACGGCTGGCGCGCCTGGCAGCGGGAAAGAAAGTACCTATCATCTTGATGAGCAATCAGCGTGATAGACCACAGCGCCGGATTGTGTCCGCTGTCCTCGCCGATTTGAAGCGGTCTATTGACATGGTGCTGGATGCTGGTGTGCCCTGGAGTGATATAATCATTGACCCCGGTGTCGGCTTCGGGAAGACGCTGGAGCAGAATTTAGAGCTGGTATGGCGGTTGGATGAACTCAAGGTTCTGGGGAGACCGATTTTGCTGGGTACCTCAAGGAAGTCGATGATCGGGCTGGTGCTCGATTTGCCGCCTGACCAACGTCTTGAGGGCACGGCAGCTACGGTAGCCATCGGCATCGCTAAAGGTGCTGACATAGTCCGGGTGCATGATGTGCAGCCGATGGTCAGGGTATGTCGTATGAGCGATGCCATTGTACGAGGCAGGTCTGAGTAACTGTGGCTACTGTGTATCTCGGGCTTGGTTCCAACCTCGGTGACAGACAAAGAAATTTGAAGCGGGCTTTGCAGTTGTTGGGACAATATGTGGTGGTAGAAAAGGTCTCCTCTGTCTATGAAACTGAGCCGGTGGGGTTTGCGCAGCAACCAAAGTTTCTAAATGCTGTCTGCCGTGTTTCCGCCACTCTGTCACCGGAGCGACTTCTGATGGTGGTAAAGGAAATAGAGGTGGAGATGGGGAGAAAGCCGTCTTTCCGTAACGCTCCCAGACCGATTGATGTTGACATACTGTTTTACGAGGACGAAGTGGTCAACTCTTCGGAGTTGCAAATTCCTCATCCCCGGCTTGCCGAGCGGGCATTTGTGCTTATCCCTCTTGTGGAGATAGCACCGGACTTAGTGCATCCGGTGTACCTGAAGACGGTAACGGAACTGCTTGGTGAACTGGAGAGTGTGTCTGGCGTTTGTAAGTGGGCGGAAGCGGAGGCGATTCTAACCGGGAGGTGATGTAATGTACCGAATATCTGTAGAAGACCACTTTGACGCCGCTCATTATCTCAGAGATTATGGCGGCAGGTGTGAAAACTTACACGGTCACCGCTTTAAGGTAGTGGCAAGTATTACCGCCGACAGGCTCGATAGCACCGGGCTAGCTTACGATTTCACCAAAATGAAGAAACATCTGAGAGAGGTGCTTTCTTCGTTCGATCATGTATGTCTCAATGAGGTGCCGCCGTTCGACAGGGTGAACCCTTCTTCGGAGAATATTGCTGTTACTATCTTCGACAGCCTGAAAGAGCGTCTTCCCCAGGGGGTAAGATTGGCGGGTGTAGAGGTGTGGGAATCGCCACAGACATGGGTGACCTATATGCCAGACTAGGTCACTTTATTCAGGTATGGTGGTAACAGGTTGGGGATGCTTTCGGTGATCGGGTAATGATAGTCGCACTTCTGGCAATAGAGGCTGCCAGAGACGACATCGCCATCTTTCTCTTCGGTTACTGAGAGTTGCAGTTCGCCCTTGCATACCGGACACGCCAGAATATCCATCAATTCTTTCTTCATGGTTTCACCTCAAGCACATTTCGGGCTATTGCTGTATTGTTCTCGGCAGGCTTAACGGAACAGGTAAGCCCAGATCGACATCTTCACCTCTTTGGTGACGGTCCTTTCCTTGAGGACAGGTGTAGGCACCTCATGGTACCTGGTTACCTCACGGGACTTGGTCACCGTCCTCAGTTTGGTGACTTCCTCAGGATAGCTCATCTTTATCACTGCATGTGCCTGCCTGCTGCCCCAGTACCAGTCATGATAAAAATAAGGCCATACACGGCAGTCGGTACCATCGCTGTCCGGACATCTAATATAGTAGTAAACAGGGTAAGGATATGTGTAACCCTCGATGCTTACCGTTATGGTGCCGGGCTTGTCTACGGTGAATGTGTATGACCAGCTTGCAGGGTAAACATAAGCATCGTAAATGGTGGTTGTCCGGGTCTCGGTCACCTTATAGGGCTCTTCCTCGGTATAGCTTTCAGTGACGGTGTAAGGCTGCCTTTTCATCTCTGTGTCCCAGTACTGTTCTGTAACCTGAACAGTGGCTGTCTTGATGGGCAGAGCGAAGATGATGCACAGCAGAACTATAGGCGAGACGGCAGCGACGACGAGTTTCCAGTGGTTGGTCAAGTAGTTTTTGATCTTTTCGAGCACCATTTTCCCCTCCCTCCAGGTAATTCAATTATAGCAGAATTACGACCTCAGTTCATTTTTTCGATGTGTGCCAGGTGTGAGTGTAGCTCAGCCCTGTGGCAATTCTATCATCCTATCGGCAATAGTATCGTAAGCGTCTCCGAGGGTGAAGATGATCACCTGCTGATTGTTGCTTATCTCTTTAAGCGAGTTAAGCGCTCGTTGCAGGCGAATGTTGTCGAAATTGTAGAACGGGTCGTCCAGTATCAAAGGCGGCTGTCTGTCATGATAGATGACCTGTGCTAGTGCCAGCCGGCAGGCGAGGTAGAACTGATCGATGGTACCGCCGCTGAGTTCCTCGGGTTCCACCGGGGCGCCCTTTTCTCTGGAGTAAATGGTGAATGCCAGCAAATTTGCCGGCTTGAGTTCCACCTCTTTATATCTGCCATCTGTGAAAGTGCTAAGGTTGTTCTCCACTTTTGTTTTCAGTTCGTCGTGTATTGCTGTGAGGGTCTCATTTCTAGCCTGCAAAATGAACTTTTTGGCGAGTTCATAGATCGCTAGTTTCCTTTTCCACTGTTCCAGTTCTTCTCTCAGGTCTTGTAGTTTCTCCTCCGTTTGGCTCAATTCTTCGGCATCGTAGGGGGCAGTCTTTATCTTCAGTTCCAGCTCTCGCTTTTTATCCTTAAGCCTTTCCTGTGCCTCCTCGGACTCCTTTTTTCGCCTCTCGTACTTAACGAAGTCTTCCGCGGACAGCCTGGTGTTTTCCAGTTCCGGGGTGAGCCTTTTCTCTGCTACTGCTAGCTCACCAGCCAGCTTGTTTTTTTGCTCTTCGATTTGTTCCGCTGTTTGCCCGCCCAGCATGGCATCCCGCTTTGTCTGGCAGTCTTTCAGGTCTTGAGTTACCTGTTCGAAATAGCGGTATTTGTGGTCAAATTCTTCGCGGGAGTTGCATCGTATTCTCAGCAGGGTCTGAACTTCTTCTTCCTTAAGGTTATTGAGCGCACTTTCCATCTGCTCAATCCTTTTCTCCAGCCCCTTTTTTTCTGTAACAGTAGTGGCGATATAACTTCGCGCCCACAGCGATACTATGAGCAATATTATGCCGATGCCGCCAGCAGCCGCTGCTGCTGAATTGATTAGCATAGCGGCAAAACCGAGCACCGTGACGATAGCGCCTGCTATCAATATGCCTTTTGATGCCATCACCAGGACAAGCCTACGTTTTCTGAGATATTCCTCTTTATCGGACAGTTCCTGTCTTATCTTTGCCAGGTCACCACTTATGCCCCGGCGTTTCATATCCAGTTCCTCGAGACCCTTCTTTATCTCAGTTATCCTTTCTCCGCTGTCGAATCCGGGGATACCTTGCAGTTCCCGTCTCAGCCGCTTTATTTCACCTTCCAGTGATTTTATATCGCTGTCTAATTTATTGATACTGTCAAAATCTTTCTTCAGTCTTGCAATTTCCCTTTCTATGTCCCTTAGTTCCTTGTTTTTGTCCAGAAGGGTCTGGCACATATTGAGCTCTTCCATCACTTGTGAAAGTTGCCTTTCCACATCTGGAAGTTCTCGTTTCAGCCGTTCTATCTCCTCCACTTTTTCTCTGATTTCATCTAGCTTCTGTTCCTGCTTTGCTATCTGCTCCTGTATCCTGGCGATCGGTCCAGGCTCTTTGGTGGGTTTTTCCAGCCCCTTTTTCAGCCATGAGATTTCCTCGTCGAGCTTTCGGACGATATCGGCGGCGGTAAGCCCTCCGGGGCTGCCGGTGACTATTTTCTCCAGGTTTCTGCTGAGTTCCTCTTTACCGGACTCGATGTCTCTGAGTTCGTCCTGTTTGATGCATGAGGTAGAGAGGAAGATGTCACGGGAGTCGGTGCCAAGTAACTGGTGGAGCTTTTCGCTGACCTGGCGTTTGGTATCCCACCTATCTTTCCCATCTGTGAGGCATAAAGTCTTCTTGTTAAAGTCCTTTTCCAAAAGGTATTGGACACCACCGGATTCGAGCTCAATACTAATTTTGCCTTTGCTCCCTGCACCCCAGGTCCAGAGCTTCTCCAGCCCCTTTTTATTGCTTGTAGGGTCTTCGAATATAGCGGTGAGCATTCCTTCGAGGAGGGTGGACTTGCCAGACTCGTTTAGAGGACCTTTAACCACGTTTACACCGGGGCTGAAGTCTACCTCCAGTTGCTCCCTGAATTTTTTAAAGTTCTGAAGCTTCACTTTTCTGATCAGCATCAGAGCACCTTTCTACCTTCCAGCAGTGCTAGTCCGAGTTGCAAGGCTTCCTCAGCGTTTTTCTTCTCAAGCTTATCTTGGCACTTTTCAATGTAGTCCTTCATCAACTGTACGAAATTGGCAATGATCAGACGCCCTTCGTATTGCCCTTCTGAGAGGCGTGGATAGGACAGGTCATCGATTTTGAGGTGAAAGAACAGGTCTTGAAGTTCTGTGGTCAGTTCTTCGCGGTCTATATCTTCTACGCGCGCACCCTTGAGTGTGACCCTGCGTACTAAATTGGGGTCAGCGCCCCGGCTTATCCTGCTTTTGAGTTCTGAGAGATCATTTATGGAGGAAAAATCTATAGTCACCTCGTCATAGCGGCGACATCCGACCTGTCTTCTTTCTACCGTTGTATCTCCTGAGTCGAGGATGGTCACAAGAAGGCATTGTCCAGGTTCTTTCTGGTCAAGGGAGATGAGTTCAGGGGAGCCTGAGTACCATGCGGTGACTCCCTTTTCCAGACAGGGGTAAGCCCGATGCCAGTGCCCTAAAGCAATATAGTTCATGCCGCTGCTTCTAAGTTGTTCTATGGTGAACACATGGTCATCTCTGTCCACTGAGCCTATGTCGAGCGAGCCATGTGCCATCGCCACATGGAAACGACTCGATGTCAGCGGGTGGAGCCCTTCGAGCGGACTTTCATAGGAGCGGTTGCTTATGTTCGGTCTACCGTGGATTGTGAGGTTGAGCCGGGGGAACGCCTTGATCAACCAGCCTTCACCCGTGAAGACTATCACATTGTGGCACAAGCTCTGAAAGTCCACCTTGCGGTAGATGGAGTCTTGATCGAAGCAGTCGTGGGTGCCCGGTATGATACAGACGTGTATATTGTCTTTCGCCAGCAGGTCGAACTGCTCCTTAACGAGCTGAATATCTTTTTGTGCCACAAGGTTGGAATCGAACAGGTCGCCAGCGATAAGCAAAATATCTACCTTCTCATCCCTGGCTAGCGAGACCAGTTTTTTGAAGGTAGCCCTGACCTGTTCCCGTTGTTCTCTGCCTTTTTCTCCCAGAGTGGTGAATTTGGCGCCGAGGTGGATATCAGCGGTATGCAGCAGCCTGACCACAACTTCCCCTTTTATAAGCGGAGTCGCAATGAATTTGCCTTTATATTAGCAGTCGTTGGGTCTGGAGTCAAAAGGGTGTCCCCAAGTATTGTACTGGGTCAGCTATTGTGCTAGAGTTAGGCTGGTTGGGTGAGTCTGATGTCTCGGGTGGTAAGGCTGGCACTCTTTGTGCTGCTTTTTGCTGGTTTTCTAGCCCCGGCTACGATTTCCGCGCGGACTTATGGGTCTGGGGGGCTTGAACAAGGGGGGAATTCGCTTACAATTTTCCGGGCAGGTCACCAGTGGCGGTACGTCTCAGGTAGTCGGGCAGAATAGCGCGGGGCACTAATGTGGTGGAAAACAAAGTCTTAAAGTACAGGTGGGTCATCCTTGCCGTTTACATGTATGCATCAGCCCTGACTCAGATGTACTGGTTAAATTTTGCTGCTATTACCACCTACCTGGAGGCAAATCTCCATATAACGGCGATGAGTGTGGGACTGCTGACGCTGGTCTTTCCGCTGGTGCAGGTCTTGCTCACCATGCCAGCAGGCATTGTCATTGACCGGAAGGGATTTAAGTATGGTGTAGGGATAGGTGTAATTTTTACCGGTGTGTTTGCCATGCTGCGCTTGGTGAACCCCGATGCTTATTTACTACTTCTTATTTCTCAGATAGGGATTTCCATCGGGCAGCCATTCGTGCTGAATGGCGTAACCAAGCTTGCGGCTACATGGTTCCCCAAGGAACAGGAAGCCACTGCGGTTGGTCTCGGGTCTCTAGCCTTATTTATTGGCATGATGGTGGCACTCGGTGCTACTCCTGCCATAGTGGAAGCACTGGGTTTCCAGGCTATGGTCCTGATATATGGCTTCATGGGGATTTTGGGGGTGGCACTGTTCTATACTCTGGTAAGGTCGGAGCCGCCGGTGCCGGTGCTGAGTGAAGAAGAGAGGGTGTCTAACTGGGAAGGGATTAGAAGGATTCTAAAAATCAGGGACTTCGTAATTTTGGGACTTATAGCCCTTATAGGCATTGGTGTCTTTAACGGGCTAGCCACCTGGCTGGAGAAGATTTTGAATGAACTGCATCAGATCCCGATGACCGATGCTGGTACCATAAGCGCTGTGCTGGTCTTCAGCGGTATGCTCGGCTGCATAGTCATACCTGTGGTCTCAGACAAAATCAGGCGACGCAAGCCTTTTCTGCTGCTGGCGTCCGGAGTAGGGGCTGTAGGTATGGTTTTCATTATGTTCGCCGAAGGTTTTGCACTTAACTTGGCGAATGGCATGATGCTCGGTTTCTTTCTAATTTCTGCGCTACCTATAATGTTAACCATGTCGCGAGAGATCACAGGAGCTAGATTTGCCGGAATTTCTGTCGGTTATTTACAGCTATTAGGGAATGCGGCTGCGGTGGCTATAGTTCCCCTAATGGAGTTTCTGCGCGGGGTGACAGAAGCGCATATTTTGCCGCTAGTTTTTCTGGCTACGCTACTGATTACATCTTTCATACTGACAACTCGCATAAAGGAGACTGCCAGAAGTTAAAGCTTGTGACCCTGTAGGAGACTTTTTGGGAACCAGGAACGAGTAAGTGCTGGCAGAAAAAGGAGGTGCAATTTGGTATGGCAAGAATTTCTGGGCTATGGGGGTGGGCTATTTATAACTGTTGGGTTCATTCCGCAGGTGTGGCGTCTCTTTAGATTGAAGAGTGCGCACGAGATAAGTCTCCCCTTCACCTTACTTTTTCTAGCAGGTACCATTTGCTGGCTGGTCTACGGGGTCTTGCTGGGCTTGGCGCCTGTGATTCTGTGGAATACAATATCGCTGGGTCTGATGTGCGCCTTGCTGTTTGCCAAGCTCAAGTATGGAAGATGATTCGGAAGGTGTGATAGATGTACCGGATGTGCCACGTTAACGTATCACCGTCGTGGCACAGATAATAAATGCCGAGCGCACCAGTCATCATCGGACCACCATTATCTATCACCTCTGCTTATTCCGACAAACATTGCCTCTCCAATGGGCGGGTCTGGACTGGCGTGCATCTAAAGGTCAAAAAAGGACTTAAAGGGACACAACTTGACTATTTGGTAATTTAGTGCTATGTTAATGGTGTCGGTGTTGTACGCAAACACCAGACCAGCAGGGCTCAATATTAGGGGGAGACAAGTCAATATGGCAGAACTTATGACGGTTGGGGAGCTGGCTTCTTATTTGCGAGTTACGGAAAAGACTGTGTACCGGTTATTGAAGCGAGGTCTGCTCCCGGCGACTAAAGTGGGTCGTCAATGGAGGTTCGATAAAGCCCTGGTCGATGGATGGCTGCATCAAAGACCGGTGGAGGCTAAAGCAAGCATACTTGTTGTTGATGATGAGCAGTCTATTCGCTTGATGTTCAAGCAGACACTTAAGGAATTAGGTCATCGGGTTGAGGTTGCTGAATCCAGTCTCAAAGGGTTAGAACTGGTAAAGCAGCGGGATTTCGATATGGTTTTTCTTGACCTCAAAATGCCGATGATGGATGGGGCGGAGCTTTTCCGCCAGATAAAAGCTTTGAGACCCAAGTTGCCGGTGATCATTATAACTGGCTATCCGGATAGTGAGATCATGGCGCGGGCTTTAAGCCTGGGTCCCTTCGGAGTCATGAACAAGCCTTTCAGCGCATCAGACATTATCACTGCTGTTCACACTTTTGTTCAATTTACTGCACCAAGGGTGTAGAAAGGAGCTAGTCTCATGATAACCAGGGATGAGTTGTTCAAAACAGGGAACCAGGAGAGGATCTGGCAAAAGTATTGCGGCTTTCTTGACCTCTCGCTGTCCGAGTTCATGGAAATACAGGAGCAGCTACTGATGGACCAGATTGAGCTGGTCCATAACAGCCCTCTGGCTAAGAAGTTTATGCCTAGAAAGCCGAAAGATGTAGCTGAGTTCCGCAAGATTGTCCCCTTGACCACCTACAAGGACTACGCGGGGTATCTCGATGCTAAAAACGAGGATGTTCTGGCAGTCAAACCTTATTGCTGGGTCTGCACCTCTGGTCGGGGAGGGACTTTTAAGTGGGT
>DAOUCT010000060.1:0-2514 GCA_034432055.1 Dehalococcoidia bacterium | reverse complement strand
GCGTCTCTCGTAACAGCCCAGCGACCTCGGACGCTAGCTCAGCAACGCCCTCTCCACTTAGAGCCGATACAAAGCGCACGTCCTTTTCTCCGAGCATAGCTTTCATCTGCGCCATCTGTGCTCTTACCTCGGGGATATCAAACTTATTCACTACCACGATACATCTTTTATTGGCTAGAGCCGGCTCATACAAAGCAAGCTCCTTTCTCAATATGTCAACATCCCGTCGCAGGTCCGCCGCCGTACCATCGAGCAACAGGATGATGAGCCGACACCTTTCAACGTGACGCAGGAAACGGTTGCCCAGCCCCTTACCACTGTGTGACCCTTCTACCAACGCCGGAAGCTCAACTATGGTGAAAGCATGCATATCTATTTCCACCGTTCCCAATACAGGTTGTTGCGTAGTAAATGGGTACTCTGCTATTTTGGGCTTGGCGCCGGATAAGGCTGCCAGCAAACTCGACTTGCCGCTACTGGGTAATCCCACGATGGCGACATCAGCTATCAAACGCTGTTCAAGTACCAGACGGCGTTCCTCACCGGTTTCTCCCTTTGTTGCCTTTTCCGGAGCCTGATTCCGCGGTGTGGCGAAATGGACATTCCCCAAGCCTCCCCTCCCACCCTTCACTACCAGCACTTTTTCCCCGTGGTGGCTTAGCTCGGCTACCAGCACCTCGCCCCCAGCGGAAACCTTCTCATACACTGAAGTCCCAACGGGAACAGCAATCAGGATATCCTGTCCCCGAGCGCCATGTTTTCTCTGCCTGCCACCGTTTGCCCCATGCCCAGCCTGGAAGGTCTTCTTATAGCGGAAAAGGCTCAAATCATTCACATTTTCGTCAGCCACCAGATAAACATCGCCACCGGCACCACCGTCACCCCCATCCGGACCGCCAAAAGGCACAAATTTCTCCCGCCGAAAACTCACCCTGCCATCTCCACCCCTGCCACCTCTGACTACAATCTCCACTTTGTCCACTTTTTCACCAGATCCCCGCGTTGTCTTATGCTGTGTTCTAGTATTTAATTACCATTAGAATATAATAGTTTATCATCTATAATACTACTAACCCTGTTCTGTTGTTTTCTGCTCCATTATCCAATTTGCCTGGTGATATTGCAATGGTGCGTCTATCCCGGAAAAGTTGCCCACAAAAAGGGGCGGTTTTTCCACAAAAAGTCCACCTTTTGCTTTGATGGTGTGGACTTTGTGTTTGGGGGGAGGCGGAGTGCCGTGGTAATTGTCAGTCTATTTTCTTGAGTTGCTTCTGGATTTGGTTGATGGAGTTGTGAAGGTCGGGGTCGGTCTTCATACTCTGTGATATGCGTGTGAAGTTATGCAGTATGGTGGAGTGGTCTCTGTGGAGCAGCTTGCCTATTTCGGTTAGACTGTAGTGTTTTTCCTGACGTAGCAGGTATATCACGACCTGTCGGGCAAGAGCGGTCTGCCTGTCTCGCTGTTTTCCCAGTATAGCATCGGGGCTTACATCGTAATGACCAGCCACAGCATCTATTATCAGCTTCGGTGTAAGTTTCTTAGTATGCAGGTCTTTTACATCCCCGATGTCAGCCAGTGCCTGTAGCGCTGTGGTCATATCGACCTTAGCGCCCGACAATTTGGCATAAGTGAGCACACGGTTTAACGCGCCTTCCAGCTCACGCACGCTGCTTTTGAATTGTATTGCTAGAAAGCTCAGCACCTCGGTGGGGGCATCGATATTTGAGGCGGCTGTTTTTGCCGTCAGAATAGCCAAGGAGGTCTCGAAATCCGGCGGCGATAGATGGACAGTCAGCCCGCCCACGAGCCGTGAACTCAATTTATGGTTGACGGAAGGGATGGTCTTGGGCAAGCAGTCAGAGGTCATAACCATCTGATGGGAGTTGCTATAGAGGTCGTTGAAGATATGCACCAGACATTCCTGAGTCTGTGTCTTACCGCTCAGGCACTGTACATCGTCTATCAACAGGAAATCGGTATTTCTATATTGTTCATGAAACTCGTCTATGCTGTTATTTTTCAAGGCAAGTATGTATTGATTAGTGAACTGTTCGGCAGTGGTGCATATCACCTCAAAACCCTTTGCCCGGGCGGCGTTTGCAATGGCATGTAGCAAATGCGTCTTCCCGGTACCTGTTTCACCGTAGATGAACAACGGATTGTATTTGCCTCCAGGCGATTCGGTAACTTCAAGAGCTGCAGCGTAGGCTATGCGGTTGCACTGTCCGGGAACGAAGGTCTCGAATGTGTAGTGCCTGTTCAGGTGGGCTGATTTGGTACGGGGCAGGAGCCTGGTGCTTGTACCTCCATCGGGATGAATTTGCGAGGGGGCTGGCACTGACTCGCTGGCTAGGACGGTGAGCTGGACATCGACTGTGCTGCCGATTACGCCGCTCAGTGTCCGTTTGACCAATGATAGCAGGCGTTTTTGTAGCCATTCAGCAACAAATGCGCTGGGCACACCGACCGTGAACACACCGTTCTTGAAACTTAGACCTCTGGTGTCCTTAAGC
>DAOUCT010000059.1:0-1824 GCA_034432055.1 Dehalococcoidia bacterium | reverse complement strand
ATACTATACAAAAGATACTATACAAAAGAAAGGATATCCCCAAAAAGAGAAACACGGGGAGTTTCAAAACGTTCTGTTAACTGAACAGGAGATGCAGAAGCTAAAAGACAGGCTGGGCGGCGAGGCGGAGCGGTATATCGAGAAGCTATCGGCATATTTGGAGTCACGAGGCAAACGCTACAAATCACATTACGCCACGATCCTGAACTGGTGGCGCAGAGATAAGGAGGCACATGCAAAGAATCGAAATCCCAGAGAAATACCGAAGCCTGAAGAGTACACCCCCACCCCAGACTACCCAGAGCTCAGAGGTATCGAATGAATGGGAAGGCGTGCCCTATGAGCCCTTAATTGACTGCCCAAAATGCCACGGCGTCGGATTCCTCCATCCGCGCTACCCTGATGGTCGGGTCAATTTTCGGATTGTGTCTCCCTGCGATTACCCTGGTTGCCTAAAGGATGATGTGTTGCGTTACAAGCAGGGCGACTATGCAGCGAGCAGCGGGGTGCTCCAGCCTGTGCAGACTTTTGATACGTTCGACGCCAAGGTGCCGGGCGTAGCAAAAGCCTACAAAATGGCGTATGATATTGCCGAAGGGGTCGGGGACTACATCTGGCTTATCATCTATGGGGGCACGGGTAATGGCAAGTGTCTTGGCAAAGGAGTGCGTGTAATTACTGCCACTGGAGAACCTCGGAACGTTGAAGATATTAAAGTTGGAGACAGATTGCTGGGCCCGAATGGTGACATTAAAACAGTACTAGCCTTAAGTCGTGGATATGGTAAGTTGTATCGCGTTACACAGACCCACGGCAAAGCCTACATTGTGAATGAAAATCATATCCTGTGCCTTAGAAAGTCAGTTGCCTGCGCCAAGTATAGGGGCGAGCGAATGCCAAGCGGAAACTGGAGGCGTCCCAGGGGTAAATATCCAGATTACAACTATGAGATTAATATTCCAGTTTGGGATTATCTGACAAAATCTAAGGCTTGGAAGCACTATTTCTATGGCTATAGACAAGCGGTTGAGTTTCCTTATAGGCCCGTCACTGTGGCGCCTTATTTATTGGGTCTGTGGCTAGGCGACGGGGATAACGATAGAACTGTCATAACAACGGTGGACGAAGAGGTCAAGGAATACATCTTTGGTTATGCTCAGAATAATGGATTGGAAATGTCCGTGTATGATTATAGAGGCAACATTCCATCTTACAAATTAAAGGCTGGCGATAATGCATGTCTGACGCATCTGTTTAGAGAGTACAATCTGCTTAATAACAAACATATCCCACCAGAGTACCTTTATAACTCTACGGATGTAAGGCTCTCGCTCCTAGCGGGCATTATTGATAGCGATGGCTCATTCAATACAAATTGCTATGACGTAACCCAGAAGAATAAAAGACTGGCTTGTGACATTCAGTATTTATGCCATTCGTTAGGTTTAAGGTGCTCTATGCACTCGGTGAGTAAAGGAATAAAAGCGACAGGTTTTGGGGGAGAATATTATCGTCTGAATATAAGCGGACATGTCGGGGACATACCGGTCAAAGTGAAGCGCAAAATTCCGAGTAATATTCGCAACAATAAAGACCCTAGTTTATCGTCTATTGTGGTCGAGTATATTGGCGAAGGTGAGTATTATGGCTTCGATATAGCGGGAGACGGGCTGTTTCTGTTAGAGGACTTTACTGTAACCCACAATAGTCATCTTCTCAATGCCATTGCCAATCGGGTCATCGAGCGGGGATTTGGGGCGAGATATGTCCTGATGGCTGACTTATTGTCGGAGCTACGGATGGCAATTAAGACGAACGAGACCG
>DAOUCT010000058.1:0-2720 GCA_034432055.1 Dehalococcoidia bacterium | reverse complement strand
ATCCGCCGCAAAGATTGCGCCTGACTATCGCTACTTTCAAAAGGCAGAGACGTTATTTCTTACGCCATTGTGCTTTCTGTTTTATACCTTACAGAGGGCAATATGCAGCGCGGCTTATTCGACCATGTGGTTTCCTCAGTTTACAGTCCGACCACCGAACGGAAAGGGGTGGCAGGGATGCCAGCAGGCACCCCTGCCCCCCCCATCAGCAACCGGCTAATAACGGCTTATCGCTTCACCACACGGGTAAAGCAAAATGGATTGCCTGGGAAGCCACGATAATCCACACCACTGCCATAGCGCTGGCGAAAACCCCGGTGTATACGCGACCCGTCCTTTGGTAGAAGAATGTGAACAGCAGGGATACAATGGTCATAATCGGCACAAACTGGAACGCAATGATGCTCCACAACGGCACAGCACTAGGGTCTGCGGTCATATAGCCCAGCGTATGACCGGTCAGCAGCGGTATGTATTGCACCAGCAGCAGCACAATAAAGCCTGCAACCATAAGCGCCCAGTTAACCGCCATCTCTTTGCCCTGGCTTAGCTCCCCTTTGCCAGTTCTGGGGCGGAGCTGTCCATGCAGGGCTACGGCGAACGCCAGAAGAACAAGGATAAACGGGACCAGATAACCCAGAAAGACCTGGAACTGGAGATGCGACATCGGCTTTACCGCAAATACCCAGAACCGGAAATCAACATTGAACAGCCAGGCAGAAAACACTAGGGTCACATAGCCAGCAAATGCTACGGCAAAAGCCAGTAAGAAGGACTTGCCCAGCTTCCTCCAGTTGAAACCAGCGTCCCAGGAGAGACCGTAATCGCTGGCACCGGCTTTAGCCTTGCGGTTGATTGCGAAATGCCATATCAGGAACAGCACAACCGCAATAGCAGCTACCAGCAATGCCCATATCATCACCTGGGTGGTGATATTTTGAGGAAATACCGCAGTAGCCGACCACTTCCATTTGTTGAACAGGTCTGTGAACGGGAACCAGGTCAAAGCCGGTACTACAGCGAAGATGACGGCAGATACCCACCAGGTGACGCCCGCGGCTGATTTAGGTCCGGCTGGAGCTTCCTCCAGCTCTTTGAAGAAACCACACCGTAATAGCAATGCACCCACCGGGAAGAAAAGTAGTACCATGCCGACCAGGGCAATCAGGTTGCCTATCTCCTTCCAGTACCATATCTGGTCGGTGAGTGGTAAACTCTTGCCTCCCTGCAATGTTATCTCAAACCAGTTGACCACATCGCCGATGGCAGCGGTTGACAGGTGAGCGCCCGGATGCGTGGTCGTGGGTTGATAAAATCCCCGAGCAGTGCCATCCGCCATGTTGCCATAAAATTTGTACCGTACCACATCACTCGTTGTGCCGAAGAACTGCTTCAGTTTATCGGAACGGACCACATCTGCGCCTTTAGGCACTCCCCACATGAGCAATGAGAACTCGTCCCACTTCGAAAAGACCACCGCAACGTTTTTGGGGAAATTGGTGGTGCCTGGCGGACAGAATACCCCGGGAGCAGAGCCGACCAGCGCCATAGACTTATAGGATGTAGGACCCAGAGCTGCCGCCGCTGACACAACAGCCCAACCACCCATCGAATGTCCTTCAAGCCCGATGTTCTCCTTGTCGACAAAGTCCAGACTGCGCAGATAGCGCAGACCGTCAACACCCCCGAAGGCATTGGCAAAAGCGGGCGGGTCGGAGTAGCCATGACCGGTCTGGTCAAGCGCAAGCACCACATAACCACGCCGCGCCAGCTCGATGGCGAAGCCGTCCTGCATCTCGCGACTATTGATATAGCCGTGTATGGCAAGAATGCCCGGAGCGGGAGCTTTGGCAGTGGCAGTTTTGGGCTGATAGAGCAAAGCGCTCATAACAGTGCCATCGGTGCCCACAAAACGTATATCGCGCACCTTCACATTGCCAAAATCGGTCTGTACCAGAAACGCCACCAGGTTGCCTACCAGAATCAAAAATAAGGCGACCGCTAGCATTATTATGTTGGTGCGCTTCGAATTGTTTCTGTCTGACATTTCCTCCTCCTGATGTAGATCTCAATCTACATAAGCTTGTAACGAGACTGACACATAGCCTGCAGTCATCCCTTGCCTGAAAGACCAACCACTTCATATCAGCACGGTTCCCACCCCCTTCTGGATACCGGAAATCAGGAGAAACGTAGAAGATAATCGCAGCTATTATACAAACACACAGGTAAAAACACAATATCGTATAAGAATAACCATGCAAAAAGCAGGGGGTGATGGCTGGGGCGATGGCGGGGCTTGAAGAGGTATATCGTGTACGTTGACATACATGGTATAATTCTCATAACCACGGCGATATTCTGCTTTAACCGTTCAGGCTTGTCATGACGAACAAAAACGCTATGGAAGGAGGTGAGCATATAGGGCGAACAGTGTGGTACATGTCTGGTGACACAGTAAGTGAAAGGAGGTCTTGTGTTTAAAAATGAAAAAGTTGTCAGTATTGCTGGTGGTCATATTAGTTGTGTCAGGCTTAGGACTGGTAGCCTGTGAAGCGCCAACCGCAATAAAGCCGCCGGTCGGACAACCAGAACAGCCGGCAGCGACGCCTTCGCAAACACAACAACCGACCACTCCACCATCGCAGCCGACACAGCCGACGACACCGGCGGCGAAGCAATTGTCGTATGAAGCCAAGACCTATACCAATGATAAGTAT
>DAOUCT010000057.1:0-2496 GCA_034432055.1 Dehalococcoidia bacterium | reverse complement strand
GTACGTCCTCCAGCGGACAACCGGCACAAAGCTCCTTGGTAACCCCGATTACAACGGCATGCGGTGTCTCCAGCGCCTTCCGTGCGCAGGGCGGCAACTCACCGAGTTCCAGCCTTTTCTGCAGGTTGGCGAACTCACCGCCCAGCCCGGCTTGTGCTGAGGCAACGTACCTCCCTGCTTTGTCCAGCAGGACAACCCAGGCACTATAATAGCCGCGGTTTTCTACCAAATTCTGACAAACACCATCAAGAAGCTGGCTGCGCTCAGCACCACGGGCAATGAGCTGGTTGATGTTGCGGATGGCACGGAGCACCATATTTAATCGGCTCAGTTTCTCCTCTGCCGTCTGGAGCTTAACCACCTCTCCCTCCAGCGCCCCTATCTGTCGCTGCAACGCTGCTAATTCAGCAATAAGTTCCTCTCTGGTCTTCTCCACATCTTCCATCGCCGTCTCTTTCCTTTCGAGTACTCGCTCGAATAATTGCCTAAATTTTGTACTCTTTTTAGTCGCATAAGTCAAGTGGGTGTGAGAGTCTTCAGGGTGAGCCTTTTGTCCCAATTTTCAAAGTTTGAAATGCCCTCTTCCGCCATTATATAATCGGCTATCATCCCGGTCAGATACTACAAGACCGGCTTGGGGATGGCGCTCGGGGCAATAACTGCTGAAGGGAGGCAAACATGAAGATTAAAGCAAACGGCATATCCATGTTCTATGAGGTCAAGGGCAAGGGGGACAATCTGGTATTGATTCACGGGGCGGGGGACAATTTAAACATGTGGTACCATCAGGTACCGGTATTCACCAAAAAGTACCGGGTCATCACCTACGATGTGCGGGGTTCGGGCAGGACGGAAAGCCCTGAGGGGGAATACTCAACACGCCTGTTTGCCGAAGACGCCTATGAACTGATGAAGGCGCTCAAAGTATCTGAGGCTTATTTTTTGGGGTATTCCATGGGTGGGCGCATCGCCCTGAACCTGGCGCTGGAACACCCGGAACTGGTGAAGGCGCTGGTGCTGGCTAACAGCGCTGTAGGGATGACACCACCGACTCCTGAAGCCATCGAACGGCGCAAAACGATAATCGGACTGCTGGAAAAGAAAGACATGAAGGCTTTTGCCGAGATGATGACCACAGCGGCTTTCTCTCCTGATTTCAAATCACGAAATCCTGCCGAATTCAGAAGGTATATGAAGGTTAAAATGCAGAACAAGCCCGAAGGGCTCGCCAGACTTATGGGCTCGTTAGGCGTTCCTGCCCCACCACCTGACCTCAGCAAGCTGAAGTGTCCTGTACTGCTTATCGTCGGGGAGCACGACTTTTACATGGGTGTAGAGCAGGGCAAACAGGCACAAGCGGCAATCGCCGGCTCGGAGCTGGTCATCCTGCCCACCGGTCACGCCGCTGCCATCGAGGCGCCGCAAAGGTTTAACGCCGCGGTGCTGGACTTTCTAGCAAGGGTTAAAAGTGTACCTTAAAATTAGCCGGATTTAGAGTAAGAGCGTTGGCTGCTCTGTCTCTCCCCCGGTGGGATGGAGTTAGAGTGGGGGCTCACCCTCACCTTTATCCTCTCCCGTCGAGGGAGAGGAATTGAGAGAGGAGCTCTCCCATCGAGGGAAAAGAGTGGAGAGAGTACTTCTTCCGTCAAGGGAGAGGAATAGAGGGAGGAGCTCTCCCGTCGAGGGAGAAAAATGGAGAGAGGAGTCCTCCCATCTAAAGGACAAGAAGAGAAGGAAGAAACCTACCATCAAGGGAGAAGAACGGAGGGGGAATCCTCCCATCTGAAGGAAAAGAGGAACTCTACCGTCGAGGGAGAGGAAAGAGAGAATGAAGTCCCCGCCCATGAAGGGAGAGAAGGTCCTCTCTCTCCTCCGCGGGAGAGAGCTACCTCCCTTTATCCTCTCTCCCCTCCGCGGGAGAGAGTTAGAGTGAGGGGGAATCCTCTCCCAGCCATCACGGCTCGATGGTAAAGCTGTTCACCTCAGACCACGGGCTGCGGATGTACTGTCCTGTGGCTGCCTGGCGCACCCGCACCCGCCAGTAATAGGTGTGACCTGCCTCCAGCCCCGCCCAGCCGGTGAGTGAGGATGGAGAGGCTGCATGCCCTCCGGCGGGGAAGTAAGCCGCCGGCGACATCGCCGAGGCGGGGGCGAAAGCGCCGGTGTCCAGCACAATCAGGGTGAACCCCGGGTCTTTGGCTATCTGGAGCTGGTACTCAGTGGAATAACAGTACTGCTCCCAGCCGAAGTCCACCTGCTGGTTCCTGCCCGAGACCGGGTCTTTACCGATGGTCTGACCTCCTTCATCAACCACCTCAGACTCCACCGGTGCGGTGATAGCAGGTGCGCTGGCAGCAGCGCTATCAGGGCTTAGCGCCGGCGGCTGGGTGGTCGCCGCCGGTGCACAGCCGGGGCTGACCATCATCAGTACAGACAGCACCAGCCCCACTAGTTTACAGGTATGCCGATTCATCCGCTTTCCCCGAACAGTATAGT
>DAOUCT010000056.1:0-3764 GCA_034432055.1 Dehalococcoidia bacterium | reverse complement strand
GATGGGAAATGCGCACCCCGTATATGCACCGCACAACCTCTATCGCTGCTGGGGTGTAGACCGCTGGATTGCTATTGAGGTGCATTCCGACGAGGAATTTGCCCGTCTGGCAAGGGCAATGGGTAAGCCAGAGCTTGCCAGCGACTCCCGCTTTGCCACCATGGAGGCACGTAAGAAAAATGAGGCTGAGCTTGACAGGATTATTGAGGAGTGGACAAGATGGCAGAGCCTGGAGAGACTGGAAGACAACCTGCGCCAGGCAGGGATTACGGTAGCGATGTCACAGGACTATCGTGACCTGTATGCTGACCCGCACCTCCGTGCCCGGGGCGCATTTGTGACAATTGATGCCCCGGTGATGGGACAGCTGGAGCTGGTGGGTGTGCCCTGGAAGATGAGCGATTGTGAGCCGGTATTCAAGCCAGCGCCGATACTGGGCGAGCACAACGAGTATGTGCTGAAAGAGCTTCTGGGCTTGAGTGATGCGGAGATAGAGAGGCTACGGAAGAAAGAGGTTATCCTGTAGGTCTATCTGCCAAGTAGCAGTTTGACCAGTACCAGGACTATGGCGATGGCGACGGCAGCTATAAGCCACCAGTAAAGGGAGGGAAGGCGGCTCTGCTTTATCACCGTAAACTCAGCGGTCAGCCCTGCCAGTTCCACCGAATGCGTCCCCGGCATCGCTTCCGAGATGGTGAACTTCGTGGTGCGCTTTTCTCCACCGGCGAGGGCTAGACTGCGCGTCGCTTTGATTTTTCCGTCCACCACGAGCTCTAAGCTATAGTCACCGCTCTGTTCGCCGGCGTTGGCAATCTCAATGCTGATGGTGAGCTGCTGGTTGGGCTGGACTTGCTTGGGGACGATGTTGAGGTTGCTGACGGTGAATTTAGCCGGCGATGGTTCAGGCACTCTGGCAAGTGCGGCGAAAACGGAGAAGTGGCTGACGAGGCAGCGGACCTCACCGACGGCGGCGACAGCTCCCGACACCGGGGTGAGTGGTACCCAGCCCTCCTGCGGGCTGTAAGTGGCGACGAACACTTCAGTGGCATTGCGGGGCAGTTCCTCAGGGTCGTAGGAAAGGAGCAGCCTCGCTGGCGGCGAGATGGTAAGCGGCAGCGGGGTGTGCTCGTATGTGGTGGCATAGGCATTAAGTTCGTAGGCTTGCCCCAGGAGCACGGTGTTCTGCGGGAGTGGCGCTGGTGTCCTTGCTGCCCGGAAAGTTATCAGTTTGGGCGGGGTGCCGTCGGCAAGGAGTAAGGTAGCGCGGTCTTCTATTTCCAGGCTATGTTTGCCACTAGGGTCTCGGGCTATGCAGCTTCCGCATACTGACCCGTCAGCGCTCATATTGACAGAAGCCACGCGACCCCCCATGTTAACTGATAGCGAGAGCGGGCAGGCGAGGGCTTGGGCAGATATGTCAGCAGTGGCGCCGAGTTCGGGGCCAACGCAGGGTATGACGCTTACGGATACCGTGGCTGTATTTCTACAGCCAAGGGCGCTGGTAGCGGTTAGCGTGTAGTCGCCAGCCATTGCCAGTGTGGCATTTGGTATTGAGGGCGACTGCTCGTTGCTGGTGAAGCCGTTGGGACCCGTCCAGTGATAGGAGGTGGCGTTGTCGGATATACCCACAAGCTGGATGGTAGCACCGAAGCACACCGGCGAGTTGCTCAAGGCGGCGGCTGAGGGCTTGGGGTCTATGGTCACAGTCTTATTATCGCTGCTGGTGCAGCCCTTGGGGTTGGTATAAGTATAGGTGACGGTGTAATCGCCGGGGGCTAGCCCGGTGGGGGCAAACACGGAGTCCGAGACGCCGATCCCGCTCCAGGTACCACCCGACGGAGAGGCGCCGATAAGTGTTATCGGGCTGCTGCCCTCGCAGACCCTCTGGTCTGGTCCAGCGTCCACAGGGGTGGCGGTGGCATAGCCTATGGAATATTTGCCAGTGGTGTCCTTGCCACTGAACCACATCTTGAAGGGACAAGCATCGCCGTGCCCGCTGAAGTTATCCGGGTCGTATAGTACCCACGGCGTGTAGGTCCTATCGTTTCTCCAGGGGACACCGTCGTCTTTGTGGAAAATGGGGTTGTCGGGGTGCTTGGTCCAGTTTATGCCGTCCGGGGATGTGGCGTAGCCGATGCCGCAATTCGTATTATAACCACCGCAGTACCACATATGCCAGGTGTCACCTATTTTTATCACCCGGCAGTAGCCGACGGCATAGTAGTCCCAGCAGGCACCAGGGTTGTTATCTTCGGTGCACGGGCGAAGTACGGGGTTGTCGCCCCACCGTTTCCAGTGTTTGCCGTCGGTGGAGTATGCTAGCCCTATATACTCGTTTCCCCCGTTGGTGCCCATGTAGTACATTACATACCTGTTGTTCCACAGGTTGCCGTCATCCAGTGTATTAGAGCCGCTGGGATTGTAAATCAGGTCACAGGGACCGTAGGAGCCGCGGTTCCAACCAGATGGTCCACCCGTGACCAGCGGGGAAGTACTGTCTTGAGTCAGCGGCTGGTCGTTTTTCCAGTTGATTCCGTCGGTAGACTCGGCGTATCTCAGAGTCCCGATGGTGTAAATGCTTGCCCTCGGGTCCCAGTACCATATTTTGTAGTAGACGCCCTCGCCGAAGCCGTTGGGGTCATATTTCACCAGCGGGTGGTTGGCACCGGTTACCAGTCCGTTCACCAGATTGGCACCTGCAGTCCAGTTTATGCCGTCGTTGGAATAGGCATAGCCTGTACCATTGCTTGAGCCGAACCACATCTTGTAGTAGGCACTATCGCCGTGCCCGGAGAACTGGGTGGGGTCGTAAATTACTTTTACATAATATGCCTTGTCATCACCGCGGTGCTGACCGAATATAGGGTTATCCGAGTACTCAATCCAGTCGCAGGCTGACTGGGCGGTTGCCGGCTGGACATCGAGGGATGATGTCAGCACAGGGCAGACTGCCATTAAAAGCACCAAAACTAAGGGGATTTTTGCGGTCTTCATGGCATTTGCTCAGTGTAAGGTCAGCGCTGGTAGACTCCTATAAGCTGCCCCTGGGCGAGGATATGTCCTTCCATTGCCTTAAGCAGGTCGTTCTTGGAGACGCCGGGCTTCAGGTCGAGCACTGTGTCCAGCGCGTAGATGGCAAAGCGGTAGTGGTGGGGAGAACCTCTGGGCGGACAGGGACCGGCGTAGCCCAGTTTTCCAAAGCCGTTTTTGCCCTGTAGAGTGCCATTTTCGGTTCGTTCCTGCGCTGGCAAAGCTTCGGCGAGCGACCTGATATGGGGCGGGATGTTGAAGATGACCCAATGGGTGAACACACCTATGGGGGCATCGGGGTCATCGACTATCAGGGCGAAGGAGCGGGTCTGCGGCGGTGGTGCTCCCCAGGCAAGCGGTGGGGAGACATTTTCGCCGTCACAGGTATATCTGGCGGGCATTTTGTCGCCGTCAGCAAAGGCGGTGCTTGTTAGCTCCAGGGTAATGGGGGTTTGGGTCGGTGGGGCTTCTTTGGTGCAGGCAGTAAGAAAGCATGATAGCGCCAGCAGCATTGCCAGTGCTGAAGCAAACATCCTGCCGGGCTTTGTCTTCAGGCTTTTTCCGGATAAGGTACCGTTCGCCACGGCTGTAATGCCGACGCTCCTTTTTACTGTTCGTCTGCGAGACAGGCTGTATTGTATATGCTCAGGCAAGCGGGTGTCAAATGTGTCCGATAGCCTGTTTTCGATGTCGTTGTCCCAGACTTTGGCGTGAGGTCACCACCTGACCTCGTT
>DAOUCT010000055.1:0-8604 GCA_034432055.1 Dehalococcoidia bacterium | reverse complement strand
CGAAGGGGCTTATCGCCAGCGGGCTTTCCCCTGACAGGCGGCTGGTGGAGATAGTGGAACTGAAAGACCACCCCTGGATGCTCGCCTGTCAGTTCCACCCCGAGTTCCGCTCCCGTCCCAACAGACCCCACCCGCTGTTCGTCAGCTTCGTCGCCGCCGCCAAAGAGACGCTGGTCGAGGGCGCTCAGGTATCGCTACCGCTAACTCAGGAGTATCTCACCCAATAAATAAGGAGTATAAAATATGCGTCTGTTTCTGGACACAGCTAACATCGAGCACATAAGGCACGGGGTGAAGGTGGGAGTGGTCACCGGCGTGACCACCAACCCCAGTCTGGTATCTAAAGAGGGCAAGGTGGACTATAAGAAGCTGGTCAAGGAGATCTGCAGCATCGTCCCGGGACCGGTGTCCACCGAGGTATTGAGCCAGGATGCCAGCGGCATGGTGGCTGAAGCCCGGGAGATTGCGTCCTGGGCGGAGAATGTGGCGGTAAAGATACCGGCGACCATTCAGGGGGTGGAAGCCACCTCCATCCTTGCCAGGGAGGGGATAAAGGTGAACTTCACCCTGTGCTTCTCGGTGAATCAGGCGCTTCTCGCCGCCGCCGCCGGCGCTGCCTTCGTCAGCCCCTTCGTGGGCAGACTGGACGATATCGGCGAGGACGGCATGGGGCTGGTGCGGGAGATAGTGCAGATATACCGCAGCTACCCTGAAATAAAGACCGAGGTCATCGCCGCCAGCCTCCGCCACCCGCGTCACTGCGTCGAGGCAGCTAAAGCCGGCGCTCACATCGCCACCGTCCCCTATTCCGTCCTTATGCAGATGGTGCAGCACCCGCTGACAGACATCGGCGTGCGCCGCTTTCTCGAGGACTGGGAGAAGGTTATGGGTAAACGGAGTTAAAAATCTATACTCAGGAGAGATGACATGGTAGTAGAGGAAAGGCAACCACAGATAAGCATCGCCGAGCTGGAGACCAAGACCCGCGATGAACTGCTGGATATGGCACGCCAGCAGGGCATCGAGGGCATCACCGCGCTGAAGAAGCAGGAACTCATCATGCGCATCGTCCAGGCATACACCGAGCAGCAGGGCTTCCTGTTCGTCAGCGGCGTCCTGGACATCACCAACGAGGGCTACGGATTTCTGCGACAGGAGAGCCTGCTCCCCGGTCCCAGCGATGTGTACATCTCCCAGTCCCAGATCCGCCGCTTCGGCTTGAGACCGGGCGATATCGTCTCCGGTCAGGGGAGACCGCCTAAAGAAGGTGAGAAGTACTGCAGCCTGGTGAGGGTGGAGGCGATAAACGGGGTCGACCCCGAGCAGTCAAAGAGCCGTCCGCACTTCAATTCGCTGACCCCCACCTTCCCCAACAAAATGTTCAACCTGGAGACCAGCCCCGGCAACCTGTCCACCAGGCTGATCAACCTCATCGCCCCCATCGGGCGGGGGCAGAGGGGGCTTATTGTATCGCCGCCCAAGGCGGGCAAGACCGTGCTTTTGAAAAACATCGCCAACTCCATCACCGCCAACTACACCGAGCCCCACCTGATGGTGTGCCTCATCGGCGAAAGACCGGAGGAGGTAACGGATATGAAGCGCTCGGTGAAGGCAGAGGTGGTGGCAGCGACCTTCGATGAGCCGGTGGACAACCAGACCAGGGTAGCTGAGCTGGCGCTGGAAAGGGCAAAGCGGCTGGTGGAGATAGGAAAGGACGTGGTGATACTGCTCGACGGCATCACCCGGCTCACCAGAGCGTACAACCTGGCGATGCCGCCCAGCGGGCGCACCCTTTCCGGCGGCATAGACTCGGTGGCGCTCTACCCGCCGAAGCGCTTCTTCGGCGCCGCCAGAAACACCGAGGAGGGCGGCAGCCTGACCATCATCGCCACCTGCCTGGTGGACACTGGCAGCAGGATGGACGACTTGATCTACGAGGAGTTCAAGGGCACGGGGAATATGGAACTCCACCTCGACCGCCGGCTGGCGGAGAAGCGCGTCTTCCCGGCGATAGATATCCTGCGCAGCGGCACCCGCCGCGAGGAACTGTTGCTCGACGAGAACACCCTGAAGCAGGTGTGGCTGCTGCGGCGCATCGTGGGCATGATCGCCGAGGACTCCTCCAACCCCACCGAGGCTACGGAGAGGCTGCTCGACCGCCTGGCAAAGACGCGCACCAATGCCGAGTTTCTGGCAACTCTGTCAAAGGAGATTTAAGGTGGCTGTCTTTTTCAGACCTCAACCCCCTTTCTGGACAGCCTGATATGTGTTAAAATAGCTTAAAAGATGAATAATAATGTAAGAGCCTTTGCGGTAACCGCTCTGCTCCTCTTCCTGCTACTCCTATCCCTCACCCCACCATCCATCCTGGCTAACAACAGCCTCACGACAACTCCGACACAGGGACCAGTGGGCGCACAGGTGTCGATACCCGGCACCTGCGGCTATGGCTCCGGCACCTACCAGCTCCTATGGGACGATACCCAGATCATCGCTGAAGGTCAAATCGCACAGGGCTGTGTCTCGGTGACCTTCCTGGTGCCCGAAGCCCCCAGGGGGAAGCACAAGCTGACCCTGAAGGTGGAGAACAAGGTCTTGAACGGCGAGTTCACCGTGACAGCATCCTTAAGCCTTACCCCGGTGAAAGCCACCGTGGGGTCGGAGGTCACGGTAACCGGAAAAGGCTTTAACAGCAACGAGTCGGGCATACAGGTGCTCTACGACGACACTGCGGTAAAAAGCGGCATCACCGCTAGCAGCAAAGGTAGCTGGGAGACCACTTTCAAGGTGCCCGCCAGCGTCCGCGGCAACCATGCGGTCACCGTTCAGGGCACCACGCCGGCTGAAGAGGCAGGAAAGCTCACTTTTACGGTGGTCCCCAGTATCAGCATAAACCCCACCTCAGGAAATGTGGGCACTGTGGTGAGCATCGCCGGCAGCGGCTTCACCAGCGGGGAGACCAACATCAGGGTGACTTATGACGGGCTGATCGTCAACTCGGGCATCGCCGCCGATGCCAAAGGCTCATGGCAGTCCAGCTTCTCGGTACCAGCATCAGCCAGAGGCAGCCACGAGGTCGGGGCAGTGGGAGGGGTCACCCCGGAGGAAGAAATCAGTAAACTCAGCTTCAATGTGTCGCCGGTGATAAAAGTGGAGCCGGCATCCGGCTACCTCGGCGACGCCATTTATGTCGGCGATAGCCTGTGGGTCAACGGCATCGGCTTCGAGTCCAAAGAGAGTGATATCAAGATAACCTTCGATGGCACTATGTTAGCCAGCAGCGTCGTCGCCGATGCCAAGGGCTCGTGGTCAACCAAGATTGCGGTGCCACCAACGCCTCAGGGCAAACACCTTATCGGCGCCTCCGGTAATGTCAACAAGCCAGGCGAGGTCCCCGAGGTCACAGTAATCGTGTCGCCCAGGATAGAATTGAACCCCGCCTCTGGCGCCATCGGCGATGAGGTCACCTTAAGCGGCACCGGCTTCGCCGCCGGTCAGCCAGTAATCATCAGTTACGATGGCAATCAGGTGGCGACATCCGCCGCCACCGACACCAAGGGCAATTTCGCCGCCAGGTTCAAGGTGCCACCGTCAAAAGCTGGCGACCACACCGTGACCGTCACTGCCGCCACTTCTGTGTCCTCGGTGAAGCTCACCGTGGAGTCAACGCCGCCGCCGACACCTAGCCTCCTCTCTCCCGAAGCCGGCGCCAGGTTCGGCTTAATCGGCAAGACCGTGGTCGCCTTTGACTGGGAGGAGGTCACCGACCCCAGCGGCGTGTATTACACGCTGGAGATAAGCCCCAGCACCGACTTTTCCGGCGCCGTGCTGCGCAAGGAAGGGCTGACTGCTTCAGAGTATACGCTGACTAAAAAGGAGGCACTGCCACGGGGTAAATACTACTGGAGGGTGAAAGCGGTGGACGGCGCCGGGAACCAGGGCGAATGGACCACAGGGCAGCTTCTGGAAATCGGCGCCCTGCAGTGGTGGGTCATCGCCGTCATCGCCCTCGGCGCCTGTGTGCTGGTGGTCGTCGTCTGGCGCATCGTACACGTCGTCCGTAGCGGTGGGGACTGACCAAAACTTGACAATATAGCCATTATGGCTTAATATGGAGAAAACTGAATACGATAATATAATCGTACAGAAAGTGAGGATGCGATATGAGATTAATGATTATCGGGCTGGGACAATGCGGGTCGCGCGTTGCTGACCAGTTTGTCCGGCTGAACAAAAAAGCGCAGGCACAGTGGGGCATCAACATCGTCACCGGCGTTTATGCTGTGAACACCGACCAGACAGACCTTACCGGGCTGTCTTATATCAACTCCGACTATATGCACCGCATACTTATCGGCGGGCGGAAGACCTGGGGACACGGTGTGGGCAAGATAAACGAGATGGGTGCTGAGCTCGCCAGGGAGGACGGGGACAAGGTGATCGATGCCGTGCGGTCAGCCCCCAATTTCTACCAGTCACATGCCTTCCTGCTCATCGCCGGCGCCGCCGGCGGCACCGGCTCAGGGGCGATCTCCGTCATCGCCCAGATGCTCAAGGAGCGGTATGTGGGCAAGCCGGTGTATGCCCTGGTCGTCCTCCCCTTCGAACACGAGGAGATGACCGAGCTGCGCAGCGTCTACAACACCGCTACCTGTCTCAAGTCCATCCACTCCGTAGCCGATGGTGTGTTCCTGGCTGATAACCAGCGCTATGTGAGAAAAGACGCCAGCCTGGCAATGAACCTGAACCGCATAAACTCCCAGATAGTGGAGCCATTCTACGATTTGATGTGCGCCGGCGAGGTGATCAAGTATAAGCATGTGGGCGCTAAGGTGCTCGATGCCGGCGATATCATGCAGTCCATCGATGGCTGGACAGCCATCGGCATAGGAAGCGCCGAAATACCCCGCGGTTTCCGCTTCCCCTGGCAACTGGCTAAGGTGAGCTATAAGGAGAAGAGCGATGAGACCTTGAGGGCAATGCAGGCTATGGATGCCGCCATCAGCGAACTTTCCATAGGCTGCAGCCCGGAGGACGCCGGCAGGGCACTCTACCTGCTGGCTGCCCCGGCAAGGGACATGTCTATGGATATAGCCAAGGGGCTCGGTGACTATCTCCGCGAGCTGGCGGAGAATGCCGTCATCAGGGCAGGCGACTTCCCCAGGGAGGGCTCCATGGTGAATGTCACCATAATGTTCTCCCAGCTCGCCTTCGTGCAGAAGATACGCGATTACTACGATAGGGCTACCGCTTTCGCCCAGACGCAGAAGGAACGCATCAGAGAGACCAGCAGCCGCCTCCGCGATATGGAGGAAGCCGCCAAGGGTCTGCCCAGCCTCATCTAGACTTAACAGTCCAGCAGGACCAGCTAGTCGCGCAGGCTGCCCTGTGCTATCTTCGGTGTACACCTTTTTGCCGCCTGTACCGTAAGCGCCAGGCTCATCAGATAGTCATCATGCCCGCTAGCCGCATCCACAAAGAAGTCCAGCGTCTGGTTCGGGCGATAGACCTGCTTCGCCTGCCATAGCTGCGACATCAGTTCACCGTACTCCGCCGAACCGTCCTGGCGGTAGACCTTGAGCCTGCCCGAGTTCACCATAGCCAGGAGGTCGAAGGCAAGCTCTGATTTCGTCTTTTGAGTAAACTTGAACGGCACCACCCGATTGCCCAGAGCACTCCTCAGCAGGCTGGCAAGCGGCTCACCCACACCGGTGGCATCGCACACCACATACCTCGGTCGCCACACATCTTTAAGCAGCCTCACCAGCCCGGCGAGCAGGTCGGCGTGCTTTCTGCCCACCCAGGCATAATGCTCCACCACCATGAGTAGCGGCTGCTGCAAGCGGTCACCGGCAGGCGCCAGCACCACCTCAGCCACGGTCACCACCGTGGCATCCCTGCTGCGCCGCAGCAAGACCTCCGACTCAACCTGCTCAGCCTCGCCGGCAAAGTCGATCCCCACCACATAGACCTTCCCCTCTTCAGGCAGGCGCCGCCTGACATGTTCACCCCTGAGAGATGCCAGTTGCGCCGGGTTGAAAAATCCTCCACCGCCCCGTATCGGCAACAAAGCATACTGGGTGCGAAAAAGGGGGTGGTCCTCTCCCAGCCTCTGTCTCTCCATCTCCACAAATTTCCGGTATGCCGGGTTATATTTAGCCACCTCCTGCCAGTCATACCTGAAATGCCTTTTAACGCCGTCCCTCTTCTCCAGCTCCAGGTTCGCCTGCTTTATTTCTTCCAGCAGCGTGGAATCGTCCCAGGTCGTCCCGTAAAGTACGGTGGTGGTGTTGTGCGCCGATGCCATCGGTCTGAACTCCTTGGTGTACTTGTCTCTGGAGACATCCTGGGCTTCGTCCACCTCCAGCAGTATGTCCGCCGTGTGCCCCACTACCGAACTGGTCTCCTCCGCCGAAAGGAACACCCAGCGGACATTGCCCAGCTTGACTATATAGCCAGCCTCAGTCTGCCAGATGCCGCTGTAACCGTATTCGTCCAGCCTCTCCTTCAGCCGGCTCAGGGAGATGAGCGTCTGCGGCTTGAATGTGGGACTGCACTTGATGCCGCTGCCACCCTTAGAGAGGAACATGGTCAGCAGCAGCACCTCCAGATGCGCCGAGAGTTCGTTCTTGCCACCCTGTCGGGCTATCTCTACGGTCAAGGTCAGCCCCAGATTGCCCTCGATGCTGGCAACCACCGCCCGGGCTACCTCCTGCTGGTAAGGTCTCAGCTCCATCTCGATTACTTGACCAGCGCCTTCACACCCAGCGGGATGGCGATCTCGGTGAGCACTTTGGTGATAGCCTGCTTCAGCGACTTCTTCTGTTCTTTGGAGATGCTGTAGCGGGTGCGCACCAGTCGGGCTATGGTACTGGCAGTGTCCAGCGCCAGCCGGACATTCTCCGGATGGCTCTCAATAAGCGAACGCAGCTTCAGGCGCAATAGGGCAATCTCCTCGTCCAACCCCTCTATCCCCCTCACCTCCTCGAACTCCAGCCTCTCCGCCTCATCCAGCGCCCGGCTATAAAAGCTAGGCTTTCGCTTGCCCGTCCTGCCCCCGGCTCCGTTTTCTATCACCATGTCCTTGCTCCAGCCGCGCCTTCACCAGCCCGTACACCAGCACATGCGCCGCTACATCATACCGCCGCCTCTCTAACGCTAACACCAGTAACTTAGCCATTTTACCAGCTATTATAGTACATGCGTTCTATTATTGCAAGGCAGACCTGTCGCCGGTCCCTTCATGGAGGCTGAGGTAGGAGGACATATCCTCTCTCCCCTCCGCGGGAGAGAGCTAGAGTGAGGGGGGCACCTTCACCCTCACCTTATCCTCTCCCGTCAAGGGAGAGGAAAAATGTGTCCTCTCTCCCCTCGCGGGAGAGAGTTAGAGTGAGGGGGACGCATTGCCAATCTACCGCATGATTACACAAATTTCCGTTATATTTCGGGATGTGTTATACTTGGCTGCTAAATAACCGTGTTCTGGCACTGAAATGGAGAGTGGTATGACATACAAATATAGCTTTCTTGCCCTTTGTCTTCTGGCATTGCTGTCAGCCTGCCTCCTGCCGGCGTGCGCCCGGGATGGCACTGAGACCTCAAGCAACAAAGAGGCTGACTTTGAACAGCACATCAAACAGGGGACTATCTACTCTTCAGAGGAGAAATGGGACGAGGCTATCGCCGAGTTCACCGCAGCCATCGGGATCAACCCCAAAGCAGCCACCGCCTATAACAACCGCGGCTGGGCTCATGCCAACAAGGGCAATACCGACCTCGCCATCGCCGACCTGTCCAAAGCTATCGAACTTGACCCCAGGCTGGTGGAAGCCTATTACAACCGCGGGCTGGTGTACCGCTTTCTGGGTGACCCTGAGAAGGCAATCGCCGATTTCACTAAATGTCTCCAGCTCGACCCCAATAATTTCGCCGCCTACAACGACCGCGGCTCCGCTTACACCGATGTTAACCAGCTCGATTCAGCGCTCGCCGACTTCAATAAGGCGATATACCTCAAGCCGGACTATGCCATTGCCTATTACAACCGCAGCCTGGTGTACCGGGTGCAGGGAGAATGGGCACTAGCCATCGCCGACCTGCAGAAAATAATAGAACTCGACCCCGAATCGGCACCTCAGATCAAACAGGAGATGGCACTGATCTACAATCAACGGGGAATTGAGTACGGTTCTAAAGGGGAGATGGAGGCTGCCCTCACCGACTTTTCCAAAGCCATCGAGCTGGACCCGGAATTTGTCGAAGCCTATTACAACCGCGGCACCGTTTATAACGCCCAGGAGCAGTGGGACAAGGGCATCGCTGACCTCAGCAAAGCCATCGAGCTCAAGCCCGATTTTGCCAAAGCCTACAACAACCGCGGCTCAGCTTACCACCGCAAAGGGCAGCAGCAACTCGCCATTGCCGATTTCAACAAAGCCATCGAGCTTGACCCTAAATATGGGCTGGCTTATTTCAACCGGGGCAATGTCTATGACCAGATGGGGAACAGGACTCAGGCTATCGCCGATTTCAACAAGGTGCTTGAAGTGTCCCAGGACCAGTCACTGGTAAGTGCCGCCAGACAGCGCCTGTCAGAATTGCAGA
>DAOUCT010000054.1:0-4221 GCA_034432055.1 Dehalococcoidia bacterium | reverse complement strand
CTGGAGGAGATGGAATACACCACCATGCCCAATGTGATGAAGAAGCTCGCCGGCAGGTTCCAGAAGATCTGATTATATGCTGAAGTTGCTCCTGGGGACGAATAACCGTGGTAAAATACGGGAGTTCCAGTTGCTTTTCCAGGGACTGCCCTGGAGGCTGGTGACCCCGGAGGAGGCGGGGATTTTTAAGGTGGCAGAGGAGACCGGCAATAGCTACGAGGATAACGCCAGGCAGAAGGCACTCACCTACGCCACTACCTCCCGGCTGGTGGCACTGGCTGACGACTCGGGGCTGGAGGTGGACGCCCTCGGCGGTGCACCGGGCATAAATTCCGCCCGCTTCGCCGGAAAGTCCACCGACAGGGAGCGGGTGGAACACCTGCTTTCCCTGCTCAAAGAAGTGCCTCCAGAAAAAAGGAGCGCCAGATTTGTGTGCGTCATCGCCATAGCCACGCCCGAGGGCAAGGTGGAAACGGTGCGCGGGGAATGCCACGGCATTATAGCCCCGGAACCGAGAGGCGAGGGCGGCTTTGGCTATGACCCCGTGTTCTATTTCCCGGAGCTGGGGAAGACGCTTGCCGAACTGCCGCTGGATGTTAAGAACCGGGTGAGCCACCGCGGCAGGGCTGCCAGAGAGGCTTACAGGGTGCTGGAGAGGCTGGCTAGAGAGGTGAAGATATGACCGGTCTTTCCGATGCCTTTAACCGCCCCATAAGCTATCTGCGGGTCTCGGTCACCGACCGCTGCAATCTGCGCTGCATCTACTGCATGCCCCCTCAAGGAGTCGCCCTGCTGTCCCACGAGGACATCCTCAGCTACGAGGAGATAGCCGCTTTCGTCCGCGCCGCCTCAACTCTAGGCATCAGTAAGGTCAGGCTCACCGGCGGCGAGCCCCTGGTCAGGGCTGGGCTGCCAGGGCTGGTGAAGATGCTGGCGGAAATCAATGCCATAGATGACATCTCCCTCACCACCAATGGCATCCTGCTGGCAGAGCACGCCCGGGAACTGAAAGCCGCCGGCTTGAAGCGGGTAAATGTGAGCCTGGACTCTTTAAGACCGGAAAGATTTGAGAAAATCACCCGGCACGGTAAGCTGGAGCAGGTGCTCCGGGGCATCGAAGCGGCTAAAGCCTGCGGGCTGGAGCCGGTGAAGGTGAATGTGGTGGTGATGCAGGGGGTGAACGATGATGAGGTGCTGGACTTCGCCCGGCTGAGCATCAGCGATGGCTGGCATGTGCGCTTCATCGAGCTTATGCCCTTCGGTGGCGATAACCCACCGCTGGGGCATACCCTCATTGCGCCTCAATCCGCTGTTCACTTTGTGGCTGCGGCAGAGACAATGGGACAGCTAGCCAGTCTGGGCAAGCTGGAGCCGTGCCTGCCACCCAGGGGCAACGGACCCGCCCGCTATTACCGGTTTCCCGATGCCCGCGGCACCATCGGCTTCGTCACTCCGGTCAGCGAGCACTTCTGTTTCAATTGCAACCGCCTCCGCCTCACCGCCGATGGTAAATTACGACCCTGCCTGCTGAGCGACCTCGAGGTGGACGTCCGCCAGCATCTGCGCCAGAACGCCTCTGTGGAGAAGTTGCAGGAGGTCATCGCTGGCGCGGTAAAGAGCAAGCCCCGGCAGCACAAGCTGGCTGAAGGCAAAACGGCACGGAAGCGACTGATGTCGCAGGTGGGAGGTTGAGATGGCAGCCAGAAAAGATGTAAAGATGGTGGATGTCAGCGGCAAGAAAGTGACTTCAAGGCAGGCGACGGCGAAGGGGAGGGTGACGATGCGAGCGGAGACGGCGGAGAGGATAAGGCAGGGCAGGTTGCCCAAAGGTGATGTGCTGACCGCGGCTAAGCTGGCTGGCATCATGGCGGCTAAGGAGACGCACCGGCTTGTCCCATTATGCCATCCCCTGTCCATCGAGAACATCAGCCTCGAGCTCACTCTCGAAGATACTGCCGTGGATATAACCGCCACCGTGAGCGGTAGGGGCAAGACCGGTTTCGAGATGGAAGCGCTGACCGCAGTGGCAATAGCTGCATTGACGGTCTATGATATGTGTAAAGGCATCGATGCCACGATGAGGCTGCAGGACATCCGGCTGGTGAGAAAAAGCGGCGGCAAAAGCGGCACCGTGGTGCTGGAATAAATACCCTCGCGCTCTCGGGTCGTTCCCAGCGGAGAGGAGCATGAGAAATAACGCCCTGAAAATAAACCCCGCCGATAATGTGGTCATCGCACTGCAGGCTTTGAAGAAAGGCGATGCGGTGGTGCTGGAGGATGAACAGTCGTTCCAGGTCACTGAGGATATACCGGCAGGTCATAAAATAGCCCTCAAAGACATCGCTTCAGGTGAGAAGGTCTATCGCTATGGCGAGCCTATCCTGGAGGCGACCAGGGAGATACACAGGGGTGAGTGGGTGCACCTGCACAACGCCCGTCCCTGCCTCGGCGACCTCACTGCTTGACGATGGGGGCAACTATGGAGTTCAAAGGGTACAAGCGCGAGGACGGCGGCTATGGCATCAGAAACCACGTGGTGGTTATGTGCTCGGTCAACTGTGCCAGCGGTGTGGTACAGGCAATCGACCGCGCCCTCCCTGAGGTGGTGCCGGTAATCAATAACTACGGGTGTGGCACCGTGGGGAGCGATGCCGCAATTATGGTACGCACTCTGGCGGGGCTCGGGAACAGCCCAAATGTCGCCGCCGTGCTGGTTATCGGGCTGGGATGCGAGGGCTTGAAGCCGGACTATCTGGCGAACTCGATTAAGGGGAAGCCCGTGGAATGTCTGGTCATCCAGCGCGATGGCGGCAGCGCGGCTACCACGAAGAAGGGCATCCAGATAGCAAAGCGGTTCCTTTCGCTGGCGAAATCACAGAAAAGGGTGCCGGCACCGGTAGCAGAACTGATGGTGGGGGTGGAGTGCGGAGGCTCCGACAGCTTCTCCGGTATCACTGCCAATCCCGCCGTGGGCTACGCCGCCGACCGGTTCGTAAAAGAAGGCGCCACAGTGATACTTTCCGAGACCACCGAGATGATCGGCACGGCACATATACTCAAGCGCCGGGCAGCCACTCCGGAACTCGGCGAACAGATTGAGAAGCTGATCAACGACCAGGAAAAGAAGGTGCGTCAGGCTCTGGGCGAATTCGCCGGGCTGGTGATAGCGCCGGGCAACATCGAGGGCGGGCTTTCTTCCATTGTGGAGAAATCGCTCGGCTGCATTGTGAAAGGCGGCACAACGCCCATCAACGAAATCGTGCCTTACGCCCAGCGACCTGGCAAACGCGGGCTGGTGATTATGGACACGCCGGGCTACGATATCGATTCCATGGCTGGCATCGCCGCTGCCGGCGCCCAGATAATCCTGTTCACCACAGGGCAGGGGACTCCAGCAGGGTTCCCCGCAGTCCCGGTCATCAAGGTCGCCAGCAATTCCACCTGCTACCGTAATATGCCCGGTGATATAGATGTCAACGCCGGAAGCATAATCGATGGGGGTAAGACCATCGAGCAGGTGGGGGAGGAAATTTACCAGCTGGCTATTAAAGTGGCTAACGGCAGACTCACCTGCGCCGAGAAAAACCTGTCCATCCCCTTCAATTATTTGAAAGAGGGACCGACTTTCTGACCGTCTGCCACTTTTCTCCAGGCGATGGGGCACATCCTCTCTCCCCTCGCGGGAGAGAGTTAGAGTGAGGGGGACTGCCGTGAGTCTCACCCTCACCTTATTCCTCTCCCATCAAGGGAGAGGGGAGAAGGAGAGGCTCTCCCATCAAGGGAGAGGAAAATAGAGTCCTCTCTCCCCTTACGGGAGAGAGTTAGAGTGAGGGGGCATATCCTCTCTCCCCTAACCTACCAGAGCACCCTATTTCTCTGCAGCGGGTGAAGATGCTATAATCAAGCTACCCTCCCCAGAAAAATAACAGCAGACCGCTGGACTCTCCTGACCCCACCTGCTCAGACCGAGGGGCATAGTCCAGGATGCTTTGAAAGGAGGAAATTCATGGCACCGGAAAACAAACGAGGAGGTGGCAACATGTCAAGTGCTCTTGCGGGTACCTTATGGTTCATCGGCTGGCTATTCACCATCGGCTTTGCCCATCTTTCCTGGTGGAAGATCATAGTCGGCATAATCATCTGGCCTTACTTTTTAGGAGTAGCTATCAGCTAAAATTCCAGCACCGCCAGACCTCATTCCGAGCCACCCTCTACCGCTCC
>DAOUCT010000053.1:0-40014 GCA_034432055.1 Dehalococcoidia bacterium | reverse complement strand
CTGGTCCATGGCACAAGTCTCCTTCCAAGGCATAGACAACACCTCCTGCCTATACCTTATACCTGTAACCCATGTCCCCGGTCTATTTTGTTACCAGTCTACCAGGTTTGTACCTTTCTTTTCCTCTCCCTTGACGGGAGAGGACTAAGGTGAGGGTGAAATCCCCCTCACTCTAACTCTTTCTCATTGGGAGAGAAAACTTTTCTCCCTTGAAGGGAAATTTTTCATTCTTTTTTCTTTCCCTTGACGGGAGAGATTTCATTTCTTTCCTCTCCCTTGACGGGAGAGGACTAAGGTGAGGGTGACATCCCCCTCACTCTAACTCTTTCCCTCCGGGGGAGAGAGGACAGGGGAGGGTAACTCTCCCCCACCAAGAGAGAAAACATTTCTCCCTCGGCGGGAAAAGATTGAGGGCAGAGGGACCTTCTCTATCTGAAAGAGCCCGGTCTACAGGTCATGGCTGCTTCCTGCTGACTTCCCTGCCGGGCGGCGGAGGCTAGGAAGTGGGCTTGAGCCCTTGTGGCTTGGGGCTAAAATAGCCGCTCACCACCTTGCGGAAGTGGTACCCGTAAATGGCGAGCGTCACCGAGAGCGGGAAGAGCCTGGGGCGTTTGAACAGCGTCCAGGTGAGCAGCCGCCAGTAGAGCAGTCTTCCCTTCTCCTTAATACCGAGGAGCCACACTGATTTCAAGAACGCCTTAATATGTTCAAAGCTAAAGTGGCTTATCCGTATCCGGGGTGGCTGGTACTCCTTGAGGAATGTCTTCACGCGCTCGTAGTAATGTTTGTGCGAGTAGACGGTCTCGACCACCTTTCTGTAGCCTTTTATCAATGTATTGTAGCCCATCTTAGGGATGAAGTTGGTGGAACAATCGGTGTTATCGCCGGAGAACCTCGTGAGTATGCGGTCTTCCTTTTTCAGTCTGCGGTAGAGCCTGGTGCCGGGAGGAGCGTTAAGCAGACCGACCATGGCGGTGACGATGCCGCTGCGCTGGATAAAGTTGATTATGTTTTCAAATATTGCCGGCGGGTCGCTATCGAAGCCGAGGATAAAGCCACCCTGCACCTGCAGTCCGTGTTTCTGTAGCCTCCTCACCGCCTGTATCAGGTCGCGGTTCATGTTCTGCGCCTTGCCGCATTCGGCAAGGCTGTCCTCGTTTACAGTCTCAATGCCGATGAATACCGAGGTGAAGTTAGCTTTTACCATTAACCGTACCAGCTCGTCATCGTCTGCCATATTCACCGATGCCTGGGTAAAGAGCGTGAACGGGTATTTCCTCTTTGCCATCCAATCGGCTATTGCGGGCAATATTTCAGTCTTGAGCTTTTTCTTGTTGCCGATGAAATTGTCGTCGACAAGGAAGACACTGCCCCTCCACCCCAGTTCGTAGAGGGCATCGAATTCCCTGAGCAACTGTTCTTTAGTCTTTGTCCGCGGCATATGTCCATTAAGCACGGTGATATCGCAGAACTCACAATTGAAGGGGCAGCCCCGCGAGTACTGGACGCTCATCGCCGAGTAGTTCTTCGTGTTGATTAGCTGCCATGCAGGAATAGGGCTGGTGCTTATGTCCGGGTAGTGCTCCGGTTTGTAAATATGCCTGGCACAGCCCTTTTCCAGCTCGTCAAGGAAAAGCGGTAATATCGCCTCTGCTTCGCCGAGGACGAGGTGGTCGACCATGCCTTCAAACTCCTCCGGCGATGTGGTGAACAGGGGACCACCAGCGGCTACCTTTCTGCCCAAGCGGCGGCATCTGCTGATGACTTCCAGGGACGACTCCCGCTGCACCGCCATAGCGCTTATGAACACATAGTCTGCCCACTCGATGTCCCTGTCGCTCAAACTGGTAACATTCAGGTCAATCAGCTTTTTCTGCCACATCTCGGGGAGCATGGCGGCGATGGTGAGCAGACCCAGCGGCGGATAAGCCGCCTTTGTGGAGACGAATTTCAGGGCATGCCTGAAGCTCCAGAAGGTGTCTGGATATCTGGGATAAACGAGCAGTACCTTCATTCTACGCAGTCACCATCGGTAAAGTATAATATCTGTTAATAGTACTTCTAAATTCGGGGCAAGTCAAGTCGCAGTGCTCGTCCGATAGATCAGTGACAAATATTATCTTTGTTCCCCCTCACTCTAACTCTCTCCCTCGAGGGGAGAGAGGACTCTAGTTCCCTCTCCCTTGACGGGAGAGGACTAAGGTGAGGGTGACCCGCTCACTCTAACTCTCTCCCGCAGGGGGAGAGAGGACTAAGGTGAGGGTGATAAAGTGCCCAGCGCCCTTCCCGCCCTACTATGCCCCCTGCGCCACCCACATCTATCTGAACGAGCCCAGCTACCCACAACACAGCTAAGCCGCCCCCTAACCTAACTTGCTCTAGCGCCGCTGGTCAAACCTGCGCCCCAGCAACTGGGACGCTATGGTAATCTTCTGTATTTCTATGGTGCCGCCGGCGATTCCCCACCCCCAGCCATCCCGCATCATCCTCTCCACGGGATATTCCTTAGAGTACCCGTACCCGCCGTGTATCTGTACCGCCATGGCGGTGACCTCTCTGACCATCTGATTGGCAAAACACTTCGCCACGCTGGCTTCCAGAGGAGAAGGCAGTCCCACCCCGGCATTCACCACCGCCCGGTAGATTAAAAGACGGGCAGCCTCCACTTTCATAGCCATCTCGGCGAGCATGAACTGGACGGCTTGAAATTCGCATATCTCCTTGCCCCACTGTTTCCTCTGCTGGGAGTACTCCATTGCCACCTCCAGAGCCCCCTGGGCTATGCCCAGACACATAGTGGCGTTGCCGCAGCGCTCCAGATCAAATGCCAGCATCAGCTTTCTAAACTCACCCTCCTTCACCACCAGATTCTCTTTAGGTACTCGGCAATTGTCAAAGAAAAGGTCGCAGGAAGCCATCCCCCTTAAGCCCATAAACTGCTCCTGCTTACCGAAGGAAAAACCGGGTGTCCCCTTTTCTATTATCAGACCACCGATGCCTTTAGCCCCCTTCTGCTCACTCAGCCGCACATAGACCACATAGACATCCGATTCACCACCTCCGCTGATAAAACGCTTCTGCCCATTCACGATATAATAGTCACCATCGAGCACCGCCCTGGTGGCAAGGTCGGTAAGGGCTGAGCCAGCCTCCGGCTCTGTCATGGCAACGGAAATCATAGACTCGCCACGGCATATCGGTGGTATGTATTTCCGTTTCTGCTCCTCGGTGCCGAACTGCTCTATCACTTTGACCGGTCCCACATTGGACTCAAACACTGGCGAGGCACACAGATGTGACACCCGTGCCAGCTCCTCGATGGCTAGAATAGCCTCAAATGCTGACCGCCCCTGCCCGCCATACCCCACCGGCAGACATAACCCCAGAAGTCCTAGCCCAGCCATCATTTTCACATATTCATGCGGCAGCCGCTCCCCTCTTGCCTCCCAGCCCGCCACCTTATCGCGCAACTCCTTTTCGGCAAAATCGTGCACCATCTTCTTCAGCATCTTCTGCTCTTCAGTCAACTGAAAGTCCATTTCCTCTCACCTCCATTTTTTTCAACCAAGTTAACTAGAAATGTGACCGCTTTGAGTGCAGAGCCAGCCATAGAGGTCAATCCAGGATAAACGGTGAAGTAGCCAGCCCACGGGCAAATCATAACCAAACGCCCGTGCTTTGTAAACAGCACCCCGCTGGACCACACCCAGCCTCGCCACCTGTTTTGTGGGCACACCGCAAGAAGGCGGACACAAAATTAGAGCAATGATAGTATGTCTGGCGAAGCTGCTGACAGGTACACTTACCTGAAACAATTGGTATATAATACGCCATTACAGGCACGGCATCCTCAAGCTTATTTAAAGTCGTTGCGCCTGTTCACAAATACAAAAGGGAGGGTAAATTAAATATGGAAGACATCATCGTTGAGACTACCGGAGGAAAAATCTGTGGTATCAAAGAGAAGGGTGTCTTTGCTTTCAAGGGCATTCCCTACGGAGCGCCAACAGGTGGTAAACGCCGTTTCCTGCCACCGGAACCGGTCAAGCCATGGGCAGGGGTGCGTGACGCTGGCGATTTCGGTCCCATCTGTCCACAGATAGGGGGACCGCTGGCTGATGAGACCCGTCCGTATGCCAATCGTCGTGTTTCAGGGTTCGTCAGGTACCTCCCTCAGAGCGAAGACTGCCTGGTGCTTAACGTGTGGACTCCGAACCTGAAAGACGGCAGCAAACACCCGGTCATGGTCTGGTTGCACGGTCGTGGCTTCGCTCAAGGGGCAGGCTCAGAAACGATGTATATCGGTGCCGAGCTTGCCAGACATGGTAATGTGGTGGTCACCATTAACCACAGGCTAAATGTGTTCGGCTATTTATATCTGGAAGAGATCGGCGGGGAGGAGTGGTCCGGCTCTGGGGTAGCCGGAATGTTAGACGCAGTGCTGGCTCTCAAATGGGTCCAGGACAATATCGAAACCTTCGGCGGCGACCCGAGCCGGGTGATGATCTTTGGTGAGTCTGGCGGCGGGAGCAAGGTATCCAAGCTTCTGGCTATGCCCGGCGCCAAAGGTCTGTTCAACCGGGCTGTTATCCAGAGCGGTCCGGGAATTCGTGGCGTAGAGCGCAAAGAGGCTACAGAAGTTGCTGAGCGCCTGCTATCAGAACTCGGTCTCAAGAAGAATGAACTCGATAAACTCCAGCAGTTGCCAGCCCAACAAATACTGGATGCCGTTACCAGGCTGCCGTCCGTAAGCCGTCGCACCAGCATAATAGGTGCTCCTACATCAGCTATAATGGCTTTCGCCCCTGTGGTGGATGGACATTATCTCCCCTGGCACCCGTTCGACCCGGTAGCTGCGCCAACTGCAGCGGATGTACCGCTTATCATCGGCACAACCCGCGATGAATCAGCGACCTTCCTGGCGGGAGACCCCAGAAGAAGGCGACTTACCGAACCCGAATTGCGCGAACGCCTTGCTCCCATGCTGGGTAAAAACCTGGACAAGGTACTCAACACCTATAAGAAGACGCGCCCCGAGGCTACCCCCTGGGACTTGCTGATTGGAATTAGCACCGAACCGTTCCGGATGTCGTCTATCAAACTTGCCGAGCGTAAAGCGGTGGGCGGAACAGCACCGGTCTTTATGTATATATTTAACTATCAGTCTGATTTCATGGGCGGGCTTTTCAAAGCAGGTCACGGGGTCGAAATCTCATTTATATTTGACAACATAGATGACGTGCCATTTACCGGCTCCCGTCCTGACAGGTATGAGATGGCACGCATAATGAGTGAGACGTGGACTGCCTTTGCCCGAAGTGGAGACCCGAACCACCCTGGCATCCCTAGATGGGAGCCTTATACCCCCGAAAGGCGTGCCACCATGCTCTTTGATATCCCCTGCCGGGTAGAGCTGGACCCATATCGCGAAGAGCTTGATGCCTGGGGTGACTACGAATCGGTGCTTCCGTAATACGGGACCGCGGTACAGTATATTTACAAGGTCTCAAATTTAGATTTCCGTCAATAAACCCTTAAATTTGGGAAAAATAACCTTGTCACCCAGACGATGAACGGGCGCTGCTATGGCATACCTGCGAAACATCCGGCATAACTGAGACCAAAAAGGGCGTCTGGCTCACACAAGATGGCAACAGGAAGAGCCTTAGAACGGGACTGGACACAGGGCGGCATCATAAGCAACCTGCTATCCTTATCCTGGCCAATGCTTGTTAGCAGGGGGCTCGTGGCTTTGCGCCCTGTAGTCGACATGATGGTGGTGGGCAGGCTAGGGGCTGCCCCCATTGCCGGAGTAGGCATCGGCACCCTGGCTGTCATGGTGGCAGAGTCACTGACCATGGGACTTACGGTAGGTCTGAGAGCCATGATAGCCCGCCTTGTTGGAGCCGGCGACAAGGAGGCTGCTAATCATGCAGCCCAGCAAGGCTATGTAGTCAGCATCATCCTGGCTACAGTCCTCGCAGCAATAGGTGCCTCGTTAGCCGAGGAGATACTGCTCCTTTTAGGAGTGGAATCCGAAGTTGCCACCCAGGGTGCTCCGTATATCCGGATAGCTTTCGTAGCAGCAGTATTCATGACGCTGCGCAATACAAACGACGCCATACTTGAGGCATCGGGAGACACGGTGACCCCGATGAAAATAATCGCTGTATATACAGCTTTACATGCTGTCCTTTGTCCCTTTTTGGTCTACGGTTGGTGGCTTTTCCCCCGGCTGGGAATAAGCGGTGCTGCCTTGTCCGGCGTTGTTGCACAGAGCGTAGCGGCATCTATCGGCTTATGGATACTTCTTAGCGGACAGTCCCGTTTGCAATTGACTTTTAGAAACTTCAATTTTGACTTTGATATGGTCTGGCGCATAGTAAAGATCGGTGCACCAGCGTCCATTACCAGCATGGAAAGAAGTTTCGCGCAACTGATAGTGATGTGGTTTGTCGTCCCATTCGGCACCATCGCTGTGGCAGCCCACTCCATACACGCCAGAATAGACATGATTATATATCTACCCATCATGGCTTGGGCAATGGGGGCTGGCATTCTGGTAGGACAGAATGTAGGAGCAGGACAACCGGACCGGGCACAGAAGACTGCCTGGCTAGGAGTTGCTATCAGTTCGGCTCTTATGCTCCTCATTTCAACAGTAATCTGGTTCTGGGCTGAGGGCATAGTCCGCATTTTTACCCCACAGACCAAAGTAATAGACATAGCTGCTACCTTTCTCAGGATAGAAATAGTTGCCCTGGTAACGGCGGGGCTGATTATCGTATTGTCACAATGCCTGAATGGGGTTGGTGATACCTTGCCAGTTATGTTAGTTAACCTGGTAACGGTGTGGGGTGTACAGGTACCGCTGGCACATTTCTTGACCCAAGTCGGGGACCTGGGAGTATATGGAGTCCGCTGGGCACTCGTGACCGGCATGCTGTGTAGAGCTGTCTTTTACCTCGTATACTTCCAGCTAGGCAGGTGGAAACACAAGGATATATAGCGGTAAAATTACTCCGGTTTACCTCTTGGTTCACCTCAAAAACCATGGTATTCGGAGTAGCCCTGTGAGCTGGACGCTCAAGGCTGGGAAGATATTGCAAAGCAAAATGGCTTATAATGGGCAGAAAAGAAAACCATCGGCACTCTCTCTGTAGCCCCTTTGTTTTGAAGAAATGGTGGATAAGGACACGGTAAGAGCATTTCCCCCACCAGGTAGAAAAGATATAGCCCATCGTGACTGGACTGAAGGGAGCATTCTGAAGAATGTCCTTCTTCTCTCCTGGCCGATGGCTGTTACCCAGACGGTGATGGCATTAGGTCCCACTATAGACATCATATGGGTTGGCAGACTGGGAGCAGCCGCAGTTGCCGGCGTCGGAATATCCGGCGTAGCAATGCAGTTTATGATGAGCCTTATGATGGGCCTATTTCAGGGAATGCGCGCTCTCATTGCTCGCGCTATTGGCTCTAAGGATATGGAGACCGCCCATCTTGTAGCTCAGCAGTCCATTGTTATTTCGGCGATGCTTGCTGCTGCAATGGCGATTATCGGGCACTTTTTCAGTGAAGAAATACTCAGGCTAATTACCCCGGACCCGGAGATTGTAAGGCTGGGAACGGCGTACCTTAGCATTGCCTTCATCGGCGGCGCCACAATGGTCTTCCGTATGATGCTGGATGCCATTATGCAAGCTTCAGGCGACCCCATGAACCCGATGTGGATCGCCATCATATATCGTCTTCTCCACATAATACTTTGCCCTTTCCTCATCTTTGGCTGGTGGATTTTCCCTGAGCTGGGCGTCAGTGGAGCCGCCTATACAGGTGTTATTGCCCAGGGTCTCGGTGTGGTCCTGGGGCTGGGAGTGCTTCTCACCGCCAGGTCAAGAATAAGTCTCAGCTTTAGAGGATTCCGCTTTGATGCTGGCATTATATGGCGCATTTTGCGCATCGGGCTGCCAGCCTCTGTCACCGGTGTACAACAGAGCCTGAACCAGTTTATCCTGCAAATATTCATGGCGCTATTCGGTGCCGCTGCCCTGGCTGCACACGTCATCACCATGAGGCTGGAGATGTTCATCTTTATGCCAGCGATGTCGTTTGCTATGGGAGCTGGCGTGCTGGTTGGGCAGAACCTTGGTGCCAGGCAGCCGGAAAGGGCAGAGAGGAGCGCCTGGATAGCAGTGGCGTTCGTGGAAGCTTTTGTAATTGCAGTCTCACTTGTGATCTTTATCTGGATCGGTCCAGTCGTTCACCTCTTCAGTGCCGAACCCGCCGTAGATATTCTAGCCAGACAATTCATCTACATCGCCATGCTAGGCTGGATTGTCATGGGGTTCCTGTTTGTGCTGATGAGCGGACTGCAGGGTGCTGGCGACACCGTACCCCCAATGGTAATCAGCATCACCACCACCTGGCTGGTCACGGTGCCGCTAGCCTACTTCCTGTCCCACCATACAAGCAGCGGTGCCGTAGGCGTACGCTGGGCGATAACCGCAAGCATGCTCATCGGCGCAGCTATAATCCTTGTCTACTTCCGCACCGGTAAGTGGAAGTGGCGCCGCGTCTAGCAGTGCTCCTGTTCTGTATTCAAGAAGCTGAAGGGGGCGCACCTGAAGACTCCGGTAACCACACACCATCCCAAACGCTCATCTGCCCTGAGACAGTGGGGACAACTTAAAGAAAAAGGCTGTGCCTCGCCACTCTGTCAGGTGAACGCACTCTATGAGCCCGTTCAGGTAGACGGGTGACACCACAGCAGAAAGGTCCTCTCTCCCCTTTGCGGGAGA
Organism: Dehalococcoidia bacterium; assembly: GCA_034432055.1. Lineage (GTDB taxonomy): Bacteria > Chloroflexota > Dehalococcoidia > GIF9 > UBA5629 > CALJTV01. The sequence goes on along the minus strand of DAOUCT010000053.1, from coordinate 31,216 downwards.
GAGTTAGAGTGAGGGGGAAAGCAATAGAATATGCGTCACCAATCCACCAGGCGAGCACGCTCATGAGCTAGTTCAGATAGATTAGTGACACTATAATAGTGCCATTATGAAGATAGTAAATGGACTAGTTCCTGGAGTTACCAGACTTAAGCAAAACGTAGCGTCAACTGTTTTGCGTAAGATAGCAGCACCCATCATTGCTCCATCCCGTATTCGACCGCCGTTCTGAAATCAGGACAGGACCGACCGGAAGCCACAGTCAATCACAACGGTGAGCTATCTAGGAGCACCCAAAGCCTTATGTTAAATCACCCATGAGGCAGTAAAAAGGGACTTAAACCGCTCCTCGAGCCCTCTTTACAGGAAGCACGTCCAAATTAGCCCTGATAAAGGCGTCCACCGGGTGCTCTCCATCAACGATGGAACAAAATAGCGATATGGCAAGCTCGCTTCCCAGCCTACCGGGAGGAACAACAATGTCGAGTCGTCCTAGCACGCTGTCCAACTCTTGTTGCTTTTGCGGGGGTCTGCCAACGAAATTGATGTCCTCCTGCTCCAAAATCCAGTTAAGGGCGTGGAGGATATATTCAAGAGAGTATCCAGGCAGGCCAGTGACCTGCCTCTGGTATTGACTCAGCACATTCACCACTGGTTCGCGCTTCCAAACCTCAATTATAGCTCGCAAGACCTTCTCGGCGGCGCTTCTATCGGCGCAGACCTTTCCATAAAAGTCTATTGCGAAGTGAGCATGTTTGGGTGTGTATGACCTGACGGTGGGAGACACCTGGTACACTGTCTTGACCCGGAAGTCCTTAGCGGACTTTGCGTTCTCTGTCTTGAGAATAATCCACCCATTGGATAGATGAATAACATCCAGAATTGCCTTACCTCGGAAACGCACCCCAATTTCGAAGTTCATCATTTAGTGCTCCCTGAAATAATTGCGCCGCTTCTCAGATGAGGCTTAGTGCCATTTCATGCTGTCCTTGAACTTGGTCAGCCTCTCGCCTTTACCCGGCTTGCGAAAGATAAAGAGATGTTCGTGGAAGATGAGGAGAAAGTCATGGTCATGCGTCTCTTTCCAGCGTCCGCGCATTGTCTGAGTATGCCATTGCCTCTTGATTACATCCTCCCGCAGAATAAAGCCGACGTCTAAAAAGGCTTCCATAACTCTATAGGCTATAGGAACATAGTGTTTATGCCGGTGCGTGTCTCCAATTAAGATGGCGCAGTGTTTACCTGGCTTCAGTACATCGAAACTCTGCTTAGCTATGTCTGTTATGCCTGCGATAAACTCGTTAATAGAGTGCACATGAGAGAGGTCTCCTTCAATCCGTTGTTGCTTAGAGAAGGAAACAATGTCGGCGTAGGGAGGATGAGTAGCTATGAGGTCTACTGATTCTTTGGGTATTACATCAAAATCCAAATTACGGGCATCCCCTAGGTAGAGTCTCTGCCACGAATTTGTCTTAGCGTAAGTGAAGTCAAGCCTATTCCACACCACCATCAGAGCGTCAAGATTTATATCTATCCCAATCCCATTCCTGCCCAGGAGTTTGCATTCCACCAATGTCGTTCCTGAACCAACCATCTGATCGAGAACCACATCACCAGGGCTGGTATAACGGAGAATTAGATTTCTAGGGATTTCCGGCGCCCAGTTCGCCCGGTAGTTGCCACGGTGGGTTGCCCATTTCCCTCTATTTTCAAAAGACCAAACGGTGGTTTTCTCCAAGGTAAATTCTTTGGGCTCGAGCAGCTTAAGCTCACCCCAGTCTAATAACTTGACCGGCGTTCCTTCTATAATCACCTCCTTGTGGTTTCTAAAAAATTCTCGGTATTCCTCGTACGTAACCTCTCTCATTTTCACTCTCCATGATAACATAGAAACCTAGCGTACTGCTAGCCAGCGTAGCATGAACCGGCGGAACGAAAAAAGAAGATACCTCTGGACAGACAACCGATGATCGCTCTGTCGTAAGGTCAAATGACTAAGTCTGCCTTGTACGAACCTTTGGGGCTACATGGATCATTGACAAAGGACAGCACCAGACATAGAATAGCCTGTGTTCAGTCTTGGAAAGGGCGCCGATAGTCCGGCGGTAAACCATAATCGTACACTGATGACACAAGCTATCATATTACGATCCCACCACGGGAGCTACCTTTGCTACTAAAATTCTCCCTGTTTGCACTGGCGTCCTTTGCCCTCACCTTCGCCATTGCCATGCTGGTGGCGGCGATGATCAAAGCGATCAGCGTCCTAGCGCAGAGAAGAGGTGGAAATGCCAGTTCTTGAGTTCTTTCAGGGTATCTATACTTTTTTCCTCGTGGCACCACATATCGCCTGCGCCCGACTGTTCCTCATCGCCCTCGGCTGCCTGTTCACCTACCTGGGCTATAAAAAGACCCTGGAGCCGATATTGATGGTGCCCCTGGGCATCGGCATGCTTGGGGTCAACGGCGGACTCATGGTATATGAAGCCGGGCACATCGGCACGTTGTTCCTGAACCCCATGGTGAGCAATTTCGAAGAACTGATGCAAATTTTACAGATCGATTTCCTCCAGCCCATCTACACCTTCACCTTCAGCAACGGACTTATCGCCTGTCTGGTCTTCATGGGTATCGGTGCCATGACCGAGATAGACTACCTTTTAGCCAAGCCATTCATGAGCTTTTTTATCGCCGCCTGCGCTGAGCTGGGGACGATACTGACCCTGCCCATCGGCATAGCCCTGGGATTAACGCCCAACGCGGCAGCCGCAATAGCTCTCGTCGGTGGCGCCGATGGTCCCATGGTGCTCTTCGGTTCCCTTATGATGGCGAAGGAACTTTTTGTCCCCATAACCGTAGTTGCCTATGTCTACCTCAGCATCTGCTATGGCGGCTTTCCGTTTCTGGCGAAAATAGTGCCTAAAAAGCTGCGCGGTGTAGATATGGACTGGCGCTCCATACCGAAAGTTTCCAGAGGCGCCAAGTTCGCCTTTGCCGTAGCAGCTTGCGGTCTTCTCTGCCTGCTCTTTCCGGTGGCAGCACCTTTATTTGCTTCCTTCTTTCTCGGTCTGGCTGTCAAAGAGGCGGGCATAGAGAGATATGTGGAGTTCCTCACCGGTCCCCTTCTCTACGGAGCAACATTCTTTCTTGGCTTCACCCTAGGAGCGCTGCTGGGGGTGGATGTTATCCTCAACCCCAAAGTGCTTCTGCTGTTGCTCCTGGGCATACTGGCACTGGTGCTATCAGGCATCGGCGGGCTGGTCGGTGGCTTGATATACCACAAACTGAGCAAAGAGCCATTTAACCCGTTAATTGGCATCGCCGGCGTTTCCTGCGTCCCGACAACTGCAAAGGTAGCCCAGAAATGCGCCGCCGAAGCCAACAAACGGGTGATGATCTTGCCCTTCGCCATGGGTCCCTGCGTAGCTGGTGTGGTAACCACCGCCATTATCGCCGGGCTGTACATGACCGGCATCCCACTTCTTCACTAGTCCATACTGCTATAAAGCCAGAATATACCCCAGAGCATAGTAATTGCTATAATTGATGAGAAGTTACGCCCAAAGCTCCAATGCAAACAGGACAAGGAGGTCTGGCATGACAGAGTGGATTGAATACCCGGGTGGCGTTTACAAGAAAAAGTCAGACTTGTACCAGGAACTTAAAGAAAAGCGCGATAAGATCATGCAGATGGGGGACCCGCAGGTGTTGCAGAGGCGTCGTCAGGCAGGGCAGCTCAATGCCCGAGAGAGACTTGAGCGCCTCTTCGACAACGGCGAATACTTGGAAATAGGCATGCATGTAAAGCATCGGACAACCCACTTCGGCATGGACAAAGCCCAGATACCAGCAGAGGGGGTCATCACCGCATTCGGCAGGGTGAACGGGAGATGGGTAGCTGCCTTCTCGGAAGACTTCTCCTCCATGGCTGGCACATTCGGCGAGTACCATGGAAGAAAAGAGGCTTACGCCATCCAGTTCGCCATGGAGAAAGGAATCCCTTTCATCGGCATGAACGACTCCGGCGGTGCCAGACTTCAGGAGGGCATGGACACTCTTGAAGCTTACGGCTGGCTATTCCGCACGCAGACTCAGGCTTCAGGAGTCATACCGCAGATAGCACTACTGCTCGGACCCTGCCTCGGCGGTCAGGCTTACCACCCTGTGATGCAGGACTTCGTCATCCAGGCAAAGAATACGGGCTTTATGGGCATCGCCGGTCCCGCCTTCGTCAAGACGCAGATCGGAGAGGAGATAACTCTGGAGGAGCTTTCCGGCTGGAGGGCACACGCCGTCAAATCAGGGCAGACCCATATAGTGGCTGAGGACGATAACGACGTCATTGAAAAGGCTAAAGAACTTCTCTCCTTCCTGCCCTCCAACAACAGGGAAAGACCACCGCGTATTAAGACCGCTGACCCCCCTGACCGCATCATCCCTGAACTGGACGACCTGCTTCCCGACGAGCCGTTCAAACCTTTCGATATGAAAAAGGTGATAACCGCCATCGTAGATGATGGTTACTTCTTCGAGATACTGGGCTTATACGCCAAGAACCTCATCACCGGCTTTGCCCGCTTCAACGGACGTACGGTGGGCATAGTGGCTAACCAGCCCATGGAAGCTGCAGGCGTGCTCGATATCAATGCCGCCGACAAAGGTGCCAGGTTCATCAGGTTCTGTGACCTGTTCAATATACCGCTGGTCACCCTGGTGGACTGCCCCGGCTATATCATCGGCTCCCGTGCCGACTGGGCGGGGATTCTGCGCCATGGCGCTAAGCTGCTCTACGCCTGGTCCGATGCCACCGTGCCCCTCATCTCCATCATCGTGAGAAAGTCCTATGCCGGCGCCCATTACGGCATGCTGGACAAGAGCATCGGTGCCGATTTCGTCTTCGCCTGGCCCACAGCCCGCATCACCATCGTCGGTGCCGATACCGCCGCCAGCGTCATCTTCGCCCGCGAGATAAGGGAGTCCCCAAACCCTGAGGAGACCAGCCGAAAAAGGATAAGGGAGTATAGTGAAATCTACGAGAACACTTATATCTCCGCCGAACGGGGCTATACCGATGACATCATCATGCCCCGCGACACCAGAAAATACATCAACCGCGCTCTGGACTTGCTGGAAAACAAGTCCGTCACCCCGGGCACCTGCCCGTGGAAAGTCTGGCGGAAGTATTCCAATATCAACCTCTGACTGGCACCACTGGATAACCGATAAATCTATCGCATAGGAGGATAGGCAACTATGGCTCAAGAGACAGTGATGGCACCCCTGGCAGGGAAAGTCCTCAAGGTTTATGTCAAAGCCGGTGATAAAGTAAACGAAGGCGATGAGGTCTGTACCCTGGAATCGATGAAGATGGAAAATACTTTATATGCACCGGTCTCAGGAACGGTAACCGAGGTGAAGGTGGCAGCAGGACAGTTCGTTCAAGCCGGAGACACCATCGCCGTTATCGAGTATTAGGGGCAATCGAGTATTAGGGGCATATGTGAGCGCAATGCTTACCTGATGGAAAACCAAAAGGAGGAAAGTTATGGATTTCAGTGGTTTTTGTACCAGTCTACCAGCAGCAACCTGGCTCACCCTGCTGGCGGTGGTGTGGACAATGCCGTGGAAAGGCGTGGCATTATGGCGGGCTGCAGGAAATAAACACCTGTGGTGGTTCATCGCCATATTCATTCTAAATACGCTGGCAATTCTGGAAATCATCTACATCTTCGCCTTCAGCCGCAAGAGACCCACAGCACCTTGAAACCAATGCCTCTTGGCTTGGAACGGGGTGGTGATAAGCGTAGGGGCGGTTCCGCGGGTGTTTGCACGGGGCTACCTTTTGATGTACAATGCTATTTTAGGCGATGAAGCTCGCCGGGGGATGCCCCCGAACAGCCCTCCCAGGGAGGGATGATAGCTTCTACCGGCTCTGCTGGTAGAAGCTTTTTTGCTAAAGGCGCAGGTCGCAACATGCGGATGCTTCACAGTCCGAAGAAGGAGAAGGGGAAACCAGACCCCGTCATCGAGTTGACCCTGGATGCATCACTCTATGAACGACTGAGGGCGCTTGCCTGTGCCCGGGGTGTGCCGGAGGACGAGGAATTGTTCCGTGCTTTGAGACTCGGCATGGATGGCTTCTGGCGGCATTTTGCCAGATATGAGAGACAATGGTACCGGGCTCTCCAGAAGATATTCGCCCAGGCAAAAAGGGATAGCGAGCTGCTGGACGCGCTGGTCAAGCAAAACATCCGCCTGCGCAACATCCTTGACGAACACAAGCGACCGGAAAGCGAACGACAGAGGTGACTGCAACTTGGTAAGGAAGACCAGCAGGAATGACAGGTCTATGCAGGGCGAACAGCATACACCTCCATTGACGACCCTGGAGGTGAAGAGGGACAACGACAAGGTGCGTCTGCGGGTAAAGCTGTCGCCCGAATTCTATAGTGAACTCTACCGCTTTCTGGAGCAAAAGGGTCTTGCATGTTGGGGACGTGAGAAAGAAGGTATAGCCCTGCTCCTCGAATTCGGTTCCTGCAGGGAAAGCTGCGAAGAGATGGACAAAGATATTGAGGCAATGCGCAAGGATGGCCCGCGCTATGCCGCTATGAGTTTCCAGACAGCGGAGTACTATGCCAGAAACGGTGCCATCGTCATGGGTCTTCGCTTCCACCTCCAGGAGAACAGGGCGCTCAAGAAGAAGCTCAGAGAGAATGGGCTTGGCGACCTTGTAAGCCAAGACGAATGGGATGGCTGGGACGATAACACTGTCGAAGACCTGTACCGCAGATACGTGTTCGGCAAATAGCTGAACAGCAGTGCTGTGGACACGAAATAAAGCCTTCTGCTATACTGGATTGTTCGATGGCAACGAGACTGAAGCTGTGGTTTCTGGAGACTAGACCCCAGTTCCTCTTACTCTCGGTGGTGCTGGCTTTTCTGGGCACCTGTATAGCCTGGTACGATGGCGCCTTCCATCCGGGACATGCAGTGCTCGCCTTCTTCGGGCTGCTTCTGTGCCACATCGCTGTGAATGTGCTCAATGACTACCATGACTACCGCAGCGGAATCGACCTCAGGACACAGCGCACCCCGTTCAGTGGAGGTAGCGGCTTTCTACCCACAGCAGCACTCCAGCCCGAGCCCACCTTGTGGTTCGGTCTCACCAGCTTCTTCCTCGCCATCCCCATCGGCATTTACTTCGTCCTGGTTAAAGGCTGGCTGTTGCTGCCCCTGCTGATAGTCGGCGCTATTTGCATCCTCCTGTACACGCCTCTGCTGACCAGGTTAGGCTACCCCGAGTGGGCGCCGGGAGTGGGGCTGGGTACACTGCCCGTCCTGGGTGCCTATTTCGTCCAGACCGGCGAATATACCCTCCCGGCGCTGTTTGCCTCCATACCTTCTGGAATACTGGTGTGCAACCTGCTTTTGCTCAACGAGTTCCCCGATATCGAAGCTGACCGCAGCGGGGGCAGAAAGACCATGCCCATACTCCTTGGTGGCAAAAAGGCAGCCCTGGTCTACTCCGTGCTCACCGGCATGGTCTACCTCTGGACGGTAATCGGCGTGGCTATCAGGCTTATGCCCGTTTTCACCTTAATAGCCCTGCTCACCATCCCCTTCGCTGTCAAAGCTATTCAGGGTGCCCTCAACTATCACGATGCTAGCAAGCTGATGCCCGGGCTGGCAAACAACGTACTCGTTGTGCTCGTGACCCAGCTACTCCTCGGCATCGGCTATCTACTGGCAGGAATCTTCGCTTAATCATGCCCACAGACCTTATCCTCCTCCACGCCCCCAGCGTCTATGACTTCCGCCAGAAGCCCATCCTCTACGGACCGGTCAGCGACCTTATCCCCCCATCCCCCGTCTTTGAAATGTACCCCATCGGGCTCACCAGCATTGCGGAGTACCTGGAACGCCGTGGCTACCGCGTCCGCATCGTAAACCTTGCGGTGCGCATGATGCGGGACAAAGACTTCGATGCCGAGGCGCTTATCAAGAAACTGCAGGCTCCCATCTTCGGCATCGACCTGCACTGGATGGTGCACTGCCACGGCTCGGTGGAAATAGCTAGACTGGTGAAAAAGCACCACCCTCACTCCAAAGTGATCTTCGGCGGCTTTTCTGCCACCTATTTCTACCACGAACTGCTCCAGCACCCTGAAATAGATTTCGTCCTTAGAGGTGACTCCACTGAACAGCCCTTCCTCAAACTGATGGACTGCCTGAAGAACGGGGGCGACCTAAGCAGCATACCAAACCTCGCCTGGAAGGACGAAAGGGGAAACTTGCAGGAGAACCCGTTCACATATGTGCCCGACGATATTAGCGATGTCATGGTCGACCACTACGGCTATGTTGTCCGCTCGGTGATTAGGGACCGAGACCTTTTCAGCTACACCCCGGTTAGCGATTGGTTGCGTTACCCCATCACCGCGGTAATCACCTGCCGCGGCTGTAACCAGAACTGCATCATCTGCGGCGGTTCTCAGGCTACCTTCCGCAGTTGTTATCAGCGTCCACGCCCCGCCTTCCGCTCCCCCGAAGCTGTCATCCGCGATATCCAGAACATCTCCCGCTTCAGCAATGGTCCCATCTTCATCCTCGGCGACCTGCGCGAGCCCGGTAATGACTACGCCGAAGAAATTTTCCACTTTCTCGAACAGGCGCGCCCCAAAAACCGCTTTATTCTTGAACTGTTCTCCCCAGCCCCCAGAGAATTTCTACAGCGCATGAGCAGGGCTTGCCCCGGCTTCTATTTAGAGATCTCACCTGAATCACACGACCCGGAGATAAGGCGCACCATCGGCAGACCATATACCACTGAGGAACTGGAAAGCACGCTGGCTGAGGCTCTCGAGCTTGGCTGTAGTCGGCTCGACGTCTTCTTCATGATCGGTTTGCCCAAACAGACACCGCAGTCGGTGATGGAGACCATTGATTACTGTGACCACCTCTTTAGCAAGTCCAATGGCGACAAGCGGCTGTCGTTGTTCATCTCACCACTGGCTCCGTTCCTCGACCCCGGCAGCATTGCTTTTGAATCACCACAGCGCTTCGGGTACAATGTCCTTTTCCGCTCACTGGAAGAGCACCGTCAGGCAATCGCCTCCCCGAGCTGGCAATATTCGCTTAATTACGAGACAAAGTGGCTTTCTCGAGACCAACTTGTGGACGTATCTTACGAGGCTATCCGCCAACTTAACCGACTCAGAGTCAAGTACCAGACAGTGACACAAAGGCTTGCCGAAATCACCGAGCGGCGCCTTGATGCCGCGCAAGAGATGGCGCATCGACTCGACTACCTGATTGCCAGAAAAGATTACGAGACAATAGAGCGGTTAAAGCCGGAGATTGACCGCATCAACGCCTTCCCCGTGCCCGAGAAAATCCAGCTTGAGGTACCACCCCCAGCCATCAAAATTAAGCCCTTCCGCGCTTTGTGGTATGCTTTAACCGGACGCTAGACCCACTCTAGCAGGCGTTAAATATGGCGAAGCAAAGGCTGGACAACCTCCTCGTCCTGAGAGGGCTGGCTGATAGCCGCAGCCAGGCACAAGCTTTCATCTTGGCAGGCAAGGTCACTGTCTTGGGGAAAAAGACCGCCAAACCAGGGACATTTGTTGACGAGCACGCCCCTATCGAGCTAGAGGAAAAGCTTCCTTATGTGAGCCGCGGTGGTATCAAGCTGTCTTATGCCCTGGACGAGTTCAAAATCGATGTCGCCTCTCTGGTAGCCATGGACGTGGGTGCCTCTACGGGCGGTTTCACCGATTGCCTCCTTCAGCGCGGCGCAAGTAAAGTCTACGCCATCGATGTCGGCTACGGACAGCTAGACTACAAGCTGAGGACAGACCCAAGAGTGGTGATTATGGAACGGGTGAATGCCCACTACGCTTTTTCCTTGCCGGAAAAGGTCAACATGGCAACAGTGGATGTCTCGTTTATCTCGGTGACAAAGGTCGTCCCTAACCTGCTCGAACACCTTAGCGCACCGGGCTACCTCGTCATCCTGCTCAAGCCTCAATTCGAGGCGCAAAAAGAAGAGGTGGGCAAGGGCGGCATCATTAAAGACCCTCAAGTCCACGCCAGAGTCCTCGGTAGATTCGTCCGATGGGTGGTGGAGAACGACTTGAGACTGCTCGGGCTCGTCCCCTCACCGATATCTGGTGCCGAAGGCAACAAAGAGTTTTTCCTGCTGCTCCGCCCCCGGCACTTAATGCTGCGCCCTCAACCGTCCAAAAAAAACGGAAACGAGGTGAATAGATGAGAAAGGAAATCTCCTTAAAAGTAGACGGACTTTCGCTGCCGGGAGAGGTCTACTTCCCTGACAGCGCAGCGCCTCCCTATCCAGCGCTCTGCCTGTGTCACGGTATCCCCTCCGGCGCTCCTCAGGACCCCGCCGATAGCGGCTATCCCGGGCTTGCCCGGCGGTTTTCCGCCGCTGGTGTCCTCACGCTCATCTTCAACTTCCGCGGCTGTGGTGGGGCAGAGGGAAATATCGATATGCTCGGCTGGACACGCGACCTCAAGGCTGCCCTTGACTATCTGATAACCCTTAAGGAGACCGATTTTTCCCGTCTCTTCCTCCTCGGCTCCAGCGCTGGCGCCGCCGTGAGCGTTTATGTCGCCGCCACCGACCCTAGAGTAGCTGGAGTCATCACCTTCGCCTGCCCTGCTGAATTCGGCTTCCTCACCAATGGCGAGCGGGCAAAGGCGCTTGTGGAGCGCTTCCGCACCATTGGCTTAATAAAAGATGCCGACTTCCCACCGTCCCTCGATGAATGGCTGAGTGGCTTCAGAGAGGTTTCACCTATTCGCTTTGTAGATAGAATCTCACCCCGCCCGCTGTTGCTCATCCATGGCGAAAAAGACGACGTCGTCCCCGTGGAACACGCTAGACGCCTTTATCAGAGTGCCGATGAGCCCAAAAGGTTGCTCCTCCTCCCCGATGCCGGTCACCGGCTCCGCTTCGATGAAAGAGCCATCACCGCTGCCCTCGATTGGCTGCTCAAGCAATCTCACCCCGGGAAATAACCCTTCCCAAAAGGACTAGAAAGACCTGTGAGTCCGTCCAAATAGATGGGTGACACACAGGACATAGCAGAGTGGGAAGGACATCGGCTGCTTTTCCCCTCCCCCCAGGGGAAAGGTCCTCTCTCCCCACTGCGGGAGAGAGTTAGAGTGAGGGGGCAATAAGTACATGTTTCACCGATCTAATGGATACCGCACAACAACCTATTGACAACTTCCCTATTTAGACATACTATTGTGGGCAGGACTTTTCGCCTTATTAGATAGCCAGAACAAAGGGAGGACGAGATGTATTGTCGGAACTGTGGAAGAGAGCTAGCTGAGCAAGCCGTGTTCTGCCCTAGCTGCGGCGCTGCTCCCACCAGCGGCAATAAGTTCTGCCAGAACTGCGGTCAGCCTACCGACCCCGTCGCCGAGGTCTGCGTTAAGTGCGGCGTAAGACTTGTCACAGTTGGCGAAAAATCGAAGCTGGCTGCCGGGCTGCTGGGTATATTCGTCGGTGGACTCGGTGTCCACCGCTTTTACCTTGGCTACATTGGCATTGGCATCGCCCAGATATTCGTCACCTTGCTCACCTTTGGCGTCGGTGCCCTCTGGGGCTTCATCGAGGGCATTCTCATCCTCACCGGCGCCGGCATCAAAAAGGACGCCAAAGGCAGACCGCTGAAAGAGGTCTAGTCAAGCCTCACTCCTGCTCTCTAAGTCGCTTCAGTTCTTCATCCAGCCTGTCCACCGCAGGCTCTTTATAAATAATGCCTCTGGCAAATAGCCTTTTTATCTCAGCATCGCTGTAGCCTAGGATACGGGACAAAACCTCACCGCTGTGCTCACCGATAAGTGGTGCATGCCCCATCACCCGACCGGGCGTCTCAGACATCCTGAAGGGACTGCCATAGGTCTCGATCTCGCCGACGAAGGGCTGCTTTAGTTTGACCAGCATCTCCCGGTCACGGATATAGGGGGCATCCACCACCTCAGCAAAAGTCCTCACCCTCATGGCAGGGATACCAGCTTTCCGAAGCAGGTCCTCCACCTGCTGTACGGAATCGAATCTGGCTACCCACTCTTCCAGGGTCCTGTGAATGAACGGGGCATTCTGGTAAGTGAGCCTGACGGCAAGGTCATTGGTCCTGGGGTCGGTCAACAGCCATTCATATCCTTCACCCATTACTCTGACCAGCTTCTCCCAGAGGACATCACTGAGCGCAGCAATGGCAATAAGACCGTCGCGTCCTTTGTATAGACCATAAGGAGCATAAGCCGCCGCCCAGCGCGTATTGGGCACCGCGGGCACAGTCCGACCACTAAACAGATAACCCGGTCCATTGTTCTCATTCAGATGAAACAGACAATCGGTCATGGAGAGATCGATATTCTGCCCCCTCCCCGTCTTCTCCCGATAGTACAGGGCAGCCAGGATGGCTGTGGTGGCATGGAGCGCCGCATTGCAGTCACCGATAGCTACAGGCGCCGGTGTCGGTGGGTCAGTCTGCCCGCACCAGGAGCTAGCCACCTGCGCAATCAGGTCGAAACCCGGCTCACTGGCATAGGAGCCGTAATGACCAAAACACGAAATTGTGCAGTAGATGATCCTGGGGTTAATTCTCCTGACCGCTGCATAGCCAAGCCCAAGCGCTTTCATCGCCCCGGGCGCCATGTTGGAAATCATAATATCTGACACCTTGACTAATTCCCGGACAATCTTTAGCCCCTCTTTTGTTTTGATGTCAATCGACAGGCTCTTCTTGCCCCGGTTCAGGAAAACATGGTAGCTACTCTGCTTAACGCCGTTGCGCTCCATGACCAGAGAATAGCGCCTTTCAAGTGCACCGTTGCCCTGTGTTTCCACCTTTATCACCTCAGCCCCCATATCAACCAGTTGCCTGGTGGCAAAAGGTCCAGCATACACCCAGGTGAAATCAAGCACCCTTAGCCCTTTCAGCGCACTCTGCTTTCTTGTAGCCATGCTCTTCTCCCCTTTCGCTTTGTTATGAAGTGAAGCGGACTTGCGTTACCTCAAGCCCTACTGCGGTGTACTCCAGCAGGTATATCTGCCAGATTACCTGCCTTTGAAGCGGGGCTCCCGTTTTTCAACAAAAGCCCTGATCGCCTCCTGTCTATCCTCGCTCAGCTCCTGTGGCAGCACAAAGCTTACATATTCCCTTTCCGCCTTCCGACTCGCCCTCTCCGTCCCGGTATAGTACCCGTATTTGACTGACTTTATATATAGTGGCGGCACCCCCTTCAACAGCTCAGCCCAGCGGACCGCTTCGTCCATAAGCTCAGCATCGGGCACGACCGCATTGACCAGTCCTACTTCATAAGCTCTCCGGGCAGTCATCATTCTGCCGCCTTTCCAGGACAGCAGCATGAATTCCAGAGCTATCTTGAACGGCATATAAGGCACATACTGTGGCGGTATCTGGGCGACGCCAGCCTTTCCCTCGGGATACCCGAAAACGGCATTATCCGCCGCAATTGTGATGTCACAGCCGGTGACGGCTATTATGTAGCCCTGCCCCAGGCAGTAGCCCCGGACAGCGGCGACGACGGGCTTAAACAGCGATATACCGTTTGGCGGATATGCCTCGTGGTACTGCCACGGCTTGGCGGTCTTCCTGTCCTCATCGGTGAGGTCAACCCCCACCGAGAAGTTCTTTCCCTCGCCACTCAGGATACATACCTTCGCCTCGGCGTCGTTCTCAAAAAGCTGCCAGGCATCCCTCAGGGCAAAGCTCATCTCCACATTGAAGGCATTCAGCTTATCCGGGCGATTTAAAGTAATATAGGCGATCTCATCGCGAACCTCGTATAGAACGCTGGACTTATTCATCGCAGATACCTCCCTTTTACTGCCGCTTACCCCGTGTTTGTGTGACGGCGGGACTATTTTACCTGCCAGCAGCCCAGACCGCAAAGGCTCTGTGCCCGTCCAGTAGACTAGCGGCACATGTCATTATTGCCCCCTCACCCACCCTCTCCCACAAGGGGAGAGAGGACATACCCCTCACCTAGCCTCTCCCGCAAGGGGAGAGGGATAAAAGATGGTCCTCTCCGCGAGGGGGACTTTCTCTATCTTTCCCTTCCCTTAAGAGGAAAGGTGTTTCATCCTCTTTCGCCTCTCCCTTGATGAAAAGTATTTTAATCTCTTTTTCCTCTCCCTCGACGGGAGAGCCTTTCCTCTTTCCTCTCCCTTGACGGGAGAGGATTAAGGTGAGGGTGAGAGTCGGAGAGATAAAACAATAAGTGCCTGCATAAAAATACTTCGTGCGCTTAAGCAGGACAAGTTAAAAATTTCCCGCCGAAAAATTTAACTGTGTAAACACTGCGGCCGGGGCTAAGCTACAAGAAACCGTACGCAAACAGAAACGCTCTCAGCCCCAGCCACAGTTGCCACCTCGCCTGTTTATAAACTCTCTCTTTTGTTCTTACCGGATAGTTTGGCAACCCCCTCCATGGGAAGGGGGCATTTCCTATCGCCCCAGTATAGAATTCTTCAGCTCCTGGTCTATCCACACATATTTGGCGAAATTGAAAGTATTATAGTAGCCGAGACCGGCTTCGCCACTGTAATTCTTGACCCAGGGCCACCAGAACCGGTAGTAACGCTGTCCCGGAAGTGGCAGAGCATAGCACTGCTCGAACAAGTATGGCAGCATTTCTGCGTGTATTTTATCTACCTTAGCCTCGTCTGGATATGCCGCCAGCATCTCCTCCCGCGCCTTATTAAGCACCGGGTCATCTACCAGGCTCAGGTTAAACATCCCGGTACCGGTGTAGTTTACCCCTTTGAAATAAGCGCCGACGCCGGCACCAGTCCACATAGCCATGTCATCATAGTTCCGCCTGATGACCAGAGGAAGCAACGCTGCATAGTCTTTGGGGTCAAGTATCAGCTCGACGCCGACTTTGGACCACGAGTCCTTTACCATCTGCAGCATGTCTGAATAGAGGCGCTGATTATAGAAGACTATCTTCGCCTTGAACCCGTTGGGATATCCAGCCTCAGCCAGAAGCTGCTTTGCCCTCTCCGGGTTGTACTCAAATACCGCCTGCGCCGACTTTGGCAATTTCTCGAAGGGCAAGAACGCATTGGCATACTCTCGCGCGTTCGGGACTGGCCAGCCGTATAACCTGCCCTTGCCGCCAAAATATTCGTTCAACATCTTATTGCGGTCGATTGCCATAGAGAGCGCCTGTCGCACCCTCTTATCGGCATAGGGAGAGTCCTTTTTGTCCGTCCTCATAAATATAGCCAGCCCGGTGTCTTCCTCGAATTCCGCATATTTCAACTGCGGCATGTTGAGGAACTCCGTTGCCATCTCCGCTTCAAAAGTGGCTATATCGAGCTGACCGGTACGGAAAGCTGCCATATGAGTGGACTCATCAGGGATAAACAGCATCTTCACCGCGTCCAGATACGGCAACTGGTCACCCTTTCCCGGACCGATGGGGTTAGTCTGCCAGTAATTCGGGTTGCGCTCATAGGAGATGACGCTGCCGGGCACAAACTCGGTCAGCACGAATGGACCGGCGCCGATGTTGTTCTTCCATTCATTCATATTGCCGAATTCTTCCAGAGCATCCTTGGGGAAGATATGCGCATAATCAGGCAGCGAGGTGATGACATCGGGAAAATGCTCCGGTTTACATTTAATGACCACGGTATAGGCGTCAGGTGCGGATATCTGAGTGGTCTCAGCCGCTTGGGAATATGTCCTCTTGAAATAAGAGGCGGTACCCGTGAGCATGCGGTTCAGAGAGTAGACCACATCGTCGGCGGTGACCTCCCTGCCATTGGTCGGTGGCTTATTGTGGAACTTAACTCCTTTGCGCAGATGGAAGATTATGGTGTCCTTGCCCTGTATCTCCCAGCTCTCAGCCAGCGCTCCGGCTTTATGCTCCAGGCGGTTAAGCCCGTTAATATACCAGTCGCACTCCCCGGTGCCGTAGCCACCAGCCTTTCCTTTCGTCCAGTCTCCCTCCCAGAGTTCATCGTTGGTGAGTTTTATGGGATAAGTGTTGTAATGGGGCTGGACAGCATCGTCGAAATATGGTGTGAGCACTACTCTCAGCGTAAGAGTGCCGCCATAAACGGGCTTCTCTTTCCCAACGCCCACCTCACCGGGCGCCTTAGCACAGCCGGTAGCGATAAGGGTGACAATAAGCACCAGACTGAGTATGCACGCTATCAGATGATTTCTCGACAATTGTTTGTCCTCCTTTCAAGGTCGATGTCACTCATGGTTGAGACTGCTACTTTACTGTCACTTAAGTCCAATAACATACCTCCTTTCTGTTGAAGTTCTATTTCGACACGACAACCCGCACCCTGCCGACATTGTATATGCGACAGAACCTGGCTCTAAGGTCACCCTGTCGGTGCGAGGCGGCTAACAGCGCCGGGAAGTAGGTGCCTGGCTTGGAGAAAGAGTGGCTGGTCTTCAGGGTCAACCGGGAGTATGACGAGGTGAAATCGTCGAACTGCTCCTTGAGCGGGTACTCACCGGTGCCCTCGAAGTCCCACTGTGCGACTGTGATGGTGCCAGCCCCCGGGGGCACCTCGATGTCTGCGGTGAATTCGACGGTCTCGCCAACGGCGACCTCAGCCCTTACGCCGCCGTTTGCTCTCAGTGTGACTACGGGCTGGATGCCCTTGCGCTCTGCTGCTGTCGGCGGTAGCTCAATCTGCCCATCCACCACTCTATAATTGGTGCTGGAGGGAGGCACCAAGCCCTTCTCCACCCAGTCGCTTAAGTCACGCAAAGCTTGCCACACCACGCCGCTGTAGTCCACTATACGGGTGGTCGCTGCCGGGAACTCGCCAGGCGTGGCTCTCGGTGCGACGTGCATGGCGTTGTCCACATACCAGATCCTGAAGTTCTCGTCGAAGCGCTCTCCCAGTGCCTGCTGGATCTTGTTGCGGTACCAGTCGGCATGCCAGGGGAAAGCCGCCTCGTCCATAGTGCAGGCGACCAGGATCATCTTACCGGCAAACCTGCCGGTAGGCACGCAGCCTATGGCGAAGCGGGTGTAGCGGGGACCAAGCAGCACCGGTCGCTGCGGGTATATGGGCTTGCCGGCGACGAGGAACTGGTTCCAGACATAGTAGTCGGGTGAAGGGACCTGGTGGCGATGATAGGTCTGAGCGGCGAGGTAGGTACCGTTGTCGATCAATGCCTCGTCGCCAGCCTTCATCTTTACCACCTCGCGGAAGTGCGCCTCACCAAATGTGACCATCACCAGGTCGCCAGCTACTCCGCTGATGTAGAGCACATGTCCTGCGGCTGCGCCGCTGGTCAGGGTCATGGTACACCCGCGGAGCTCCATTTCGGGCATTTTCTCGAACTTCACTGCCGCCGGCATGTTACCCTCGGGGTCGGCTATTCTGGCTGCCATTGATACCGCCAGACCCAGGTCGGCGACCTCCTTAGCCTTCAGCACCTGAGTTATTTTCGCCTTCTGCTGGACGCGGGCGCGCCGCAGCGATTCGGGGGCATCGGCGCCGAGATATCCGGGAACGGTCCAGAAGTCCTTGAAATAGTCGGGGTCCCAGCGGAACATATTGTCCAGGAACATCCCCAGGATGCCAGTGTAGGCAAGCGAGATCCTCTGCCAGGCAAACCACGCCCGCGGCGGGAACCCCATTCGGGTGACCTCGGCGAGGGCTTCACGCTCCTCGGTGCTGAGCCCGCTATAGATATCGCCGCTGCCGCCGGGCTCCACGGCGTCGACGATGGCGGGGAACTTGTCCTGCAGCAACCGGATAGCGTGTCCCTGCAAGGTGAACATGTAGGGGATGCTCATCGGTGAGCCGGGGACGAAGGGGACTCCACCGTCCCAGACGCCGGGGCAGTTCTCGATGCAGGCGAAGGTGCGGTAAGCCCCGCCGCTGCCGCCATACACGTAGCCATAGGGTCGGTGCGGTCCGTACATCTCGGCAGCCAGTACCCGAGAGTACATGGCTACGGCGGCACTGGCACGGTAGCCGGTGATGGTGGGGTCTATGCCGGGGAACATGGACGTCGAGCCCATGTTTGACTCCACGAGGTAACCGCCGCTCTCCACGGCGAAGGGAATCGGGTCAGCCAGCGTTGTTGCCTGCGGCGGTGAGGTCGCCGCAGTCTCGATGCCGGTGACCGGCAGCAGCAGGTGGAAGAACCTTCCTTCGTAACGCTCTGGCGGTGGAAAGTAGAAAGAGAAGCGGGTTTCGGTGCCTTCGAAGCCTCCGTGGACATACCGATGGCGTACCGGCTGGTCGCGCCACTCGTCAACATCCACGTATGGCTTGCCAAACAGCGGGTCCCTTGACCCAAAAAGCCTAACCTTTGCCTCCATCTCCCCCGTTGCCTCCTTTTCACTTTTGTTGATTAATTCGATTACCTCCTTGCCTGAATGCTGGCAAGGATAAAATCAGTCTGTTTCTTGATATAGTCTTCCAGAGTGTACCGCTTCCTCAAGAGCCATCTCCTGTTTGCCCAGGTATTGGCAGCCATCACGATATTGTGTGCCATCAAGTATGTGTCCTCTATCTCAAACTCACCCGCATTCACACCTTCGATGAGCAACCGGTTGAAATACTCAACCTTCTGGATTTCCCTGTCGAAAATCGATCGCCTCAGCTCCTTTGAAGCCGTCCAGACGATATGATTATGTAAATTGTAGAGTCCCTGCATTTCATCTACGTTTTGGAAATACATCCTGATCGATTCCCTAAGGGCTTCAATCGGACTCAGACCCCTCACCCGTTCTTTCATCTTCTGCAGCAGTTGTTTATGATAAGAGTCTCCATACTCCGTACTCAGCCATAGCAAATCGTCCTTCGACCCGATGTAACGGTATAGTGCGCCTATAGTTAGACCGCAGGCTTCTGCAATCGCCCGCATGCCGGTCTCTCTGAACCCTTGAGCCATAAAAAGCTCTGTCGCCACCTTGCATATTTGCTCCCTCCTTTTGGAAAGAAGGCTTTTATCATTGATTGAATGCCGGATCTGTTTTTGTATCATTTCCCCCCTCGAAAGTGTAACTCAGCGGTACTACCTCGCAGTGCCAGATGAATTTGGCGCAGCTAACAATAGTTAGCTAACAACTGTTAGCTGAGTATAACCCCCTCGCCGGGTACTTGTCAAGCCAGCACCTGCCTTACTTTCACAAAGCACAGATATATTGCAACCGCCTTACAGAAGTCCTATAATCGCACCAGCATGAAGAACAAACAAGGGGGTTACAGAAGCATGAAGAGCAACGTAAAAGGCAGTATGAAGAACCTGCTCGAGGACTTCAAGGCATTCATAATGCGGGGCACGGGTTGTTCATAACACCCTTAATCAACTTCCTGATAATAGCCCTGGTGGTCTTCTTCCTCATCCTCAGACCGATAGCAGCACTGCAGGCAGCGAAGGAAAACTGCCGAGCCGGCGCCACCGGCAACCAAAGAATGCCCTTTCTGCTTTACCAGCATCCCGGCAAAGGCTTCCCGCTGCCCCAACTGTATTCCATACTGACAAGCTAACACGGCACATTGACCGCCGATGAAGAGATACATTTTCCCTGCCCTGCTTTCAATCGCCCTGTTGATGCTCGCCTGTGGCAGACCTATCCTACAAACGGAGCTGGACAAAGAAATCATCCTTTCCCCGGGACAGGCTGTCAGCATCGCCGGTGAAGACCTGCATATCAAATTCATCGGAGTTATCGGAGACAGTCGCTGTCCTCGAGGTGTTTACTGCATCTGGGCAGGAGAGGTCATCTGCGAGGTCGAAATCACATACGCCGGTGCCACTAGACAGACAAATCTCACCGAGCCCGGATTGAAGGAGGGATATTCCACAGCACCTTTTGAAGGCTACGAACTTGCTTTTCATGTGACCCCATACCCTGATGTGCGCCAGGACAGGATAGCACCGGGGGAATACCGTCTGCATTTGCTCATCACCAGACCACCCCAGCTCACCAGGGTAGTTGGCTCCATCCTCGAACGACCTATTGACTTTCCGGGTAAGGGGGTGACCATCGTCGGCTACTACCGTGGCTGGGATCTGCTCCAGGAAGCCGATGCACCTCCCCCGGTCACCCGCTCCGACTGGGTGATAAAGGACTTAAGCGGCGCCATCTATGTCAGCGCCGCCTCTAAAGCAAAAATGCCCGAAGGACTACAGCCCGCTTCGCTGGAGAGCGTCCATACACTGCTCGAGGTCAAAGGTACAGTCATGGTCACCGCATCGGGACAGCCCTACATCGAGGCAATAAGTATCAAGCGCCTTCCTGGGCATGGCGCCGATGCCGACTAAACTAAACGAGCGTAAATCCGTTACTATAGACGTGCAACACATGCTAATATGGAGGTGTCAGATGAGGAAAGCGGTGCTATTGCTTCTGGTATCGGTGATACTTTTTAGTCTGCCCGCCTGCGGTCCGACGGTGTCCGCTGATGTAGCGCAGTCCGACAAGCCCAGGGATACTTCACCTACGGCGACTAAAGATGATGTAGCAGCCTTAGTCGGCGGCAACAATGCCTTCGCCTTCGACCTTTATCACAAGCTGTCGCAAGATGAAGGCAATTTATTCCTTTCACCCTACAGCATTTCAGAGGCACTGGCGATGACCTATGCCGGCGCCCGTGGTGACACCGAAAAAGCCATGGCTCAAGCCCTCAATTTCACATTGCCACAAGACCGGCTGCACCCGGCATTTAACAGCCTCGACCTGCAACTCAAACAGCGCGGTCAGGGAGCTAAGGGCAAGGACGGTAAAGGCTTCAGACTGAACATAGTCAATGCCCTCTGGGGGCAGAAAGGCTTCGACTTCCTGCCGGCATTTCTGGACACGCTAGCACAGGACTACGGTGCCGGCTTGAGGCTGGTGGACTTCATCAACCAGACAGAGGCATCGCGGCTCACCATCAATAGCTGGGTCAGCGACCAGACCGAGCAGAGGATAAAAGACCTTATTCCGCCGGGTGCCCTGAACCCGATGACACGCCTGGCACTCACCAACGCCATCTATTTCAACGCCGCCTGGCAGCACCCCTTCGATAAAAATGCCACCTCGGATGGTGTTTTCCATCTCCTCGACAGCAAAGAGGTCACCGTGCCCATGATGCGCCAGACCAGGTCCTTCAACTACACTGAGGGTGCAGACTACCAGGCGGTGGAACTGCCCTACGATGGGCAGGAACTCTCCATGGTCATTCTCTTACCAAAAGGCGGACATTTCAATGCTTTCGAGGAAAAGCTGGATGCCAGCCGGGTTCAAGCGATAATCGGGCAGATGACCCACCGTGAGGTCGCACTCACCATGCCCAGGTTCACTTTCGAGTCCAGCTTCAGCCTGAAAGGTGCTCTCAGCGACCTCGGCATGGGCGTGGCTTTCGACCCGGCTTCAGCCGACTTCTCCGGCATGGATGGCAGGCGTGACCTGTTTATTCAGGACGCATTGCACAAGGCGTTTGTGGCTGTGGATGAAGCCGGCACCGAAGCAGCCGCCGCCACTGCGGTGATAATCGGGCTTACTTCCATACCACAGCCACCGGTGGAAATGAAGGTAAATAGGCCCTTCATCTTCCTCATCCGGGACATCCCTACCGGCAGCATAATATTTGTGGGCTGCGTCCTCAACCCGATAACCAAGTAGAGTCAAACAAAAAAGCGGAGGGGGTCTGGCAAACACATACCTTCCGCCTCGTGCACTTACCAGACCCCCTCCCACATCCCCGCATCGTCAACCAAGACCCGACCTACACTATCAGATTCACCGGCGAGTTTGCACGCCGTCTACTTTGCTCCGATGACTTGCTGCTTTAGTCTCCGGGCTTGCCCACAGTCCACAGCGCCTTCACAGCGCAGACTATTGCCGCTGGCGCCATCAGCGTGGCTACATAAGCCAGCATGTTGCCCAGGTACTTGCCAATGTTTGCTGCGGTAAGCGGCGCAAAAACATTCCCCACCGCCACCAGGGCGATAACGGCGATCAGAAACAGCGTCATCTCCTTCGCCGTTATGTTAAGGAAGCCGATGACAAGACCCAAAACGATGAGAATTATAATCAGTATATCGTTCTGGGGTGCTACCACGCCACCGATAACGGCAATCGCCAGACCTACAATGAACGCCCAGAAACCGATCATGGGTAAAATCTTGCCCTTTGCCATGCTTTACACCCTCCTTTCTTTGTTTTCTTGGGCTAGCCCCTTAAGTCTTATTATCACACCCGCCTAAGGCACTGTCAATAGGTTTTTGGCAAAAAATCACAGACTCATGCCGCCATCGAGGCATAGCACCTGCCCGGTCATGTAGTCGGAAGCCGGCGACGCCAGGTACAGCGCCAGCAGCCCCACCTCCCTCACCAGCCCCGCCCTGCCCAGAGGTATCCGTCTGAGCACCGCTTCGGGTAGTTTCGCCCTCTCCCCATAGGTGCGTACATCGGGGAAAAGCCCCGGCGCGATGCAGTTTATCTGTATGTTGTAAGGTGCCCACTCCAGTGCCTGGGCGCGGGTGAAGCCGACCACCGCCGCCTTTGCCAGCGTATACACCACCAGGTCACCACCGCCTCTGAACGCAGTCACAGACGATATATTTATCACCTTACCCTGCCTCCGCTCCAGAAAATGCCTCCCGGCGGCGCGGGTGCACAGTATGGTAGCGGTCATATTGATGTCGATTATCCGCTTCAACTCCTCATCGGAAATCGTCTCGCCGCCTTTGTCTGGCAGCTTCACCAGCGGATGTCTGATGGCATCGCCAAGGCAGTTTACCAGGATATCCAGCCGACCGAACTCCTTAAGCACCGTGTCTACCACATATTCTGCCCCTTCGGTCGTGGTCACATCTGCCGGCAGAGGCAATACCTTTCTGCCGCTGGCTGAGGCTATCTCCTCCGCCGCCTTCACCACATAGCGGTCGGTGAGTGCGTTCAAACCGATATCCACGCCCGCCTCTGCCAGCACCTCGGCGATCCCCCTGCCGATCCCCCTGCCGGCACCGGTGATCAGCGCCACGCTACCGATAACGTCATATTCTCTTGGCATCATCGTCTTACCCCCTTTGAGCTTTTCTGAGAGTATAGCAAAAAAGTCACCGGCACATGGAGAAAAGTGGTTAAAATGAAAGACTGCAGCAACACTCACAATTCCGACTACCCGAAACTCCCCCTCTGTCCTCTCTCCCCTTGCGGGAGAGAGTTAGAGTGAGGGGGAAGTCCTCTCTCCCCTTGCGGGAGAGAGTTAGAGTGAGGGGGATGTCCTCTCTCCCCTTGCGGGAGAGAGATAGAGTGAGGGACCCTCAGTCCAGCGAATGTTGCTTAAAGAACTGCCAGATCACCTCGCTAGCGCCGAACTCCCGTGAGGTCTTGCCGATAATCCTTTCCTGCAGGTACTGCAGCCCACCAGCCCAGGTATGCCCACCACCCTCCACGGCATACAGCACCACCTCGGCACCGCCTTTGCATCCAGAATATACCTCCCTGCGCACCGTGGTGCCGTCAGTGGGGTCTGAGTCCGGCAACCTCCTCACCACCGGCCTTGTTGAACAGCCGTTCTTCTCCACCCAGAACTTCACCGTATCGGGCATGGAGAGCACGGTGCCGTATATTCTCCCACCGAAGCGGATATCGCCGCCGTCCCAGGGCACCAACGGGTCGGCGGTGCCGGCAATTATCATCACTGGCATAGGGCGCGATGGTGACCACTCCTTTGCCTTGTTCACCGCGATGCTGGCAGTCACCGCGGCGATGGCAGCTATTCGTTGCGAAAGCTCGCAGCCCAGTCGGTAAGACATCATCCCACCGTTCGATATCCCCGTAGCGTACACCCTTTTGCTATCGATGTTCAACTTCCCGGAAAGCTCATCTATCAAAGCCGAGATAAAGCCCACGTCATCGATATCCTGTGTGTGGGCGCGGTACCACTCCACACCCCTGCCATCGTTCCAGTGCCGGTCGACGCCGTCGGGATAGACCACGATGAACCTTTCTCTGTCGGCAACGGTATTGAAGCCAGTTAGCTTTACCATCCCCGCACCGGTGCCTCCACCCCCATGGAGCACAATCACCAGCGGCGCTGGCGTACCGGCGTTACAAGCGCTGCCAACATGGACAAGATAGGTACGCCTTATTCCGTTGTGGATCAATACCCCGCTAAAATCTCGTGCCGTCTCGTTCGGTTGCATCTCAGCTTCTGCCGTCGCGGTTTCTCCCGTCACCTCC
The DNA here is from genome assembly GCA_034432055.1 of Dehalococcoidia bacterium. GTDB lineage: Bacteria > Chloroflexota > Dehalococcoidia > GIF9 > UBA5629 > CALJTV01. Next base: position 6,979 of record DAOUCT010000053.1, on the reverse strand, counting down.
AGATCGGACATTCCCTCGCAACCTACCGCCAGGACCGGTAATACCAAAAACACACAGGCAAGCCAGCTAAACCTGTTCATTACACCCCCTTTTTCAGTTCCCGGGTACACCCAAGACAACAAGGCTCCGATAATTAATTGCTGTTAATACTAGCACAACAACAGAAAATGTGGTAATGGCAAGTCCCTGTGCCGCGCCTTTGTACACCCGCTTGACACCGGAATCATATGATAGTATAATAAGAATATAAGCAATGACTTATAACAATACATCAGAGGCAGAAGGCGTTAATGTAGAGGGGCAGGCAGCGGTGTTTGCGGTGCTGGCTGACCCTACCAGGTTGAGGCTGATAAGACTGCTCCGCCGCCAGTGCCTATCCGATGCCCTCTGTGTCAAGGCACTGGCGGACTTCTTGGGCGTAAGCCAGCCGGCAGTCTCCCAGCACCTGCGCGTGCTGAAGTCCATCGGACTGGTCAGGGGTGAGCGGCGGGGCTACCGCATCCACTACTTCATCAATCGGGAAGCACTGGAAAGGTGCCGACAGCTTGTCCGCTCCGCCCTGTCCGCAGAAGAGACCGGCACTCTGTCGCCTTGTCCTCAGGACTGCCCGCAGAAGAAGGGCTAATATGTCACTGACCTCGTCCCTAAATCATGGTCCCGCCATCGCAGCACACCATCTGACCAAGCGCTACAATGGAGTGGTCGCCGTTGATGACATCAGCTTCGAAGTAAGCAGAGGGGAGTTCTTCGGCTTCTTAGGACCCAACGGTGCCGGCAAGACCACCACCTTGAGGATACTTACCGGCATTATCAGGGCTGATGGCGGCAGCGCACTGGTGATGGACTTTCCTGCCGGCAGCCTCAGGGCTAAACAGCTCGCAGGCGTGGTACCGGAGATGGCGAACGCCTATGCCGACCTTTCTGCCTGGGGCAATCTGATGCTGATGGGTGACCTTTATGGTGTACCATCCCGCATAGCAAAGGAGCGTGCCCGGGAACTGCTTCAAACACTGGGGCTTTTTGAGCGTAAAGACAGTCTGGTGAGGACCTATTCCAGAGGTATGAGACAGCGGCTTATTCTGGCGATGTCCCTGATAAGCGACCCTGAGGTGCTGTTCCTCGATGAACCGACCTCCGGGCTGGACGTGCAGAGTAGCCGCCTGATTAAGGAACTGCTGCGCAAGCTGAACCAGTCGGGTAAGACCATCTTTCTGACCACGCACGATATGGACGAGGCAAACCAGCTTTGCCGCCGGGTGGCGATAATCAATAAGGGCAAGATAGTCGCCATAGACTCACCGGAGAAACTGCGGCTGACTACCAGCCGCAGGCATTCGGTGGAGGTGAGCTTTACTGATAGTATTGAGCTGTCCCTTCTCTCCACGCTCCCCGGCGTCAATGGGGTGGAGAGGCTGGGTGATAAGTACCGCCTGTTCACCACCAGCCCCGGTGAGGTAGCGGTGGCAGTGGTGGACCTGGCACATGCCAGAGGACTCCAGATAGTTTCCTTGAACACACTGGCGCCCTCGCTCGAGGACGCCTTTGTGGCGCTTACCGAGGAGGCGGGACATGTCTGAGCAGAGCCTCGTCTGGCAGCAAATACGCCGTATGTTGGCGATAGCGGTCAAAGATATCCGCGTCTATTACTCCAAGGGTCCTGTGATTATCTTCGGCATCCTCTTCCCCGTTTTTCTCTTCCTGGCTTTCAGCGTCGGCAGAGAGCTTACTCTGGACTTTATGATGCCAGGGCTTATCGGCATGGTGCTGTTTTTCACCGCCACCTCCATCTCGCCGATTGTGGTGCCGTGGGAGGCACAGGCACGGACCCTAGAACGCCTGATGTCCTCGCCGCTGCGGCTGGAGACCATTATCGCCGGCGATGTTTTTGCCTCTTTTGCCTTCGGCACAGCCATATCGCTGGTACCGGTTATCGCTGCCCTTGCTCTGGGCGTCACCATATCGAGCCCGGTGCTGTTCGCCCTCGCCCTGTTGCTGGCAGGGCTGTGCTTTGCTGCCCTGGGAAACATTTTCTCGGTGCCGCCATCCAACGTGCCCGCCACGGTGAACATGATCGCCGCCGCAGTGAGGTTCCCGGTGATATTCATCAGCGGCATCTTCATACCGCTGCAGCAGCTCCCTTACTGGGGGCAGTGGATAGCCTATATTTCACCGTTAACCTATTTCACGGATATCGCCCGGGGCTGCATTCAGGGGCAGGCACACCTGCCCCCGGCTGTGGATTTCGCCCTCCTTACCGCTTTCGCCGCTCTGTTCCTCATCCTTGCCATGAGGCTGCACCACAGCACCATGCCGCGGAGGTTATAGTTTTTTTCACATAAAATGCCTCGAGCGCCGGGTGGTCTTGGGTGTGCAGGAGCCCCATTACCGGCGGCAACGCTGCTGACTGTGCAGCCGCCTCCAGCCGTGGTACCATATTATCAGCGTGGAAATGCGAGACCTGCTTAAGGCATTCAAAGCGCTCTCCGACGAGACCCGTCTCAGGATGCTGCTCCTTTTGCTCGACAGGGACGTCTGCATCTGCGAGATGAAGGAGGTCCTCCCACTTTCCGCCTCCCAGCTCTCCAGAAACCTGAATATGCTCCTCGACGCAGGCTTCCTCAGACGCTGGCGAGAGGGCAGATGTGTGGTCTATACCGCCGACCGTAACTCCGCCAACCCCTACTGCCATATCCTGCTCGACATGCTCGCTGAGTCCCTGGGCAACAGCCAGACCATTCTCGAGGACAAAAAGAAACTGCAAGGAGTCCTGGCACAAAATCTGCGGCAGGAATCAAAATGATTTTTTCTTTTTGCATCATTGCACATTATTGCAATCCTGCATAAAACGTGCTAGAATAATCTATAGAGGCCACCCATGAGAGACCTGCTCAAAGTGATGAAATCGCTCTCTGACGGGACACGGGTGAGGATTTTGAACCTGCTCATGGAGAGGGAATGCTGCGTCTGTGAAGTAATGGAGGTGCTGGGTATAACGCAGTCCACTGCCTCACGGGGACTTGCTGCCCTGTATGACGCTGGCATCCTCAAGCGCCGCCGCCTGGGTACCCGTGTGTTGTTCTCAATAGACCAGGAGGCAGCGCCGTACTGCCAGGCACTTCTCCATGCGGTACAGAAAGCTCTGGAGAGAGATGAGACATGCCTCAGAGACAGAGACCGTTTGCAGCAGCGCAGTCCTACGGTGGCTGATTGTGTCAGGCACTAGCCGACAGCAAGTCTGGAGATTATGGCAAAGCTGAAATTAGCGAAATTAACAAAGGAGGGCTAGACAGATGAGTGCAATAGTGCTGGGAATACTCTTTGTCGTCGGTATACTGGCGGGGATCGTTGGTGGGCTTCTGGGCATCGGCGGTTGTGTGCTCATGATGCCGGCGATCCGCTTCGGTTTTCACTTCTCGCCGGCTCTAGCTGTGGGCACCACACTCACAGCAGTGGTGTTCACCGCCGCTGCAGGAGCGATACAGCACTGGAGGCTACGCAATGTTGACTGGCAAGCTATCAAATATATAGCCCCCGCCGGTGTGGTCGGCGTTATCATCGGCTCGGTGGTGTTCTACTTTATCTCGAAGTACGGTAAGGTTATCGACCTGATCGTCGGTCTTGCCTTCATCCTGCCGGCAATAAGGATGCTTTACGAAGGCTTTTTCCAGAGGAAGATGCCCGAGGTCCCTGGCGACAGGATAATGGCAACTAACAGTACCAAAGCTGGCATTGGGGCTGGAGTGGGCTTCCTCACCGGCATCATCGGTCTTGGCGGTGGCTATGCCCTGGTTCCCAGCTTCATCTACATTGCCCGCTCGCCTTTGCGCATCGCTATCGGCTCCTCCATGGCTTCCTTCGTGTGGTTTGCCCTGGTGGGAGCCGCCATCAAAATCTATCAGGGGTTTTCCGACATACCCAGCGCGCTGGCTCTGGGCATCGGTGCCGCTGGCGGCGCCATCCTCGGGGCAAGGCTGGTAGCCCGGTTCAAACCAGCAACACTCAAGGCAGCGTTCGGCATCATCTTCACCTACGTGGCACTGAAATACATACTTTTGTTCTTCGGCATCCAGATATAGTTTAGAATGCCAGCACCGCATTAACAACTCAAGGAGGCAACGAGATGGCAGAGGAAAAACACTGGGAAGAAGGCATGAAGACGCACGAAAACCTGGTATTCTCCTGCTTCGGCGGCTTATCCAACACTGGCATCACCAGTGCTCTGGCTTGCCTGGAAGCAGTTAAGGAGCTGGGTCTGGAGAAAGTCGCCATCGGCTGTCTTGGGGCATTGCCGCTTGGCGTCAAGCCGGTACTGGGCAAGACCAAGGCTGCCAGAAAGGTCATCACCGTTGACGGCTGCAACTTCGAGTGTGCCCGCAAGACAGTGGAGCAGGCTGGCTTTACACCCACCAAAAGCATCGTTCTTGTCAGGGATATCGGCATGAAGAAAAAAGCCCTGCACGAAGATATCGGCGCCGGCATTAAGGGAGTGATGGAATATGTTTCAGATGAGGATGTGCGGCGGGCAAAGGAGCTCATCATCAAGGCGATAACCGAGCCTTAGGCGAGCATGACGAGGGCAAGGTGGTGCCTCAATTGGAAAGTAACGCAATGCTTTTAGAAGAATACAGGCTGAAAATCGAATTTCCGCCGTGCGATTTTTCGGCGCAGACGGTAAATGCCATCGCGGAGTTTTCCGAAGATATCAGCGTGGTATTCCCCTATCTCAACGCCATAATTGACGGCGCCACCTACCTTCCCGATTCCAAAATCCTGCGCTTCAGCAAGGAGGGCAAGGTGGTAAACCTTTACCCTCACATGATCGCCATTGCCAAGCTGAAGGACAGGGAAGAAGCAAAGCAGGTTATCGAGTCCATAAGGCAACTAATCAACGAGACCTATGCCAGAAGAAACGAGATCTCTCCCAGATATGAGTCCCGCAGCCAGCTCAAAGTGCGGGATATCTTCAGCCTGCTTCCGGGGACGAATTGCAAGCAGTGTGGGCTACCGACCTGCTTCGCCTTTGCCACCAAGCTCCTCAAAGGACAGACAGAGGTTACCAGATGCCCCGCCATACATACAGACGAATACGCCACGAGGCGAAAAGAGCTCATAGAGCTACTGGAAAACCGATAAACATGACAATCGTGGATAGCTGGTCAGTGTTGGCACCCTCCCTGAGCCGGGCACCCTGCGACAAACAGGTGTCACATTCGGTAGAGTTCGCCATCACAAACCTGGCACTGACGAGAAGGTCGAGGAGACGAACAGACCGTAGCAACTGAAAAACGGGAAAGGGGCGATGTTGGCTTATGCAAAGTTTGTGAGGGAGAACTACACCTATATCATACTTACCACGCTGGTCATCGCGGTTGTGGTCGGGCTGTTCACCTCCAGCCCTGGAGCCTTCATAAAGCATTTCAACACCCCACTTATCATAGTGCTCATAGCTGCCATGAGCTTCACCATCACCTTCCACGACCTGGCAGCAGCAGCTACGAATTGGAAGGGCTCACTGTTCGGAGTGGGGTTGAACTTCATCCTCGCGCCCCTTCTCTGCTGGACTCTGGCATCGCTCTTTCTGCAGAACCACGCTGAGCTAGCTGCCGGGTTCATCCTCATCGGCGTGGTTCCCTGCGCCGGCATGGCGATGATGTGGACCGGTCTGCTCAAAGGTAATGTCCCACTAAGCATCGTGATAGAGGCTCTTACCATGCTTCTGGCGCCATTTGTCATCCCGCCGCTAATGAGCCTGCTCGCCGGCAAATTCGTCGCCGTCAACATATGGTCGATGTTCCAGCAACTGGTTTACACTGTTTTATTGCCGGTGCTGGGCGCCATTGGACTGAGAGAACTTTTGCAGAAACGAATGGACATCCAAAGGTACCTGCCCTTGATGCCCGCTATCTCAGCGAGCATGGCTGTTCTCCTGATGTTCATGGCAATAAATACCTCGATTCTACCGATCACCAAGAATCTGGGGGCACTGGGACCCCTGGTGGCTGCCGCCGTTCTCTTCTTCCCCGTGCTGTTCACTATAGCATATGTGGCAAGCTTCAGACTCTTCCCCAGGGGCACCAGCATAGCCCTCACCTATTCCTCTGGGATGAAGAACCTGCCCCTTGCCATCGGCATAGCTGCTATGAGCCTTAAAGGTCTTGCCTCCCTCCCTGTGGCAGTAGCTTTCGCCTTCCAGATGCTGACTGCAGTGACTTTCTACCAGCTATTCCGCCGCACCATGCCATAGGACTGCACCACTTAAGCATCCCAGCGTCGCTGTCAACCCCGAGCCCCGAGGCTCCCTGATGTGTATCAGGGCTTGTGCCACACCACTAGATGTCGCGCAAGACAGATAACAAGCTCTCTGCATGAGCTCGTTCAGATAGATGGGTGACACTATAATAGTGTCGTTATGGATATAGTAAATGGACACCGCACAGCATCCTGTTGACATACGTCCTGCAAGTATAGTACCCTTGCATCGTCATACCCACCGCGGGATTACAAAGATGCAAGGAGGTAGCAGCCATGGCTGTAGATGGCGTTTATGAAGTCGAAATCTCAACCCCGATGGGCAAACGCACCACCAAAGTCACACTGAAGTCCAGTGGCGAGGTACTAAGTGGCACTGTTGCTAGCGAAATGGGTACGGTCAATTTCGACGGTGGAAAGGTAGACGGTAGTAATGTTGCCTGGTCAGTGAGCGTCAGTGGGCCGATGGGCCAGATGAAACTGGACTACTCCGGGAAGGTGGAGGGTGACAACATATCCGGAACGGTTCAGCTGGGGCAGTTCGGCTCGGCGCCGTTCACTGGCAAACGCATTCAATAAAGTCGCCATATCAGTTGCAGTAGTCCGCAGGTAAAGGCACAGTGCACAACGCGAGAAGGCCTCCGAGAAGGGACCACAACGGCTAAACAGCTATGGTCTCTATAACTTTCTATTGCTACGACAGCAAGCTAAAGTGCACCATCAGCCACAC
>DAOUCT010000052.1:0-1545 GCA_034432055.1 Dehalococcoidia bacterium | reverse complement strand
TGGTAAACCGATTGCCAATTTCCGATATCGAATCGAGTGGTCCTTGGAATGTTTATCCAGGCGGCAGTAAATATGAACAAGTAGACGATGGGGTTGGTATCAGCGATGATGATTCCACCTATATTGAGAGCAATCAGGTGAATGCTTATGTCATATTCGGTATAGATGGACTGAACATTCCAACAGATTCGCAAAATATCAACGTAAGATTGTATTACCGTTGCAAACGGACAGCATCTTATCCCGAATTTGCACCTATGCTCAGAATTGGCGGCAGCAACTATACAATTGACGACGAGACGAGTTTCCCGTCTTCTTGGGGATGGTGCTACGGGTGGATAGATAATCCGGTTGACCCCGAAGGAGAATGGAAACCTGCTGATTTGGCCAATTTGCATGGGATTGGGGCAAAGATAACATACAACTCTGGAAGTGGCTATGGACGCTTCAGTACTATCTATTTGGTGGTAACCTATCGACGCCTTTTTGCGGGCAATTTTGACGGCAAAGGTCATAGCATTTCAAATCTGTTTATCAATAGACCGACGCAGGATTACGTCGGATTATTTGGCTATACTGGCGCCTCGGATAACCAGGGGATTCGGAATGTAAAGCTCATCAATGCGAATGTGACAGGGAATACAGTTGTTGCTTCTCTTGCTGGACTCACGACACACGCAATAGAAAATTGCTCGTCTTCTGGTACTGTTGCAGGCAAAGGTGCTGTGGGTGGCCTAATAGGAACCAATTCGTCAGCGGCTAATATGAAATGTTGCTTTTCTACCTGTATTGTGAATGGTATTGATTCAGGATATTCTGCAGGTGGTCTATGTGCACAGTCATTGTGTGGCATCGAAAAATGTTTTACAAGCGGTGAAGTCAATGCACCTGCATTTAATCAAGTTGGTGGTCTTATTGGGTCTGCGGGTCTTTATTCGTATCGCCAAATAAAGGATTCTTATGCGGCTAGTAAGGTGACTGGCAATTCTCGAGTCGGCGGCTTAATAGGTTCCTTTAACGAGAAATGCGACTACGAACAGGCGGTAATAAACTGTTATTCTGTGGGAAAAGTTCTCGGCAATACGTATGTAGGTGGGCTTATTGGTTACCGGTATGACTATCCGCCTAAGGGTACGGTTACTAGCTGCTTTTGGGATATAGAGACATCAGGCCAGACCACAAGTGACGGCGGCACAGGTAAGACCACAGCCCAGCTGAAAGCACGGTCAACGTTTACAAGCGCAGGATGGGATATAGCCGCAACGAATACAAACCGAAATGACGGCTATCCATTTTTGGCCTGGGAACTTGGCAAATCAGGAACGTGGCTAATCTATGAGTACACGCCACCGCCGTTAAGTCCGCGTAAACAAAGGCCAGTGCAGGATAAGGTAACGCTGGAGGCGATTAGAAATATAGAAGTCACAGCAGGTGGAAGGTTTTTCATTGACCGTGAAGGCAGGGCGGTCTATCGCTCGAGATATGCGAGGAACAAATGATTAAGTTCGAGGCATCTGATTTGCAGGAGTTCAGATTAGACCTATC
>DAOUCT010000051.1:0-6628 GCA_034432055.1 Dehalococcoidia bacterium | reverse complement strand
GTTGGAGCCGGTGAAGGTTCCTCAAATGGGCACTTTTGAGGACTGGGGGAAAGTGGAGAGGGATATTTTGGCTAAACTGGAGAGGGAAGCTGGACGATATTTGGAGAAGAGGAAGATGACTTTACAGAGCAAAGATATCGAGGTGACCACAAAGCTTCTCCAGGGAAAGCCTGCTGACGCTATATTGCAGTACGTTGTGGAAGCGGGCATTGATTTGGTGGCGCTGACAACGCACGGTTTCTCTGGCATTACTAAATGGGCATATGGCAGTGTGGCTTCCAGAATTATTGAAGCCTCACCGAAGCCCATCCTGCTCGTGCGCCCACCTTTGCCGGTAGCTGGTAGATGATCATCAGAACTACCGCTCTGGCGCTCCCGGACAGCATCATGGTGAATTTTGTAGCACCGGGAGCGTGAATTTAGCTGTGCAAAAATAGACGATGTTGAAGACAGGACGCCGTCGCCATAAAATAGATAACTGGCACAAGCCGAGATGTCCGGGTGTTGGGAGACCGAAATGAACCCCTATTCCTATGAGCCTACCGAACCGAAATTCAAACTGGGTCTAAAGCGAAGTGGTCCAAAATGGGCATATTACCTTGTTGAGTTTCCCAGTGCTCATTCTACGGGCTACAAAGAGAGCGACATCGCATATGGTGAGTACTACCAGCCTCTGGGCGTGGAGCGAGCGCCTCTGGTCATACTGATTCACGGCTGGGGTGACCGTGGCATAATCCCCTGCCAGCTCATGGCACCCTCGCTGGTGAAGAGGGGATTTGCCTGTTTTATTCTATACCTTGTATTCCATTCCCGCCGTATGCCCGAGGTGATAAAAAGGCGCTCGCCCGACCTCACTCCTGATGAATGGTACGAGGGCTATCGAGCTTCGGTGATCGAAATCCGGCAGATTCTTGACTGGGCAGCTACCAGACCGGAGATAGACGAGAGCCGCACTGCCGTGATCGGCGTGAGCTTGGGTGGGTTTGTCTCAGCTATAGCCATGGGCGTTGACTCTCGCGTAAAGGCTGGGGTGTTTATTATTTCGGGCGGAAATTCGGCTAGGCTCACCTGGGAAAGCCGCCGTCCAGCGGTTAAAAGAGGCTGCCTTTGCAGTGAAGAGGAATGTTACCAGGTACGCAGCACGCTTTACCCCCAGTACATCGGCGAACTCATAGAGAAGGGTCTTGATAATGTCACCCCACCAAAGCGGTGTTTCCTGACTGACCCGATGACCTATACTCCATTTCTTCGGGGGCGCCCTCTATTGATGATAAACGCTCTCTGGGATGAAGCTATCCCTAAAGAAGCCACTCTCGATTTCTGGCAGGAGTGCGATAGACCGCCGATAGTCTGGCTGCCTGGCACTCACATCAGCATCTGGCTCTGGTATCCGCTCATCCTCAGTAAGACGGCGGATTTTCTCAGTTCAACTTTTCCGCAAAGCAGGTAGCCCGTTCCGGGACTATCAAGATTTGCTGCATACTCTATCTGGCTGGTACAATAAAAGCCGCCTTTATTGTCTTAAGGCAAGATATACGACAGGTAGACATGAGCACCCCGAGCGACCTGATATTGAAGTTGAGACCGTTATTTGAGCCGGCTTCGGTGGCGGTCGTTGGTGCCTCCAACGACCCATCGAAGTGGGGCTTCCGCATTTTGTCCAATATCCTGAGCGGTGGTTTCAAGGGCAGGGTATATGCGGTAAACCCCAATGTTGCCGAGGCGGTCCGGTTGAAGACCTACCCCAGGGTCACCGATATACCGGAAGTGCCTGACCTGGTAGTCATTGTGGTGCCTCCGCCCGCTGTCCCGCCGGTTATGCGCGATTGTGCTGAGAAGGGTGTGAGGGCGGTGGTGGTAATCACCGCTGGTTTTGCTGAAATCGGTGGGGAAGGTGAGAGGCTGCAGCAGGAGATTACAGATATAGCGCGCGCTGCGGGTATTAGATTCGTTGGTCCCAACTCATTCGGTATTCTCAACCCCGTTCACGGGCTTTACTCCCAGATGCCGCCTATTTTCCCTCCTGCAGGACCTTTCGGCGTTATCTCGCAGAGCGGCAATATAATTGGGACCATAGCCAGACTGCTTATCGGTAGAGCATTTGGCTGCTCGAAATGCGTCAGCATCGGCAATCAGGCAGACCTTCGTGCTGAGGACTACCTTGAGTACTTCGCTCAAGACCCCCATACCAGGGTCATTCTATGTTACATTGAGGGCTTTAAAGATGGCGCTCGCTTCTTCAATATGGCTAAAGAGGTGAGCAAAGAGAAGCCGATCATCCTGCTCAAGGCGGGGCAGACGCCAGCCGGGGCAAAGGCTGCCAGGTCCCATACCGCCTCCCTTGCCGGTTCTGATGCTGTAATAGCAGGCATGTGTAAGCAGGCTGGCATTATCAGAGTAAAGACTCTGGATGAACTTGTTGATGTCGGTATTGCTTTTCTGCGACAGCCCCTGCCCCGTGGGCGGAGGGTCGGCGTGGTCACCGCTGGTGGTGGCTGGGGAGTGCTGGCAGCAGATGCCTGTGATGAGATGGGTCTGAATGTTGTTAGCTTACCTCCAGAGACTATAGAGGAACTGGACAGCTTTATGCCACCGTGGTGGAATCGCGGTAATCCTGTCGACCTGGTGGCAGGTACCTCGGGCGAGGGCTTTTTCCGGGTGCTGGAGGTGGTGCTGCGTTGCCCGGCGGTGGATGGCGTCATCATGCTGGGACTTATGCCGATACTAGCACCCGGGCAATTCAGGCGTCCTTCTGAGGGAGACGAGAAAGAGCAGATGAGGGATGCTATGGTGTCCGGTGCAGCAGAACTCTTTGACAGACTGAACGAGCTGAGTGACCGCTATAATAAGCCTGTGGTTGTTGCTTCCGAGCCATTTGGCTTTGGGTCTGCATTGAATAGAAGGATAACCCATGCCATTGCCGACCGGAACTCGGTGTACTACGAGATGCCCCACCAGGCGGCATCTGTCTTCGCCAAGCTGGTACAGTACGGTGAGTACCGGAGGCAGTGGCAGTAGCTACGCCGCCCCTGTCGAGTGTACTTTGCGCCATGATAGTTTTGCTCCCGTTGCGGAGTGTGTTTTATGAACAGCCATTTGTCCCATAGCTTGGTTACTGGTAAAATTAAGAATGTTTTTTCTAATTAGTCCAGGATTTTGAGGAGCAGTAATATATGTGTACTGAAGTAAAAGAGCTGACCACCCATATGAAGCTGTTATTTGAGCCATCTTCGGTAGCAGTTATCGGTGCCTCCAATGACCGCTCCAAATGGGGCTACCGTGTTCTGTCTAATATTATGAGAGGTGGTTTTGAGGGCAGGATATACCCCGTGAACCCCGGCAGTCCTGAGGTGCTCGGACTGAAAGCTTATGCGCGGGTGACCGATATCCCGGAGGTGCCCGATTTAGCGGTGATCGTGGTACCTCCACCAGGAGTGCCAGAGGTAATGCGTGATTGTGCTGCCAAAGGTGTGAAGGCAGCTGTGGTGATAACCGCTGGTTTTGCCGAAATCGGCGGTGAAGGCGAGAGGTTGCAACGAGAGATTGTCGAAATAGCTCGTGGCGCCGGTATACGGTTTGTTGGTCCTAACTGTCTCGGTATCTTAAATCCATCGCACAAGCTCCACCCGCAGATGCCAGCAGAGTTCGCCCGCCCGGGTCCGCTGGCGGTTATCTCTCAAAGCGGAAACATCATGAATAACATATCTCGTCTTGTGGACAACAGGGGCTACGGGTTATCAAAGGGAGTCAGCATTGGTAATCAGGCAGACCTCCGTGCTGAGGACTACCTTGAGTATTTTGCCCAGGACCCCCAGACCAGGGTAATTCTCAGTTATATCGAAGGCTTTAAAGATGGTGCTCGCTTTTTCAGGATAGCCAGAGCGGTGAGCAAAGAGAAGCCGATCGTATTGCTCAAGGCGGGAGAGACGCCAGCCGGTGCACGTGCTGCTCATTCGCATACCGCTTCTCTGGCAGTCCCGGATGCTATCATCGAAGCGATGTGCCGACAAGCTGGCATCATAAGGGTGACAAGTCTGGACGACCTGGTGGACACGGGGATTACTTTTCTGGGGCAACCATTACCTCGGGGACGGAGGGTGGCAATAATCACGGGGGGTGGTGGCTGGGGAGTGCTGACTGCCGACGCCTGTGCCAAATTAGGGCTCGATGTCGTCATTCTGCCTCCAGAGACCATAGAGGAGCTGGACAAATTGATGCCAGCATGGTGGAATCGCGGCAATCCAGTTGATTTTGTAGGCGGGGGACCGAGGGAACATAACATTAATGTTGTTGAAATCCTACTTCGCTGCCCCGTGGTAGACGGAGTGATCCTGCTGGGACTGATGCCACCAGTGCGTCGTGACCAGATGGCTAGCATCTTTGACCCCGCTCAGGGCGGGCAGGAGATGAAGGAGTTCATTGCCTCCATGCTAGCTTTTGTCCTGGACACATTGAAGGAACTCAGGGAGCGCTATCAAAAGCCGATAGTCCTTGCGTCACCCCAGCTCGATTTCGGTGCGCTACCTGCTCAGGAGACAGTCCGCATCCTTGCTGAACACGACGCTATATGCTTTGAGTTGCCAGACCAGGCTGCTGCAGCCTTCGCCAGGCTGGTACAATATAGCGAGTACCGAAATCAGGAATAATAGCCACTCCAGAGCGGTTAGGACATGCTTTGTGATGCTGTTGTGGTCGGTGCTGGACCCTCCGGTAGCCGTGTCGCCCTTGGTCTAGCCAGCCTGGGATACAATGTGCTCGTGCTGGAAAAGAAGGCTATCCCTGGTGAGGGGGTCTGCTGCACCGGAATAGTTAGCCAGAGGTGCCTCGGACTGCTCGGTGTACCCTCGAGTATAGTACTGAGACCAGCCAGTTCGACCAGGATTTTATCTCCGTCGGGCAAATTACTTAGGTTGTGGCGTGATGATGCCGCTGCCTTTGTAATCGATAGACCAGCTTTAGACCGGGTGCTGGCGGACCAGGCTCAGGCGGCAGGCGCCTCTTATTGCTTCGGTACCCGTGTGACCGGAGTGCGGGTAGAAACAGAATATGTCACCATTGAAGCTGAGTCCCGGGGCGAAATCAAGACATATCAGTGTCGGGCTCTTGTTCTTGCCACCGGCTTCGGCTCATCATTGCCGGCGAGGCTGGGGCTGGGCAGGATAAAGGACTTCATTGTCGGCGCTCAGGCAGAGGTCAAAGTTAACACCGATGAAGTCGAGGTCTACTTTAGCCGGGAAATAGCACCGGGCAGCTTTGCCTGGCTTGTGCCCACCAGGGAAGGGAGTGGGTTAGCCGGGCTGATGACGCGCTACCAGCCCGGAAAGTGGTTGAACAGGTTGCTCTTGTGGCTTAAATCGGAGGGGAAAATAACCTCCGCAGAATGCCAGCACAAATACGGTGTCATTCCTCTCTGCCCCTTGAAAAAGACCTTTACCAGCCGTACATTGATAGTTGGCGAAGCGGCGGGGCAGGTCAAGCCGCTGACCGGGGGCGGCATATACTACGGGGTGCTTTGTGCCGATATAGTGGTTGAAGTGCTGGACCGGGCTCTTCGTCGTGGTGACCTGTCAGAAGGTGCATTATCTCTTTACCAGAGCAGATGGCAGGCTGAGCTGGGTAGTGAACTCAGGCTTTGCTACCAGCTCCATCGCCTGTATCGAAGACTGGGCAACGGGCAAATCGAATTCCTGCACAGCCAGGCTGCACGGTATGGCGTAACTCAGTTTGTGAGCAATGCCGAGTCCTTCCCCTTTGACCGGCACTCTAAAATCGTCTCCGGGGTATTGAAACACCTGGTCCGTTCATTACTGAGGCACCCTGCGGGGCTAAAGGGGTCGTCTGAAGCCGGATGATGACCCTCCCTCAAACTTCGTTTGGATGCTGTATTTGCCCTAGACTGGTGAGGGGAATAAAATTGTGGTGTGGTGAAAAAGCAAGGGAAATCGCCACTACCTCAGGGTAGCCCTCCGGTGCCGCCCAAAAAGCTGCCACGGCATGTTGCCATAATCATGGATGGCAACGGGAGGTGGGCTGAACAGCGGGGCTTACCTCGCATAGCCGGACACCGGGAGGGTGCCAATGCTGCCCAGCGGATAGTCGAACTCTTTATCCAGTATGGTATCCCGTACCTCACTCTCTATGCTTTTTCTACTGAGAACTGGAGTCGCCCCCGACAGGAAATCGATGCTCTTTTCCAGATCCTGGAGGAGAAACTCGATGAGGGGCTCGAATTCGCCATGGAAAACGGGATAAAGCTGTACCATCTGGGAAAGCTCGACGGGCTCTCCCCCGGTGCCAGGAGCAAGATAAAAAAGGCGCTGGAGTTAACCAAGAACAACCACCGGATTGCGCTGTGTATCGCTTTCAATTACGGGGGCAGGGATGAGATTGTGGATGCAGTCCGCCGCCTTGTTCTCAGCAACACCCAGGCGTCTGAAATAAACGAAGACCTGTTCAGTCAACATCTGTACACTGCTGGCATACCGGACCCCGATTTGATTATTCGCACCGGTGGAGAGAGGCGCCTGAGCAATTTCCTTATCTGGCAGTCTGCCTATGCTGAGTTCTATTTCACGCCTGTCCTCTGGCCCGACTTTAGCAAGGAAGAAATCGATAAGGCGCTTGTGGA
>DAOUCT010000050.1:0-42649 GCA_034432055.1 Dehalococcoidia bacterium | reverse complement strand
AGCAACTGTTGCACCGCCGGAATGAGTTGCTTCTTCTCAAACATGAGTGCAGGAACTGTCCACACTGGCCCACCACAATGTATTCGAACTAGATCAGGCGAGGTCAAAAGGAGTGGAAAAGTTCTGGTTATTGATACCCCCACTCCACTGTAAATCGTCCGGGGGTTCTACGGATGGTACGGTATTGGTTATCCAAACTGAAAAGTGGGGAGGGATACCGGGTTAATCCGCGACCCGTTCTATGGAGAACTTGACGGTGTTCTTGCTGTCGGGGCACTGCAGTTCACGTAGCTGGTTGATCCAGTCTGATTGGGGAGTCTCACGGCAGTAAGCGGTGATGTAGGGCGCGAGAGAGGGGACGGCGAAGATGCAGATACCCTGCCCCTGTTCGCCTTTGATGGTCACGCCATCGGTGATGAACGAGTCTCCAACTTTATGCCCGGCGCTGCAGTAACCAGCGACAGATTTTACGGTGAGTCTTGCTTTTCGTGCCATCGTCGCCTCCTTAATATAAGACGCTATTGTGTGGTAGTTAGTCTGTCTCCGGACAACCTGTGCTGTAAATAGAAATAGTAGATGTCTCTCCTGCGTTTGTCAAACCCGGCTCTAAATCGCCAGAAGGAAATTGACGAGGTTGTTAGAGGTCCCGGTTGCAAGATAGTGGCTCAAACTATCACCCCTGTCAATACAACCAGGAAATTGGTGCACGCACTTTTTGTGTGCTACACTTTCTCAGGTACAATGGGCTGCCGGCAAGGAAGATTGGTGTGCGTCTGAAAGTTTCGCCTTTTTCATTAGTTACTACGGTCTTCCGTGCTTTCCGTCACCGGGACTACCGTTTATTGTGGACAAGCCTGCTCCTCGGCGGCTCGGGCTACTGGATACTGGTAACTGCCCAGGGATGGCTGGTGCTGGAGTTGACCGATTCTGCTTTCTGGGTAGGTATGGTGGTCTTTTGCGCTGGCATCCCACCGCTTTTTCTGGCACCTTTCGGTGGGGTTTTTGCTGACAGATTCGACCAGCGCAATCTGTTGATTTTTTGTCGAGTGGGGTCGGTGTTCCTCATTATGGCGCTGGCGACTATTACTATCATGGGACTGGTCACGGTGTGGCATATCATCATCATCTCCATTCTTGCCGGTATAATCTGGGCTGTTGGGGACCCGACCGTAATGGCTATCGTGCCGCGCGTGGTAGCGATGGAAGACCTGATGAATGCCGTTGCCTTGAGTTCTACCTCATGGCAGGTAAGCCGTTTCATCGGGCCGGCTATAGCAGGGGCTCTTATCGGTGCGATAAGCATCGGCGGCTGCTTTTATTTTGCTGGAGTCAGCTATGTGCTGGCATTGCTTCTGGTGCTGCTCATGCGGTCGCTACCAGCGCACTCGGTGGCACAGCAGGCAACCGTTCTGGAGAATCTGAGCGAAGGCGTCGGTTATGTGGTTAGGAACAGGGCACTACTGATGATCATGCTGCTGGTAACAGTAGCCTGCCTCTTTGCCTTGCCTTATGCCTGGATGATGCCAGTGTTTGCCAGGGATGTTCTGGGTCGAGACGTAGGCGGTTACAGTCAATTGATGATGGCAACCGGCGCCGGAGCCATAGCTGGAGCCTTGACTGTAGCTTCTTTGGGCAGATTTCAGCGGAAAGGGTGGCTGTTGATTGTGACAGGTCTTGCCTTCAGCGTCACCCTGGTGCTGTTTGCTGTGTCAAAGTCCTTCTTTTTATCTCTGGTCCTTGCGGTCCTGGTCGCTGCTACCGCCGCCATCTTCTTTGCGGTGGCGAACACGCTTATCCAGACCATAATTCCCGACCATTTTCGCGGCAGGGTGATGGGGCTGTACGTCATCATCTGGTACCTGCCGGGTAGCTTGATCATCGGGGCGGCGGCTGATCGGGTTGGGGTGCAGCTGGCGGTAGCGGCTGGTGGGCTCGTCTGTTTGGTATCTATACTAGCGGCAGCCTTGCGCTTTCCTGCACTGCGTCGATTATAAGGGTGGTCGTTTTTTTAAGGCTATTCCTGTTTAGCGATATGCGTGTTATACTATGGGAAATTTGAGAAAGGAGGGCATGGTGAGCGATTCGAGTTCTCTGGTAAGCAGGATGATAAGGGCTTCCAGGCTGGAGGTGGCGCTGTATGAGGAGGTGGAGGTTGATACTAAGGCTACTTCGCAAGCGCTGATAGCAGTGGTGGTAGTGGCAGTGGCAACGGCGATCGGGAGTGGTATCGGTGCACTCGGTACTAGAGGTATCCTCGGTTTTCTATGGGGGCTGGTGGGTGGTCTGGTTGCTTCTTTAATCGGGTGGCTGGTATGGTCATACCTTACCTATATACTGGGCACGACCGTGCTGAAGGGAGCGAACACCTCAGCGACCTGGGGTGAACTGCTGAGGACGATCGGTTTTGCCCATTCCCCCGGTGTGATACGTATTTTCTCGTTTATTCCCTATTTTGGTGGTCTAATTTCGTTCGCTGCTTTTATCTGGTTTCTTATTGCTGGTGTGGTGGCGGTGAGGCAGGCGCTGGATGTCTCTACAGGGCGCGCCCTGGCGGTGTGCATTGTGGGCTGGCTCGTTTATCTGGCGATTATGGTGGTGTTTGGTCTGCTGGTCATGGGTTTCAAAGGGCTGTTTTAAAGAGCGGTGAAGAGGGTACTCAATATCGCGCATAGAGGGTTCACCAGAGTATTTCCAGACAACACTCTGGAAGCCCTGGACGCAGCTATCGGGCTGGGCGTCGACGGTGTGGAGTTCGACGTCCGGGAGACCTCCGACCATGATTTTGTCCTGTTTCATGACCCGAAGCTGCACGGTACCGAGATTAAAGCGCTAACGCTGGAGCAAATACAGAGCGTGCAGCTGAAGGGGAAATATAAAATCCCCACCCTGGAAGAGGCACTCCGCCTGTGCAGCAAGCGCACTGCGCTGTTCGTTGAACTGAAAGAGGTGGGATCGTTTCAGCAGTTAGTGACGCTGTTAAGGTCTGTGGTACCGCTTTCCGATATTATGGTGCTATCGTTCAGCAGGGCTTTGCTGGCAGAGCTTTTATACCTGGCACCGGAAATTCCGCGGGCTGCCCTGGTCGTTTCTCCAGGGAAGGAGCCGCTGGCGGTTATGGAGTCGGTGCAGGCTGATGCTATAGTCGTCAGGTACCCTTTTGCGAGTAAGGAGGTGGTGGATGCGGTCCATATGGTAGGCAGGGCTGTTTTTGTCTGGGGACTGCCATCGCCACAGTGCATTGGTAAAGTTGTCTCTACCGGCGTAGATGGTGTCATCACGGACTTTCCCGATGCGGTCAAGAAAAAGCTTGGCGGGTCAGCCATGCCCGCAACGGACTATGGTCAAGCATAATATGAGTGAAAGGAGGTCAGGAAATGAAAGTGGGCAAAAAGCAAGGTATAGCGATTCTGGTCTTCGGGCTCATTTTACTCACTGCTGGCATTCTGGTCTTAATCGCCGTACCCTCCTGGGGTGAGTGGATAGCAAGTTATCCGGCTAAGATAGCCAGCATGTCGCTCCCACCGCAGGCGGCACCTATCGCCCAGGGCATGGGCGGGATTTTCAGTCCACTATTTAAGCAGGTGGGCAGTTATATTAAGACGGTGGGATACTTTGTCGGTAGCCTGCTGACCATTATCTCTATCGGCGTGACTACTGCCGGCGCAATGGTGGTCAAGTCAGCGGGCTCGTGAAGCCCCTGCTCTTGTCATCGAGACAAACGTAGGAAAAGCTATCGAGGACGTATAGTCGTCATCGCCAGTCCGGCGAGCGAAAGACCGGTGGCGCAGTACATGAGCGGCTGGTAACCCCAGAGCTGGGCTACCAACCCACCAAGAAAGGGACCCACGGCGCCAGAAATGCTGATGGTGGAGAAGAGGATGCCAGTGGAGGTGGCTCGCTCCTCGTTGTTCTTGAGCAGCAAAAGAAGTGCACCCACATAGAGGCAGGACCACGAGGAGGCAAGAAGTATCTGGACGGGGACTAGCTGGAGATAATTGTTGACGAGGGCGTAGGAGAGGAATACCAGCGCTGAAAGTCCAAAGCCGACAACGAAGAGGCGGGACTCTTTAAATCTTTCTACAAACATCATGGCTATGAACTGACCGCCGGTGTTGATCCCTGAGAGGATGGCAATCCAGGGCTTGCTGGCGCCGAGGCTGGCGAAGAAGAGGGGCAGGACAACCCACACCATATTTGCCCCCATGTGCCGCAGGAAGAACGGGATGTAAATCCGGGTGTTGTGGCGGAATACATCCATGGTGATGGGTTCCAGGGGAATGCGGTCTTCAGGCTCTTTCAGGGACAAGGCGATAAGGAATGCTGCGCTGGCACAAGCGGCACTGATGAGGAAGAGTTTTTGGTAGCTGGGTACGAAGATGGCGATTATGGCGCCGAGCAGCCAGCCCAGAGAGCCGAATGATGCAAACCTACCGGTGCGACCTCCGGCTTCGAAATTGTAAGCCATAAGGGCAGCGGCTGAGATGCCGAGACATAATCCCACGATAGCCCGGATGCCGACCAGCATTGCCGGGCTGGTCACCAGCGTTTGTGCAGCCAGGGCTAGTATGCTGAGCCCCAGTCCGAGGCGGATGAAGAATACTCTCCCCGTTTTGTCTGACTGGCGCCCGAAAAGCCATGATGAGGCAGCGTAGGTAACACCGTAAGTGCCGCCGATTATCCCTATCTGCAGTTTGGAGGCACCGATATCCTGGGCGAACAGGGGCAGAAAGATTACGGAGGTCTCGATGGCGCAGTTGGTAAATGCGGCGATGAGCATTGATGCCGCAGGTGACCAGGATAGGGGTAATTCGTATGTTTTCATGGCATAATATGATACACCCGGGGTGGGGTAAGGCGCTATTTCAAGTGTCGTGATGAGATTGCTTACTGATAATGTCAGCTTTTCAGATGTAATTGGCTGAGGTCTAGGGGGCTGTGGGTTTTGGTGAGCCCGGGCTATTCCACAGATATTATGTAGTCGTAATCGGTCTGCCCGCTATTTACAACTTCAATGTCCAGACGGGGATGATGGGCTGTGATCTGTAACTTCAATAAGTCTGCTTCGGTCTCTGTGATGGCTTTGCCACAGTAGATGGTAAGCAACGATGCCTGACATATATCCGTTGAGTTAAGGAGGTCAAGGACGACCTCTTCGAAGCTGTTTCCTTTTGTTTTCTTTTCTCCATCGAGCCAGCCCGTTATCTGTCCGGTCTTCGAAGCATGTTTGTCGCCTGTTATCGAACTGGTGACCTCTATGGTGTGCACACCGGTCAGTGCCTGTAGCATTTCTGTAACATTGGTCTCAAATGCGCTTTCCGGCACAAAGGCTATCATCGCAGCTATGCCCTGTGGAATGCTTTTTGTTGGTACCACAGCGACTTGTTTTTTGGTCAGCGATGGCACAGTCAGGGCTGTCTCCAACATTTGTCTGTGGTTGGGAAGCAGGATAATCTTATCTGCTGGTAATTGCTCAATCATGCGCAGGACCTCAAGGGCGGTGAGTTCGGTTACTCGTTCCTGCTGGATTACAGCGGCGGCACCGAGGTCGGAAAAGATTTTGCTCAGTCCCTTACTGGTAGTTATGGCAACCACAACACAATCGAAGGCACTCATTTTTTCGCGGTGCAATAGCAGAAAAGACTGGTGCTGCTCATCCATGTTATTGATGTCTATGTTGGTCAGCTCACCAAATTTTGAAACGGCATCGAGCACCTTTTGTGGTTCAAGTGTATGTATGTGGACACGAGTAGTAGCTGGTTCTCCTACCACCAGCAGGGATGTGCCGAGGCTTTCCAATGCCGTTTGGACTTCTTCTAACCCTATGCGGCAGTCTTTGATGATAAATTGTGTGCAGTAGCCATATGCCTCTTCGGTCGGGGTCTCTGTGCTCTGTATAATCCTGGGCAGTTGTGTGGAAAGGAGCAACGGGGACTGATGGTCGAGTCCTCCCTTTATGGACAGCAGGGCTCCTTCGAGGAAGGTATAGAGTCCATGCCCTCCGGCATCCAGCACGCCGGCTTCTCTAAGCTCTTTCAGTAAGTTGGGGGTGTTGACCACAGACTCACGCGCAGCCAGTACGGCAGCTTCCAGGACAGATATGGGGCTGGGATCAGCGGTCGAGGCTCGAGAAATAGCGGCTTTTGCAGCATCTTTAATCACGGTGAGGATGGTGCCTTCAACAGGGTTGCTTAGCGCTTTATAGGCGACATCAGCTGCCTTCTGCAAGGCGTGTGCCAGGTCGGCGGCGCTGATGGCACTTTTTTCTTTTAAAGCCTCGGCGAACCCTCTCCATATCTGGGAGAGGATGACTCCACTATTGCCTCTGGCGCCCATCAAGGCGCCTTTAGCTATGGCAGTAGCTACGGCAGAAGTCTGGCTGGTATCTGGCAGTTTGGAAGCTTCCTCGATGCTGGAGCTTAAGGTGAGAAACATGTTGGTGCCGCAGTCGCCATCGGGCACGGGGTAGACATTCATGGCGTTGATCTCAGGCACCACCTTTTCCAGCCATTTGGTACCGGCAATAGTCAAAGACAGGATATCGTTTCCGTCGAGGTAGTCCTTGGTCAACATCTGGCTTATCTTTGTCTCCTTTGTCCGGTCGGGTAGCGAATGGGTGTGTTAAACGTAAAATGAGACTGCAAATACCGGTCCGGTATGCCCTGACATTACCGGGGTATACGGGGTCAGGTATTCTTCTATACAGTTGAACCGGCTTCTTGCCATTTGCAGTAGCTGCTGACCATCTTCTATGGAGTCGGTGTAGTGGACAATGATATGGGCAAGCTGCTCTGGTCTGACATATTCAGAGACCAGGTCCAGGAGCTTTTCCATAGACTTTTCCTTGCCCCTCGCCCTTCCCAGGTTCTCGACCACCCCGGTGTTATTGACCATGCCGATGATGGGTCTCACCTGCATAAGTTCGCCCAGGTAGGCTGTTTTCGGAGCCCGACCGCTTTTGATCAGGTATTTCAATGTTTCCAGGGCACAGGCGAATTTGACTCGTGTGACCATGTCTTCGGCGATCTTTACCACTTCGGCGAGAGATTTTCCTGCTTCGGCGGCGCGTGCCATTTCCAGGGCGATAAAGCCCTGTGCTCCGGCTGCGGTGCGGCTATCGATGATCTCGATGTTTACGTTGGGGTGGTCGCGCAGGAACAGTTCTTTCGCCTGGCAGGCTGCTTCGTAAGTACCGCTGAGCGCTCTGGACACGAAGACGCAGGCGATGCCGTCTGTGTCTTTGCTCAGTTCGCTGAAGGCGTCGGTAAATTCAGCGAGTGCTGGGGCGCCGGTGGTGAATTCCCTGACATTGTGGAACATTTTCCAGAATTCGTCCGGGGTTATTTCTATGAGGTCGCGGTAGGGCTTACCATTGATGACAAGCGAGAGGGGAATAAGCCTGATGTTATACTGTCTGATTTTGTCGTCTGGCAAGCAACATATGGTATCTGTGATGACACGCACTTTTTTCATGAGTTTTCCTCCTGTCTTCTACTTTGTAGTCCACCTGGGTCCCTGTGCTTTTTACAACTCATCTGCATCTGGACTAAATAACGCCTCCGTCCACGCCGATCACCTGAGCGGTTATGTATGAAGCCTGTTCGCTAGCTAAGAAAGCCGCCAGGTTAGCTACATCCTCGGGAGTGCCGAACCGCTTTAGCGGGATGCGCGTGAGTATGAAGTCTTTAGTCTCTTGAGGCAGTCCGTCGGTCATGTCGGTGAGGATGAATCCCGGTGCTATGGCATTTACGGTGATGTTCAAAGGGCCGACCTCGCGGGCGACACTTTTGGTAAATGCGATTATGCCCGCTTTGGCAGCAGAGTAGTTTGATTGCCCGGCGTTGCCCACCAGTCCAGCCAGGGATGTTATGTTGATGATACGCCCCCAGGACTGCTCGATCATTGACCGCAAAGCCATCTTGGTGCACAGATAGGTACCGCGGAGGTTGGTATTGATGACGGCGTCCCAGTCATTGTCAGGCATTCTGAGGAGGAAGGTGTCTCTGGTGATGCCGGCGTTGTTGACCAGGATATCGACTTTGCCCCAGCGGGACTTGATTTCATTGAACATGGTCTTGACGGCTGTGTTATCGGACACATCGGCTTTTTTCAGTTCAGCCTCTCCTCCCAATTCTAAGATTTGAGAGAGCACTTGCCGTGCTTCCTCATCGTGATGCACGTAATTAACGATGACTTTTGCCCCCAGGCTGGCAAGTTTGATGGCGATCCCCCTGCCGATGCCCCGCGAGGCGCCTGTCACCAGTGCCACTTTGCTTTCAAATTCTTTTGTCATTTCTAGTCACCTGCTGAATTTTTTAAACACTAGGCAGCAGTTCTGCCCGCCCATGCCGAAGGAGTTGGAGAGGCAGGTGTTGACAGTCTGGCGACGCGCTTTGTTGGGCACATAATCTAGGTCGCATTCGGGGTCAGGTGTCTCGAGGTTTATGGTGGGTGGGATAATGCCTTCTCTTATGGTCATGACGGCTGCCACTGCTTCTATTGCTCCGGCAGCACAGGCGAGGTGCCCTATCATGGACTTGTTGGAGCTTACCGGTATACGGTAAGCGTGATCGCCGAATACCATTTTAATGGCTTGGGTCTCAGCGGCATCATTCAGCTTAGTACCGGTGCCGTGCGCATTTATGTAGTCGATATGCTGAGGTAGGAGCCTGGCATTGTCGAGCGCTGCTTTGATGGCTAAAGCCTCGATATTGGGGTCGGGGGCGGTATCATTATAGGCATCGAAGGACCAGCCCGCTCCAGCCAGTTCGGCTAATATCGGGGCATTTCTGTTTAGGGCGTGCTCCAGACTTTCTAGAATGAGGATGCCAGCCCCCTCGCCGTAGACGAAGCCGCTACGGTTGAGGTCAAAGGGACGGCTGGCTTTTTGGGGATCGGGCTCGAGTGACAGCGCACCGACGCGTGCCATGGTGGCGATAGCGACTGGGTTGATATTGGCTTCAGTCCCTCCGGCGATGATGACATCGGCGTTTCCCAGGAGTATGTGGTTCATAGCTAGCCCGATGGCATCGCTGCCGCTGGCGCAGGCGCTGTTGATGCTTGTATTGGGACCTCGGGCGCCGATGTCCAATGCAAGCTGGGAGGCGACCATGCTGGGTGCCATTCTGGGGATGAACAGCGGGTCGATGCGCTTGGGTCTGGACTTTATGGTGTCTGCATGGTCGATGAGCGTAGACACCATGCCGCTGGTGGCGATTATGACGCCAACCCTGTCTGATGCCTCTTTGGTCATGTCAAGTTTGGCAGCGTTCATTGCCATCTTTGTCGCAGCGATGGCAAACTGTGTGCAGCGCCCGGTGCGGTCAGCCCTTTTCCCATCCATATATAGAGCAGGGTCGAAACCCTTTACTTCGGCGGCGATTTTCACCGGGTAGTTTGTGGCATCGAAAAGAGTGATGTAATCGATGCCTGACTTGCCGTTGACCAGCCCGTTCCAGAAATGTTCCACAGTTAGTCCCAGTGGCGTGACTGCACCCAGTCCAGTCACCACCACCCTTCGCTTTGTATTCGTGTCTGGCATCAAGGGCGCTCTCCTCAAAAGTTGATCGGGGCTAAAGTGACTCCGCCATCTATCACGATGACCTGTCCCACGATCATGCTAGCTTGTTCGCTACAGAGAAAGGAGACAAGGTTGGCGATATCTTCGGGTGACACCATTCTGCCGGCTGGTGTCTTCTGCCACACGGACTTATTCAGGTTTTCATCACCGGCGTAAAGCTTCAGGGCTTCGCTTTCCACTGCCCCGGCTGCGATGCAGTTAACGGTTATACCCAGGGGCGCGCATTCAATAGCTAAGTATCTGGTGAGAGCTTCCAGGGCAGCTTTGGACACTCCTACTGCTGAGTAAGCTGGCCAGACCAGGCGTGCTCCGAGGCTGGATATGGCGATGATCTTGCCGCCTCTGGGCATCAGCTTGACTGCTCTTTGTGTGCAGAGCAGAAAGGCTCGGGCATTAATGTCCATCGTCCAGTCCCAGCCACGTGTGTCCAGTTCAAGGGCGGCTTTAGCCACTCCGGAAGCGGCGTTGTTTATGAAAATATCCAGCCTGCCGAATTCGCGCTCGATTTCCTGAAACATGCGGTCTATTTCCTC
This sequence comes from Dehalococcoidia bacterium, assembly GCA_034432055.1. GTDB lineage: Bacteria > Chloroflexota > Dehalococcoidia > GIF9 > UBA5629 > CALJTV01. The sequence goes on along the minus strand of DAOUCT010000050.1, from coordinate 32,539 downwards.
TGGTTCACCGACATTTGCTTTGATCAGGTGGACTTTAACCCCTTTAGCGCGGACCTCGTTTGCAGTGGCTTCAGCGACACTACGGCGGCGGAGGAAGTTTATAATGACATCAGCGCCTTGGCTGGCTAATTTGAGGGATATCGCTTTACCTATCCCCCTCGATCCGCCTGTGACAAGTGCTACTTTACCAGCGAGTGACATATTCGGTGCTGCCATTTATTGGCTGTTTTTCTCTGCGATGCGGCGTTCTACGTAGGCGACGAAGTCCTTAATACCTTTTATGTTCTGCAGGTCTTCTTCTAAAAGCTCTATGTCGAACCTGTCCTCGACCTTTACGATGATCTGAATGATGTCTAAAGAGTCAGCTCCCAGCTCCTTGAAATTGTTGACTGTGGTTAGATCAACGTCTTTGCGCAATATTTTTGAGGCGATTTCAGTTATTACCGCTTCGACAGAAGATGTTGACATTGTCACTTTGTCACCTCCAGCTCATATTGTTGAAACTATTCGATTCCCAGTTTACTTCTAGCTAAGGCTAGTTCGCGCTTTAGCGTTCCTACCCAGTCCTGTTCCACTGCAAGCTTAGCCTGACCAATGGTCTTGCAGATTTCCGGTGCCTTGCAGCGTCCGTGGGCTACACAGGCGACCCCGTTTACTGCCCATAAAGGTCCGCCGCCAGCGACATCGGCGACATTGGTTGCCGAGAGGAGTTCTGAGGTCATAGCAGAGACTTTGTCCTTGGAGATGTCATTCTTCAGTTTCTCCTCAAGCCATTTGCAGAGGACTTTGCCCAGCTCCTCGCTAAACTTGACCAGGATGTTACCTACAAATCCATCGCAGATGACAACATTTGCTTTGCCTGCGGGGATATCGTTGCCCTCTACATTGCCTATGAAGTTGAGTCCGCTCTGTTTGAACAGCGAGTAAGCTTGCTTGACCTGCTCGTTGCCTTTACCTTCTTCTGCTCCGACGCTGAGCAGGGCGACGGTGGGGTTCTCTATGCCCAGCATCTTCTTTGCGTAGACGGTACCCACAATGGCAAAGTCCAGCAGTTCCTCTGGTTTGCAGTCCACGTTGCTGCCCAGGTCCAGCACCACGGTTTTTGGGGCAAAGCCAAGGAAAGCCCCGCCGACCACGGGGCGGGTGAAGCCACTAACGGTGCCGAGTAAATAGAGTGCAGCGGCGACAACTCCCCCTGTGGGACCGGCACTTATTACGGCGTCTGCCTGTCCATCCTTCACCAATTTTGTGGCCACAAAGACGGATGCCTGGGGTTTTCTACGCAGAGCAAACGCTGGTGGCTCGCCTTCTATCAGGTACTGGTCGGTGTGCACAACTTCAATGGTCAGACCGGTGCAATCGTGTTTCGATAGCTCCGCCTCCATACGGTCTTTAGGTCCAACGAGAACGATATCCACTTGATAGGTCCTGGCAGCATCAACAGCCCCTTTAACTATTTCTGAAGGCGCGAAGTCGCCTCCCATGCCATCGACTGCTATCCTCATTGTCTTATCTTCACCTCCGTTTCGGCTAATATCAGCTCTTCACCGTTCTGGTTTCTGCAAAAAATATCGCAACATACTGAAGTTGTTCCATGGTCAGTATCGACCCTGGTGACTGCCCCGGAGATGGTGAGCTGGTCACCGGGACGGGCTGGTGCTTTGAATCTAGCATGTATCTTGCCGTTTTCCAGCCAGGCTTTGCCGAAGGCTTTTGTCATTGCTTGTGACACATAAGCTAAAAGCAGCATTCCATGTGCCACTGTGCCACCGAGCGGAGTCTTTCGGGCATATTCGGGGTCGATGTGTATAGGATTAAAATCACCGCTCACTTTAGCGTAGCGGTCTATGTCCTGCTGGGTGATGGTCTTTTTTACCAGTGGTAAGGTTGTTCCTATAACTGGTGGTCTATCCATCTCTCTACCTTAAATTCTCTGGCTATAGTTGAGTATAAATCTTGTTTCAGCGAAAGCTATTTCCTCATTGTTCTGATTGAACAGACGAAGTCCGATAGCAAGAAGGTCAAGCCTTCTGGACTGTAATTTTTCGGTCACTGTGGCGGCGGTGGTGATAGAGTCGTTCAGGTGAACGGGACGGTAGAATTCCAGCGTCTGAGATACCAGGATGGCTCCTTCAGGCAGTGAAATATTTTTTGACATCTCAGCCATTGCCAGAGCCAGCACAGAGATGTGGGGGACCAGGTTTGTTTGATTGTATAATTCGCTGTCGTCCCTTACCGCCTGGATATAAGCCGAGCGCCAATCTTCACCGATAGAGTATGTTGATACCGGGAATTGGAAGCCGATATCCAGGGTGCTGAAATCAGTCCTCTGTACCGCCATCTTGGTTGCAGCCTGCCACCAACCAGTTGGAGTTATTTACTGGATACCTAGTAATGCTAGGTAGTATGGATTCTAAAGGGAGCGTGTATGTTTGTCAATAGGTCGGATTGCAAAATAGTCGACGGAAGCTGAGGGGGTCTGGCTTTTGTTACTGACAATGTCCAGTAGCCGGCAGGGGACGTTGCTGTCCCTTTTAACCTTGACACGAATGGGACTTGAACCTATAATACCTAGCTATACTAGGTATTATAGCTGGACGGGTCTGTTTGTAGGCAGGGACTGATGTCAGAAAAGCCTTTGCGGGAGCTTATTGACCTTGGTGGGAAAGTTGCTATTGTGACCGGTGGGGCGAGAGGTATCGGGTCTGCTATTTGTTCCCGTCTGGCTGAGGCTGGTGCCTCAGTATTGATAGCTGATTTAGATGTTGCAGAGACCGGACAGGCGATAAAGGAACTGGCAGCTTCAGGGCATGCTGTTCATTGTGTGGAATGTGACGTCAGCAACGAGGCGGACGTGCAAAGGATGGTGAATGTCTGTGCAGAGAGGCTCGGCGGGGTGGACATACTGGTGAACAATGCTGGCGTTTATCCGCGTAAGTCACTGGATTCAATGAGCGGCGAGGACTTTGATAAAGTGATGGCAGTGAATCTTAGAGGGACTTTCCTTTGCAGCCGTTATGCCGGTGCTGAGATGGTAAAACAGGGACGGGGTGGCTGCATTATAAATATCGCATCTATAGAAGCCCTGCGTCCTTCGGCAAGTGGTATGTCCGCTTACGATGCTTCCAAGGGTGGGGTCTGGGCACTGACCAAAAGTCTGGCACGGGAACTTGGTCCATATGGGATAAGGGTGAATGCGATTGCACCAGGGGCGGTTAAGACCCGCTGGACGTCCTGGCATTTAGGAAAGCCGAGTTCTTCCGAAGAAGCTCGAGAGGGGTTAAAAGAACTTAAGGCATTCATGTCTCGGATGGTGTTGGGAAGAATGGGTGAGGCTGACGAAGTAGCCAGAGTGGCTTTGTTTCTGGCATCTGAACTGTCCAGTTATGTTACCGGTGAGATGATCGTGGTCGATGGCGGCTACCTGGTGTGCTAGTGGCAGGTGTGGATTTATCTCGTGGTGGTAGGAGGTGAGAGATGTCAAAGGTACTGGTGATGACAGATACTGTAGCCTGTATACCAGAGGGACTGGCTAAGGAATACAATATCAAGACCGTACCGGCGGCTAATATAATCGTGAATGGACAGACTTACATCGAAGGTGTCACTTTAAAGACAGAGGAAGCATATCGCCTTATAGTGGAGGACCCTGACAGGTTTGTCACCTCTGCCATCTCACCGGACTATTTGCTCAGAGTGTATTTGGAGCTGGCTGAGGACTATAAGGAGATATTTTTTATCACTATTTCCTCGGCGTTGAGTGCGGTCTCGCGGACAGCTACTATAGCAGCAGAACTCCTGCGCGAGCGGAAGCCAGACATAATTATAAGAGTGTGGGACTCGAAGGCTTGCGCCTCTACTCAAGGGCTCTTAGTGATGGCGGCGGCTAAGGCAGCAGCTATGGGGAGGGGTCTTGAGGAGGTGGAAAGGCTTGTTCAGCGCATCAGGTCGGTTGCGGGGGGTCTGATGCTACTGGATACACTGCGTTACGCTTATCGGACCGGGCGCATTTCCAAAGCTGCCTCGCAGATAGCTTCATTGCTTAATATCAGACCGATAAATAAATTGACCAGCGAGGGCAAGGTGGAGTTTGTCGACAGAGTGCGAAAAAAGGCTGAAGGGCTTAATAAAATCATGGATATGATTGAGCGCGAGGCTGCAAGCAAAAAGCTCCATTTTATGGTCACCCATGCTGCTGTACCTGAGCAAGCGGTGAGTTTTGCTGAGCAACTCAAAAGTCGCTTCGAGTGTCTAAGCATGCTGATAGGCGAGTTCAGTCCAGTGATGGGCTATGGGGCAGGTCCGGGGGTTATCTTTGTGGGTTTCCATCCAGAAGTGGCTTTATAGTTTTAATAGTTTAGGGACTGGTAGGCGCTAAAAGATGACTGAGCAACATGACCAGGCTAGAAAGCTGGTGGTGTTGGAGCGGTTTAGGCAAGTAAACAGGAGCTTTCCGAAGACTAAGGAAATTATGGAGTGGAGGGAGAGTGGAAGGAAGGTCTTCGGCTGGCTGTGCACTTATGTACCCGAAGAGATAATGCATGCTGCTGGTATTTTGCCCGTGCGCATTGTGGGCTACTCTCGTGAAGTTGACCTCGATGATGGCAATGCTTATATGTATGTTAATAACTGCTCATTTGCCCGAAGTTGCCTGCAGATGGGTCTAAGGGGTGAATATGATTTCCTCGACGGTGCGGTTGGTGGTTCTACCTGCGATGGTGCCCGGCGTCTTTTCGACCTCTGGCGTAGCTATATAAAGACACCTTTTCATCATGTGCTCACTGTACCTCGTAAGTACACCGAGCGTGCGCACGCTCTCTATTACCAGGAAGTGCTCGATTTTAAGAGGCATCTAGAGGAACATTTGAATACAAAGATAACTGACGAAGCGCTGCATGATTCCATTCAGCTTTACAATGAGTCGAGGGAGTTGCTAAGAAAACTTTATGAGTTGCGTGAACGCGAGAAGCCACCTATATCAGGGGCAGAGACGATGGAAGTATCGAATGCCAGTTTCCGGATGCCGAAGGAGATGTTCAACAATTGGTTAAAGGAATTACTTAATGAGCTAAAGTCGTCGGGTAGTTTTTACAGCGGACGGGTCAGACTGATGCTGGTAGGTAGCGTGCTCACCAATGCCGAATTTGTGAAGTTTATTGAGGAACAAGGTGGGCTGGTGGTAACTGATGAGCTGTGCACCAGTACCCGATATTGGGGCGATTTAGTAACCTTTGAAGGCACAAATTCGCCCCTTGAAGCTATCTCTCGCCGCTATTTAAATAACTTTCCTTGTGCGCGGATGTTTCCATCGGAGGAGCGGTTCAGCCGGATCGTAAAGGCTGCTTTGGACTTCAAGGTGGACGGTGTGATCAGCGAGACGATAAGGTATTGCGTGCCCTATGCCCATGACCTCCCGTTGCTGGAGAAAAGACTGGGAGAGCATGGGATTCCAATGTTGGCTCTTGATGTGGAGTACGGGACATCAGGCTCTGGGCAGATAAAGACCAGGGTGCAGGCTTTCATCGAAATGGTGGAGGCGAGGAGAAGGTGAATTCTATAGGTAGCGGGAATAAGCTAGGCTCGGTTATCAGAGCGTGCCGACTGATCCGGCGGATGCTTCGGGCTGATCCTGAAGCAAGACAAAGCCAGTTTATGTATTACCAGATGCTGGAGGACTACTTTACCCGGGTGGTCAGGGCTAAAGAAGGGGACGGTTTTGTGGTGGGGCACACCGTCTTTTTCCCCGCCGAGATCATCTATGCTATGGGACTGGTGCCAATGCATACGGAGACTGCTACCTGGACGATGGCGTTATTTACTGGTGACTGTAGTGACATTCTGGCTTCCGGGGCTCGGTTGGGGATGGCTCAGGAAATATGTACGCCGCATCGGGGTCTGACCGGCGCCTTCGCCAGCGGTGCTTTGCCTCATCCTGAAGTAATGCTGTGGTCCAACATGGTCTGCGATAACACCGCCAAAAGCGGCGAGTTGATCATGGAGGTCTGTAATTGTCCCGGTTTCTTTCTCGACCGCCCGTTTAAGCGCAGCCAGCACGAGATAGCCTATCTGGTCAGTGAGCTGGAGGACATGATCCATTTTCTTGAAGAGAAGTCAGGGAAGAAAATGGACTGGGACAAGCTGTCTGAGATTGTGGCTCGGATGGACAGACAGATCGAGCTGGTGCGGCGAATAAACGAGCTGAGAAAAAACGTGCCGACGCCGTTCCGCCCTCAGGGATTTCTGGAACTCCTTACCGTCGATTACCTTTTTCCGGGGCAACCTGAGGCATTGGAATATCTGGAAACTCTGTACCGGGAATTAAATGAAGCTGTCGGAATGGGGAAAGGTGCGGTGAAGCAAGAGCGCTTCCGTTTGATGACCCTTTTTATCCCGCCGATGTACTTGATGGGGTTCCTCGACAGGATATCGCGGGAATATGGGGCAGTGAGTGTGATCGAGCCCTTCTTCACTTTCTGGGGGGAAGGCAGGCTGGACCCATCGCGTCCTCTGGAAAGCGTTGCCAGAAAGTCCTATATGATACCGGAGATGCGGATGTATGGTCCTCTGGACGACCGGGCGCTTGGTGCTATCGTCAATTGTGCTGAGGAGTATAAAGTAGATGGCGCTATCTACTATGCCGATGTTGGATGTCGACATAGCTGTGCCACGATAAAGCTTTTTAAAGACACTTTAGCTGATATAGGTGTGCCGATGCTGGTGGTGGACTGTGATGTGGTGGACGCCACGGTTACCTCAGAGGAGGAGGTAAGCGAAAAATTACAGCAGTTTTTCGAACTACTTGAAGACCGGTAGCAAAAGGGTGACATTCATGAAAGCAGCAGGCATTGACATAGGCAGCTTGACCACTAAAGCAGTCATTATGGATGACAGCAGAGTCATATCTTATGTGGTCAACCAGACAGGGGATGAGGCGGAACAGGCGGCGAGACGGGCATTGGAAGAGGCTCTAAATAAAGCAGGCATTTACACCCAGGACGAACTTTACATAATCTCTACTGGTATCGGCAGTAGAGGTCTACAGTTTGGTCAGGGGCAGAAGGCGGTAGCCACCTGTTTAGCGCGCGGTGCCTCTTACTTTTTCCCATCGGTCAGGGTGGTTATAGACCTTGGGGCGGAGACGAGCACTGTGGTTAAAGTCAATGAGAGGGGGCGGCTTATCGATTGGGCTAATCAGGACAAGTGTGCCTCGGGGACAGGACTGTTTTTGCAGCAGGTGGCGAAGCTGATGCAGATGCCGATATCCGAGATGGGTAAGTTGCCCATACCAGAAAAAGCGGCTGAGATCACCAGCACCTGTGCCGTGTTCGCTGAGTCTGAGATAATATCCCATATTCACCGGGTGCCTCCGACTCCAAAGGAAGAGATAGTCGCTGGCGTGTACCAGTCAGTGGTGGGAAGGTTGATGTCGCTCATTAAAAGGGTGGGCATAGCTAAAGATGTGGTGGTGACTGGTGGTGTGGCGTTAGGCGAGGGACTTGTTAAGGTGCTGGAAAGGGAGTTAGGTTTTGGCGTGCTTGTACCTGACGAGCCGCAGATTGTGGGGGCGGTGGGGGCTGCTTTGATTGCTGGTGAGACTGCTAAGAGAGGGGTGAGCCAATGATAGTTGCCGGGATAGACATCGGTTCACGGGCAGCCAAGGTGGTGGTGATGAAGGATGGGGCTATTCTGTCATCGACGATTACAGATACGGGACCCGAGAGCATAAAGACAGCTTATGCAGCGATAGGAATGGCTCTCGATGGCACCGGGCTTACTTTGGAAGACATTGAGTACACTGTGGCGACTGGTTATGGAAGAGTACTTGTCCCTTTTGCTAACGAAAATATCTCAGAGATAAGTTGTCATGCCAGGGGGATCACCTGGTATTTCCCCTCAGTAAGGACTATCCTGGACATGGGAGGGCAGGACTGCAAGGCGATCAACTGCGATGGAAACGGCGTGGTCACCAATTTTGTGATGAACGACAAATGTGCTGGTGGCACCGGGAGATTTCTTGAACTGATAGCCGACGTGCTGGGTGTACGGTTGGAGGAGATTGGAGAGATGTCTTTGACAGCCAAGAGCGCGATCCCGTTCAACACGGTATGTGCCGTGTTTGCCAAGTCGGAGGCTATTACCTATTTGAGAAAGGGGATGGCTAAGAGCGATATACTGGCTGGTCTTCACGATGCTATAGCCACACGGTCTGTGAACTTATTAAACCGGATTTCTATTATGAAGGACTTTACTATCACTGGTGGTATCGCCAAAAATAAGGGGATGGTCAGACGGCTGGCGGAGAAGGTGGGGCTGGAGCCATTGCTCTGTGATGACCCTCAATTGGTAGGTGCGATAGGGGCAGCGCTTTTTGCCCGGGAGCGCTTGCAGGGGAAGAGTATTCAGGCTTTGAAAGCGCAATATGGGTATGCCGACGGTACCGGCGAGTACTACATCACTATAGATATGCAGAAATGCGATGGCTGTGGCAGGTGTGTAGAGGCATGCCCGGCACAGGTTTTCGCTATTGGAAGAGAGGCTGGGGACAAGGTTGCGGTAAAGGACGGGGCGAGAAAAAAGCTAGCACTGCTGTGCCCGGGCTTTAATGTGTGTAGCAAAAGGAATCTAGTAAACTGCCACAGTGTGTGCCAGAAAAGTGCTATTGAGCATAGCTGGTGATGCGTTTGTGATACAAATTTGACCGAATTCTTGGAAAAGCTTTTGATTTGCAGTTTAGCTGTCTACTGATGGTGTTTCGGTGATTACGGCGAGGGCTACAGCCTGGCTTTTGGAGTGCGACAGGCTTACGGTTATTCGCAGCCGTTCAAAGCCTTGTTTGTGTATGTGGACGAGGGGGATACCATTTTCGTCGTTTATTACTTCGATGTCTTTGTAATTGGGGGGCGTTTTTTTAAGAGAAGACAGGGCTTTTACCACAGCTTCTTTTGCGGCGAACCTGACGGCGAGATGGGGTGCAGGTGACCTGTGCGCAAGGCAGTAGTCCTGCTCCTTTTGTGTAAACACACGGTGCAGAAAAGCGCTGTCCATGCTCAATTTGCGGAAGCGATAGACGCCCTCGATGTCTATACCAACACCGAAACCAGCTCCCATTCCGGTACCCCGATGCATGATATCCTGGACCTTTGTTGCTCGCCTCCCGATATGGCGGCTACAGGTCTGCATTTTATTCCTGTTGCTGGCTCGAAATCAATAGCGTGCTTGACCTCTCAACAACGGGGAGATATATCGCACTTTGTATGAGGGGTCGACCGGCGTGCTGATATCGTGCTAAAATTGAGATGTCTCCGGGGCTTTACTGTTGTGTGGCGGTGCTATACTGTACTCTGGGGGTGGGGTAGTACTTTATTACTATCTGTAAAGTACTAGGCTAAAGTGCCTAACCCTATTGACTCCATTATATACGACATATTAAAATTGCTTAATCCCGTGACAGGGAAGGCTGGCGAGACATGGTGAACGGAGAGTACCAACAGAGACATAGGAGCCGTGCTAAATCGGACGCATCCCTGGAGTTGGCGCGTGACTTAATAGAGCGCATCGGCGTCGGTATTTACATCGTCCAGGACAGAAAGTTCGTATATGCCAGCCCCACAGTTGTGAGTTTGACTGCCTATGCTGAAGACGAGCTTATAGGCAAGTACTCGCTGGACTTTGTTCATCCCGATGACAGGGAGTTCGTCAGGGCAAAGGCTGTGGAAAACCTTAAAGGTAAGATTTCAGCACCTTACCAATACCGGTTCATGAAAAAGAATGGCGAAGTGATGTGGATTGTGGAGCAGGTGACTTCCATAATGTACCATGGGAAACCAGCCACTGTAGGTAGCTTCATGGATATCACTGAGTACAAGCGGCTGGAAGAGGAGCTAAAACGCTCTGAGGAGCGGTACCGTTCCATTCTGGAAGAGATGGACGAGACTTATTTTGAGACTGACCTTCGAGGGCATTATATTTTTGTCAATGATGCCATTTGTCGGAACACAGGCTATTCCCGAGAGCAGTTGATAGGCAACAGTTTCAGGATGACTACTTTCGCAGAAGATGTAGAGAAGACGTTCAAAGTTTTCAATGAGATGTATCGGACCGGGGAACCGGTGAAAGGCTTGTGTAACAGGTATATTGCCAAAGGGGGAGAGATCAGGTGGGTCGAGCTGTCGGCGTTCCCGATTCGGAATGAGAAAGGGGAGACCATCGGTTTCCGCGGGGTGGGTGAGGACATTACGGAGCGCGTCAAGGCGGAAGAGGCACTGAGGAAGTCTGAGGAAAGGTACCGGACTCTCCTTGAGGAGATGGACGAGGCTTATTATGAGGTAGACCTGCGCGGCAATTTCACATTCTGTAATGATGCACTGTGCCGGCTTCTGGGTTATTCCCGGGAAGAGCTTATGGGGCTGAACTACCGCGCTTACACTCCTAAAGAGGACTGGGACAATGTTTACCGGGCGTATAACTCGGTATACCGTACCGGCACCACGCTGAGATGGTATCCAATGACACAGCTTACAAAGGACGGGAGGACGATATTTGTTGAGAACTCCGTCCTGCCTTTGCGTGATGAGAGGGGGGAGATTATAGGCTTCCGCGGGCTTAGCCGTGATGTTACCGAGCGCAAAGTGCTGGAACAGCGGCTGGCAGAGATGGCTACCCATGACCCGCTGACTGGCTTGCCTAACCGTATTTTGTTTGATGACCGGTTGAATGTGGGACTGGCTCAGGCGCAGCGCAATGGCAGCAGGCTGGCAGTGATGATGCTCGATTTAGACTGGTTCAAGCGCGTTAATGATACATACGGACATGGTGTTGGCGATGAGCTTCTCAAGCTTGTAGCCCAGCGGCTTGCCAATAACCTGCGTAAAAGTGATACTGTGGGGCGGTTTGGTGGGGACGAGTTTGTGCTGCTACTGCCGCAGATAGGGGCTATAGATGATGCTACCAGGGTAGCCCAGAAATTACTTGACTCTTTTAACGAGCCGTTCGCAATCAATGGCTATAAGCTCAATATAACTACAAGCATTGGCATTGCCATCTACCCGGAGAGCGGTGACCGGGCGGAGATGCTGCTGACTAACGCTGACACTGCCATGTACCACGCCAAGGAAGAAGGGCGAGCAAGGTACAAGCTTTATTCACCAGAACTTAGCGAGGGCTTTTTGAAGCGCCAGAGGCTCTCATAGCACTCCTTCCAGGCGGTTGACGACCAGTCCTGTAGGCAGTTTGGGATGGAAATAGGTCGATTTTCCTGGCATTCTGTCTCTGGCATCAGCTATGCTTTTAATGGCGCTAAGCGGGATAGGGTTTAGTATGAAGGCTAGCTGGTAATCGCCAGTTTTTACCATTTTCATTGCAGCCTCTGTATTCGGTGTATAAGCCACTGTGATATTTTTATTGATGGCTGCCAGCTTATCGATGACGAGGTGATGGAGGATGCTTACCTCCAGTTTTTTATAGGCATCGGAGCGACCTTCAGGCATAGCTGCTCTCAAGTGTATACCGTGCTGTGGTCTCAGTCCAACTACATGCCCTTCTTTTAAGCCTATCACCCTTGCTATTACACCCCTCATATCGGGTATCCCGGTCATGTCCTCTAAAGGTGCTGGTTCCAGATGGAACAGAGTATGCAACTCCTCCACGAAGCACTTCATATCGTCATCAGAGATACCCTTTACCAGGCGGTGGACTGGCAATACCATGAGCCCGGGGTCGGAGAAAGATACCAGTGTCATCATGACGAAATTGAAAGCCTCGTGCCCGCTAATGAAGGACATGCTTTGGAGTCTCTCAGCTTGATAAGCCAGAGCTGTCTCGTAGCGGTGGTGACCATCGGCGATGTAAATCGGCTTGGGGGTCAAAAAGTGGCTTATCCGTTGGATGAACTCTGGCTCGTTGGCTACCCAGAGTTTGTGTGTTTCTCCGTCTGCTGTGAACTCTGCTACCGGTTTGCGACTGGTCTGGGTGGTTAGTAGTCTGACGATTTTCTGCCCCGGGTCTTCGTAAAGACCGAGCAGCGGGCTGAAATTAGCGGCGCAGGCACGCATCAAGTCCAGACGGTCGCTCTTAATCCCGGCGACAGTATTTTCGTGGGGGAGCACGGTTTTCTTTTCCCATGGTTCCAGTCTGACGCAAGCCGTAAATCCGAGGCGTCGCCGTCTGGTATTCTGGTAGGTGAAACTATGTTCGTGGATATAGATAGATGGTACCTGGTCGGTGATCAGTATGCCTTCCTTGAGCCACCGGTCAAAGGTGGCACTGGCACGGACATGTTTATTATCGCTTGCTGAGTCATTGGGCAATTCCATCCCATATTCGAGCCGTATGATGTTGTACTCGCTTTTGTCGTAATAAGCTTTCTGGTCATCCTTGGAAATAACGTCATAAGGCGGGCAGACCACCGATGCCAGGTCTTTCACAACCTCCGGGTTATAGCGTACTCCGTAGAAAGCACTGATCTCAGCCAAATTATCTCCTCCACTTTAGAGAATTTGCCAAGCCATTATGCCAGGACTTAGCCAGGTCGTTAATTGCCAGGTCTATGAGCCCCTGGATGACCAGACGTTTACCGCTGACTGTGCCCAGCCTCATCATTCCTACTCCCCAGCGGTCTGCCAGTCTGTCCAATTTCCAAGCGTACTCGGGGGATACGGAGACTATAATTCTTGATTGCGCCTCGCCGAAGAGAGCTGCATCCAGCCTACCTTCAAAGTCAAGGTCGACGCTTATGAAACCCATGCCGCCGAGCAGGCAACTTTCTGCCAGGGCTACAGCCAGCCCACCTTCGGAGCAATCGTGTGCTGAGGTGAGGATGTCCTTCTTTATCGCTTCGAGACAACAACGCTGCAACCGTTTCTCAAGCCCGAGGTCGATGTAGGGATTACCCTTTGCCATGCCGTGTATAATCTGTAAGTACTCACTGCCACCGATGCTGCTGTCGATGACACGGGTGCATCCCAGAAGGTAGACGCAGTCCCCTTCATGTTTGAAACCGGCGGTACAGTGCTTGTTTACGTCTTCAATGAGTCCTACCATACCTACCACTGGCGTAGGGTATATCGCTTTGCCCCTGGTCTCGTTATAGAGGCTCACGTTGCCGCTTATCACTGGAATTCTAAGTTCTCGACAAGCACGCGCCATCCCTGCGATGCATTCTTTCATCTGGTAATAGACATCGTCTTTCTCCGGGTTGCCGAAGTTCAGGCAATCGGTTATAGCCAGGGGTCTAGCACCGCTGCAGACCAGGTTTCTGGCGGCTTCAGCCACCGCGATCACTCCCCCGAGATAAGGGTTCAAATAGCAATATCTGGAGTTGCCATCCGTAGTCAGAGATATTGCTTTCTTTGTCCCTTTAATGCGGAGCACCGCGGCATCGCTTCCAGGGAGGACTACTGTGTTGTTGCCCACCTGATGGTCGTATTGTCGGTACACGCTGTGCTTGCTGGCGATGTTCGGGGACGCTAGGAGGGTAAGTAGTATCCTGTTTGCCTTTCGTGGTGATATATCAGCAATCGAAGCAGTGTTTAATGTCTGTAACTCATCCAACCAGCGGGGACCCCTGACGCGGCGGCTATATACCGGGGGCGAGGTAAGCAGCCCGACAGGCACCTCTGCGACTATCTTTTCGCCTTCCTTTATACGGGCTGTGCCATCGGCAGTGACCTGACCGATGATATCGGAGCGCAACTCCCAGCGGTCAAAAAGAGCCTTCACGCGGTCCTCGAAGCCTTTTTTAACCAGTACCAGCATTCTTTCCTGAGATTCGGAGAGCATTACTTCATACGGCGTCATGCCTTTTTCTCTTCGTGGTACTTTAAGAACATCGATCTCGACTCCGCAGTTTCCTCTGGCAGCTGATTCCACACAGGCGCTGGTTAGACCGGCAGCGCCAAGGTCTTGCATGCCGACAATCCAATCGGTCGTGGTAAGTTCGAGGCAAGCTTCGATGAGGAGTTTCTCCAGAAAAGGGTTGCCGACCTGGACTGCCGACCTTAGTTCAGTGTCCTCTTCAAAAGTTCGTGATGCCAGACCGGAGGCGCCGTGGAGTCCATCGCGTCCGGTATCAGCGCCGACCAGCATCAGCAGGTTACCTTCCCCGTAAGCCCTTGCTCTGGTGAGGTTTTCAGTCTTAGCTATACCCAGGCACAGAGCATTGACCAGAGGATTATCTGAATAGCAGTCAGCGAAGAATATTTCGCCTCCGACGTTGGGTATCCCCAGGCAATTACCGTAAGCGGCAATACCACCGACTACACCGTGGAAAAGGTAGCGGTTTCTAGGACTTGACAGAGGACCGAAACGGAGCGAATTCATCAGGGCGATAGGTCGGGCGCCCATAGTGAAGATGTCTCTTACTATGCCACCTATACCTGTGGCTGCGCCCTGAAAAGGCTCGATTGCCGAGGGGTGATTATGTGACTCTATTTTCATGACTATCGCCAGTCCATCGCCGATATCTATTACGCCAGCATTTTCCTCGCCCGGTCTGACGAGTACATGCCTTGCCCGGGAGGGGAACTGCTTGAGCAAGGCTTTGGAGTGCTTATAACCGCAGTGCTCGCTCCAGAGGGCACCAAACATCCCCAGCTCTACTTCGTTGGGTTCTCTGCCCAGTAGCTCAACTATAAGCTGGTATTCCTTTTCACTCAGAGCGATTGTATCAAGCGTTTCCTTGGATACTGGCAACTATGGACTCCCAGATAGTATTACCATCAGCACTGCCTAGCAGCAGTTCGCAAGCGCGTTCTGGGTGCGGCATCATCCCCAGCACATTCCTCTTTTTATTCATGATTCCGGCGATGTTGTTTACTGAGCCATTTGGGTTGGCGGCAGCGGTCACCCTGCCTGCTGGGGTAGCATAGCGGAAAACGACCTGTCCATTGGCTTCGAGTTCTTTGAGAGTGACCTCATCAGCGTAGTATCTGCCATCGTAATGGGAAATAGGGATTTTCAGTACCTGTCCCTTTTGAAGTAGCGAAGTAAAGGGTGTGGACTCGTTTTCTACCCGGAGATGAGTCCACTGGCAACGGTACTCTAGGTGCTCATTGGGTAGTAAGACCCCAGGTAGTAGCCCTGACTCACAGAGGACTTGAAATCCGTTACAGATGCCGATAACCAGCTTACCTTGAGCGGCAAATTGCTCCACTGCAGCCATAACTGGAGAGAAGCGAGCAATGGCCCCGGGTCTCAGGTAATCGCCGTAAGAAAAACCTCCGGGCAACACGATGCAGTCATATTGTGAGAGGTCAGTCTCCTTGTGCCAAACATAACTGGCATCGTGACCTATTATGTCGTTGATGGCGTAATAACAATCTCTGTCACTCCATGTGCCGGGGAAGATGATTATGCCAAACCTCATATGCGTTTTACCATACGTGGTAGGTGATAGTGTTCAATGTTTGCCTGTGCTCGGGTCTCAGGGTGGGCTGACAGTGTCACTGCTGTTCACACCATGCTCAGGAGCTCAGAGACGATGGCGCTCACTTCCTGTCCTTGTGCTCGCCCCTTGAGTTGGGGCATGAGCTGTGACATTACCCTGCCCTTATCTTTAGGTCCTTTTGCCCCAAGTTCTTGGATTACACGGCGGGCTGCAGCTACGATCTCATCATGACTCATCGGCTCGGGTAGATATGAAAGGATTATGTCTAACTCTGTCTTTTCTTTGGTTACCAGGTCTTCACGATTGCCCTTTTCGAATGCCTCTATGCTTTCGCGGCGCATTTTAGCTTCTTTCTCCAGTACGCCAATGATGCCGCTGTCATCCAGTGTCTTTTGCTGGGCGATTTCAGCGTTTCTTATGGCAGCCATTACTGACCGCAACACTGTTGACCTGAGATTATCGCGGTTTCTGATTGATTGTTCCAGGTCGTCTTTAATTCTCTGGCTCAAGGAGGACATCTTTATCTTACGCTGCTCCTGCTGCTCTTGCGCCGCTTTGCTGCCTCTTTGCGCTTTCGTTTCACGCTGGGTTTCTCGTAGAAGCTGCGCCGCCGTACCTCACTGATTATACCCTCTTGCTGTACTTTCTTGGTGAAACGCCTCAGCAGGCTCTCAAAACTTTCTCCCGGTTCGAGTTTGACCTCAGGCACGCAAATCACTTCCCTTTCTATATTCGCTAGATACTTATCCCCTTATGGAGGGAGGACAAGTTGACGAAGACTCATTTTAGCCCTTCCTTCCGATAGTGTCAAGGGAGTGTACTCGTCCAGTAGATTACCCTCACCTAACCTCTCCCGCAAGGGGAGAGGGACTTTCTTTTTTCTCTCCCTTGATGGGAGAGGAAAAAGGTGAGGGTGACTCTCTTTCGCAAGGGGAGAGGGATTGTCCTCATCTAATCTCTCCTGCAAGGGGAGAGGGACTTCTCTATCTTTCCTCGCCCTTGATGGGAGAGGGACTGCCCCCTCACTCTAACTCTCTCCCGCAAGGGGAGAGACGACTAAGGTGAGGGGGCGCTGTTGTTCTGCGGTGCCGGTACTAGGCAAAAGCGAACTTCAGGGCGCTAGTTGTCCCCATTATTTAGCTTTGCGCATCTTTTTTGCTGTGGCAAGAAATTCGTCCAGCCTCTTGCGGATAGTTATCTTGTCATACTTGCCCACGCTTGTTTTAGGGATATCCTGGCAGAATGCTATGTAGTCTGGCAGCATCCACTTAGTGATTTTCCCTTTCTCCACGCCCTCCGATTCGAGGAAGTGGTAGATATCCTCCTCTGTCACTGAGGCGCCTGGCACAAGTTTTACCAGTGCCATCGGTCGCTCTCCCCATATTCCGTCGGGCACGCCTACAAATGTCGCCTCCAGGACATGGTCGCAGCTTGCCGCTAGATTCTCCAGAAGCACTGTAGGTACCATTTCAGAACCGCTTCTGATGACATCGGTAATCCTGTCGGCGATAGTAATATAGCCCTCTTCATCTACCTTAGCCATATCGCCGGTATGGAACCAGCCGTCCCGCCAGGCAATCTCTGTTTTCTCGGGGTCTTTGTAGTACTGCTGTAATATCCAGTGACCTCGGAGCACTATCTCTCCTAAAGTGGCATTGTCCTGGGGTACTGGTTTTCCGTCCTCACCGACTACCTGTGCGTCGATGCCCAATATCGGTAAGCCAGTCTTGACCCTTACCTGGTCCTGCTTCTCCTTGGGCCAGTTAATCATGTACCGTTTCAAGCTTGCTGATATAGAACCGGCAGCTGTCTCGGTCATGCCGTAGCCTGACCCCACCCTGAAATTGGGGAAAATTTTCTCGGCTTTAGCTTTCAACCCCAATGGTAGAGCACCACCGCCGGTGCCGATGGTACGCAGACTGCTCAGGTCATATTTATTCAAATCCTCAAATTCGAGCAGCATAGCTAACATGGTCGGCACCAGTCCAGCCGAAGTTACTCTTTCTGTTTGCACAATCTCACAGAAATTCCGCGGGCTGAACCGGCCGGGGAATACTATCTTGCTTGCGGTAGCAACGCCTGACCATGGTGCTCCCCAGCCATGAATGTGGAAAAGCGGCACATTTACCAGGGGCACATTCACGATGGGGACCCCGTCTTTTAACACCTGAAGCAAGTCCTCCCACCGCCTGCTGGTAGCCATCACCTTTTCAATCTCCTCCGCTTTGCTAATCATGATCCCTTCGAGCATGTCGGTCATGTAAAAGGCAAAATTGATCCACTGCGCAGCCAGAATGTGAATGGTCTGGAGATAAAGCTGCCGGTGGGTGAACATGACCCCTTTGGGTGTCCCGGTTGTGCCTGTGGTGTAATACAGCACGGCATAAGTATCCTCGTTGAGGAATGGCCAGTCGAATTCTTCGGGTTGATCCTTGAGCAGTTCTTCATACTCGTAGAGGGGCTCAATGCGTGTCTGAGGCTTTCCTGGACGGTCTGACATGTAGACAAATGCCTTAACAGTCGGCTTTATGCGGTCGTATATTAGCTCAAGTAAAGGCAAGATAGCCTCATCTACAAATATGATCTTATCTTCAGCATGGTTGATGGTATGTATCATATGTTCTCGAGAAAGCATTACATTGATGGGATGGGAGATTGCTCCAAGGCAGGTGCCAGCGTATATCAACTCCAGATGGCGATGACTGTTCAGAGCCATAGCGCCGATGCGGTCGCCGGGCTCCCCTGGTTTGCCAGGTTGTATTCCCAATTGTTTCAACGCATTTGCGAGCTGGCAGGTGCGCTTATACCACTGGCGCCAGGTAAACCGATAGTATTCACCAGCCTCATTGCGGTAAACGACTCCGATATCGTCGGGATATAAATGTAATGGTCTTTTCATGAGTCCTGTCAGAAGCAAGGGATAGCGTGTGCTGTATTCGGGGTAGGTTTTCACTGCCATGGTTTCTTCCTCCTCAAAGTTTTTAGTTCCCTGCCTGCATCTGAGAAGAGTTCTCCTGACATATCGGCAGGACCACTTACTGGCTTAAAGTTCGGGTGAAGGAGTAGGTGCCTTTGACTTTACCAGTACCTTAAAAAACTGTCAAGGGCAGGGCTAAGCTGGTTAGCCGGCGAACAGATGGTTCTTTAAGAATTACCCTGCCTTGGCTGTTTAATTTTTTATAGTTTTACTAGCTTGGCGGTGTGGACATCGGGCAGAGCTAGGATTTGCTGTATGTGCTCTTCAGAAAGGGGTTCGTCCAGAGCGAGAATCATAAGCGCTTGACCTCTGGGCTGGAGGCGGGCTAGTTGCATGGAACTGATGTTTATGTCCGCCTTTCCGGTTATAGTGCCCACAGCGCCTATAAGACCGGGACGGTCGCGATGGTCGCTGAAGAGGAAGTAACCCCCGGTGGGGATGATATCTGGCCAGAAATCATTCACACGAACGATATGGGTCTCGCCGCGCAGGACCGTACCAGCAACCGTGGTCTTTCCGGCATCGGTTGTTACTTCTATGGTGATGAGGCTGGCATAGTTCTCGCATGTGCTTTCTTTTTGCTCCAGTACTTTTATTCCTCTCTGACTGGCGATGATGCTGGCATTGACGAGGTTGATCCTTTCTTCGCTTATACCTTCCAGTAAGCCGCCAATGGCTGCGGCTCTCACGGCAGAGGTATCATAGTTGGCGAGTTCACCGCTGTATTTAATCAGAATACTCTTTATCTGTCCTTCCATAAGCTGTCTGGCTAGACTGCCAAGCGTAGAGGCAACTTGCATGAACGGAGCCAGCACAGAGAGGAGTTCGGCAGGGATTTGGGGTGCATTGACGGCGTATCTAGCTGGTTGTCCTCTCAGGACAGCGAGAACCTGTTCGGCGACCTCTAGGGCAACGCTGGCTTGGGCTTCGGTAGTGGAGGCGCCGAGGTGGGGGGTAACAACGATTTTATTGCTGCTGAAGAGCACACTTTCAGTGAGTGGTTCTTTGGAGAAAACATCGAGAGCGGCACCGGCTATTCTACCTGATTCCACTGCATGTAGCAGGGCTTCTTCATCGATAAGACCACCGCGTGCACAGTTTATGATGCGTGCTGTCGGCTTCATTTTGGCGAGTTCCTTGTTGCCGATCAGCCCTTTTGTCTTTGTGGTCAGCGGGAGGTGAAGGGTGATGAAATCAGACTCTCGTAATAGTTGTTCCAGGGGTACTAACTCAACTCCGAGATTGCGGGCGTAGTCCGGAGAGACAAAGGGGTCGTAGCCAATGAGGCGCATTTTGAAAGCCTGGGCACGTCTGGCGACTTCAGAGCCCACATTTCCCAGCCCGACGATGCCCAAAGTCTTGTTTCTGAGTTCAGTGCCCATGAACTCAGTTCGTTGCCAAATACCTGATTTCAGCTTGGTGTTAGCCTGTGGTATATGGCGGGCGAGTGCCAGCATCAAAGCCATGGTGTGCTCGGCAGCCGCGATGGTATTGCCTGTGGGAGCGTTCACCACCACTATACCATGTCTGGTGGCAGCTTCGACATCGATGTTGTCCAGACCGACACCAGCACGGGCAATGACCTGTAGTTTTTTACCGGCTTTTATAATGTCAGCAGTGACCTTTGTCTCACTGCGTACTATTAAAGCATCGTACTCACCGATTATGTTCCGGAGTTCGTCGGGTTTTATACCCAGCTTGACATCGACTTCTATATGGGAACGCAGGGCTTCTATCCCCTCTTCGGCTACCGGGTCGACGACGAGAACTTTCATGCTCTTTCCTTATCTTAATTAAATGTCTCTCAGGCGTCAGGTGCTTGCTTTAGGAATGGCTTTGGTTATTGCTTGCAGGACCTCTTTTATGTCTTTTTCTCCGATCCAGCCGAGATGACCGATGCGGAAAATTTTTCCCGATAGGTTGCCTTGCCCACCGGAAAGTATGACCTTGTATTCGTCTCTCAGTATCTGGAGAAACTTGGACACATCAAGTTTTTCTGAGGACTTAACTGCAGTGACTGTGTTGGAAGCATATTTTTCCTCAGGGAAGATGGATAAGCCGAGGGATTTTATGCCCTGGCGGGTGAGTTCGGCAAGTCTGGCGTGGCGGGCGATGACATTAGGCAAACCTTCAGCCAGCAGCATGTCTAGGGCAACAGTCAAGCCAAAAAAGGTGGAAACACAGGGCGTCCAAGGGGTCTGTCCTCTTTCCAAGTAGCTCTTGGCTTTGGTGAAGTCCCAGTAGTATCTCGGCATTTTGGCTTTAGCATGGGCTTGCCATGCCTTCTGGCTGACACTGACCATTGCCAAGCCCGGCGGAACCATCCAACCTTTCTGGGAGGCAGTCACCACCACGTCACATTGCCACTCGTCTACTGGTAATTCAATAGAGCCTAGGCTGCTGATAGCGTCTACAAGGATAAGTTTATCGAATTCCTTGACCGCAGCGCTGATAGCTTTGAGGTCATTGGTGAGACCAGTGGATGTCTCGTTATGTGTTACCAGCACAGCTTTAATGTCGGGGTTTTCTTTAAGGGCTTTGCGGACAGCATCGGGGTCGACTGGTTTGCCCCATTCAAAGTTGAGTCGTTTTACTTCAGCACCATAACATTCTGGTATTTCGGCGAAACGGTCGCCGAAGAACCCACAGGAGAGTGCCAGCACTTTGTCACCTGGTGACAGCGTGTTGACCACAGCAGCTTCCATGCCACCAGTACCTGAGCCGGTGAGGATGAAGACATCGTTCTTAGTGCAGAATAGCTGCTTTAATTTTCCGGTAATGTCGTGGATAATCTGGGCGAATTTATTACCGCGATGGTCTATCATCTGGCTGCCTACGGCTTTCAAAACTTGGGAGGGGCAAGGGGTTGGTCCTGGTATTCTTAGTTGCATTGTTCTTAATCCTCCTTTTCGTTTTATATGGAAGCGAAGCGGTGTTTGCCCACCTTGATTATACTACCTTTAGCGATATTTGATATGTCCAGGTCTTCGGTAACTTTTTTGCCGTCAATCTCTATAGCGCCTTGAGCAAGGAGACGACGGGCTTCGGAGCGGCTCTTGGTCAAGCCAGCTCTAGTCAGGGCGATTGTTAGCGTGGTCTCGGTGTTTGAGAATTCGATTAGTGGGACCACCTTGTCCGGAGTCTCTTTTTTCTGGAATACTCTGGTGAAATACTCTTCAGCCTGATGTGCTGCTTTTGTGCCATGGAACTGGGACACTATTTCAAAGGCAAGTCGCTTTTTGATGACCATGGGGTTAGTCTCCCCGGTTGACATTGCAGCTTTATGTGCGGCGATCTCCTCTTCGCTGACATCAGTGAGGAGTTCAAAGTAATCTATCATAAGGCTATCTGGTATGGACATGACCTTGCCATACATTTCGTCGGGCGGTTCATCTATGCCTATAAAGTTGCCCAGGCTTTTGCTCATCTTCTGGCTACCGTCGGTGCCGATGAGCAATGGGACAAGTAATATCTGCTGAGGTCTCTGCCCCATCATCTGTTGTAGCTCACGACCTACAAGGCAGTTGAATTTCTGGTCGGTGCCGCCAAATTCAACATCTGCTTCTATAGCTACCGAGTCATATGCTTGCAGTAGCGGGTAAAGAAGTTCAGTAAGGGCGATGGGACGCCCCGAGGTATACCGTTTGCTGAAATCTTCTCTAGCTAGAAACTGGGCTACTGTAAACTTGCTGGTGAGCTTTATTACATCCTCAAGCCCGAATTTACCGAACCATTCACTCTGCCATTTAACCTCGGTCTTGTTTTTGTCCACCACCTTGAAGAATTGCTTCATGTAAGTCTGGGCGTTGGCGCGTACTTCTTCTGCTGTAAGCATAGGACGGGTGCTTGAGACGCCAGTGGGGTCGCCTATTTGTGCTGTCCAGTCTCCCACGATAAGAATAACTTTGTGTCCCAGTTCTTGGAACTGGCGCAATTTTCTTAAGCCGACCACATGTCCCAGGTGTATATCCGGGCAACTGGGGTCAAAGCCCTGTTTGAGTCTCAGCGGCTTGCCAGACTCTAAGAGCTTCAATAACTCGGACTCGACTATTGTTTCAGCTACACCGCGTTTTAGCAGTCGCTTAAATGCCGGGTCTGTCATTTTTCTTTGTTGGCTAACATTGCTTTTGCTTGCTCGATATCCTTGGCGATTTGTGTTTTCAAGTCCTCCACAGTAGTGAAGTGTCTTTCTTCTCTTATCCGGTGTAAGAACTCGATCTTCAGCCTTTGTCCCAGAAGGTCACCGGTATAATCAAACAGATGTGTCTCGATGATGCGTGCCCCGCCACCAAATGTGGGTCGGATGCCAATATTAGTTATCGCCGGCATGGGCTTGTGGTCAATGTAAGCAATGGTAGCATAAACTCCATCGGCAGGCAACGCTTGGTCAGGGCTGGTTTTCAGATTGGCGGTGGGGAACCCTAGAGTCCTGCCTCGCCTTGCGCCACTGATAACTTTTCCTGTGATGCTGAAACGGCGGCCGGTCAGCTTTTCCACCTTTCGTATGTCTCCCTGTACTAAAAATTGGCGGATGATGCTGCTGCTGACCACCATACCATCGAGCATCACGGGAGGAAACACCTCAACAGTGAAGCCAATTTCATTGCCCAATGAGCGGAGGTTTTCTATATCACCTTCCCGGTCTTTGCCTAGGGCGAAGTCAGGTCCGATTAACAACCCGCTCATTTTCAGGCGGTCTTTCAAGAGTTGAACGAATTCCCGGGCGCTGAGGCGGGAGAGTTCTAAGGTAAACGATAAGACAATGACTAGGTCTATGCCGAGTTCGTGGATGAGGGCTATCCTGTCCTCAAGTCCGGTCAGCCATGGTACGAGGGTCCCGGATGATAACACTGATTCGGGGTGAGTCTTGAAAGTTACCACACCGCTGAGACAGTTTCTGCCTTCGGCTTGCACTTTAAGGTGTGATAGCAGGTGTTGATGTCCCAGGTGTATACCGTCGAAGACGCCGACGGTCAGCAGAGTCTCTTTTTGTGGTCTAACTTGGGACAGTTCCTTTTGAATCTGTGCACTAATTTTTTTCATGCTAGCCTGTGGGTGGGAGTGTTTTTATGGATGGTTTAGCCAGTGGTCTGCCAACAGCCTCGGCTATTTTCCCCAATTGTGTCATTAGCTGGCGGAAATTGTCGAAAGTGAGAGACTGGGCACCATCCTTGAGGGCTGAATCCGGGTTGGGGTGTACCTCTACCATTATGCCATCAGCCCCAGCGGCTACCGCAGCCAGAGCCATAGGGGTTACCAGATACCACTTACCGGTGCCGTGGCTGGGGTCAGCGATGATAGGCAGGTGGCTGACTTTTTCGATGATAGGTATAGCGCTTAAGTCAAAGGTGTTGCGGGTATAAGTTTCGAATGTTCTGATACCTCGCTCACAGAGCATAAGTTGATTATTCCCCTGTGCCAGAATGTATTCGGCTGCTAGCAGCCATTCTTGGATTGTAGCTGAAAGCCCCCGTTTCAGCATGACCGGTTTATTCACCTTACCCACTTCCACAAGAAGGTTAAAGTTCTGCATATTTCTGGCGCCTATCTGAAGAATGTCGGCGTACTTGGCTACGAGTTCGACCTCTTCCGGTGACATAACCTCGGTGATGACCGGTAGTCCGGTCTCTTTTCTTGCTTGAGCTAAGAGTTCTAGTCCAGTTTTTCCCAAGCCGCGGAAGTGGTAAGGAGAAGTACTTGGTTTGTAAGCGCCGCCGCGTAGAATAGTGGCACCGGCAGCCTTCACTGCCTTGGCTGTTTCTATGAGTTGCTCTGTGCTTTCTATGGCGCATGGTCCAGCCATAACCACTATCTCTTTGCCTCCGATGGTGGTACCACTGATATCGATGGTGGTGTCAAGGGGATGGAACTCACGGCTGGCGAGCTTGTATGGTTTGCTTACCGAGATGACCTCTTCTACGCCGGGGAGTATTTCCAGCATATCCCGCAGTTCAGTGAAGATTTGACCGATGACACCGACGATGGTGCGTTCGGCGCCTTTGGAAAGATGTGCCTTTAAGCCAGCTTTTTCAATGCGGTCCACTACTCTGGCGATCTCTTTTTCTGTTGAGCCGACCCTCATGACCACAATCATTTCTCTCTCCTAGGCACCTTCTCTGAGCACCTCTGTTCCTTTGAGGTAAATGTGTACGATCTCATTGTTTTTTTTGGTGCTGTTGATTAGCATTAGAATCCTGAGGCATCGTGATAGTGCTCCGGGAACATTCATCTCGTGCCCACAAAGCAAAGCAACATCGTTCCAGCCCATTGCACGAGCAGCAGCTGCTGGAAAAGTTGCGTTGAGGTCTGGCGTAGTGGTGAACCAGATGCAGGCGATGTCATCAATTCTTACCTCATTTGCCCTTATCATGGCTTCAAGTAATTCTTTACTTGCAGCCAGGATAGCCTCCTTTGTATTGTCTGGTACTATGGTAGCGCCTCTGATACCGCGGCACCACAAAGCTATTATTGTCTCCCTCTTAGTAACATAATAGCCTACTCTATTTGACTTTTATCGTCAAGATGAGTTTCTTGCTAGGGGAGTGGTAAAAGGTTAAACTGGGAACAGTATCGTCTAAGAAAGGACAAGGGGGGCTTCAGATGGACAATCGGAGGATTGCTGTAGCATTAGGGCTGTTTTTGGTATTTGTTGTGTTATGCGGTGTGTCCGGGTTTTTAGGCTATGCTTACGGTTATAAAGTGGGGCAAGTAGCTAGCTACAGCAAGGGTTATGACCAGGGTAAGGAGAAGGGCTATCAGGTGGGTTATGATGCTGGCTATAAGGCGCGTCAGATAGAGCATAAACTGGAGCAACAGTCAAGTAGTGATGGGAAGACTGTCACTCTGCGAAATCCCAGCTATCAGGAAATGAAGCAGTTTCTAGCCGAAGATGCTACAGAGTCAAAGACTTATTCAGAAAACCAGTATGTTTGTGTTGACTTCGCCGTCGGGGTAAATAACAATGCAGAGGAAATGGGTATCAGGTGTGCTATTGTTGATATTTTCCATCCTGAGGGCTATGGGCATACCATAGTGGCTTTTGAGACTACGGATAAAGGATTAATATTTATTGAGCCCCAATTTGACCGTGAGGTCAAACTGGTGGTGGGCAAGAGTTACTCGCAGATTAACGGGTTTGCCCCGGCGCCGCGAGATGACACTATTATCCGCTATCTCGTTGCCTGGTGAACTTGTACAGAACTATGGTCGGACGAAGATGACTACCTTTGTGTCAGATATTTGCTGCCCTCTAGTCGGTGTTCCAGGTACATAGAGCAAGTAGCGCTGCTCACCATGCTCGCCGCAAATACATACGGCTAAGCTATCGGTCAAACTTAAAGAAGTTGCTTTGCTATCAGGCAGTTGCCCTATGAGTTTGTCAAGCATGGTTATGCTAATGCCGGGTGTGCCGTCTCTTATGGTACCAACTTCGACAGTTATGCTGCTCTCGTCTTCCAGGGACATGGCAAAACCTGTGTGGTCGTGTGGCAGGTGGGTTTGCAGTCTATAACGACTTGATGGCTGAGCTTATCTCCTCCGGGTTTGCGAAAGGCCCGATTTTTTTATGTCTGATAATCCCGTTCCCGTCGATGACAAAATTTGTTGGCGGGTTGCGGGCAGCACCGTACTTTATAGCAACCTCGCCTTTAGGGTCTGGCAGGGCAGGAAAATGTGTGAACCCTTTTCTGGTGGTGTAGTCCCGTACAAGGTTGGTGCCGTTGAATTGGTAGACTTCCAGGATTACCAGGTCTTGTCCTTTTTGCTGCGATATAGTGATAAGGTGGGGCATTTGGTCTTCACAGCCTTTACAATTGATGCTGGCGAATACAAGGAGCACTGTTTTGCCCTGAAACTGGCTGAGGCTTATTTTTGCCCCGTTGAGGTCTTCGAGTGTGAAGTCGGGTGCTTTATCGCCCACCCCCGGGACGGTGGTTGTACCACCGCACCCGATGAGAAACCATGTCAGCAACATGATAATAGGAATCGCAGCTATCCCTCTCATTTTTATATTCTCCGTAAAATTCTTCTATGCTCCGGGGCGACAGCTACCAGTTAACAAAGCTGCTCAACCATTCCAGGCTGCCGGTAAGGATGAGGATACCGACTATTATGAGCAGGATGCCGCTGGCTATTGAGATGGCGCCGAGGTGCCGGTTAATGCCTCTCCACAGTGGCGTGAGTACTCCCCAGGCGACGCCGAGCAGAATAAATGGTATACCCAAGCCCAGGGAATAGGTCGCTAGCAGGTATACACCTTGAACAGCGGTGTGTGAACTCCAGGCTAAAGTCAGAATGGCGCCGAGCACAGGACCTACACACGGTGTCCAACCCAGTGCGAAGGCGGCTCCAAGCACTATGGAACGGAGATAGCCAGGGTTACCTCTCAGGCTGGATATAAAATTCTTTTCGTAGTTAAGCCAGGACAGTTTATAAGCAGATATAATGAGTGCGCCAAACACAATAATGAGAGCACCAGCAATCTGGCGCAGCAAGACCGAGTGAGCAATGAGAGCGGTGCCAATAAGCCCCACCGAAGCGCCAAAGCAGGTGAAGACCAGCGAGAAGCCAAGGACAAAGCTGAGGCTGTGGAAGATTATCGGCAGGTAATTCCGGCGTACATTAGGTTCGATAGAAGTGATGCCCGCCAGGCTGGCGATGTAAGCTGGTACAAGAGGTAGAATACAGGGAGAGAAAAAGGAGAGTATCCCACCGGTAAAAGCAACTGCGTAGGTGATCTCAGTCATCGCCATTACTTTTTCAGCACCTTGTCCAGTATTTTCTTCAGTTGCTCTTTTGACTGGTAGCCGATGGCATGTTGTACTGGTTTCCCGCTATTGAACACGATAATAGTCGGGATGCTCATGACACCGTATTTAGAGGCTATGAAAGGGTTCTCGTCTACATTGACCTTAGCGAACTCCATCTGCCCCCCGTATTCTTTAGCCAGTTCTTCTAGAACAGGGGCTATAGCACGGCATGGTGCACACCAGGGTGCCCAGAAATCAACCAGCACAGGTTTGCTTGACTGGAGTACAGAGCTGTCGAAACTTCCCTGGTCTATGTTGATCATGTTTGACATAGTTTATTCCTCCCGGCGATGGATAATTGCGGATGTTATTCAGGAACTGGTGTGTTAGGCGTAACAACCACTCCTTCGAGTGTATTGTTGTCTGGAATGTAACTGTTGCTTGTTGCAATGCACTCTTTCAACGTCGCATTCTTCCCTACTATGACATGTTGCCATAGTATAGACCTTTCTATTATAGCACAGTCGGCTATTTGACAACCTACACCTATAATGGCTGGTCCCTTGAGTTCGACTCCTCTACCAATTTTGCACCCTTCGCCTATTAGGACCGTCCCATAAGTTCTGACTTGTGGATGAGTAAAGCAATGCTTGTATATCTGGAAGTCTGAAGCTTCGAAACCGGAGAGGGAACATTTCCCAGCGAGCAGATCCCAGTTCAGCTGGCGGTATTTCTCCAGGGTACCGATGTCTATCCAGTAGGCAGTGGTGGGGTAGGCAAAGACAGGCTCACCAGCGGCTAAAAGCGATGGGAAGACATCGTGTTCAAACATGAAGCGCTTTCCAGCGGGGATATGCTCCAACACCTCTTTTTCCAAGATGTAAACGCCAGCATTTATGTTGTTGGTGGTCACCTGATCACGGCTCGGTTTTTCGATAAACCGCCTTATTCTCAATTGAGCGTCGGTCTCTACGATGCCAAAACGTGTTGGGTCTTCTACCGGTGTCAGGGCGATGGTGATTTTAGCCTTGTTTTTCTTATGAAAGTGCAGCATTGCGGTCAAGTCGAGGTCGGTGAAGACATCGCCGTTGAAGACGAAGAAAGTATCATTTAAATACCGCTCGGCATGTTTTACCGCGCCAGCAGTGCCTAAGGGCTCGGACTCGATACTGTAAATAAGTTTAGTTTGGAGCTGGTCAGCATGACTGAAATAGCTTTTAATAGAGTCTGGTTTATAACCCATAGCCAGTACAATTTCTCTGATATGATGGCTGGCAAGATGACGCAATAAGTGTTCCAGAAATGGTCTATTTAATACTGGCACCATAGCTTTTGTTGAGTAATAAGTAAGGGGGCGCAGTCTGGTGCCCTCACCACCAACGAGGATAACTGCCTTCACGGTCATATTTTATAACACATCCGGGTCTCGAGGGCAAATTTCCGTAGCCAGGATTGAACAGGGTGGTCGTAATATGATAATTCTAGCTCGGGTTAATATCAGGTTAGTGCGGTGAGGTCAAAGAGCCTTACGGCATTTTGGGTCGTCTGTGATGCTATGGCAAACTCTTCTATCCCCTTAAGGACGGCAACAGCTTTAAGGCTTCTGAAGATGCTGGTAGGACGGGACTGATACTTTATCTCTCTGCCGTAGGTCACAGGTGTGTCTGTCTCTAAAAGGAGTTTTTCTGTGGGAGTCTCCTTAATTGCCCTTCTGTGTTCTTCATGGTATTCCGCAGCGGGGGTAGCAGAGATATAGTAGCCGGCATCGAGTATGTTTTTGAGCACACTGGAAAAGCCGGTGAACCAATGGAAGACTGCTTTTTCGACACCCGTTTCCTGGACAAGATGGAAACAGTCCTGCCATGCATAGCGGCTGTGTAGTATGACCGGCTTTTTGTACTCTCGAGCTAAGGTCAAGATTTCTTTGAGGACTGCTTTTTGAAATTCCTTTGGCGCTCTTTTGATAACCCTTTTATCATAGTCCAATCCTACCTCACCGATGGCTACGGTTTCATGGCGCATCTGCTCAATGAATCTCAATATGTGGCTGATTTTGCCCTGGTCAAGATTGCCCAGTTCCCAGGGATGAAGCCCCAGAGCTGGGTAGACAAAGTGGGGGTATCGGTGGGAGATGTCCAGTACTTTCTCATTGGACTCCTGACCTGAGCCAACAGCGATGATAGCGGCGACACCAGCTTTCTCAGCCTCGTCCAGAACCATTTCAAGGTCTTCTACTTCATCCAGATGGGCATGTGTGTCTATGACCTTTGGTCTGTCTTTTCCACTGTCTATTGTATGTGTTTTCACCTATTTTCCGACCTGTTCTTGATCAATTGTGTCTCTCAAAGCGAGTTTATCTCCCTGCAATAGGCGGGTCATTTCTTCGGTCTTTTGCTGAATATAGGTGGTGACCAGCTCTGGCCTCATTGTACCTTTCTCAGTTATCACTGCGGTGCACATATCTAATGGGATGTTATCGAAGCCTGGCTCTCTGAACGCTGATGCATAGCCGAAGAAATCGAACTTTGATGTTTCACATACCACGAAAAGCGGTATCTGCTTAGTCTTGGAAGCTCGGGCCAGTGCCAAGCTGGGCGTGCCATTTATAAGATTGCCATCGGCTGTTATAGTATCGGCACCGATCAGCGCTTTAGTGGCTCTGGCAATTTGTCGGTGAATATCTTTGTCAGCTATTATTTGTGTGGGAATGGAACATGTGGCAAGTTCAGCAGCCAAGGTCTCGCCATAATTAGCGTTGCCAAAACTGGACTGTGCAATGATGACTTGAAAACTCGTACCTTTACGTTTTGCCAGTTCAAGCACTTGGCATACGGTTGAGCTATAACTACATGTGGCAACGGTGTCGGTGTCTGTGATTATACTGCTGGCATATTCGATAGTCTTGGAGAAAGCTTGTTTCGAATTTTTTGCCAGTTCCAGTCCTTTTGTTAGGGCGTATGACTTAAGGGCGGGGAGGTCTTTCTGCTCTCTGGCTTCCAATATTTGGGCAAGAAAGAAGTTCGCATAGTTGGCTAGTGAGACCATGCTGGGTCTTGCTTTGGCAACGGCTAAAGTCACCCGCCTTATTTCATCCACGAATTCTCCGATGGTCTGAGCCCGGCTTTCTCTAGCAGTCAAACTCAAAATGCCTATGGCTTGTTTGGTCAGCCAGCTGGCACCGTGTGTTGTATCTCCAGCGACCCTGTTTATCTTTTCAGCTATCTTTGCATCCACTGTTTGTGATTACCGTTTTTAAAATTAGATTTAGTCTATATTTTTGTGATATTCGCCGCCCTCTTGACCACCGGTGTTTAGTATATAATAATTGTTGTCCGGAAAATCTTCTACTTGTTTCCCCTGAAAGGAGCGGGAGGAGTTCGGATGAGCAGGTGGAGTTACATATTCTGTTGCAGACAAGTTTTTGTGTGCTAACAGTGTTTGCAGGGGTGAGGGCTGATGTGCGCTGAGTCTGTGAGATCGAAATTTTTGGGGGCGCTTGTGGGCACCGGCGTGGGAGATGCGTTGGGTGCTGGCTTTGAGGGGTTGGCACCGTTTGACCTTCGGACGATAGAAGCTGTCGTTGGTGAAAGGGAAGTCCTCAGATACACTGACGATACCCATATGATGATAGGAGTAGCTGAATCACTAGTGGCAAAGGGAGGGTTTGATGGAGAACATATGGCGGAGGTGTTTGCGCGGAACTACGAAGCTGAGCCATGGCGGGGGTATGGTCCTGGACCTCCGCTGATATTTCGGATGTTACGGCTTGGCGAATACTGGGACAGGGTCGGTGATAAAGTATACCACGGTGGTTCATACGGGAATGGTTCGGCGATGAGGGTTGCCCCGGTGGGTGTCTTGTACCACGATGACCCAGATTCCTTGCGAGAGATAGCATACATGTCCAGCCAGATAACCCACAGTCACGAACTGGGTAAAGAGGGGGCAGCTTTGCAAGCTTATGCTGTTGCCCTGGCGCTGAGTATGCGGTGTGATTCAAACTTTGACGCGGAGGAATTTCTATCGAGGTTGGCTAATTTCGTTCGCCACACGGTGTATAAGGAACGACTGGCTAAGGCGAAGCGGCTTTTAAACACGGGTGAAACAGCTGTCATTGTTGATGAACTGGGTCATGGTGTCGAGGCGTTTAACTCTGTTCCTACGGCTATATATTGTTTCGCCTCTCATGCTGGTTCGTTCAGAGATGCAGTGCTGTTTGCTGTGGGTCTGGGTGGGGATACTGATACCATAGCAGCGATGACCGGTGCTATCTCCGGTGCCTACCTTGGACTTGAGGGAGTCCCGGAGGGCTGGCGTTTCAGATTGGAGAACAGACCCTATATAGAGGAACTGGCAGGTAAGCTATATGAAGTCTGGCTGAAGAAAAGGAAGTTATCCGCTTCTTAGATATGGAGCTCGATTATATCTCCATCCTGGAGCACATGTTCCTGACTGACCCTCTGACCATCGAATTTGCCTGAACCCCAGACAACAGCATACTTTAGTTTTGCCTTGAAATCTTTGTGTATGGACTCGGCTGCCTCTTTTACGGTGCTGCCCTTTTTAAGGATCACTGGCTCTGTGAGGTCTGGC
Source organism: Dehalococcoidia bacterium (assembly GCA_034432055.1). Classification (GTDB taxonomy): domain Bacteria; phylum Chloroflexota; class Dehalococcoidia; order GIF9; family UBA5629; genus CALJTV01. Next base: position 840 of record DAOUCT010000050.1, on the reverse strand, counting down.
TTCTTGCCCGGAGCTTTGGTGTAGACGCGGATTATTTCTAAAGTGTTGAAGACCGCCTTCTTGAATTCCTCAAGATTATCCCCGTATGCTGCTGAAACGGCGGTAGAGGGAATACGGGGGTAGTTGTTTTTCAGGTCATTCCAGCCGGCGTTGGCGTTGCTGAGGTCACTTTTGTTACCCACAAGCAGCATCTTCTTTTGGCGTTTACCGATGCTATCGGAGACGTGGCTATCAAGCGGCACCACGCCGATTCTTTCCAATTCTTGTAATATTGCTTCGGTCTGAGCAGTTGGATTATCACCGAGGTCCAAGACTATGGCAAGGAGGTCGGCGTTTCGGAGTATATTATTAAGCCAGATTCGAGAGCCCCGGGCCGTTATCGGTGGTGTATCGACGATTTGGATCTGGATATTTTCAAACTTCATCATGCCGATATTAGGCACCTGGGTGGTAAACGGGTAATCCGCAACTTCGGGAGTGGCATCGGTCACAGCCGCTAGAAGTTGCGATTTTCCAGAGTTAGGAAGTCCAACAAGAGCTACCTGTCCAGCGCCTTCCCTTTTGATGTAGAAGCTAGCGTGGCTGGTAGCTGCTTTACGTTCTGCTTCTTCGGTAAATTTGGCAATTTTTCGCCTCAGCTCGCCGTGGAGTCTGTCTGTACCCTTGTGTTTAGGCATTATGGCGAGCATGGCTTCTAAAGCTTCAATTTTCTCCTCCGGAGTTTTGGCCTGGCGATAACGTTTTTCCGCCTCAAAATATTGCGGTGGCAAATTTGCCGGCATGCCGTTACCTCCTGTGCCTCATTTTAGCATAACCTGAGATATGAGCCTAAGGCTGTGC
>DAOUCT010000049.1:0-2281 GCA_034432055.1 Dehalococcoidia bacterium | reverse complement strand
GGGACAGACCAAAGAACGATGCAAGTTTTTCTGCACCTGGCTTCAAAAGGGTCGGCTTTGACGATGTGCCGGGGACAACGCCATAGTCCAGCCCGTTGCGTAGCACGCGCTCGATGAAATCCTTTTTTGCCTGATAGACGCGCAGTACCACATCCAGCTGTGCCGCCGGGGCAAGGAAATTGTTTGAACTTACTACCATTTCGTTTTCAGTCATTTGTTACTCCTTTAGGCATGAATATCCACAAAAAACAGTGTGGCTTCTGGATCGTCGAGGGTGACATCATCGAGTATCAGGATGTTCCCGCCGTCCAGGGAATTGAGACCGAAGTCATCATCGAAATCGCACTCGGAGGCGTACTCACAGGCTTTTTGCCAGCGCTCCGATTCCGGCATCTGTGCGAACATTTCTTGCAGCTTCCAGCGATTGCGCCAATCGTCTACCGGGCAATGGCAGACCAGTTCTCCGTTGTGGAACACCGCCATCATCGGCTGATACCAGTTGTTGTCATCCAGCCGGATGACGCCCCGGGCGGTATAATGCTCCATCGGGTCTTGCCCGGGCTGGACGAATTGTGATTTTCCTTTGCACAGAAAACAGTATGTGTAGTGCATGTTACTCCTCTCGTTGATTGATTTTGCGCCTCGCCTCGATGAGCATATCCTGGAGGCGCGTCACCTTTTCGCCGGTACGGAGCATTTCGAGCTGCTCCACCCTGCCGCCATGCAGCAGGTATCTATCGGTTGCCTTATCGTTTTCGGTGATGGCTTTGTTCAGCTGGTCTTCCAGCCACACGATTTCATCGGTGGCGTGGTCGGGGTGGGTGGGCTTGCAGTCGTGCCATGTCGTGTAGTCCATTGTTACCCTCCGTGAGCCATTGCTGCCTGATCGACGGCGTCATCATGGGCGTCCTGGTCTTGCAGGATGCCCCACACCTCCGGCGCGTAGCGGTCGATGTATTCCTGCACCGCCCGCCGGACAATTTCGGACATTGGCACACCGCTAACCTGCTTGGCGGCTGCCAACAGATTGTGGGTGGACTTGGGGATATTAATCAGTTTGTGGGTCATTTTGTTACTCCTTTTTAGTCCACCCATTCGGACCACGATTCGTCCACAAGTACATCATCATCCAGATACCATCCTTCGGTTTCTACATCTGGGTAGTCTTTCCAGCTCAAGTTAGCTATTTGGCAGCATTCATCGAATGTAAGCCCTTCGCCGCCGACAATTTCGGCTAATACCTCACCTGTATTTTTATCAATCAATTTCATTTTATTTCTCCTTCTCTGCGTTGTTTTGCCATGCGCAGCCCGGCTTTGAGGTTTATTTGTATCTACAGTATAGCATATATTAACAATTGTTATAGTGTCAAATGTCATGCATCGTATATGACAAATGTCACATCTTTGGCTATTACACCTATTGCATTTTTGCCGCCGACGTGCTATACTGATAGAAATTTGGCACAAGAGGAGATTGCAATGTCTGAATTAACCCCCGATCAAGTTGTTATCATCGGTCTGGTCGCGTCCGGGCTGGTGATCCTGCTGCGCCTGGCAGCGAATAAGCTAGGCTGGAATTGGCTCAAGGGCAAGTTTATCTTAACCATTGTTTTGTCGGTCGTCACGCTAATCTTGGCGGTCATCTTTGCCCCGCCGCAGTTGCCCGCGATTGGCGATGATTTTTGGGCGTTTTTGTCCCAGCTGATCGGCGTCCTTTCCGCTTACAACGGCTTCGCTAACCTGATCTATAACCTGTTACTTTCAAAGGTGGCAGACGCCCTGGCGGACTGGTTCGCATCCCGCTGATACCATGCCCCTGTCCCACCTGGAAGCCCGCTTCCGTCTGCTCATTGAGGCGGCGCAAATCCCGATGCAGTACCAGTACCGGCTGCCAGGCAGCCGCTACATCTGGGATGCCGCCTACCTTGAACGGCGTATCCTCATCGAGGTTGACGGTGGGCAATGGCTCAAGCGGGCGAAGGCGCACGGCTATGGCGAGGGCATGGAGCGGGATTGCCGCAAGCAGAACGAGGCGGCGCTAGCGGGCTGGCGCGTCCTGCGCTTCTGTACCTCCATGATTGCCGATGGCTCATTCATGGACACCATAGATTTGGCGGTGAACGGATGACGGGTGCTGAACGGCGTCAAAAGAGTGTGGGTGCGGTCACACAATGAGAAGCACTATCTTGCTTTCGAGGTCGGGTGTCGCGAGGAACGCCATGCGGAACATACATTTTGAGGTCGTTTTTGACGTAGTACATCCTGCCATAGCCGTTTAT
>DAOUCT010000048.1:0-2095 GCA_034432055.1 Dehalococcoidia bacterium | reverse complement strand
CTGCAGGTCCAATACTCCAGATGTTGGAGCCAGCGTAAACACGCTGCCCCCATAACTGGAAGTACTTAAAGTGGCGCCTGAGCAAGTTTGTAAATTCGTCTAAGTAAAGCTCTTTGACATGGTAGGGGTTATCGAAGGCTGGCGCATCAGAGTAAAGTGCCTTGTTGGGCGTGGAGACGATAAAGATGCCGTCCTCTTTTAATAACCGTTTTACTTCCGAGAAGAGCTTTTCGTGTTCCGCCACATGCTCGATTCCTTCGAAGCAGACGGCGACATCAAAAAGCCTCTCGCCTTCGATAGGGACAGAGAGTATAGAGCCCTGAATGAACTGCAGGTTGTTTCTTTTGTACTTTGTCCTGGCGTGCTCAACGGTGTCCCTATCGATTTCGATGCCGACGACATATTCGGCTTCCCTAGCGAGCATATTGGAGCCATAGCCTTCGCCACAGGCAAGGTCGAGCACTTTTTTGCCTCTAACAAAATGCGTGGCGAAGGCGTAACGGTGGAGGTGCTCATAATGTATCTGGGCGCCCGATATCCAGGGCAGGAATCTTTCGCCGGTGAAAGGCAATGCCCGTTCTTCTCTTTCCCAGGCTCGTACGGGGAGGTAATGAATATAGACAGTCTCGTTTATGTAGCATACTCTCGCTCCTGTTTCTATCACCCGTCGAATAAAGTTCCAGTCTCCCGGCTCCCAGGTGGCGGTGGGGTCGGTGTTGAACTTCAGATGCTTGTACTTTGCACTGCAGATAAAGGAAGAGGCGCCGATGTGCCCATGCTCTGGGGGATATTTGCCCACGATGCGCTGTTCACCGGTCGGGGTTATCATCAGTATATTGCCGTATACGAAATCGTAGCCTTCGAGCGCCTTCTGCAGGAGGACTTCGATATGGCTGGGGGTGAATTCGTCGTCATCGTCCAGGAAGGTAAGCCAGTCTCCAGTGGCTATTTCAAGCCCCTTGTTGCGGGGTGCGGCTGAGGCAACCCGCCACCTGGCGTGCAGGTCTTCAGGGAGTGGTGGGCGCTCGGTGAGCTCGATAAACTTCAGGCGAGGGTCATTGATTGCTTGCACCCTGACTCTGGTGTCATCGGTACACCTGTCAGCTACGATGATAAGCTCAAAGTTCTGGTAAGTCTGATTAAGCACCGAAGGGATGGCTCTTGTGGTCAGCAATTCAGCGCGGTTATGGGTGGCTATTATCACGGAGACCAGCGGACTTCGCTCCATGGGTCAGCTCCTCCAGGATTTTAGTTATCGCTGCTGATGTCTGCAGGTTATGCGTTGAGTCAACTGTACCATTTAAGACACCAGCAAAGAAAAGCGCAGCATTCCGCAGGTTGTTTTGCTCGTCATGGTGAAAATAGCTTACCTGTTCGAGCATCTCGTTTGCCAGCACCCCATGCTTTTTCCTGTATGTGGCGAGCGACAGCGTCGGCTGGTTGATGCCGTCGTATACAATGGTGCCTTTTGAGCCGTACCAGACGATGCGTGTCTCCCTCTGCGGGTAGTTGAGGCTGACGCTTATGTAACCAGGTACCTTGCCCTGGATATGGATGATACCAGTCTCATTCGGCACTTGCTGTATGAGCCTGAACTCGTTCTCGGTGAGCGGGACAAACATACCGCGCACAGCCAGCATGTGCGAGGCGAGCAGCCAGTAGACATCGAATTTGAGAAATCTCCCCAGGTACCTTAAGGACATTTCCATAGAGAGCAGGTCGCCGATGCTGCCTCGCGCCACAAGCTCCCTTGCCTGCTGGATGCCGCTGGAGAAGGTGTAGGTGAACTCGGTGACAAGGTGAAGGTTGTTTTTCCGGGCGATTTCGGCTAGCTCAGAGACCTGGGCGGAGGACTGGGCGAGCGGTTTTTCGCACAGGACGTGCTTGCAGTGTTCCAGAGCGTTTCTGGCTATCTGATAGTGAGTGTCGACTGGTGTGGCAATGACCACAGCTTCAATATCGCTGTTCAGCACCTTTTCGATATTCGGTGTGAACCTGCCCGATTCGGCAAGGCTCCGGCTACAGATGTGAACAACTTCAAAGACCTCTTCTAAGTACCTGAGGAACCTCTTTCCCCAGTAACCATAGCCGATAA
>DAOUCT010000047.1:0-3764 GCA_034432055.1 Dehalococcoidia bacterium | reverse complement strand
GGCGTTATCTTGAACTGCGCACCGACGCCCAGGTGATCGGACACGGTATAGCCGCCCCAGGGATATTTCTCCGCCCTCCTCTGGGCTGGCTCCCGGGCTATGGACTCGAGGGCGAGCGCCAGCGGCGGTTGTTTTGCCTTCGGCTGGAAAATCTGGTACAGAATGTAGTCCAGCCGCTGGTATTTTCCCTTTTCGGTAGCTAGCACGTTTTTGTCTCCCCAGGGGACTTCTTCCTTCAGTTTCTGGTTACCCACCCAGGTAGCACTGTTATGGTCTTCTTTATCACCCTTCAGCTTCCGCCAGGCGTCCACTGCCTGCAAAGTATCTTTCAGGCTTTTATATTCGTCACTACCGCCGATGACATTGAAGTCGCCGCAGATTATAACTGGATTGCCATCAGGCTCCCCTTTGTTCTGTGGGTCCTCGGTGCATTTCTTAATGAACTCCCAGAGCTCGTTCAACTGCTTCCGTCGCTGTTTTTCAGCATTGCCGGCAGCCAGATGGGTGTTGAAGACGTGGATATAGCAATTGAGCTCCGGTCTATCAGGACTTAACTGGATGCGGGCATAAAGCGCACCTTTGTTGGAGAATTCCTCGACCACGCCTGCCTGGTCGCTGAAGGTGAACCCGCTTGCCGCAATAATGGGGTACTTCGATAGAATCATCAGCCCGCCATCTATGGTGAACCTTCCACCACCGGGCGAGTCCGGACCGGTGACCAGATACCTATCGCCTTTCTTCAACACGGCTATCTGTTGAATGTCATTTTTAGCACCCGGGTTCCGCGCCAGAAGCTGCACCTTTTCCCCGTCAAGCTCTATCTCCTGGTCCTGATGTTTGCCATCCTTCTCCAATTTGTGCCAGCCCTCTTTGCCCAAATCCACGTCCTCAGCCCCCAGCCACCCCCTGGCTACGGCATTTTTGTAAGCAAAGTCCTTGGCGGCATAGCTGAACACCTCCTGGAGGCAGATGACCTGGTACTTTCCCGCCCATTCGCCAGCGACCAGCTTTGCGATCTCCGGCGCCCGCTGGGCAGCGTGAGGGCTGCCACGATACAAAGTAAGTGTGAACAGCCCCAGGCTCACCGTTGCCCGCGGTATTAGCTGGCAGTTCTGGGTCAGGACTCCCAGGTCGCACTCGGGGCACCTCTTCACCTCTTCTTTTTTGGGGGCAACCTCGCCTTCACCGGGCGGAGGTGTCTCCTCCGGGGGGCGGGTGACTTCCGGTCTGGCGACCGCCTTCCCGGCGAGAGGAACGATGACCTGTTGTCTCTGCGGGTCATTACTGGTGATGAGGAGTTCCTCAGTGAAGCTGCCAGCCTCAACAGGGCTGAAGGTGACTAGAAGGGATGTGGCATTTCCCGGCGATAGCGAAAAGGGTCCCCAGTGGGGCAAGGTGAGACGGAATGGGCTCCATGGCGAACCAATACCAGTCCCGGGCACACGAGTATCAATGCCATAGACGTTTAGAACGGCATCGCCAACGTTCGCTATTCGGAGCAACCCGGAAGCCTCCTGACCAGCAGCCACCACACCGAAATCAAGCCTGTCGGGAACGACCTGAATGCGGGGCACTTTGGGTTTGGATGGCACGGGCTCGGTGGGGGGATAAGGGGGCGGAGTCGGTGGCGGGGTTGGCGTCACCTGGGCAATAGCGTCGATTATAAGCCTGAGCTCAACTTCCCCTATGACCCCCGCTGTCCAAGCCTTGAAGCGAAGTTCAAAACGCTGTCCCGCAGAGCCGGATGGGACGGTGAAGCTGTACTGCTTGGTTACCGTGCCCCAGCCGCTTGCCACCGGAAAGGCGGGCCAGCCCGCCGGTATAGCATCAGCACGTATGTTGACCGCTCCCGCCGGCGTCCTCGTTGCCGTTAGTTGAAGGACACCCTGCGTCCCCTGGGGCAGCCGACACTGGACCACATTTGAGGAGATCTGCTGACAGGTCCCGGCAGCCGTTGTCAATTGCCCAGAGAACTGTAGACGGACCCCTCCATACTCGATCTCCCCTGAGCCATAGGTCTGACCTGCCGACGGCGGCGGGAAGCTCAGCAGGGAGACCAGAAGGACTACCGGCAAAAACCTGCTCGCCCAAGCCACTGCCTTCACCCTCGTCTCTAGGTTACCATAATCCCAGGTCTGGCGCAATCGCAGGTGCCCGGGGAGAGGATTGCCCCCTCACCTAACCTCTCCCGCGGAGGGGAGAGGGATAAAAAGGTGACTCTCTCCCGCGAAGGGAGAGAAGAATTCTTTCCTCTCCCTTGACGGGAGAGGACTAAGGTGAGGGTGCCCCCTCACTCTATCTCTCTCCCGCGGAGGGGAGAGAGGATTGCCCCCTCACTCTAACTCTCTCCCGCGGAGGGGAGAGAAGATTTCTTTCCTCTCCCTCGACGGGAGAGGACTAAGGTGAGGGTGAGACCGCCTGCTTTTGCGGTTGACAAAGCTTACCCCTGGACTTATAATATGCAGAGATGCAAAAGGACGCATAAAGCGGATGCGAGACTTAATCAAGGTCTTCAAAGCTTTATCGGACGAGACCAGGCTGAGGATACTGAACCTGCTGCTGGAGCGGGAGTGCTGCGTCTGTGAGGTGACGCAGGTGCTGGAAATCTCGCAGTCCCGCGCCTCGCGGAACCTCAATGCCCTGTACGATGCCGGGCTATTGAATTTGAGGCGCGTGGGGGTGTGGGCACTGTACTCCATTGATAAGGAGGGGCTCGCGGAGCACTACCGCGACATCTTGGAGGCGGTGAGGAAAGGACTGGAGCATAATCCGATAGCCGTGCGTGACAGAGAGCGGCTGAGAACTACAGAGCGCGTCGTGCCCGACTGCACCGCCAGGCTGAAGCAGTGTTCCTGAAGTCACTCCGGTTCCAACCTCAGAGATAACCACCAGAAGCAAGGAGAATAGACGAATATGGACATGGTGATAAACGCCCTGATGGGTGGGCTACTGGCACTGAAGGACTATATCGCCCTGCACGTGCTCACCTGCCTCATCCCCGCCTTCCTCCTCGCCGGCGGCATAGTGAACTTTATGGCGCGGGAGAGCATCATCAGCTATCTGGGGTCGGCAGCAAGGAAGGTGACCGCCTTTGGCATCGCCGCTGGCGGTAGCTTCTTCGTCGCCGCCTGTTCCTGTACCGTCATCCCCGTGTCCAGCGGCATCTATTACGGCGGCGCCGGCATCGGTCCCGCGTTCATCATTCTCTGGGTGGCACCGGCAGCCAATATCCTTTCGCTGGTGTACACCGGCTCGATACTAGGGGGGAAGATGGTCATCGCCAGGCTGGTGAGTGCATTGGCGATGTCCTTCATCGTGGGCTTGGTAATGGCTTACGCCTTTTACCGCGAGGAGAAGGAGCGCGTGCCGGCATTCCAGACGAACGGCGGCAGGACGGCGCTCATAGACCGCAGGTCACTCGTCCTGCTCATCTTGCTGGTGCTGTGGCTGCTGGCACCGAACTATATTGTGACCAAAGGTCCCTACTGGCAGAAGGTGGTGGTGTGGGTGGTGGGGCTGGTGATAGTGGCGCTGTACGCCTGGAGAGCCATCGAGCTGGACAAGATAAAGTCGTGGCTCAGGGAGACATGGTGGTTCGTACGCATGATCTTCCCGCTGCTGCTACTGGGCGTTTTCATCGTGGGCATCGTCGGCGCCATATTGCCGCAACAGTGGATTGAGACCTGGCTGGGAGGCGCGGGGCTACGGCAGTCCTTCCTCGCCACCATGATCGGCGCCATCTCCTACTTCGCCACCATGACCGA
>DAOUCT010000046.1:0-5405 GCA_034432055.1 Dehalococcoidia bacterium | reverse complement strand
GTCGGAAAGAACCTAATCCTCGGAAGGGGATTGAAAGGCACAGAAGTCCCGCACTGGTGTACTACCAGGCGACGATGGTCGGAAAGAACCTAATCCTCGGAAGGGGATTGAAAGAAAGTTGCGGATAGATTTGATGACATCAGCAAGGGCTTTCGTCGGAAAGAACCTAATCCTCGGAAGGGGATTGAAAGGGGAAAATGGTGGTACATGGTTATTGGAGGGGACACAAGTCGGAAAGAACCTAATCCTCGGAAGGGGATTGAAAGGCACAATGTCGTAAACTCGTTCTAGCGAGCTTTCACCTGTCGGAAAGAACCTAATCCTCGGAAGGGGATTGAAAGCCAAATACGTTCGTTATTTTGACCATCTTTCGTCACCTCGTCGGAAAGAACCTAATCCTCGGAAGGGGATTGAAAGCTTTCATGCCGTCCAAGTTATGACACCAGACAATATTCGTCGGAAAGAACCTAATCCTCGGAAGGGGATTGAAAGCTCACAGTACACACTTGTGGTGTATTGTGAGAAAAATACTGTCGGAAAGAACCTAATCCTCGGAAGGGGATTGAAACACAGCAGAGCGAACAAACGACTGTGCTAAACCCCTGACACGTCGGAAAGAACCTAATCCTCGGAAGGGGACTCTTACCCCACAAAATCTATGGATTTTGCGGGGACCCCGTGATATGCTGCTTAGTAGGCTGAGGCAGGAAAGAATCTAATCCTCGGAAGGGGGTGCCCTCACCTTGCCTCTCCCAGAGGGAGAGGGAGTAATAGAGGGTCTCTCCCAGAGGGAGAGGGAAGAGTAGGTGTCTCTCTCATAGGGAGAGGGAACGACAGGTCGCCCTCACCTTGCCTCTCCCAGAGGGAGAGGGAGTAATAGAGGGTCTCTCCCAGAGGGAGAGGGAGTAATAGAGGGTCTCTCCCAGAGGGAGAGGGAGTAATAGAGGGGACTCTCCCAGAGGGAGAGGGAAGAGTAGGTGTCTCTCTCATAGGGAGAGGGAACGACAGGTCGCCCTCACCTTGCCTCTCCCAGGGGGAGAGGGAGTAATAGAGGGTCTCTCCCAGAGGGAGAGGGATAGCGGGTTTTTTCCAGAGTGAGAGGAACGGTCGGTTTCTCCCATAGGGAGAGGAGTGGTGGGTTTTTTGCCAGGGGGAGAGGGAGTCATATAAGAGGTGCTAAATTCGGGAAGGGGGTTTTCCCGGGGGAGAGGAGACCATGCCAGCAGTGCTACTCCTTAAGGGGGTTAAAGTTGGTCTGTACCCTTTCGGTCTCCTGAGGCTAACTGCGGGACGAGGCTTTGTTCGGTCTAATAGCAACAGGTAAAGAAAGCCCTGCTTATCAGGGCGTTGCTCCGGGACCGCTATGGAGATTGCGCTTCAGTCTATAATCGCCGAGTAAATTATGGACTTGAGTTGACCCCTGAAGTTAAAGGTGTTCGACGGCATTAGCTGCGTCAGGAAGATGACGATGAGGTCTTCAGATGGGTCAATCCAGAATATGGTGCTGGCAGCCCCTCCCCAGTAGTATTCACCGATTGAACCTATCTGCTGCGACTTTATGAGGTCGATGATAACGGCAAAGCCCAGCCCAAAGCCAACTCCTTCGTTGGCTGTCTCGCTGAACAGGCTGGTGCTGAGGTCGGTCAGGTCTTGATTGCCCGGCAGATGGTTCATCACCATGTATTTGATGGTCCTCGGACCGAGAATGCGGACGCCGTCAAGTTCGCCACCGTTGAGCAGCATCTGGCAGAAGCGGTAGTAGTCAGCCGCCGTGGAAACAAGACCGCCAGCACCGGACAGGAAGGTGGGGGGTCTGAGAAACGGGCTCCGAGCCGGGTCATCTACCAGTTGCAGCTTTTTGCTGGCATCCCGTGTGTAGTTCGCTGCAAGGCGGTGCGCTTTTTCCGGCGGTACATAGAATCCAGTGTCTACCATGCCCAGCGGCTCGAAGATGTGAGTCTTGAGGTATTCATCAAAGCCCATGCCGGAGATTACTTCCACCAGATAGCCGCATACATCGGTCGATATGCCGTAGTTCCACCTGGTGCCAGGGGAGAACTCAAGGGGAAGCCGGGCTACTTTCTGCACCATGTCTTTAAGCGTGCCTTCCCGTAGCCTCAATCGCTGATAGGCGGCGTCAACCTTCGTGCCCGCCTGACCTAACATGCCCGATGACAGCCCCGAGGTGTGGGTCAAAAGGTCGCGTACGGTCATCTCCCGTTCCGGCGGTCTGGTGACGAAATCGGGATATTCTCCGGAGACATAGACTTGAAGGTCTTTCCACTCAGGGATGAATTTGCTGACCCTATCACCAAGCTGGAAGTGCCCCTGTTCGCAGAGCATCATCAGGGCAACCGAGGTGATGGGTTTGGTCATTGAGTAGATGCGGAAGATGGTGTCCTCCGTCATCGGTCTTCCGCGTTCATAGTCCATCATGCCCTGAGGCGAGAGGTAAGCTACTTTGCCCCGGCGGGCAACAAGCGTGAGGGCACCGGCGATTTTTTTCGGTGCCAGGTACCGTTCCTGCAGGTGAACATCTATCCTGCGCAGGCGCTCGCTGGAAAGCCCGACTTTTTCCGGCGTTACCACTTCGATGGTCATGTTACCCCCTGTTGTTAGTTTTTTAAGTCCTGGTGACTGCTATGGAAATGGTCACTGCTGGGGTGGTGGCGGGGTGGGCGGCTCGGGCATCCACGCCTGGGATGGGCCGGCAGAGTGCTGGGAAGCATTGGCGCCGGTGACCAGGGGACCGCACTCATGCCAGCAGGTGGTGCAGCCTGACCACCAGCCGTTGCGCCAGCCGTTTAGCCAGCCGTTGTACCAGCCCTGGTTGTAACCTTTGTTGTAGCCGATCTTTTCCCCTTCCGTTTCGCCAGTCTGGTAGGACTGGTGGGCGTCCTGCTGACCTTTGTTATAGCCAGCAGTCTGACCTTCGCTGTAACCAGCCGTGTGCCCATCCTGATAGCCTTTGGTCTGTCCCTCGTTGTAGCCTTTGTCGTAGCCCAGCTTCTCGCCGTCCTGAGTGCCTTTGTTGTAGCCGACTTGATAGCCGGTGGTATTGCCCTGTTGATAGGCAAAGAAGCAACCGCCAATAGCCACGAGTATAAGGACAACTATGATGATGATGGCAATTTCGCTTTTCATTCCACTCCTTAAATTTTTATTCAACAGGGACGTGTCCCGTAGTTGGGGGCATTGTAGCTGATATGGGAGGCAGTTGTCCAATTTTTGGGGAGAGAGGATGTGCCCCCTCACCTGACCTCTCCCGCGGAGGGGAGAGGGATAAAAAGGCGGTTCTCTCCCGCGGAGGGGAGAGGGAATAAGGTAGGGGAGAGAAGACTCCTTTTTCCTCTCCCTTGACGGGAGAGGATTAAGGTGAGGGTGAGAGGGACTTTCCTTACCGCTCTGCTATGTCCCGTGTGTCACCCATCTATGTGGACCAGTCCAGTCCGACAGTGCGGATGCGATTGACAAATTGTTAAGGCTGTGCTAGCATAGGCTTGTACCTCGATATACGAGGTATGGGGACGGTGGTATGGGCAAGATAGTAATTGTGGTGGACAGCATCGCCTGTGTGCCGAAGGAGGAGATGGTAAGGCACGGGATAAAGATGGTGCCGGTGAACATCTTCTTCAACGGAAAGGTGTACCGTGACCAGGTGGATATCACCGCCGAACAGGCTTATGAGCTTCTGGAGAAGGCGCCCGATTTCTGGAAGAGTTCTTCCGCCTCGCCTGAGGAGTACCTGAAGGTGTTCCAGGAGGTGAGCGGTTACGCTGAGGGGGTGGTGGTGATAACTCTGTCTTCTAAGTTGAGCATGTTCTACAGCAGCGCTCTGGTGGCAAAGGGCATCCTGGCTGAGAAGAAGTCGAGCCTGAGAGTGGAGGTGGTGGACAGCAGGACAGCCGCCGCCGCCGAGGGGCTGGTGGCACTGGCAGCAGCACGGGCGGCTGAGGCGGGTAAGAGCCTGGACGGGGTGGTGGAGGTGGCGGAGCAGGTGAGGCAGAAGGTGGGGTTCATCGGTCTCCTGGAGACCATCCGCTATGTCTACCGCACGGGTAGAATACCGAAGGTGGCTTCGGAGTTAGGCTCGGTGCTCTCGGTAAAGCCGATACTGACCAGTGCCGACGGCACCATTCATTTCGCCGGTATGGTGAGGAGCAAGCAGAGCGGTGTGGAGCGGATGCTGAAGATGATGAAGGACGCGCTGAGAGGCTCTAAAGCGGTGCATGCCGCGGTGATGCACGCCGCCTGCCCCGATGAGGCGGAGAAGTTTAAGGAGAGGATAGCCAGCGAGTTCAATTGCACCGAGCTTTATATGACGGATTTCAGCCCGGTGATGGGCTACGCTACCGGACGGGGGACGCTGGCAGTGGCATTTTACGGCGAGGACTGAGCTTTGACAATAGATATCTGGGTAGTCTTCCTGGGATATTTGCTGGGGGCTATACCTTCAGCACAGATCGTGGCTAAAGCGGTGGGCGGTGTGGACCTGCGTGATGAGGGCGACGGGCGGATAAGCGCAGCAGCGGTCTACCGCCGGCTGGGGCTGGTGCCTTTTCTGACGGTGGTGGCGATGGATGTGGGCAAGGGGGCTCTGGCAGTGAGTAGCGCCCGCTGGGTGAGCGATTCCATGGCGATAAGGCTGGCCACCGGCGTGGCGGCGGTGGTGGGACATAGCTGGTCGCCGTTTTTGAAGTTCCGCGGCGGGCTGGGGGCTACGGTGATATTCGGTGTGCTCGCCGGGCTGATGATAAAGGAGTTCCTTATCGCCGGAGCCATCACTCTGGTGCCGTTTCTGGTGACCCGAAAGTCGGGCTTGAGCACGGCTATCGTAGTGGTGGCATTGCCGGCGGTGCTGCTGATAGAGAAGCAGCCGTGGTACCTGGTGGTATATCCGCTGGGGCTTATATCTCTAATGTTGCTGAAGAAGCTGCAGTTGAGGAATACACCCTCACCTGACCTCTCCCTCAAGGGAGAGGGAGATGTTAGGGTTGCAGGCTTCCCTAAGGGAGAGGACTGAATGGGCAGGTCACAAAACTTTCTCTCCGGAGAGGGAGATGTTGGGGTTGCAGGCTTCCCTGAGGGAGAGGAGTGAATGGGGAAGATGCGCTGCCTTCCCTCCCCAGTGGGGAGACAGAGTGTCAGTCCGTATGAGGGCAGGAGCGCAAAACTTTCTCTCTCCTGTGGGGAGAGACCAAGTGAGGGGCGTATTGACACGGCGTGGGTCATGGACTATGCTAAGCGCTGGACGGTAAGGTAGGTCGAGTTGGTTATAGGTTATTTCATCTTGCTGGCGGTGGCGGCTTTTCTGCTCGGTGCCTGTCCTTTCTCTCTGTGGATCGGTAGATGGCTTCTGGAGCGTGATATCAGGGGCTATGGGGACGGGAACCCGGGTGCGTACA
>DAOUCT010000045.1:0-3033 GCA_034432055.1 Dehalococcoidia bacterium | reverse complement strand
GTTCGAGCATAGGCTTCTACGGGCAGCTTGAATGCGGTCATACTTACTACTGGCGGGTAAGGGTACGCCATGCCGCTACCACCGAGACCATCAGAAGTCCGTGGTCGGAGGCGAGGAGCTTTACCGTGAAAGCAGGTGCGCCCATTGCGGCACACCACCAAGGGGTACAATTGCTAGCCCCACATAACGGGGCTGCTGGTTGTCCCATAACCTCGGTCCCCTTCTCCTGGGCACCCCTGCCAGGGGTGACTAGATACCAGTTCGAGCTAGCTGAGGACGCAGACTTCTCCAAAATCATTTCCAGCGTCACCACCGCTGCCACAGCCCATACTTACGAGGGCTGGCTTAAATACCAGAGCGCCTATTTCTGGCGGGTGCGCGCCCTGGAAGTAAATGGTCAGACTACTCCCGGAGACTGGAGCCCTACATTCTGTTTCCAGACGGAGACCTTTGAATTGCCCGCAGTTCCAGCAGCGGTACCGTCAGGTGTACCCCTGTGGGCATGGGTCACCATCGCATTGGGCAGTGCACTTATAGCGGTGACCGTAAGCCTGATTTTCCTTTGCTAGCTGGTTACCCCCAGAGGTCTCTGGCTATATCGTCAAGCCCGAGTTCTACCAGCTTTTCCTTCGTGGGCTTACCGGTCTCCCAGTCCCATTTCCTGAAGGCGTAGTACTCCTTGAGCAGGGTGTCCATGTCAGGAGACTTGCCCACAGTGGCACCTTCGTTCAAGGGCTGGATACAGATACGCGGCAGTTTATCTTCCTTTCTGGTAAGCCCCAGCTTATTGCTGATCGCCCGCTTGATGTTTATCGACCGTTCACCGGCAGTACCAAGGTCGGCGGGGGTGAAGTTCCACCCGGTGACGGCACTGAGCATCTCGCTTAGCTGGGTGGCGGTGTAGGGGGCAAACTTGCACATCAGCAGGGAATCGAACAGGTCTTTGTAAGCCTGATATTTAGCCGCTGGTTCAGCTTTGCCCTGGGACTGGAAACGGTCACCGGGCAAAACGCCCAGTTCCATTACCATACCGCCGATGTCCACCGTATAATAATCGCCTTTTAGATGGCAAGCACCACGAGGACCTGTGGCATAGGAAATAGCCTGACCGAAGAACGCCCGGGCATCGTGCATGGGTACTTCCTGTCCCTTGACATGGGCTGCCTCCTCCGGGTCAGCACCCAGCTCCTCAGCCATGCGGCGTACGCCCTGCCCCAATAGCTCACCAAAGCCCTGCCTCTTGATCATCATATCGACCAGTTTTACCACCGCCTTGCCATCACCCCACTTAAGTTCCATACCCGCTTTTTTCTTGGTCAGTATCCCTTTCTCATACAGATGCATGGCATAGGCGATGGCAACGCCGGCGGATATGGTGTCCAGCCCGTGGGCATTACACAGGTGGTTGGCTTCCACAATAGAGTCGGTATCGAAGTTCCAGCACAAAGGTCCTAAGGCGATGGTGGTCTCATATTCGGGACCGTCCACCTCGGCGATGCCTTTGAAATTCCGTATCAATCTGCCACAGCCTATAGGACAGCCATAGCAGGCGTAATTGCCCATGACATATTTCTGCCGGAAGGTCTGGCTGGTGACCTTTTGCGCCGGGAACAGGCTGCGGGTGAAGTATTTAGCGGGCACATCGCCCATGACCATTCCCATGTCCACCCAGAGCATGGTACCGTACTCCCGGTACAGGACAGAGGTGAAGCTATTAGCTATAGTATCTCTTGCTTGTCTGGTGAGTTCAGCTACCTTCTGCTCGTCGGCAACGCTAACTCTGGCATTTCCGCTTACCGCCACCGCCTTTAGCTTCTTCGAGCCCATCACCGCTCCCACACCGCAACGCCCGGCAACCCTGCCACGGTCGTTGACTACACCTGAGCACTTCACCAGGTTCTCACCGGCAAGCCCGATGGCAGATATGCTTACTTCGGCATCTTTAAGTTCCTCTTTCAATATTTTCTGTGTCTCATAAATGTCTTTGCCCCAAACATGCGAAGCGTCTTTTATCTCTGCCTTACCATCTCTGACATAAAGATAAACAGGTCTGGCTGCTTTGCCGGTGATTAAGATAGCGTCAAACCCGGTGCTTCTTAATCGGGAAGGAAAGACTCCCCCAGTGGTGGCTTCTCCCCAATAACCGGTTAGCGGTGAGATAGTACAAACCGCCGAGCGGCTCACCATGGGTATGGTGGTGCCCTGAAAAGCACCGGCAGCAAATACCAGAGGGTTTTCTGGCGAAAGCGGGTCCATACCCGATTTGACCTTGTCGTAAATGAGCCTGGCAGCTAGGGCGGTACCACCAATAAATTTTTTCAAATCGTCTTCTTTCAGTTCGACTGTACTGGTCTCTCCTTTGCTAAGGTCTACCTGTAAAAGTTTCCCGTGATACCCGAACATTTTCCTACCTCCCTAGAAGTCTATATCCTTGCCTTCATAGGCATACCTGAAAATAGCCTCGCACTGCTGTGGTGTCATCGGGCGCGGGCTCTGGAAATGGGATGGGTCTTCAACAGCATACTGGACAAGCTTGTCCATATTCTTTTCGAACTCGTCTTTAGGTATACCAAGTCCTTTCAGGTCAGTGGATACACCGACCTCTTTTATCAATGCGCGTACCTTCTCGATAAGTCCGGCAAAGTTCTTTTCGTCCGTCTTTTCTCTAACCCCCAGTGCGTCGGCGAGCACAAGGTATTTGTCGGTGAGCGGGCGATAGAACTGGAAGGAATAGGGGATGAACACACCTACAGCCACACCATGATGCACAGCGAATGCCTTGCCCAGCGAATGCCCCAAAGCGTGCGTCAAGCCAACTCCACCGTTGAAGAAGGCGATACCTGCCATACTGGCAGCGATGTGCATTCTCAGCCTTGCCTCAGGGTCGGTACCATTATGATAGGCTTTGGGCAAGTACTGGAACGCCAGCTGGGTAGCCTTTATGCCGAAGGCGTCAGTAAAGTCATTACTCGCCGGCGACATCACACAGTCCATGGCGTGGGCAAGCACATCCAGACCGGTGCCAGCAGTCAA
>DAOUCT010000044.1:0-2383 GCA_034432055.1 Dehalococcoidia bacterium | reverse complement strand
CGGGAGCGGAACTCGGGGTGGAACTGACAGGCGAGCATCCAGGGGTGGTCTTTCAGTTCCACTATCTCCACCAGCCGCCTGTCAGGGGAAAGCCCGCTGGCGATAAGCCCCTTCGCCTCGAAGGGCTCGCGGAAATGGTTGTTGAACTCGAAGCGGTGGCGGTGCCGCTCATGGACTACCGACTGTCCATAGGCACGGTATGCCTGCGTCCCCGGCACCAGATAACAGGGATAGGCGCCAAGGCGCATGGTGCCGCCGAGGTTGGTGACGGTCTGCTGCTCCGGCAGCAGGCAGATGACCGGGTAAGGAGTCCTGGGGTCGAACTCGGTGGAATTGACCTCGCTGGAGCGCAGGGCGTAGCGCCCGAACTCGATGACCATCACCTGCATGCCCAGGCACAGCCCCAGATAGGGGATGTGGTTCAAGCGGGCATACCTGGCGGCAACGACCATCCCTTCTATCCCACGGTAGCCGAAGCCGCCGGGGACGATTATGCCCTGGGCTGATTTCAACAGTCCTGTGTTGCCATCACCCTCGAGTGCTTCGGAATGCACCCAGATTATGTTCACCTGCCGGTTGTGGTACAGACCGGCGTGACACAGTGCCTCGCGCACCGAATAATAGGCGTCCTGAAGTTCCACGTATTTGCCCACCAGGGCGATGTTAACCGGCTCCTTGGGTGCTTTGAGCCGGGCTACCATCTCCCGCCATTCGCTGAGGTCGGCGCTCCTTGCCGTAAGTCCCAGCCGCTGGATTAGCAGGTCGCCCAGCCCGGCTTCTTCCAGCACCAGCGGCACCTCATAAATGGTCTCGGCGGTGACCAGCGGGATGACCGCCTCCCGGGAGACATCGCAGAACAGGGAGATTTTGTCCTTAAGGCTGGGCGGTATTTCGTGGTCGGAGCGGCAGAGGATGATATCGGGCTGGATGCCGATGCGCCTCAGTTCGTTAACGCTGTGCTGTGTGGGCTTGGTCTTAAGTTCTTTGGTGGTAGCGATGTAGGGGAGGAAGGTAACATGCACATAGAGCACGTTGTCCCTGCCCTCCTCGTTTCTCATCTGGCGGATGGCTTCCAGAAAAGGTTGTCCTTCGATGTCGCCCACGGTGCCGCCGACCTCCACGATGACCACCTCGGCGCCGGTGAGCTCTGCCACCTCTCTGATGCGCCGCTTTATCTCGTTGGTCACGTGGGGCACCACCTGAATGGTGCCGCCGAGATAGTCGCCGCGCCTTTCCCCGGCGATGACCGCCGAGTATATCTGCCCGGAGGTCACATTGGAGGCGGCGGTGAGGTCGACATCGATGAACCGCTCGTAATGCCCCAGGTCGAGGTCGGTCTCGGCGCCGTCCTGGGTGACGAACACCTCACCGTGCTGGTAGGGGGACATGGTACCCGGGTCGACATTGAGGTAGGGGTCGAGCTTCTGCACGGAAACCGATATGCCGCGGCTTTTAAGTATTCTGCCTATGGAGGCGACGCTGACCCCCTTGCCTACAGAGCTGACCACGCCGCCGGTGACGAAGATATACTTGCTCATCTCTGGGGATGAAATATCAACTCCCTGGAGTCAGCTATGACTGCAGGTATAAGCGGTCGCTTTCTATTGCGGGATAAAACGTGAAACACGGGACTTAAAGGTGCAGGTGGCAGTTTTTTTTATTATAAGTGCCTGATTGGGAATTTGTCAAGTCACCCTAGTCCTCTCTCCCCTTGCGGGAGAGAGTTAGAGTGAGGGGTCTTGTCCTCTCTCCCCTTGCGGGAGAGAGTTAGAGTGAGGGGTCTTGTCCTCTCTCCCCTCCGCGGGAGAGAGTTAGAGTGAGGGGGAATCCTCTCCCAGCCATCACGGCTCGATGGTAAAGCTGTTCACCTCAGACCACGGGCTACGGATGTACTGCCCTGTGGCTGCCTGGCGCACCCGCACGCGCCAGTAATAGGTGTGACCTGCCTCCAGCCCCGCCCAGCCGGTGAGCGAGGATGGAGAGGCTGCCCGCCCTCCGGCGGGGAAATAAGCCGCCGGCGACATCGCCGAGGCAGGGGTGAAAGCGCCGGTGTCCAGCACAATCAGGGTGAACTCCGGGTCTTTGGCTATCTGGAGCTGGTACTCAGTGGAATAACAGTACTGCTCCCAGCCGAAGTCCACCTGCTGGTTCCTGCCCGAGACAGGGTCTTTACCAATGGTCTGACTCCCTTCATCAACCACCTCAGGCTCCACCGGTGCGGTGGCAGCAGGTACGCTGGCAGCAGCGCTATCAGGGCTTACCGCTGGAGGCTGGGTGGTCGCCGCCGGTGCACAGCCGGGGCTGACCATCATCAGTACAGACAGCACCAGCCCCACTAGTTTACAGGTATGCCGATTCATCCGCTTTCCCCGAACAGTATAGT
>DAOUCT010000043.1:0-22188 GCA_034432055.1 Dehalococcoidia bacterium | reverse complement strand
GGCGAGGAGGCAGGGCAGTTCTGGGGCTGGGGCTTCTATGAGAAGACACCGAAGCAGAAGGCGATGTGCTCACAACCGCTCAAGGACTGCGGCTGCAGCCAGTTCAGGCTGCGGTGTTTTCCCGTTGACCATTCCATCCTCGGTGCCTGCGCTTGGGGCGTGGAGACAAGCGCCGGCTGGATAGTCTATAGCGGCGACCTGCGCCTCCACGGTAAGCGCGGCGAGATGACCAGAAGGTTTATCGAGGAGGCAGCAGCACTGAAGCCGACCGCACTGATAATCGAGGGCACCAATGTGAAGAAGGACGAGAATGTGCCGGAGAGCGATGTTTATGAGAACGCCTGCCGCGCAGTGAAAAACGCCACCGGACTGGCGATCGCCGATTTTTCGCCGCGAGATGTGGACAGGTTACTTACTTTTTTGCAGATAGCCAGAGATACCGGGCGGAAGCTGGTGATATTTCCCAAGGACGCCTACCTGCTGAAGACGGTGCGCCTGCTGGAGCCGGAGATACCGGATGTGGCTACGGATGAGAACATCGTCATCTACGAGGAGACCATCGGCACCAGGGCGCCGGGGCGCGTGTGGATGAAGGAGATGAGCAGGGAGTACAGCCATAAGGTGGTGGTGGCGGATGATGTGAGAAATAATCAGGGCGATTTCATCCTGTGCTTCAGCTTTTTCGACTTAAACGAGCTTCCCAGTCTGCGTCCCAGGGCGGGTAGTCTCTACATCTATAGCTCCAGCGAACCGCACGATGAGGAGCAAGAGAGAGATTTCTGGCGGCTGGGGCACTGGCTGGAGTATTTTGGCATCAAGGGCTTCGGTCTGCCCGTGGAGCGGGGCGGGAAATGGGAGATACCGGAGGAGGAGAAAGGACTGCATGCCTCGGGGCATGCCTGCGGTCCGGACCTGCTGGAAATAGTCTCCAGCATCAGTCCGAAGTACCTTGTGCCTGTCCATAGCGAACACCCCACTTACTACAGCGGCTATCTCAAAAGGAGCCAGATTAAGGTTATCCTGCCCAGCCCCGGCAGGACTATAGAGCTGTAGATAGCGGCGTTTACGCCAGCTTTATATCCGCCGAGTTCGCTATTTCTTTCATGAACTGAAGCAGTATCTGGCTACGCAGTTCATTGCGCCCTTTGAGCGGGGTGACGAACTTGCCCTTGATCCACACCTGTTTCGGTTCAACAAAGATGAGCACGCGGGGTCCGTTGAGGGCTTCATCGAGAAATCTGGGATAGTCGTTCTGGAACATCTTGCCGGCTTCAGCGATGTGGGCTTCATCCTGTTTCTTGAGGATGTCTTCCAGAATCCTGCAGGCTTTTTCTATGTTGCTATCGGTGGTCAACGGGATGCGCACCTCGTCGAACATATAGTCTGAGACGATGGCGGTGTACTGTACTGAGTAGTCTTTGGAGTAGTTGAGCACCGGCTGGTCGAGTACTATCAAGTTCGGGACATAGAACAACCGCCCGGTGAGTTCGCCGCCAAGCTTCTCGTCTTCCCCTACCTCCTCAAGCGTGGTGTGAAGGAGACCGATTTGTCGCACGTCACCCTTGATGTTGCCGATACGGATGCGGTCGCCAACATCGTAAATTCTGCTAAATGTGATGACAAAGAAGGCGAAGAAGCTGGCAATATATTTTTGTAGTGCCAGAGCCAGGGCTACGGCGATGATGGGCACGTAGATGGCTATCTGCGGTACATGGATGGCGGCGAGAACGGTGATAACTATCAACGCTATGGTGAAGACGATGGTGAGGAGGAGCATCACCGTTCTGGTACGCCTCATTCGTTCTACGATTTTGCTCGCAGAGGGGATGGGAGGAGTATACTGGTTGAAAGTCTGATTTAGCTTCATGTGCGTCCTGTTATCAGTCCATTGAAAGTGCGAGGCGGAGGTAAAGTCTGGCTGCCTGTACCACTTGTTCAAATTGGACTGATTCTTCCGGAGTATGCGCCTGCTCAAGCCTGCCGGGACCGAGGACTATGGGATCGACTCCTTCTGCCCAGAGCACATTGCCATCTGAGTGGCTCCTGAAATCCTGCGGTTTCCAGGGCAAAGAGAGTTCTTCAAACACCCTCTTCAGCTTATTTACCAGCGGTCTCTCCGGCGATATCTGGTAGCCAGCATACGTGCTCTCGAATCTCAGTCGCACGTTCAAATTCGGTATGCTACTGGCAGCGGTCTTGACCAGCTGTTCCATTTCAGTCCTGAGGTTATCGACTTTTGAGTCTGGCGGTAGGTGCAGGTCCAGCCATGCCTCGCAGCTATCGGGGACAACAAAGCCGCCGGGGAAGGCGGATAGCTCCCTTATGTTATACACCAGCCCGTGAGGCGCTGAAGAGGCGTAATCGGTGATTTGGAGGAGCAGTTTGAGCATGGACTCAATGGCATTGAGCCCAAGCTCGGGCATTGAGGAGTGCACCCTCTTGCCTTCGGTGCGGAGTAGCACCTCCATATAGCCGTAGTGACCGAGGCATGGTGCCAGGTCGGTGGGTTCGCCGATGATCGCCCAGGGGAAGCTGTACTCCCGTACTAGCTCCTTGGCACCGCTATTGTCTTCTTCTTCTCCTACCACGAGCGATAGCGCCACTGGGGGGAGCTTCCCATCGGTGCTGGCAAGGGTGGTGAACGCTTCGAGCATGGCGGCACAGCCGGCTTTCATATCGGCGCTTCCTAAGCCGAAGATAGTACCATTTTCCTCAGAGGCACCGAAGTCTTCAAGGTCATGCGCGGTGACAGTGTCCAGATGACCGACAAAGCAGACCTCTGCCTCCTCTTTTCCTTCAGGGAAAACCACCAGGTTGTAGCGGGTATCATCCACAGGCTGCCTTTTTACTGGCACTCCGTAGCTCTTCAAATACTGCTCCACATAATCGGAGACTTCCTGCTCCTTCCCTGAAGGACTATAAATGTCGATGAGGGAGCAGAGAAGGCGCTTCAGCCTCTGGGTATCGATGTCCAGTCTATTTCTCGCCATTGACTCAGTCTCAATCTCTGTTCTGCTTTTTGCCCCTGCCACGACGTAATGTTTTTGCCAGCCAGGTGTGCTGGCTGCTCACGGAAAAGCCAATAGCTTTGAAGAAGGCGATGGCGACCTCGTTATCGGCATCGGTATCGGCGATTATCATTCTCACACCATTCTTGCGCAGCTTTTCCTCCAGCCGACGGTAGAGACGGTAGCCCAGGTTGGTGCGGCGATGGTCCTCGTCCACACCTATCCAGCTTACATAGCCGTACTTCTTCCATGCAGTACCCTCTTTTTCGATAGTGGTGGCAAGGATGAAGCCGACTATCTTCTTATCATCTTCGGTCTCAGCGACCAGGCAGTACTCCGGGTCGGAGGTGAAATGGTCGGTGACCTCGAAAGCGTCCCAGGTGCGGTAGAGAATGGGAAACTCATCGCTGGTAAACAGCTTTTCCCCCAGATGGTACACCGCACTGACATCGTCGATTTCCATCTGCCGGATTTCAGCTTCGACCTTCTTTTTGTTACTGTCTGCGTCCTCGGTACTCATGTTACCTCCATAGCTAGTACAAGATGAACCATGTTTATCAAATTATATTGCACCGAGCTGAGTAAGTCTAATTTCAGGGTAATGAGTGGCGCGTTGGTAATAGCCGATCAGAGGGAGTTCAGTCTACCGCAGTGGGGACACCTCACCTGTGAGCTGCTGAACGAAGGTGGCAGTTTTAGCTTGGTGCCACAAGCGCAGGTGAGCGTAGTGTAATTGCTGAGCCGCCACATGACATCTGAGGTCTCTCTCGCCTGCTGAATTTCGTCCATCTTTTCAGTGCTGGGGGCGCGTATAGGTACAGCGCCAGCGGCGGCAGCCCCGCGCATGATTCCTTTAGGGTCATATTTCACCTCGCGGTAAGCGCGGTCGTAATCGGCGAATGAAGCGCCAGCCATGGAGCGCAGGATACGGACCCTTTCAGCTATGGGTGGGTGGGTGCTGGTGAGTTCATTCATTTTCCTGTTAAAAGGGTTGACGATAAACATCGGGGCGGTAGCCCGGTTAGCTGTCTTTAACTCTTCGGTCGAGAGCGCTATCTTTTCCAGTGCTGAAGCCAGACCCTCCGGGTACCTGGTATAAAGGGCGGAGGAAGCATCTGCCAGGTACTCACGGCGACGGGAAATGGCGAAATAGATGAGCTGGGCGGCGATCGGTGCCAGTATCATCAGCACCAGGGCTACAAGCATGATTATTAGCTGTGCGCCTCCCCCACCGCGCCCTGTGGATGTGGTCCGCCTTGTCCTGCCCATGCCGCCGTAAAAGAGAAAGCGAGAACCATACCATGCGAGCATGACAATGGTGCCCAGAAGCACGCTGCACATCGCCATCAGCAGCACATCGCGGTTCTTAATATGGGCTATCTCGTGTCCCACCACACCCTGAAGTTCATCGCGGTTCAGTTTTTGTAGCAGTCCCGAGGTGACAGCTATGGCAGCTTTGTTCGGGTCACGCCCGGTGGCGAAGGCGTTCATCGCCGGGTCGTCGATGATATAAATATCGGGCATTTTTTCCAGCCCGGAAGCGATTTTCATCTCCTCGACCACGTTATACAGACGCTTGTGGTCATCGGGGCTGATTTTTCTAGCGCGGGAAACGGCGAGGAGGATGTTGTCCCCCTGGAAATAAGCAATCAGGTTCATCACCGCCCATACCACGATGGCGATTGCGAGCCCCGTGATAGCATCACCGAAGAACACCATGCCGAGAAAGTAGCCGAGCAGGAGGAAGACCAGCCCCAAGGTGGCTACCAGCACTATCGTTCTGGTCTGGTTAGACCTGATCTGTTCCCACATAGCTTACGGTATCAGGAAAAGCTGACCTTAGGCGCTTCCCTCTCCCCCGCCACGGTGACCTCAAAGAACTCGCCGGGCTTGAAGCCGGTCATGGCGGCGACGATGTTGGAGGGGAACATCTGTGTCTGGTTGTTGTATTTCATCACCGAATCGTTATAGAACTGACGGGCGAAACTGATTTTATTTTCAGTGGAGGTCAGCTCCTCCTGAAGGGCAAGGAAGTTCTGATTTGCCTTGAGGTCCGGATACCTCTCCACCACGGCGAGCAGTCTGGCTAGGGCGGAACTCAGTTCACCTTCAGCCTTGGCGCGTTCGCCTGCGCCCGCAGTGGGAGGTAGCTGCTGCGCTATATTACGGGCTCTGGTGACTGCTTCCAGTGTCTCCCTTTCAAACTTCATGTAGCCTTTGACCGTCTCCACAAGGTTGGGGATGAGGTCGTGGCGCCGCTTTAATTGCACGTCTATCTGTGCCCAGGCATTTTTCACCTGGTTGCGCAGGCGGACAAGACCGTTGTACACAGAGACGAAGATGATGAGCAAGATGGCGATTATGCCCAAGATTATATATACCGCTATCATTTAAACCTCCGTCAATTACATTTGCATTCCAGTTATAGGCTGTGTGTTTTGGAAAACTTCGCGCAAGAAGTCGATCACCTGCTGTGTTGGGACTTTAGCTTGTGGCTCGGGTAACAGTTGGTTTAGCAGTCTCGTCAGCTCACCGCTATCAAACCATAGTCCGTCGCCACGCTGGCAGGCGTCGATAATTATCAGGGGCTGCTCGGTGAGGACTACTTTTCTCATCTTCAGCCGGCAGATAGGACAGCGACGTCTCTTTTCCTGAAGGACGGGCTGGGGCGTTTCTAAAAGACTGTCCAGCGGTGATCTCCGCCACTCAATTTCCAGCGACTTCAGCAGGAGCTGCAGTTCGTTGGGGTCGAACCATACCCCGTGACATTTGGTGCAGTAGTCGAGCTCGATGCCCTTATATTCCACCACTATCATGTCCTTACGGCAAACAGGGCAGACCATATGTCCTTTCCTCGAATATTGACCACAAGTGTAAGTTTTGCTGTCAGCGCTGTCAAGGACAGTGCCAGGTCATGGTTGCTGGATTATCTTGGGCTCTATCCACTGGACGCAGTCACCTTCTGGTGACCCTTTGGCTTCGACCCAGAGGACAAATTCTGTCTTGGTGCCTGCCAGTTCACTCAAGTCGATTTCATAAGTACGGGTGATACCATCGCTGTAAACGTCCATTTTGTGGAAGAGCACCAGGCTACCCGCGGTATCCATGTAACCGAGGGCAACTCTGACCCCATCGCTGGAGACATCGCCTGATTTGAAACCGACCTTGGCGACAAACTTGGTATAGTCTGGCACTTCGATCTCGCGGCTGGTGGTCTCCTGTCCGAATTCTTTAACGTAGTACTCGGCAAATCTACCCATGATCCAGCCGTTGCTTACTGCTTCGGGGCACATCACCAGTGTATTATAGAGTAGATAGGCGCCCCCCTTGCTGGTGGCGACCATGGGCCATTTCAAGTCCCCGGCGCTGCTGCGCCATTTAGCTAAATGTGCGTTTTTTACAAAATCGTAGGTAAACTTCTCTCCCCAGATTGTCACCAGACAGTTATTGTCTTCGTTGCTTTCCTCTACCGCTCCATCGACGTCGGCACAGACTTTGACTTCAAAGCGGTTGATGGTGCCGGTTGGGCCTGACGAGGTGATGAAGTCGGGAGCGCCAGGGAACCTCCAATCGTAGCTGGAAAATGTTTCCTGTTTTTCTTCGCCTGCTCTTAGTCTATCTACAAAAGCCCTGGCTTCCTTTAATTTGTTAACATACAAGCATGTCCAGCTAGGGTCGGCGTCAGCGTTGCCTTGGTTCTTTATTTTGTAATTGACCACCGCCCCGCTAAGCCAGATATCGGTGACTACCAGGTCGGGCTCGCGATGGACTCTGGCAACCGTTATTTTAGCTGAAGCCGTGACTCTCCCCGCCTCATTGCTTGCTGTGAGTGTGTAGGTGACGGTGCTAGCGGGTGATAGTATTACAGAACCTGAGGAATCTACTTCCCCGATATCGGGCTCTATTGTAACGCTGGTAGCTCCGGACACCTGCCAAGTCAAAGTCGCTTGCTCGCCGACAAAGACTACTGCTGGCTCCGCCTCGAAGGAATGGATAACTGGAGGACTTGGCGGTGTTGACGGTGTTGCTGGTGGTGCCGGGCTCACAACGGTGATACAGGCAGCGGCAGGTAAGAATAATACCAGCACAGCCCACAAAATCCAATTGCTTCTAGTCACCCCTTCCACTCAAGGGCATTGTAGTGGCAATTGTTGCTATTGTCAATATTGAGTTGTGCGGTGTCCAAGACATACTATACAGTTTTTAAGCTATGGGTATTCTGAATATATTAAGCGTATACTAGAGCTTTTGGGACTGGACATATGACCGAGTATACTCCTGATGATGACCATTCGTCATCATGCTAGAGTTCCCAGATACTGACCAACTTATGAAAGTCCATCATGCCGCTTTCGGCGAAGTTGTCCACTTCGATGCCTGCCTCAACCGCTGCTGCCACCGGGTTAAGTCCGCCAAGCAGCACCATACCGACCCTATTTGTGCCCACTGGGATCTGGCATATCGGCTCACTGATGTTTCCCAGAGCCAGAACACCGTTGATGCCAGCGGCTTTGAGCTTGGCAGTAACTTCTTCTACCACTGATTTGGCTGGAGCCGGTATCTCGCGGAAGTTAGCCAGTATCCTGCCGTTGCCTGTGTTGGCGACCTCATTGACGCTCGTCATTCTGGCTCTAATATACTGTTCGGAGGGATCGAGTGAGGTGCCACTGTAATAGATTATGGCAGTGAAGCGGTGTGGCTTGCCATTTTTGATCTCAAGGACGCCGCCGAAGCGCGACTCTATGGGGATACCGTTTTTTAGTAGCACGCCATTTACCACGATGCTGCACACCGTGGCAAAACCTATTTTCCCATCAGGAATAACCACCTCTCCAAGCCTCTCACCTTCAGAAGCAAGAGCCACACGGTTGCTGATGCATAGCCCCGCCCTGAACGCGCTTTCCATGGCGGCAAGAGCACGGGGAAAGTCATCTTTATTGAAGAGGGAGGTATTTACCGGAACCTGTCCAGTCTGGCTGTCAGGGTTAAAGGTGGTGCGAAAGGCTAGTAGCTCAAGCTTCTCCAGAATGAAACCTACCCTCTGCGGGGCTAAAGCCGTCTGTAACTCCTCGAGTCCTCGCGAGGTAATCATCCTACCATCTACGCCCATGGGCTTGGTGTAACCCCTTTCGTCCATTATCTTGAGGTGATACCTCACCGCCCTTTCGCTGAGGAAGATACCGCGCTTTTCCAGCTCTCGAGCAATGGTTATAGAGCCGAGCGGCTCTGAAGACTCACTGAGCACCTTGAGGATGGCTATTATTTTCCTTTCGCTATCTGAGCTGGAGGTATATGTCATCTTTTGCCGCAAAACCTAGTTTCCCAATATTATACTATTTGCAAGAGCCCGGTGATAGGCTTCTCGGCGCAGGTGCGCAAGGTGCTGGCAATAAGCTGTGCGGATAGCCGGAGTCATGGCTGGGACGACACAGTGCTGTGCTGCCACCGGGTGAAATAGAGGCTAACATTCACTGAAGCGATTGGTGATGGGCAATCTGCGGTCTCTACCAAAGGCGCGGGGGGTGATTTTTATCCCGGGTGGTGCTTGGCGCCGCTTGTATTCACTGGTGTCAACCAGCCGTGCTGCCCTTTTTACCGCGCTCTCATCCGTGCCGGCATTGATGAGTTGCTCAATGCTCTTATCCTCCTCCACATAGGCCCTCAGGATGGGGTCGAGAAGCTCGTACGGAGGTAAGCTATCAGTGTCCTTCTGGTTCGGGCGCAGTTCAGCGGAAGGTGCTTTGGTGAGGACAGTGGACGGTATCAGGTCGTAGCCAGCTAGAGAGTTGCGGTAGCGTGCCAGTTGATAGACCAGCGTTTTGGGAACGTCTTTTATTACTGCGAAGCCTCCAGCCATGTCACCATACAGGGTGGTATAGCCGGTGGCTATCTCGCTCTTATTGCCGGTGGTCAGTACCAGCCACCCAAATTTGTTGGATAGCGCCATTAGAAGGTTACCCCTGATGCGAGCCTGTAGGTTTTCTTCGGCAGTACCCGGTTGGGTACCATGAAATTGTTCCTTCAGGGTATCCAAATAAGCTTGGAACACCTTTTCTATATTGATATTGAGGTGCCTGATGTCGAGGTTTCTTGCCAGAAATTCGGCATCTGAAATGCTACCTGCCGAGGAATAGCGCGATGGCATGGAGACACCGATGACGTTCTCAGCACCAAGCGCATCCACAGCGATGGTGGCTACCAAGCTGGAATCAACGCCTCCAGATAATCCGATGACTACCTTGTGGAAGCCGTTCTTGGTAACATAGTCTCTTGTGCCCAGCACTAAGGCTTCGTAGACCTCAGCGGGATGACCAAGCACTTCAGTTTGCCTTACTGGCAACGGTGGCTTCATTGGTGGGGGTGGTGACTCGGAGATGACTATCTTTGGGGCTTGCCATTTCTGTTCCCGCAGCATTATGGCTGCCTTTCGCCACCTAGGATCGTGGAGACGAGTGCGGAATACTGCCTCGATATCGAGGTCTGCGGAGATGAAATCTTCCTGAAATTCCTTGCCCCGGGCAATAAGTTCACCCTTCTCATCGAACACCATGCTGTTACCATCGAATACCAGCTCATCCTGCCCGCCGACGAGGTTGGCGTAGATGACGAAAACCGTGTTGTCGGAGGCACGGGTGCCGAGCATCCTTTCGCGAGCACTGCGTTTGCCAGCATGGTAAGGCGAGGCGCTGATATTTACTATCAATTCTGCTCCGGCGCATGCCTGAGCGGTGGTGGGACCAGCTTCATACCAGATATCCTCGCAGATATTTACGCCGATGCCGACGCCGTATAGCATATATACCGGGCTTTCCTCGCCCGCTTGGAAGTAACGGTTTTCATCGAATACACCGTAGTTCGGTAGATAAATTTTGTGATAGACACCGCAAAGCTTACCGTCATAAATAATTGCTGCCGCGTTATAGATGTCCTCACGGGCATCAACAAAGCCGACGATGGCTGCGATGCCAGCAGTGGCAGCGACAACCGTTTCCAGGCATTCTAGGTTCTTTTTGATGAACTGTGGCTTGAACAGCAAGTCTTCGGGTGGGTAACCGCAGATAGCGAGCTCGGGAAAGACGACAATGTCCACTGCCTGAGACCTCGCCTGGGCGATAGCGTCAAGGATCTTGCTGGTGTTGCCAGCGAAATCGCCGACCGTGGTGTTTATCTGAGCAATACCTATTCGCAGTGTACGAGTTCCTGCTTTCCAGGCTACCATCATCAGTTGCCGATACCACCTTTTGCGGCAGGTTATAATTATGCCGCTAACTCACCGAACCCGGTGACCTGCAGCCATTCTACAACCAATCGTGCCCTCAGTAAACTTGCTATCAGTTCTGAATGCTGACCTCTACTATGTTCTGACGAGCTATAGCTATCTCCACACTGCCTTTCCTGACGAAGACGTGCATCAGCCCCATCACCTCATACCGCCCGTTTTCCAGTACGGTCGTGTCCCATGGGGTAGCAAAGTCCTGGTGCTCGTCAGTGGACTCGCCGATCTTAATCCAGGTCTCAGCGCCCTTTTTGCGGTAGTACCAAGGGTTGGTGACCTTTGTCACCCTTCCGGATAGATTCAGCGATTCCAGCTCTTTGTGCACGAGTTCTTTGTCCAGCCATTCTCGCAGGGTGACTATCCCGGAGTAGCTCTTCAGGACCGGGGTTGGAACTATGTAGTTTGGTCCCCAGTTATATGACATATTTCACCTCCACTGAATGCCCTTGTTAGCCTGTTTTTTTTATGACTGTCCAATTCGTCTGCCATAACCACCTCCTTCACGGACATCTCGCCTGTGCCGAATTGACCCTGTTTACAAAACAGGCAGGTATCTTTCTATCTCGTACTCGGTAACACGGATCCGATATTCGTCCCACTCTTTCTTTTTGTTTTCCAGCAGGGCATAGAAGACGTGTTCTCCAAGTGTTTTGCGCATAAGCTGGCTTTTTTCCAGCAGCTGTATGGCTTCGTACAGGCTGGATGGTAGCGTGCCGATGCCACGCTTTTTTCTTTCTTCCTCGGTCATCTCATACACGCTCTCTTCTACCGGGTCAGGTAGTTCGTATCCCTTCTCGATGCCCTCAAGACCAGCAGCCAGCATGGCGCTGAAGGCAAGGTATGGGTTGCATGCTGGGTCAGGTGAGCGGAACTCTATCCTGGTCGCCTGTTCCTTCCCCGGCTTGTATTCTGGCACCCGTATCAGGTCGGACCGGTTCCTTTTTGCCCAGGAGATATAGACCGGGGCTTCGTAGCCTGGCACCAGCCTCTTGTAAGAATTGACCCACTGGTTGCAGACCAGGGTTATCTCGGGTGCGTGCTTCAGCAGCCCGGCGATGAAGCCCTTCGCCACTCTGGACAAGTGGTATTTATCGTCGGGGTCGAAGAAAGCGTTCTTGCCATCTTTAAACAGCGATTGGTGTACATGCATGCCACTGCCATTTATCCCGAAGATTGGCTTGGGCATGAAGGTGGCGTAGACTCCATTTTGTAGAGCTACCTGCTTGACCACAAGGCGGTAGGTCATCACGTTGTCTGCCATGGTGAGGGCGTCGGTATACCTCATGTCTATTTCGTGCTGACTGTGTGCTACTTCGTGATGAGAGTACTCCACACCGATGCCCATCTCCTCCAGGATGAGCACTGTTTGCCTTCTTAAATCTGTAGCCGCATCCAGTGGAATCATATCGAAATAACCGCCCTCGTCAAGTGGTTCCGGACTCTTTGAGTCCCTGAAGTAAAAGTATTCCAGCTCAGGACCAACGTAATAGGTGTAGCCCATCTCAGCCGCCCGCTGCAGGTTACACTTTAGGACGTACCTTGGGTCGCCTTCGAAGGGCTCGCCACCGGGCTTAAGGATATCGCAAAACATCCTGGCGACGGCGTGATGTTCCCGCGGGCGCCACGGCAGCAACTGGAAGGTATCGGGCTCGGGCATGGCTATCATGTCGCTTTCGTCAATGCGAACGAATCCTCGAATGGAAGAGCCATCGAAACCCATACCTTCTTCCAGTGCCTGCTCTAACTCATCGCGGGTGATGGCAAAGCTTTTTAGGAAGCCGAGGACATCGCTGAACCAGAGCCGGATGAATTTAACATCGTGCTCCTTTGCCATTTTGAGGACATATTCCTTGCTTTCATCTTTGGTCTTTGTTTTTGCCATTTTAACCTCCTTCTTTGTGTTATATTGCATTTTCACCGGTCTCGCCGGTCCTGACACGCACTGCGTCTTCAACCGGGATGATGAATATTTTGCCATCGCCTCTTTCTTCTCCGGTCCTGGCATTGGAGACGATGGCATTGACTACTCTGCCAACATCTTCATCCAGCACGACCACCTCAACTTTTATCTTAGACAGGAAATCGACCCGATATTCTCCCACCCGCCATTGCAAAGTTAGCCCCTTTTGCCGACCCCTGCCGCTGACTTCGCTGACGGTCATGCCGAAGTAGCTGAGCTCCTCCAGGGCGTTTTTGACGGCATCCAGCTTCTCTTGCCTAATAATAGCCTCTATCTTTTTCATCTGAGCACCTCGCCGTAAGCTCTCTCACCGTGCTGTGAAATATCCAGGCCCACAGTCTCCTCTTCGGTGGTGACGCGCAACCCCACGGTTATATCTACCAGCTTCCCTAGAGTCCAGGTTACGGTGAAAGCGAAAGCTGCCGTAGCGGCTATGGCGACCGCCTGAATTAGAACCTGGGTAGGGTTTCCGTCGATCAGCCCAGACCCGGCAGTGTTCACAGCGGCTGTGGCGAAGATCCCCGTAGCCAGTGCGCCCCAGATGCCGCCGACTCCGTGGCAAGCGAATACGTCCAGCGAGTCATCTATTCTACTGGCTTTCAGCCGCCAAAGCATGGTGGAGTAAGCTAATACCGAGGCTATGGCTCCGATAGGTATCCCCGCCCATGGCGGAACGAAGCCGGCGGCTGGTGTGATCGCCACCAGTCCCACCACCGCCCCGGTCGCCGCTCCTAGAGGGGATGGTCGGCGGGTGACCCAGGTGAGTAGCATCCAGGTGACAGATGCTGAAGCAGCCGAGATGTTGGTGGCGGCGAATGCATTTGAAGCCAACCCGCCAGCAGTGAGCGCGCTTCCAGCATTGAAACCGAACCATCCAAACCAGAGCAGAGCAGTGCCGAGGATGACCATGGGCACGTTGTTGGGTTCCATGAGCCACTTTTCTTTGAAGCCCTTGCGTGGCTTAAGCAGCAGTGCTAGCGCCAGAGCTGATATTCCGGCGTTTACGTGGACCACAGTGCCGCCGGCGAAGTCCAGGGCTCCCAGTTTGGCAAGCCAGCCACCATTGCCCCATACCCAGTGAGCCAGCGGACAGTATACCAGCGTGAGCCATAGCACCGAGAAAGCCATCAGTGCGCCGAATTTGACACGCTCGACTACAGCGCCGCTAATCAGGGCGACGGTGATAGCTGCGAACATGGCTTGAAACAGGGCAAATGCCAGATGGGGCACTGTGGTGGCGTATATGGGAGAAGGCTGCTGGCTTACACCAGCCAGCCCCAGCCAGTCAAGCCCGCCGATTATGCCACCGTAGTCTGTCCCGAAGCTCAGGCTGTAGCCGTACAGTGCCCAGAGCACAGATACCAGCGCCAGGACGGCGAAGCTCATCATGATGGTCGAGAGGATGTTCTTTCTTCTCACCATGCCACCGTAGAAGAGACCCAGCGCCGGGGTCATGAGCATGACCAGTGCCGTAGAGATGAGAAGCCATGCAGTGTCTCCGGCATTTATTGCCATCGGGATACCTCCTTTCAAGATCGTCTGGTATTAGTTTATCCCACAATTGTTACAGGCAAATTACAGGAATGTTAAATCTGTTTTACAAACTGCGACACTGCTCCTCATTTTGAGGCGTCTCTGGAGGCTCTTCTACATTAAAGCGATAGCCGATATTCCTCACGGTCTGAATATAGTTACCGGAGTAATCCCCCAGTTTGCTTCTGAGTCTTCTTATATGTACGTCTACCGTTCTGTCGCCGCCATAATAGTCGTACCCCCAAACCGCGGTGAGCAGAGCCTCTCTGGTGAATACCTTGCCTTTGTTCGTCGCCAGAAATTTCAGCAGCTGGTACTCTTTGAATGTCAGAACCAGTACTTTGCCGTTGAGCCTCACCTCGCATCTAGCTGTGTCTATCACCAGGCTTTTGTATCTTATTACATCCCTTTCCGGTGCCTTCCCCGGACGTGCCAGGGCAATGACTCGCTTTATTCGGGTCACCAGTTCGGCGGAGCGCCAGGGCTTAACTATGAAATCGTCTACGTTCGAGTTGGAATTCAGGGATTCCAGCTGTGTACTTGTGAGGAGAGCGATAGCCGGCATTTGGTGCGCTGTCCGCAGCCTGTGCAATTCATCCAGCAACAATTCCGTCTGGGCGGGGCTGGGCTGGGTATCTAGGTCGACCAACAGGATGTCCGGAGGCTGAAGTGCGATTTTATCAAACTTGCTTGAGAGGCTGTCTGCCGCGGTGCAAGCAATCCCCCATCGGGAAAGCTCGGAGCAGAGCTGCCTGATTTCCATCGTTTGTTCGGCTATTACCAATGCCCGATACAAAGCGCCCTCCTGCTTGTTGCCAAATTTAGCAGGCACCGTGCCCCCGGAGTTCGTAGAAGTCTCTTAACTCCAGAATATGGGTGATTCCGTTCATGGCTTTACTTGTAACAGCGATGCCTGCTTCGGCGGCGGCGGCGGCTGCATTCAAGCCGCTGGGAATGACCAGCCCCACCTTGTTCATCTTTACCGGGATTGCATACAGCTGTTCGTTTGCCTTTCCCATGAACGGCGTACGGCAAAGTCCAGCTTTCTGCAATTGCTGTAGAATCGTCTCAGCCATTGTTTTCGAAGGCAGCGGCAGTTCTTGAAAGCTGGCCAGTATGTTGCCATCCCCATGCTGGGCGGTGCTGGAAACGCTGGTCATCCGTGCAGCCACGAAGATTTCAAACGGGTCGACGGTGGAGCCGTGATACTCTATTAGCTCTATGAAGCGTACTGGCTTGTGAGCGTGGAACTGCAGTATACCGCCAAACTTGAAGTCAACAGTGATGCCGGCTTTGAGCATTGCGCCGCTGACTACGGCAGTGGATATGGTGGCAAGACCTATTTTACCTCGTGGCACAGTCGTCTCTCCCAACTTTTCACCCTCGTGGGCGAGAGCCACCAGGTTGCTGATGCACAGACCTGCCCGGAAAACGCCTGCCATTAGCTCCATGGCTCGGGGAAAATCTTTTTCGGGAAAAAGAGAGACATCAATGGGGACGAATCCGCTATTTCTTACGGCGGGGTCGAAGCTGGTGAAATAGGCGAGCACTTCGAGCCTATCGGTAACAAAGCCGATTTTGTCGCAGACTAGAGCGCTTCTGAGTTCTTCGAGCCCGAGTTCGGTTATCACTCTGCCATCGCGATTGCCCATCTGGCAGGTAAAGCCCCTTTCATCCATAATCTTTAGATGGTACCTTACTGTCCTTTCATTCAGATCTATGCCCTGTTCCTTGAGGCGTTGTGCCACCACTCTGCCCCCTAGAGGCCTGGGTGAGTCACTAAGTATCTGCAGAATTGCCCTTATTTTTCTCTCAACCTCGTGCGTCTCCTGTCCGATCATCTCAGTCTCCTAACTAATAGGCATATAGCCTGCCATAGGGACGCAGGTGAAGCGGGAAAAGCTTGATGAACCGCTGTTCCAAAATTTTTCCTGCGTCCCAGCCGAAATGCGAAGCGAACTCGCCAACATATTTTTCCACAGTAGCTTGGTCGGTGTCGCCAAGCTCTGCTACCCCGACCTCCTTGCCTAACTGGTGGGGCGTGATCTTCCCTCTCAGGTAAATGACGCCACCGTGCATGCCCGTTCCGATGTACCTAGTAATATGATGCATGTCGCTTTCGCCTAGGTTTAGGCCCAAGATTATCAAAACCCCGCCAGCCATATATTCACCGAGGAAGTCCTGGGCGCTACCCCCAATGACCAACACCGGTCTCTTCTCGCCGTACTCCTTCATATGTATGCCCGCACGATAGCCCACACTATCCCTAACAAAGATCTTGCCGCCTCTGGCTGACAGACCGGTGACATCTCCGGCGTGTCCATGGACGATTATTTCTCCTTCGTTCATGGTGTTGCCGCAGCCGTCTTGCGCATTACCGCGGACGATTATTCTGGGTCCGTCCATGAACACCCCCAGGTCATTTCCGGGCGTGCCGAATACCTCGATCTCGACGGGCTTGTTTAGGTCGGTGCCAATATACCGCTGTCCGTAGACGTTATGAAGTTCTATCTTGCTGACCCCATTGGTCACAGCCTCTCTGAGGCGATTGTTCAATTCACGGGTCGAGAGCCCAGCAGTTTCTATTTTTATGATAAGTTCACGGACCGGTTTCGTTTCAGATGCCTGTTTCATTTCAACCTCCAGCCATTCTTATGCCTAGTATTTCCAATTCGGTATCTGTGAGCCCGACCCCTCTGAGAGCCAGCCTGTTGCCTCGAAGGCTTTCGATGGCGTTTATGCCCATACCACCAAGGATCTCCTTCAGTTCGTGACTCCAAGCTCGGAGCAGGTTGACTAGCCGCCTAGCTCCGATGTCAGGGTTTATCCGTTTGGTCAAAAACGGGTCGCTGGTGCAGATACCCCAAGCGCATTTGCCCGTATGGCATTGCTGGCAGCAGGTGCAGCCTAAAGCCATCAGAGCTGCGGTGCCGATGTATACAGCATCGGCTCCCAGCGCTATCGCCTTAGCCACGTCACCGCTGTTCCTAATTCCACCGGCGATTACCAATGAT
Organism: Dehalococcoidia bacterium; assembly: GCA_034432055.1. Lineage (GTDB taxonomy): Bacteria > Chloroflexota > Dehalococcoidia > GIF9 > UBA5629 > CALJTV01. The sequence goes on along the minus strand of DAOUCT010000043.1, from coordinate 5,397 downwards.
GCCTGATTCCGTATGCCTTCCTGCCGCAAGCGCGTGTCTACTGCTGCCAGCGCCAGCTCTATGGGGATGCCGACGTTGTCGCGGATGACCTTTGGTGCCGCACCGGTAGAACCTCGTAAGCCGTCGAGCACTATCATGTCGGCACCTGCCCTGACCATACCGCTGGCGATAGCTGCTGAGTTGTGCACGGCAGCTATCTTTACCGACACCGGCTTTGTGTAGTTCGTGGCTTCTTTTATGGCGTAGATTAGCTGGGCTAGATCCTCGATGGAGTAGATATCATGCTGGGGTGCTGGCGACAGGGCATCGGTCCCCTTGGGAATCATTCTGGTCAAGGCTACGTCGGCGCTAACCTTTTCTCCGGGGAGATGACCGCCGATGCCAGGCTTGGCTCCTTGCCCGATTTTGATCTCCACGATAGCTGCGGCGTCCAGATATTGTGGGTGCACGCCGAACCGTCCTGAAGCCACTTGAACTATGGTGTTCTTACTATACTTATAAAGGCTTCGGTGCAGCCCGCCTTCGCCGGTATTCCACAGTGTGCCGGCTTCAGTGGCTGCACGGGCAAGGGATTCCTGTACATTCAAGCTTACTGCCCCGTAAGACATGGCAGAAAACATAACCGGAACTTCTAACCTGACCTGAGGGGCTAACTTTGTTTTCAGCCTCAGCGAGCCTTTTTCCAACTCGAGTCTGTCAGGTTTGCGCCCAATGAAAGTGGTGAGTTCCATCGGTTCCCTCAGCGGGTCGATTGAGGGGTTAGTCACTTGGCTGGCATTGAGGACAAGGTGATCCCAATATATTCGGTAGCCCTTGTCGTTGCCCATGCCGGTGAGGAGCACGCCTCCGCTTTCGGCTTGTTTGATGATGTCCTCGATCACCTCTGGGCGCCAGTTATAGTTCTCTCTGTAGTCCAGAGGGTTCTTTCTGATGTTCAAGGCGTGTGTGGGGCAGAAAATGACGCAACGGTGACAGCCAACGCAGTTTTCCTCCCGACTTCTTACTTCATCATCGACAGCATCATAGTGGTGCACATCGAAGCTACACTGGTTGACACAAACCTGACACTGGATGCAGCGGTTCGGATCGCGCTCAACCATAAATTTTGATGGCAAGAAAGTCTTCATTTCTGTGCTCCTGTTATACTATGTGTCCGTCCTCACCGGGATCCCTTTCCCTTTCAGGTAGTCTTTCGCTTCGCTAATGGAATACATGCCGTAGTGAAAGATGCTGGCTGCAAGGACGGCATCAGCCTTACCAACTGTAAGAGCTTGATACAAGTGCTCCAGATTGCCGGCGCCACCGCTGGCGACGATTGGCACCCTTACAGCGTCGCCAACCGCCCTGGTCAATTCTAGGTCATAGCCCGCCTTATGTCCGTCGGCGTCCCAGCTGGTGAGCAGGATTTCCCCGGCTCCCAGGTCGGTGGCTGTCTTTGCCCATTGCACGGCATCCTTCCCTGTCGGCACCTGCCCGCTATGGGTATAAACTTCCCACGCAGGTTCAGGTCTGTTCCTGACGCGCCTGGCGTCGATGGCGACCACGATGCACTGGGAGCCGAACTTACGTGCTGCTTCAGCGATAAGGTCAGGGCAGTATACTGCAGCCGTGTTAATACTTACCTTATCAGCGCCTCTTTCGAGCAGGCGCTGCATGTCCTCGATGGTGCGCAAGCCACCACCGACAGTCAATGGGATAAACACCTGCTTCGCAACCTCCTTGACCACATCGGCCATGATGCCACGGCATTCAGGTGTGGCACCGATGTCGAGGAATGTGAGCTCGTCAGCTCCTTCCTCGTAGTAGCGTATAGCGAGTTCTATCGGGTCACCGGCGTCACGAAGGTTAGTGAAGCTGGTCCCTTTGACCACACGTCCTTCGGTTACATCGAGGCAGGGGATTATCCGTTTTGTCAACATCGTACTCCTCTTAACTATTGCGGTTAGTGTAATCTGTCTTTGTTGCCACCTTTGCCTCTTGGCGTTTCCGCGGTGTCAGCGGTTTTTCCAGACTACCTATAATCGGCTCGCCACCTTTTGGGATCCAGGCTTCGTCTAGATCGGGACAAATTAGCCGGATAGCAGACTCCTCCGAGGACAGGAAGAGCGTCTGGTCTTTTATGCCTACGGTCAGCGGGCGCAGCCGTATGCGGTCGGTCAGCCCTATCATCTCGCCATGGTGGGCGATGATCACGGTGAAGGGGCCGTTGAGTAGTAGGCTCCCATAAACTTGACGCAGGGTATAGTAGAGTTCTTGCTCTTCCGGGGGGTAGAGTTCTATTTCGTCCCAGAACGGTGGCGCAAATACCCTTGCCATGACTTCGATGGGCAGATGATGTTTTCTGACTAGCAGGTCTACGGCGTAAGCCACCACCTCTGTATCAGTCTGCAGGGTGCAATGGTAGCCGAACTGCTCCAGATAACGGCGGTTGATGCCATAGGATGATATTTCACCGTTGTGGACCACAGTCCAGTCCAGAATGTTGAACGGGTGGGCACCTCCCCACCAGCCGGGGGTGTTGGTAGGAAATCTCCCGTGTGCCGTCCATAAATAACCCTCGTACTCCTCTAAGCAGAAATATTCGCCTATTTCTTCGGGATAACCAACCCCTTTGAATACCCCCATATTCTTGCCGCTGGAAAACACGAAGGAATCCCTAATCCGGGTATTGATGTCCATCACCCTGTCAACCACATAGTCATCGTCTGCCTGCTCTCTGGTCTCTTGGCGATTAACTTCAAGGAAATAACGCCATACCAGTGGAGGGTTGGTCATACGTGGCGTGGGTTGTGTGGGTACCTCTTCGTCGCGCACCACGTGGAACTTTTGCTTTAGGAAGCACTCGGTGTCCGCCTTACCGTCGGGGCTTAAATACATGATGTGGAAGGCGTAAAGGTCGGCATATTCGGGGTAGAGACCGTAAATGGCAAACCCCCCGCCGAGGCCATTGCCTCTGACATGCATATTGGCGATTGCCTTTATTACATTCTTTCCGGAAAAGCGCTTACCTGCGGTGTCCATCATTCCGAATATGGAACAGGCATCTATTGCTTTGGTATCGCAATAAGGGTTGCTGAACTGTGTAATGTTCTCCATGTTTGCACTCCATTCCTGTTTACTTCCTGTCTGCTGTAGCAGCTGCCAAACGTTTTTGCCTGAGCTCAGCAGGCAGGTATGCCAGACCAAAGCTATCGGCGAGAAGCGCCTGCTTAAACCCTGCTACGTTGACCCTGTCCCTCATCAGCCCATGGATGATCCCAGCTCGTTCTATATCTCCGACGAAGACCATGCCGATTATGGTGTCGTCGCTCAAGTTTAGCTTTTTGTAAGCCATGTCTGTTTTCTGACTGATTACCTCGCAGCTTTTATCAGCGGGCGGGGTCACCGCACCAGATGCAGCTATATCCAACCCGAAGTAGTTTAGCGAATTCATAGCTGTACCACCGGGGTATTGTATTTTCGTTCCCGCCATGTTAAGCCCGGCGATTCTACCACCCAAGTATGCATTGGGCCAGATGGGCGTCAGCCGGTTCGCCCCGAAGACGAAGTCGTACCCCTCCGCCACATCTCCAGCAGCATATACATCAGGGTGGCTGCTGCACATAAAGCGGTCTACCACTATACCCCGATTTACCTTTATCCCGGCTGCAATTGCCAGCTCGACTCGGGGCTGGACACCTATTGCTATGACAACCAGGTGGCAAGCGATTTCCGTCCCGTCCTCGAGGATAACACCTTCAGTCCTCGCATTGCCGACTATTTTCCTGACCGTCTGGTTGGTGATGAACCTTACGCCAGCTTTCGTGTAAGCCTGTGCGGCTATTGAAGAAGCTGTCTCATCCAGAATGGTATTAAGGATCCTGTCCTTCATTTCCACCACGGTGACACTTACACCTCGCTTTGTCAGCGCCTCAGCCACGCTGATGCCGATCAGTCCACCACCGATTACCACCGCCTGTGAGCTGCTCTTCAGGTATTCGCTTATCGCTATGACGTCCTTTAGCGTCAGAAATCTGAATACGCCCTCTTTGTCGCCACCATCTAAGTTGGGCACTATTGGCATACCTCCGGTGGCAAGCAATAGTCTTGTCCACGAGATCAGCTCGTCGCCTTGTAAGTAGGCTATCCTGGTAGTCACATCCAGATGTTTGACTTTTGTGCCCATCAGAAGGTCGATGTTGTTTTCACGATAGAAATCGGCGGGGCGGAGTAGAATAGCATCTATGGTGCGTTCGCCAGCCAGATATTTTGATATCAGGGGCCGAGAATATGCTGGGTAAGGCTCATCGCAGACCATAGTTATGGGCTTCATCTTGTCTACTTCGCGAATAGCTTCTACTGCGCCGATAGCGGCAGCTGAGTTGCCGATTATGAGGTATTCTGTTGTGGTTGTTTTGGGTTCGGACATGCTGTTTCTCCTTAACTTGATGCCATTTCCAGGAAGTTCTGGTACATTTTCAATCCCCATTTGCCGCTCTTTTCGGGGTGGAATTGGGTGGCTACGAGGTTACCTTTTATAAGCACGGAGCAGAAGGTCACGCCGTATACCGTCGTGGCACCTACGAGCGATTTGTCAAGAGGCTCCGCATAATAGCTGTGTACGAAGTAGAAATTCGCCCCATCTGGTATGCCTCGGAAAATCTGCTGGTCTATTTGCTGCTTGACCTGGTTCCAGCCCATATGAGGGACTTTGACTGTCCGGGGCAGTCGTTTCACGGTTCCTTTGATCACATCCAGACAACCGCGAAACCCGCTCTCTTCGGTGTTCGAGAACAAAAGCTGCAATCCCAGACACACGGCGAATAGAGGTCGGTTTTGCGCTATTATTTTCCGGATTGCATCTGCCATGCCAGTCTTGTTCAGCTGTTCCATGGCGTCGCCAGCGGCGCCAACGCCGGGCAGGATGACTACTCTGGAGCTCAGCACATCTCTGGGACAATCTGTAATTTTTGCCTCGTAGCCCAGCATAGCGATAGCATTAGCCACGCTACCGATGTTTCCAGCGCCGTGGTTTACTATAGCGATCATTTCTTCCGATACCCCAGATTATTCACTGAATTTCAAATTTCAAACCGATTGTTCCACTTTATCATCAGTAAGCACGAGAGCCTCGTTTGGGCAGTTAGCTACACAGGCCGGCACCTGACGACTGGGGCAGAGATCACATTTTGCTGCCACCTTGTTGTCCTTGTCTCGCAATATTGCGCCGTAAGGACAGGAGACTATGCACGTCCAACAACCCACGCATTTGTCGGAGTCTACGGCTACGGCACCGGTGTTTTTGTCCCGGTGCATGGCACCGGTCAGGCAAGAATAGACACACCATGGTTCAACGCAGTGGCGACACTGGAGCGAAAACGCTACCTCGCCATTCTTCTCGATGCGAATACGGGATAT
>DAOUCT010000042.1:0-3047 GCA_034432055.1 Dehalococcoidia bacterium | reverse complement strand
GGCCTGGCGATAACGTTTTTCCGCCTCAAAATATTGCGGTGGCAAATTTGCCGGCATGCCGTTACCTCCTGTGCCTCATTTTAGCATAACCTGAGATATGAGCCTAAGGCTGTGCACGATTGGAATAGAGCCTTGCTTTCAGAGCGAGCTAGACTTGAAGCAAGCAGGAGATGCTTTCAGGTTACTGTTGTCCTAAGCTGGTAGCGCTACCGATGACCGCCGGGTTATCGAGCACTTTTTTAATGGTGTTCGTCAATTCAGCAGTACTGCTGAACCTGGGATTCTTGAGGCGTATGATCCCGACATTATCGATGACGAACACAGTGGGTGTTTGGGTAACATTGTATGTACCGCTAACAGCAGTATCTTTATCGTGAAGAACGATAAGGTCAAAACGCCCGCTTTCCAGGTAGTTTCTGATGGTATCCTCTCGCCCTCCCAGGTGGATGTTCAGGATTACGACCTGTGACAAGTGCTTATCGGCGACCTCTTGAATTATAGGCATTTCTTTCCGACATGCGGAGCACCACACATTCCAGAAGTTAAGCACGACCACTTTCCCCTTGAAGGTGCTAAGGGATACAGTTTCCCCGTCTAAAGACTGTAATGTGAAGTCTGGAGCGCGTTTTGTTGGCTCAGGTGCTATAGCTAGAGAGAACACCCCCTCTTTTTCAGCTATTGTCTTTTGACCGTAGGCATCTGTGGCTTGTATTCTGAAATAGTAGGTGCTTTCTGGAGGAAGGTCAGTGATGGTGACTTTATGTTCGGATGTGAGTTCGTTGTCCAGTAGCCACCTCCGGTCGCTTGAGCCAGCTGACCAATAGGCGATTTCTGTAGTGGCTGGTCTGCTGGTGGTCCAGGTTATGGTGGCACTGAGGTTGCTGAGGTCAGAGATGGCGATTTGTGATATAGAAGGTGGCTCTTTGGGGGGCATAGTGGTGAAGCTATATACTGTTGAATTTGGTTGTTTGCCCCCGAGCGATATTTGAAAATGATAATTGGTGGCTGGCAGGAGTTCGTCAAGGAAGATTCCATGCTGAGTTTCTAGAAAAGCAGTTGACCAGGTTCCTATTTTGTTGCCTTGTTCGTCGTTAAGCGTTAAGGTGACGATTTCCGGTTTGTTCAATGTTACGCTGATGAGTGCAGTGGTATCTGACACTTCTGCCACGGTGACGTTTAAAACTCTAGGGGTCAAGTTCAAAACTGAGAAGTAAGATGTGGCTGCAGCTATAGCAAAAAATATAGCAATTGTGCTAATCGCCCAACGCCAGTCAGCGGTGATATTCCTCCACATCTTTTTGGTCTTGTCACCCAGTGCCTCTGCATATCTGCGGCTCAGTTGCTTAATGCCATATTGGCGGATGTCCAGTCTTAAGGTATCAAGACTAGCTTTACTTTTGGAGACAATGGTCACAAATCTCGCCTGGCTGGAGAGGAAGTTTACCGGACACAAGATGATGACGGTTAAGGCAAAAAGCAAAAGAATGCTGTCGATGGTGAGCGACTGTATCGGGGTGAGGTGACCAAAGATGTTTTCCCAGATGCCGAAACAGCTGGCGCAGGTAGCATAATGACCTTGCAGTATTGCCCAGACGTTCGTCGAGGCGAAGGCTACCAGCAGAGGAATACATAGTGTAGCGGCAAGGCGGGGTATAAAGCCCAGAAGCAGTGCGATGCTAACTAAAAGTTCTGCGCTCGGTATTACGTAGGGCACAAACACGTAATATAGAAAGTCGAGCATCCAGGGTGCGAGGAGTACCTGCGGGGTTACTGAACTGACAAAGTCAACGATCTGTGCGGGTGTTTCATGTGGGGCAAGCAGTTTGCCGCTTCCTGAAGCGAGAAAAACCAGCCCGATGAGCAGGCTGGCTGCCAAACTTACCTTATTTGTTACTTCTCTCAGCCGAATCGTCCTTGTCTTTTCCGGCGACACGCTATGTATTTTAGCACACGGCAGAGAATGGCAGAAACTGGTCTGTGCATCAAATCAGGTAACGGGGTCCCATCGGCTGGTTGAAATGAAGTCCCAGTCACTTTACAATGTCTGAGCGGAAATATGAAGGCTTCACCTGAGTGCTACGCTTGTCTGGAAAGGTTAGCCCGTCAGGCTGCTATGCTGGCAACATCTGATGATGTGTTGCGTAGCCGAGCTATAGAAGAGGGTGTGGAAGCTTTGAAGCGAAGCTTTTCACTAGACAAAGTTACCATTGTGGTTGCTACTGAAATCCATGATGTTGTGAAAGCAGTGACCTGCAATCCCGATCCCTACCAGCAGATGAAAGAGATGGAGATAGTTGTGGCTAAGGAGATCACAAAACAGTTGCATCCGGACGGAAATAATTTATATAGCTGTCTTAAGTTTGCTGTACTTGGCAACAGTGTGGATTTTTTTAAGCCGCTTGACGAGGTGAGAGAGGCGGTGAGGCAGGGCGTTAGATTTGTAATAGATGATTCGGAACTGTTTGAGCATAAGTTGTGTAATGCCAGGAGTGTTCTTTATCTGGCAGACAATGCTGGTGAAGTCTTTTTTGATCTACCGCTGGTAAGATGGCTGAGACAGAGTGTGGCGGTCACCTATGTGGTCAAGGCTATGCCTGTGCAGGATGATATTACTTTGGATGACATAAGAAGGTTGGGGCTTGAAAATGAGCTGGGCAGGATAATAACCACTGGTACTGCTACGCCAGGCATTGATCTCAGTCAGGCATCAGCCGAGTTTAAGGATGAATTTGCAAGTGCTGATTTGGTACTGGCTAAGGGGATGGGATACTGGGAATCGCTTTCGGAGCTACCGGCTGAAGGCAAAATTTTCTATTGCCTTAAAGCTAAATGCCGCCCTGTGGCTGAGTCTCTCGGTGTGCCTACAGGAAGCTATGTAGCCAAGTTGCTTTAGAAATGGCTTGCTGCTATGAGATGTGCTCCAACACCTGATTTAGGCTGGTGACCTTGGGGCAGTCTGTTATTTCAGGAAAGTAGTTATTGCGGTCGATAAGAACAGCTTGCATGCCCACACTGCGGGCGCCGACCACATCTATTTCGTATTGGTC
>DAOUCT010000041.1:0-75124 GCA_034432055.1 Dehalococcoidia bacterium | reverse complement strand
CGGGTCACTTACCCTTGTATTGCGGTGGTCTTTTCTCCACGAAAGCCCGGGCACCCTCGGCGAAGTCTTCGCTCATTCTGACGCGGTTAGCCAGTTCCCGTTCCAGCCTGAGACCATCCTCCAGGGGGCGGTCGTAGCCACGGACCATAGCTTCTTTGCTGGCACGCACCCCGACTGGTCCTTTGCGACATATAATCTCTGCCCATTGTTTAGCCGTGGGCAAAAGTTCAGCCAGCGGCACGACCTTGTTTACCAGACCGATGCGGTATGCTTCCTGGGCATCGATCGGTTCGCCGAGCAAAAGCAACTGTGCCGCCAGGGCACGAGGGATAAAGCGCGGTAGCCTCTGCGTGCCGCCGGCTCCGGGCATGAAGCCGATGTTTATCTCCGGTTGTCCCAGGCGGGCGTGTTCGGCGGCTATCCTCAGATCGCATTCCAGCGCCAGCTCCAGACCTCCGCCAAGAGCGTAACCATTGATGGCGGCGATGAAGGGCTTCCATATCTGGTCCGGTCGCACAGTCTCGCCGATGGCACCAGCTACCGGTCCAGGGCGGAATTCTTTGATGTCTGCGCCAGCTGAGAAAGCCCTATCGCCGGCGCCTGTCAGGATAGCTACCCAGAGGTCAGGGTTGTCGCGGAACTCGATGAAAGCTTGGTTCAAACCCTGACGCACTTCGGCGTTGAGTGCATTCATCGCCTCCGGACGGTTAATGGTGATGATAGCGGTTCTGCCTTCTTTCTGGACTTCAACTACTGCCATGTTACCCCCTTTGCTGTGGTTTTGAGGACTGTATTCTAACAGGGACTCGGGGTGGGGTCAAATTGCCGTACTCGTCAGGCAGGCTAGTGACGCAGGTGCTTAATTGTTTGGGGGATTTCCCCCTCACCTAACCTCTCCCGCCAGGGGAGAGGGATAGAAGGTAGTTCTCTCCCGCAAGTGGAGAGGGATTTTCTTTTTCCTCTCCCTTGATGGGAGAGGACTAAGGTGAGGGTGATCTCTCATTCTAACTTTCTCCCGCGAGGGGAAGAGAGAGGATGGTCCCCCTCACCTAACCTCTCCCGCGAGGGGAGAGGGATAAGAAGGTAGATATGTCCCGAGTGTCAGCCGTTTATCTGACCGAGACCATATATTGGTGTGTGGTGAATTTTATTTCCGGTACCCTTGACTTTGCAGGCTGACCTTTGTTATAGTCTCGACTAATAATCGGGGAGGTGTTCTGTGGCTGCTCCTAAATTTAAGGAATTAGAACGGGCTTACGGTTTTGACGAGGTCGCCATCGTCCCGGGCGATGTGACGATAAATCCTGACCAGACGAACATAGATTTTAAGATCGGCAACTTTACCTTTTCTATACCGATACTGGCGGCGGCGATGGATGCCGTTGTGGATACGAATTTTGCTGTCCTGCTGCACAATCTCGGCGGGCTTGCTGTCTTGAACCTGGACGGAGTGCAAACGAGGTATGAGAAGCCAGAGGAGGTGCTGGCTCAGATTGTGCAGGCTACCGACGCTGAGGTAACGCCGCTGCTACAAAGGGTGTATTCCGAGCCGATAAAGGAAAAACTGGTCGGTGAGCGGGTCCAGGCGATTAAGAGAGCCGGGGCGACCTGCGCTGTTTCGGTGATACCAGCCAACACCAAGCGGCTGGCACCGCTGGCTAAGGAGGCTGGAGCTGACATTCTTGTGGTGCAATCAACCGTCACCACGGCACGACATATTTCTAAAAGCTATCGGGGCTTGATATTTTCCGAGCTGTGCGAGATGGTGAAAATGCCGGTAATAGTGGGGAACTGTGTCACGTACAGTGCCGCTTTGGAACTTATGCGGACCGGGATCGATGGCATTCTTGTGGGTGTCGGTCCCGGAGCGGCTTGCACCACGCGGGAAGTGCTGGGGGTGGGAGTACCGCAGGTCACGGCTACTATAGACTGCGCTGCGGCACGGGAGACGTATTTCAAGGAGTCCGGCAAATATGTAGCGGTGATCACCGATGGCGGTATGCGTACCGGGGCTGACGTATGCAAGGCTTTTGCTTCCGGTGCCGATGCTGTGATGCTGGGTTCGGTGATGGCACAGGCTGAAGAAGCGCCGGGCAAGGGCTATCACTGGGGCATGGCACATTCACACCCCACATTACCCAGAGGGACGCGAGTTAAGGCTGGGGTCCGCGGTCCGCTGAAGAGGCTTCTCTTCGGTCCCACTTCGGTGACCGATGGTACGGAGAACCTCGTCGGCGCGCTACGCACTTGCATGGGGGTTTGCGGGGCACTTACCATTAAGGACATGCATAAAGTCAGGATGATAGTGGCGCCGGCGATAAAGACTGAGGGCAAGTACTTCCAGGCGATGCAGGGGTTGTGTGGGGGGTAAGGCTTTCAGGCGAATACAGAAACACAGAACCAGATACCGAAGCCGATTAACACCAGGGCGCAGATACTGAAAACAATAATCTCCACCTTGCGTGTCCACAAGCGTTTTGTCCGGAATACAACTGTGGAGATGAACTGTTCCCAGAGAAGGTCGCAGGACCAGTGCACCACGGCGAAGATTGCCAGCCCCAGGATACCAAAGCCAGCCGCGGTGGCGATGAGCGCGATGCCGATGGTTGCCCACCAGATAAAAAAGTATGGGTTGGCACCGGTCATCACTATCCCGGTGACCAGCGAGTTATAAGGTAAATCGAGAGCGGTATTCTGGGACCTGGTGAGGTTACGCACCACCATAGCCCCCATAAAAATGAGCATCAAGCCGCCTGCCAGCCCGATAGCTATTTTGGCTTCGGGGTAGGTGAAGAAGCGGGCAAAGCCCAAGTAGATGAGAGCCATAAGCGGGATTTCCACCACGCCGTGCCCCAGTGCAATAAAGATGCCGGCATTGCCGTTATGATAGCCCTTTGCTATCGTAGCTGCGGTGAGGGGACCGGGCAGCATGACACCGGAAAGGGAGATCCCTGCAGCGGAGAGCAAGAACAAACCGAAGCTTTCAGTCATGACCTGCTGGTCAGTCTTCCTCCTCCTCTTCCTCTTCCGCTATTTCTGGCTGTGCCCCGGTGGTGGGACGGGGCAGCAAGGGAACGGCGGAGGTCCTCTTTCGGGGCGTCTTAGGCAGACTGTCTATTGCTTTCTTAAGTTCAGCAATTGCTCCCGGAGGGAAGCCGCGGTCGAGAAACAGCCCGTTGATGCCAGCCTGGCGCAGGCTGTCAAGTCCTTCTACTGTCAGCGGGGCTTTGATTGCCAGCAGTAGCGGCTTGTTAAGCAGCCCGGCGAAGCGGTAGCAGATGAGGAGGTGCTCAACGGTAAGGGTGGGCTCCACTTCGCTGATAAGCACTGCATCGACCGGGAGGTCATTCAGGCTCCTGATGAGTCCGGGCTCTAGCGAGGGCTCTACACGGACTATTTTGCCCGTTTTTTCTCTGTTTACAGCCTCGAACGGGGCTTTGAGGTCAAAGATTATGAAGTCACAGCCGCGGTTGATAAATTGGGCGATATCGGTCTCATCACTATCATCGCCTATCAACAGCCCGATTGGGGTGTTACTGAATGACCTGTCCAATTGCTCGAAGGTAGCGGTCTCCAGCCCCCGTGCATTCAGCACAGCGGCGTTAATATCCGCTGCGGGTATTTGTTTTAGCTCTTTGTGGCTCAAGTCAGTTAGACTGACTGCTATCAACAATGGTGGGCTCTCTATTTCAGAGACCTTTCTGAAACCGATGGGTGGGGTTGAACCGCGGAAGGTATCTTGCAGTCTGTCTATGAACTTGCTCACTATAGTAGCCCGGTGGTGTACTATCTTATCTGCCACATATTGTAGGTGAAATCATCGGGAAAAGCAATTTGAATTGTGCCGCTGGTGGTGACTATAATAGTAGGACTTTGCGTGATAGCATGAGTTCGTCCGGACGAGGAGGAGATTGGATACTACCAAGGTAGAACCTACAGAGGGCTCTGCAGGCGTTGGCACAGACATAAAGTTGAGGATTGAGAACATATCCCTTTCCTTCGGTGGGGTGAGGGCGCTTATCAATCTGAGCCTGGAGGTACGGGAGGGTGAGATACTGGCTATCATCGGTCCCAACGGTGCCGGCAAGACGTGTGTCCTTAACTGTATAAATGGGTTTTATAAGCCGCAGGAGGGCGAGATATATTTTGAGGGGAAGAGGATAACGCGCATGCGACCTGACAGAATAGCCCGACTGGGCATTGCGCGGACTTTTCAGAATATCGAGCTATTCACCGGCTTGTCCACACTGGACAACCTGATGGCTGCCAGGCATGTGCTGATGAAGCAAAATGTGCTCAGCAGCTCTCTGTACTTCGGCTGGGCGCATAAAGAGGAGATCGAGCACCGCAAGGCGGTGGAGGACATCATCGACTTTCTGGAAATAGAGCCGGTGAGGAAGAAGGTAGTGGGCACGCTGCCTTACGGGATGAGGAAGCGGGTGGAGCTGGGGAGAGCGCTGGCGCTGGAGCCGAAGGTGTTGCTTCTCGACGAGCCGATGGCGGGGATGAATACCGAGGAGAAGGAGGACATCGCCAGGTTTATCGTCGACATTTTTGAAGGTCAGGGCGAGTCTTATCCTGAGACCCCGGTGTTGAGAGACGGGGTGAAGTGCATTGTGCTGGTGGAGCATGATATGGGTGTGGTGATGGACCTGGCGGACAGGATTATCGTGCTTGATTTCGGGCGCAAGATTGCTGAGGGGACGCCTGAGGAAGTAAGGGTTGACCCCCATGTTATCTCTGCTTATCTGGGGAAAGAAGACTAGCTTTGGGTCCTATAGCCAGCGTTTGCGTCTTTTGTAGTGCTTGACCATCCGGTAGCTTTTCTTGGTACCCAGGGCTGAAAGCCCCATGTAGAACTCTTTCACGTCCTCGTTATTTCTCAAAAAGTCAGCGGTGCCATCGAGGACGACGCGCCCGTTCTCCATTACATAACCGTAATGTGCGATGCTCAGGGCGATCCTGACATTCTGTTCCACGAGCAGAATAGAGGTCTTTCTTTCCTCGTTAAAGCGCTTGATGATGTCGTAAATTTCACTGACCAGTATTGGTGCCAGTCCTAGAGAGGGCTCGTCGAGCATCATCAGCTTCGGGGCTGACATCATCGCTCTGCCGATAACCAGCATCTGTTGCTCACCGCCGGAGAGGTAGCCGGCGATGTGGCGGCGGAGCTGTTTTAGCCTCGGGAAGTAGTTATAGACCATATCCAGGTCTTCCCTGATGGCATGGCGGTCTTTGCGGTTGTAAGCGCCCACCAGCAGGTTTTCCTCGGCGGTGAGGTGACCGAAGACGCGCCTTCCTTCCAATGCCTGGACGATGCCCAGCTTACCTATTTCTATGGCGCTCTTTTTCTCTATTCGTTCGCCATTCCATTCGATGGAGCCATCTACCACTTCGCCTTCTTCAGCACGGAGCAGTCCGGAGACCGCTTTCAGTGTAGTAGTCTTACCCGCTCCATTGGCGCCGAGAAGTGCTACCACGGAGCAGTCCTCTACAGTGAGAGAGACACCGTGGAGCACCTTTATTACATTCAGATAAGTGACCTCTATATTATTTAACCTGAGCATATTCGTCTCTAGTGTTAAGGGGAGCCTCTGCAAGGGCAGAGGCTCCCCTGCTTCTTATTTACCGAACCATTCGTACTTTTCGTATTCTACCAGTGGCGCCTCCATCCATTTGCTCGGGCTAGCTATCTCTCCGTTGACTATCTGGTAGATACGGTTGTATTTGGTGAGTCGGTTGTCTCCGGGCGTGTAGCTCACCGGACCTTGAAGTCCTTCCACATCGTAGTTCTTAAGCTTGTGGAAGCCCTGGGTCTCCACTATTTGCCACGACTTGGCATCGCCCTTAGCCAGGGCGTCGTAGCCGGCGTTCTTAACTGCCAGTCTGAGTATTTCGGCGACGATGAGGCTCTGCGCCCAGGAGGTTATATAGTCCATATTGCCGTAGTCCTCCGGGTGCAGTTTCTTACAATATTCGGTCATCTTTGCCATGCCAGGCACATCTTCACCCCAGAGCACTGTGGGAAAGGTACCATAGACACCTTCGACGATTTTTGGTCCGGCGATGTCGATAAGGGCTTTAGTGAAGCTGGCGTGGGCACAGCCGATGGTGACGCCGGGGTACATGCCGAGTTCGTAGGCGTTTTTGATGATAACTGCGGTGGGGGCTGGTGTGCTGGAGATGAACAGTACATCAGGCTTTTTTGCCTTGATGCGCGTTAGCGACTCTATTTCAGAGGTCGTGGTGGCGGCATGTTCATCAATAGAAACGATCTCAATACCCATCTCGTCAGCCTTGGCTCTAAAGGCATCCCTGGCGCCATATCCTGTGGGGTTGTTGAGCAGGTGAAGGGCAAACTTGGGCTTTCCACTCTTTCCCTTCCAGATGTTCTTCAGGTAGAAGTTGGCGAAGGCGAGGGCATCATCGCCGTAGTCGGGGGTCTGACCGTAGATATGCTTTGGCGGGCGGTAAAGCACAGGTGAACTGAAGCAGGCGATGCCGGGAAAGCCAACTTCATTGGCTATCTCCATGGCGGCGGACATCTCTTTGGAGGAGGCGGTGGTGAAGAGAAGACAGCCTTCATCCATAAACCTTTTGACTATGGTGACCACCTTGGCAGCATCGTAAGCGCTGTCCAGCCAGAGGACTTCTACCGGGTGTCCGGAAATGCCACCCAATTCAGTATTGATGTACTGAATAGCATCGAGGTTGGCATGTCCCATTACCCTGCCCTTTTCCGCAGCCGCGCCAGTGGTGGGAGTCATCATACCCACCTTAAGTACCTTGGTCGGCTGTGCTTCCGGTTTGGGGGCACAGCCGGCAAGTGGCATTGCGATTATAAGCAATGCCAGACATACAATTGTGCTTATCAAACATAGTTTCTTCATCGCTATTATTACCAACACCTCCTTCTCAAGTCTTGTTAATTCATCCTGCCTTTCAATCCATATGACAAGTTACATTTCCCTGTTTCACCTCCTTCACTGTTAATATGAGAAGGGCCACAGGCGGTAGGCGGCTTTGAACAGTGCCCAGCGGTGCGCGATACCGCGTGGCTCGAGTATCAGGAATAAAATTATCACCAGACCGAAGACCATGGGTCCGAGCCCTGTGGTGAAGCCTGCGGGGAGTGCGGGGAAAGCACCCTCAAGGACAGGGCTGATGTACATTATTCCCTGTTGCAGCAGCCTGATGAGGACAGCCCCTAGGATAGGACCGATGGTAGTGCCCAGACCACCGATGATGACCATGCCGATGTAGAGGATGGAATCGGCAAGGGTGAAGTTTTCCGCGTTTAGAAAGCGTGACCAGTGGGCAAATAAGGCTCCGGCTATGCCGGCGAGGAAGCAGCCAATGAAGAAGGCGAGGAGTTTGTGATAAGTGAGGTTGATGCCCATGACCTCGGCAGCTAAGTCGTTATCCCTCACGGCAATGAAGGCTCTGCCCACCCTGCCTCTAGCTAGATTTTTGGCAAAGAATATGGTGATAGCGGTTATAGCCATTATAAGGTAGAACTGTCTGGGTTCACTGTTGAAGGAGAAACCGGCGATAGTGGCAGGCGGGACCTTGATGCCAACGAAGCCTCCAGTGACACTTGTCCAGTGGTTGATGACCCAGATGATGATGAACTGAGCGGCTATGGTGGTGATAGCCAGATAGAAGCCCTTGACCCGCACTGAAGGGAGACCGAAGACGATGCCGATAAGCCCGGCGCTGAGTCCGGAGCAAAGGAGGCTCGCTATAAAGGGCAAGCCAAGCTTGCCGGTGAGGACTGCTGTGGTGTAGGCACCGGCAGCCATGAAGCCGGCATGCCCGATGGAGAGCTGCCCGCAGTAACCGATAAGTATATTTAAGCCGGTGATGGCAATTATGGTGATGCCGATAAGATTGGCGACGCTGAGCCAGTAATTGCTCCAGTATAAAGGAGCAGTGAATACCAGAATGAGAAGCAGGAAGAAGAGCAGCCAGTGCGTCCTGGTCCGCAGGACCGCCATGTCACTGGCGTAGTCGAAGTTCCGGGTACCGCAGGGTAGGTCCATACTATATCCTCTCTATCCGTTCTTCACCAAACAGTCCATATGGTCTAAATACCATAACGATGATAATAATGATGAACGGGATTATGTCTTTTATTCCCGGTCCGATGAGCGGCGTTAAGTAACCGCCGCCGAGGTTTTCACAGAGCCCGATGATAGGACCGGCAACAATGCAACCAACAAATGAGTCCAGCCCGCCCAGGATTACCACAGAGAACGATTTTAGACCTGTCTCCACGAGACCGTAGGTGATGCCACCGATACAGGAGATGAGGACGCCGCCGATGGCAGCGACCACACAGGCGAACATCCACGATGTGGAGAAGACGCTGGTCACCGGTACGCCACAAGCCTGGATGGCAAGCTGGTCGTCGGCGGTGGCTCTCATGGCGATGCCCATCTTATGGTATTTAAAGAACAGCGATAGCAAGCCGAACAGGGCTAGTGAAGTGACTGCTGCCCAGATATATTCCTGCGAGACCACTGCTGGACCAAGGTGGACTGGTTCCTGAGGGAAAAGGCGCGGCAGCGCAGCTACACTCATGGGCCAGACGAAGGTTACTATCCCCTCCAGGAAGTACGCTACGCCCAGGGTCACGGTTATCAGAGAGAGTATGGGCTGTGCGATTAAAGGGCGGAGAGTGAGGCGCTCTATCAGCCAGCCGAGGAAAATGGCGAACAGGACTGTCAGGGGAAAGCCGAGCCAGTAGGGGAACTTAGCCTGGACGAGCATGGCGTAGGTGAACCACGATGAAATCAGGACTAACTGTCCCAGCGCCAGGTTGGCTACGCTGCTTGACTTCCAGATGAGGGCAAAGCCCAGGGCGATCAGTGCATAGACCATTCCTACGGCTATGCCGGTGATTGTATACTGGAGCAGTTCTGCCATGTCATAAACTCCTTATTTGCACTGATGTGCTCACAATGCCTTTTCTGCCGTCGCGGTAAGTTACCGAAGCCTGTACAGTGACGCTGTCAGCACCGTTATACATGGCGTCGATAAGCTCTTTGTACCTTTGTTCCATGAACTCTCTGCGTAGCTTTCTAGTACGGGTTAGCTCGGCTTCGTCAGGGTCGAACTCTTTGTGTAGCAACACGAATTTCTTTACCCTGGCACCTTCAGGCAGGTAGTTGTTGACACGGATGAGGTCTTGTTGAATAAGCTCAGCGACCTCCTTTTTTTGGGAAAGGTCAACAAAGGTGGTATATGGTATTCTATGGTGTTCTGCCCATTTACCTACCATAGCGAAATCGATGTTAATGATGGCACAGACGTACTCTTTATCCTTACCACCGACGACCATAGCGTCCTTTATGTAGGGGCTAAACCTGAGCCTGCCTTCGATGTACTGGGGTGCGTATCTCACGCCCGAAGCGAGCTCTCCCATATGCTCCAGCCTGTCGAGGAAGATGAGATGTCCCTCCTCGTTGATATGCACCGCGTCTCCGGTGCGGCACCAGCCATTGCTTAGAACGGCTGCAGTCTTTTCGGGGTCCTTATGGTAGCCGGTGAACACGCATTCGCTTCTGACCAGCAGTTCTCCTTCGTCAGTTATCCTTACCTCCACTCCCGGTGCCGGGCGCCCAACGCTCTGGAAATCGATTTCGCCTTTGCTGTGGCAGGAGATGAAGCCAGCCTCGGTGCTGGCATAGTTTTGTCTCAGTTCCACACCGAGGGCATGAATGAAACGGAAGCTGTCAAGGCTCAGCACCGAACTACCGGTCACGGCAAATCTGGCATTGCTCAGCCCCAGCTTGTCCTTAAGCGGACGGAAAAGGACAGCATGAGCAATGGAATGCAGTGTTCGCCAGAAAAGGTCAGGCTTTTCATTCCTGAAATTCATGTCTGCGATCTTATAGCCTACGGGCATAAACAGGTTGTAAATAACGCGTTTGAGTGCTCCAGCGTCTGCCATTTTCACCTGGACGCTGCTTACCAGACTCTCCCACTGTCGTGGTCCATAGATTACGAAGTCCGGTCCTACCTCCCTCGTGTCTTCAGCCACAGTTTCAGGTTCTTCAGGAAAGTTGAGCCTGGCGCCAGTGAGTAAGTGGGGGATGGTGGCGAAGAAACTATCGCCGACCCATGCTGGGGGGAAATTGGATACCAGGTTATCGTTCTCATTTAGTGGGAAGCGGCTCAGAAATGCTCTGGCGGTATTGATCAAGGCTTTGTGGGTGAGCACAGCACCTTTGGGTAGTCCGGTGGTCCCTGAAGTGTAATAGATGAAGGCTTTATCATCGCCTTTGCCTTTCTTAACATTTTCTTCGAACAGCCCTGGATGGCTTTTCTCATACTCTTTACCCATCCCCAGCACCTTGTCGAAGCTGGTAAGGATGGGTTCGTCATAGTTCTTCAGCCCCTTCGGGTCCCAGTAAATTATTTTTTTGAGCAGTGGCAGATCGCTTTTTATCTCCAGAAATTTATCAGTCTGTTCCTGGTCATTGACTACAGCAAATTTGGAGCCGGAGTGGGAAGCAATGTACTTTACTTCTGCGGGGATGGAGTCGACAAACATTCCCGTGGCTAGACCGCCTGCAGCCTGAGCAGCAAATTCTGCCCAGAACCATTCTGGTTCGTTGTCACCGATGATACAGATAACGTCGCCAGGTTCGAAGCCGAGGCTTATCAGACCGAGGGAGAAATACTTGACCTTCTCATAGTATTCCTGCCAGCTATAGCTCTGCCAGATACCGCGACGCTTGACACATACCGCTGGCTTGTCTGTCCATTTCTGGCAGTTTCTCCAGATGAGCTGAGGTATCGTCTCAGCGGTCTCTAGTCTGCTTATCCTATTGTTGGTCACATCTTCCAGCCTTATCTGAAAACTTAAAGCCTCCCTTCCCGGGAGGCTTTTGGTTATTCGCTGCGGGGGCTGTTAAATTGTAACCCTCCCGGGACTTGTTCCTGAGGGGCTAAAGAAGAAGCCGAAAAAGAAGAATGCTGTTACCTTTTTCCTCATCATCTCGACCTACGAGTCTAAATGGTATCACGACGGTCAGGTCCTGTCAATACCTTGTTGTGCGGTGTCCAGTAGATTGCCCTCACCTAGCCTCTCCCGCAAGGGGAGAGGGATAAAAAAGGTGGCTCTCTCCCGCGAGCAGAGAGGGAGACTAATGAGCCTACCATCATTGGAGGGTACGCGTGGCTTTCTCACACAAGGGGAGAGGACTGCCCCCTCACCTAACCTCTCCCGCGAGGGGAGAGGGATTTTTTCTGTCTCCCGCAGAGGGGGAGGGACTTTTCTTATCTTCCGCGGGGGAGGGACTTCTTCCTGGGGTGGAGAAGGCTCTGGTCTTTGGGGGACCTCCCTCTCTCCTCTCCCTTGACGGGAGAGGACTAAGGTGAGGGTGAAACTCACAGCAGTCCCCCTCACTCTAACTCTCTCCCGCGAGGGGAGAGAGGACTGCTTCCTCACCTAACCTCTCTCGAAGGGGCAAGATAAAGCAGCCAGTGCCTTTCCCATTCTGCCATGTGCGGTGTGTCACTTTTCTATCTGAACGGCGTCACACCTTTTGTCCTTCTGTGTCGTCTAACTTGTGCAGGATTCTAGCCCGTTCTTTAACCTTCTGCACTATGTTCCGTTTGGTAACAAAGTCGGTTGTATACTCGCCGGACTTAAAGACCGGGTCATCGAGTACTACTTCATAGAAGGGGACTGTGGTTTTTACGCCTTCGATTTTCAGTTCACTAAGCCCGCGCTTCATTCGGGCTATGGCTTCCTCTCTGGTCTTACCTCGTGCCATAAGTTTTAGCAGCAGGGAGTCATAATAAGGCGGGATTTCATAGCCCTCGTAAATCCCTTCATCTATTCTCAGCCCGTGACCATGGGGCAGTCTGAGCGCAGCAATTGTACCAGGGCAGGGGAAGAAATTGCGAACCGGGTCCTCGGCAGTTATACGGCATTCCAGGGCGCAGACCTGGAAGACGACGTCGTCCTGGCTTATGCTCAGAGGTTCTCCTGCGGCGATGTTTATCTGTTCTCTTACTATATCTATCCCGAGGGCAAGCTCGGTGATACAGTGTTCTACCTGAAGGCGGGAGTTGACCTCGTTGAAGTAGAATTGCTGAGTAGTTGGTACATAAAGGAATTCAACTGTAAGGGCATTAACGTACTCCAGGGCGACGGCGACATCTAAAGCAGCAACGTACATTTTCATGCGGAGATGGGGTGACAGAATAGGACATGGCGTCTCCTCGACCAATTTCTGGAATCTCCGTTGTACTGAGCAGTCCCTTTCACCGAGGTGAATGACATGACCATGCTTATCGGCGAGGATTTGCACCTCGATGTGTTTCACCCCGGAGAAGAATTTCTCCACATAGAACCCGGAAACGCCGAATACCTTTTTCCCTTTCTCTGCCACCGACTTTATAGCATCTCTCAGTTCATCCTTGTTGTGGGCTACGCTCATACCGATGCCGCCCCCACCGCCGGAAGGCTTGACTATTACTGGATAGCCGATATCTTTGGCTATCTCCTCAGCCTGCGCCAGAGTTTTCTCATCTGAGGTATGTAAAGGCTCCTCGGAACCGGGCACAGGCGGGATGTTCAGCAGCCTCATCAGTTGCCGTGCCCTGTGCTTCGGTTTGACTTTGTACATGCTCTCGCTGGGTGGACCGATGAAGACGATGTCCAGTTTTTCGCACATCTCGGCGAAGTCCGGGTTTTCAGCCAGAAAGCCGTAGCCCGGGTGAAGGGCATCGACGCCGCTGCGCTTGGCGACCTCGAGTATTTTCTTCATATCAAGGTAGCTGTGAATGGCTTCGGCGGGACCGATGGGGTAAGCCTCATCAGCCAGTTTCACATGGAGGGCGTTGACATCTGCATCTGAGTATATTGCCACAGTACGGATGCCCATCTCTTTGCATGTCCGTATTATTCTTACCGCTATTTCGCCACGGTTGGCGACCAGCACCTTATGGAACATGTATCTATCTCCTCAATAGGTTAAAACAATGCATAATTTTATTCCGGGTTCACTAAGGAGTGTTGCGTTGGTGACTCAGGATAGCGGAATTGTAGTCCCTGACGCTTTAGCTATAAGTTTACCATTCTGGTTGGTCACTGTCATCTCTGAGATGCAAACGCGTTTGCCGGCTTTTACTACACGACATTCAGCTATAAGCTCATCCTCAGTCCCAGCGCTGGCTACAAAGTGGATGTTGAACTGTGAGGCAACATTGGGAGTGAAGACAGAATTGGTAGCATAGGCAAATGCCTGGTCTGCCAGGGACATAATTATGCCGCCGAAGATGACACCATTGAAATTCAGATATTCCGGCTTCATTTTCATGGTTATTTTTGCGTAACCAGTCGATAGCTCTTTAAGTTCCGTCCCGAGAAATCTGGCTACGGGCTCGTTGTCTGCTTTTGCCTTGAGAGTTTCTACAATGGACAATTGTGCTTCTTCCGGTTGCATTTCCTGCCCCTCCGTTAGCGGCTTGTGGTCAGCCTATACTTTTTAGTTACCTTTTTAAAGCTCTTCATAGCACCTTCGAGGACTTTGTCTTCGACACAATAAGAAATGCGGAAATATCCTGCTGTACCGAAGCCTCGCCCGGGTACTACCAGGATGTTGTGATTTTTTAGCTCGTTGATAAAGATGAGTTCATCCTCGGTGGGTGATTTGGGAAACATGTAAAAAGCGCCCTGAGGTCTTACCACTGAGAAACCCATTTCCACAAGGTTGGAATAAAGGAAATCGCGTTTCCTTTGATAGTCAGCCACCGAGACAGTAACATTTTGTAACCGGCGTACGGCATGTTGCATCAGTGCTGGAGCATTTACGAACCCGAGTATGCGGTTGCTGAAAATCAGCCCGGCTATAAGTTCATCCTTTGTATAGCAGTCGGGGTGCACAGCGATGTAACCAATACGTTCGCCGGGAAGCGCCAGGTCTTTAGAGTGCGAGGTGACCGCTATACTATTGTGGTGGTAATGGTATACCGATGGGCACTTTAGCCCATCGTAGACGATTTTACGGTAGGCTTCGTCGCTAATGAGATAAAGTGCCTTCTTGAACTCAGCCTCCTTCGCTTTCAGCAGTTCACCGAGTTGTCGGACTAGATTTTCAGGGTAAACAACGCCTGTTGGGTTATTAGGCGAGTTAATCAATACTGCTTTGGTTTTAGAACCGATTGCCTGGTCTAAAATATCGAGCTGCGGGAGAAAATTCTCATCAGTGGGCAGTACCTTTGCTATGCCGCCGTGGTTGTCGACGTAGTTAAGAAATTCTGCGAAGTAAGGGGCGAAGATGATCACCTCTTCGCCTGGGTTGAGCAGTGTTTTCAGTACCACATTTAGTCCTCCTGCGGCACCGCAGGTCATGACTATATGCTCTGGGGCAAAGTTAATCCCCGTGTCCCGGGATAGCTGCTGAGCAACGGATGCTCTGGTCTCGAGATAGCCTGCGTTTTCCATGTAGCGGTGCATGCCCGGGATCGGGTTTTCCACAAGTCTTTTCAATTCTTCGTGGAATTCGGGAGGTGGCTCCGTGACCGGGTTTCCCAGCGACAGGTCAAAGACCCTGTCCTCTCCGTAGCGTTTTTTAAGCTCTGCACCCTCCTCGAACATCCTTCGAATCCAGGAGCCTTCTTGCATCCGGGCACGGACATTGTCAGATATTGACATAAGATATCTCCTCCCTGCCTTTGTTGAAGGCGGTCAGGTTTATCTCCAGTATCTTCGCTGGGAGCCGTTGTCTGATGCATTCCTCCCAGACTTTGATTTCTATTGGTAGAAAGTGTGAGATGCAACCGAGCATAAACATATTAAGTGTTCTAATATCACCCAGTCCTATTACGCTCTGGCTTCCCTGGACGGTATAGATATGGTCAGTCACCTGACGGATGGTTCTGTAAATTTCTTGGTCGTCAGGATAGCGATTTACTCCCAGACTGACCGAAAGCGGTGGTGTTACCTGATTATTGACGATTACAGTGCCGTTGGGGCGTAAGTAAGGACTCCAGCGCAATGCCTCCAATTTTTCGAAGGCGATAAGGAAGTCGGCGGTACCTTGCATGACCAAAGGAGACCAGACGTGTTCAGCTATACGGATGTTGCTAATCACACTACCGCCACGCTGTGCCATGCCTAAGGTGTCTGTCTTTTTTATATCATAGCCGGCAGTCATCGCCACTTCGCCCAGAATATCACTGGCAAGCACGATTCCCTGTCCACCAATGCCTACCATGATCAAGTCGTATTTTTTCTTCATGTTTTCCCCCATTGACTTATGGCGCAATCGGAGCTATGGCTTTTTTAGGGCAGAGCTGTTCGCACAAAGTGCAAGCATTCCCGGCGCACAGTGTGAAATCGATGTACAGGTTTTCGTCTAGCTTTTGTATCGCCGGGCAACCTAATTTAAGGCAAACTCCGCATTTATCGCATTTCTCCATGTCGATGGCTCTTTGCCCGGAGCGTGTTCTAAGCTGAACTGAACATGCACCCCGGACGATGATCACCGAAAGCACAGGGCTACTTATGGCTTTTCGGACGGCATCTCTCAGTGCCCTGACATCGAAAGCATTGACCACCGCGACATCTTCCACGCCTATGCCGTGGGCTAGATGTTCCAGGTCCACCGCTTTTGTTCTTTCGCCTTGTGCCGAGATGCCGGTGCCGGGATGGTCTTGATGCCCTGTCATGGCTGTAGTGCCATTGTCGAGGATGATGATGGTGCCTTTGCTCTGATTGTAGACGGCATTTACCAAGCCGGTGATACCTGAGTGTATGAAGGTAGAATCGCCGATGACTGCCACCATATTGGCATTTACGCCAGCTTTTTCCATGCCCAGTGCCTGACCGATGCCGGCACCCATACATGCTGTAGTGTCCATAGCCTGGAGCGGTGGGTAGGTTGCTAAAGTGTAGCAGCCGATATCGCCGGTGATTATCAGATTGCCCTCTTTCCCGGACTTACCCTGGTCATTAAGCAGTTTTGAGCGTTGCCCTATTGTATTGAGGACGAAGAATATGCCGGTATGAGGACAACCGGGGCAGAGCACTGGTGGGCGTGGTGGCAACTCGGGAGGGAGTTCTATTTTTTTAGATTCAGCAGCGGTCGGTTCTAGCCAGCCTGCCTGATAAGCGGCTTTTTTAACCAGGTCCGGATTAAGCTCACCGAACCTCGGGACGAACTCCTTACCCTGGACCCTTATCCCCAATGCGGCAATGTTTTCTTGCAGAAAAGGGTCCAGTTCCTCAATGACTATCAGTTTTTCTACTTTGGAAGCAAATTGACGGATGAGCTTTTCAGGAAGCGGGTAAGTCATGCCCAGTTTGAGAAAGGAGGCATCGGGGAAGACCTCTCTAGCGTATTGATAGGCTACGCCGCTGCTTATTATACCCAGGCGGTTACTACCCCAGGATACCATGTTGTAAGGGAATGTTTCGGTATAGGCTTTCAGTCTGACTAATCGCTCCTCTATGAGTGGGCGCCTCGACCGGGCATTTACGGGCAACATAACGAATTTTGCTGTGTTGTGTGTGAAGCTGGCTGGCTTGGGCTCAACGCGGGTGCGGCTAATGTGCACCACTGATTTGGAATGGGAAATGCGAGTGGTGGTACGTACCAGCACCGGCGTATCAAATTCTTCACTTAGGTCGAAAGCCAGGGCGACAAAGTCGTATGCCTCCTGGCTGTCACATGGCTCCAGCATGGGTACCTTAGCCATTCGAGCGTAGTGGCGGTTGTCCTGTTCGTTTTGGGAGCTGTGTATGCCTGGGTCATCGGCTGAAACTATTAGCAGTCCGCCAACGATTCCTGTGGTAGCTGCTGCCATAAAGGGGTCGCTGGCGACATTCAAGCCAACCTGCTTCATCGAAGCTATCGCCCTAACTCCAGTGTAGGATGCTCCCAGAGCTACCTCTAGAGCCACCTTTTCGTTGGTGGACCACTCGGCATGGATGTCTTTGAAGCTTGCCAGAGTCTCCAGTATTTCGGTGCTGGGAGTGCCTGGGTAAGCTGCTGCTACCTTAACGCCGGCGTGATAGGCTCCCAGCGCCAGAGCCTCATTACCTGAAAGAAGTCTGTTCATCTGTGGACCTCGAAACTAAAATGGAGCCAGCGGTCGGATTCGAACCGACGACCGGCGGTTTACGAAACCGCTGCTCTACCACTGAGCTACGCTGGCGCAACCAGTCCTGAGACCTGCAGACAATGATAATAGCAAATAATAACCCAAGTCAAATAGTCTTGTCTGCTAAAGTTGTGATTTCACAGGCTGGACAGTGGACTTTGTTTATGCTAATTTACCTCTGGATAACAAAGCCGGTTAAGTCTGTTACTGAATAACATGGAGAGAGGAGGACGAGATGAAGAGGACGTGGATGCCCACCGTGGCTGGCATTCTAGACATAATTGGCGGTAGTGTCGGCATAGTGTGGTTCTGCATCATGCTTGTTGGTGGTATGGTGATGAGGTCTTTGCCCCGTATGCCCATGATGTTACCACCTATGCTAATAGGAATGGCAGTGCCTTTAGTTGCCCTTGGCGTTCTGGCGATCGTCGGTGGAGTGCATGCCTTACAGAGAAAAAACTGGGGACTTGCTCTGGCAGCTTCTATTGCTGCCTTCTTCCCATCATGGATTCTGGGCATTCCGGCTATCGTGCTTACCTCGCTGTCAAGGGAAGAGTTTGAGTAATTTCTCGTCTCGCGACCAAAGCCGAATTATACCGTTGTTGTTACGGGCAGACTCTCAGGACTTGGACTTTTGCAACAGGGAAGCTGAGCCCTGTCTGATATCCTGGCGGGTAGCGATGGCTGTCGCTATTTCATAGTTTAGACCTATTTCCAGAGGATAAGAGACCGCCACGTTTATGGCTCTTTTTGCCCCTTCAATAAGTTGTGGGGCGATGGAAATTATCTCCTGGGCTAGCTTTTTTGTCTCTTCCATAAGCTTGTCCTGGGGATAGACATGTTCTACCAGTCCTATCCTTAAAGCCTCTGTGGCATCTATGCGGCGACCGGTAAGGATGAGTTCCTTGGCTTTGCCAGGACCGACGACTTTGGTCAGGCGCTGGGTGCCGCCGGTGTCCGGGATGGTGCCCATCTGTACCTCTGGTAGACTGAAGACAGCGTTTTCTGAAGCCAGCCTTATATCGCAAGCCAGGGCTAACTCCATACCGATACCCAGGCAGTAGCCATTGATGGCGGCTATCACCGGCAGGGGAAAGTTTTCTATCGTGCTGTAGATTTGCCCACCCATCTGAAGGGCTTCGAACCCGGAGCGGGTGGCGGCTTGGGCTGTAATTCCTGTCCCTGATGCTGCGGCTTTAAGGTCCAAGCCGGAGGAGAAAGCACGGTCGCCGGCACCGGTGACGATAACCACGCGTGCCTCGGGCTCGGAGGATACCTGTTCCAGTGCCCGTTTTAGCCCTTGAAGCACCTCACCATCGATGGCGTTTCTGACTTCGGGTCTATTAAGTGTTATGGTGGCTATTTTGTCACTGACATCCAGTAGCACCTTTTTCTGTTGCACCATCTTTAGTTTCTCCTTTCAAGCGATGTCTTCAAAGTATATCCGGGGGGAGACCTCACAGGTCAGGTTCGCAGCCTGTGTCGCGAACCAGTAAAAGGTAGTGTTTCATAACGGTTCTGGTTTTTTCCTCAGTGTGGAGATAAGACTGTCCAGTGGTATAGCGGTGAGAGTCAGGGTCTGAAGACCACCGCGGGCACTGAGATGTATTGCCACCTTGGCTGCCACCTCGTCACTTGGTGCTTCGATGATATTGACAAAATCGTAGGGTCCGAGAAGACCGTACTGGGCGATTATCTTAACCCCGAGGTATTCGACCTCCTTGTTCAGCTCCTTAAGCCACTCCGGGTACTCCTCCATTTTTCTTCGTCCCTCGCCGGTGAGGGTGGTGAGCATGAGATACACAGCCATCGCCGCCTCCTTTCGTCTTTGCTGTGCCTATTATAACTTTGCCGGGGCAAAATTGCCAGACTTATCGGGGCTATTGGTCATGACCAGCCTGTTGTCAGGGGCTGTGAATATGCTGTGTTACAGTAAAAGATTTTCGGGTCGACAAACCTGCACAGGCTATTGACAGGGGGGAAAAAATTGTTATACTAGGGCAAAAAGCAGCGGGAGGTGTTTTTATGATAAAGCGGGTGATTTTTGCGTTTCTTGGTTCTGTGCTCATCTTGGCGCTGGTGGTTACTGGTTGTGCGCCGGGAGGGGCAGCGCCAGCGGGCAAGGAACCGGTGGTCATCGGCTACATCGGGCAGGTCTCATCCTCGGCGATCAAGCCCTCCATGGATGCCATGAAGTGGGCGATCGACGAGGTCAATGCTGCCGGTGGGCTTCTGGGGAGACCCATCAGGTTTGTCACCGAGGACAGCAAAGGTGAGACCTCGCTGGCAGTGGCTGCTGCCACCAGGATGGTGCTGGGTCACAAAGCCCTGGTGTACTATGTAGAGGGCAGGACCGAAATGAACCTAGCGATCATGCCCAAGTCGGCAGCCCTGTACAAGCAGCAGCCCCACCTGATGATCGCTCAGGCGCCTATGGGCAGGGAGATCACCTTGCCTGTAGTTGAGCAGTACGATACTTATAAGTTCTTGTTCCGTGATTACGTACCTGAAGACAGCTTTTATTGTGGCTCGGTGTTCCCTACATATTTCGAGTTCTTCAAGGGTGTTCTCAAGGCGAAGAAAGTAGCCTGGTTGTGGGAAGACCTTTCCTGGACGCTGGCATGGCGCAATGGCTTACCCGATAAAGGGCTACCCAAACTGGAAGACTATGCCAAGGAATATGGTATAGAGACGGTATATTCCAAGCCGGTCCGTCCCAGGGCAGGGAGCTATCTACCTATTCTGGAAGCTATTGCTAACAGCGGTGCCGAGGTTATCTTCTTCGTGAGCAGCTGGTTTACTGATACCGATGTTTTCACCAAGCAGTGGGCGGAGTCTACAGCAAGAGATATTCCAGTAGTCCTCTTCGGTGGTACATCGCAGGGGTACTTCTTCTGGCAAGCCACTGGCGGCAAATGTCTAGGCGTAGTGACACCGTTTGTGGAGTTTGAGCTACCCTACGGTCCGGACTACATACCTTGGGTCAAAGAGGTCAAGCGGCGGGGCTTGCCAATTCAGGGTAATGTACAGCTAGCTTATGGTGACATCTGGTTTTTGTGGGAGGTGGTGAACAAGGCACAGAGCCTGGATCCCGAGAAGATTATCCCGGTGATGGAGCAGATGGTGCTTACGGATAAAGACCGGCATTATGGGCAGGATACTAAGGTCGGCGGTTATGTTATCTCCAGCCTTTCGGGACAGTGCTCAGCGAAAGTGGCGCCATTTTTCCACTCCGGCATTCTGGCTGACCCCAACAACCCCAGGAAGGACCACCCGTTGCGGGAGCAGAGGAAGTGGGTTGATAGATGGACGGTCTTTGGTCAATTTCAGGGTCCAGACAACGTAGCTATTTTAGGCACTGGCAATGGCACACCGCCACCCGATTACAAAGGCGAGTATGCTCAGCCTGAGAAATACAAGACCCCGGCGCAGTTAAGGAAAGAGGCTGGCTGGAAGTGATGTTGGGTAAATATGAGGTTTAAGGAGGATAGCATGAGAAAAGCGCACATTTATATTCTGGCAGCGGCTCTGGTAGTTGTAGGGATAGTGGGACTGGCGGGTTGTGCCGGTAGTGCGAAGGAGCCGTGCGCTGTGAAGTTGAACTACATATCTGACCTCTGGCAGGGGAGCGAGGTCTATGTTGGTGAGGTCTCGTTTACGGTGACCAACCCCAACAGTGCACCTGTTGGCTTGGGTTCTTTCACCTACTCGGTATGGGTCAAGGGCAAGGAAGGGGCTACCAAGGTCTATGAAAAGATGGGCTTACCGGAGATATATGTACCGGCTAAAGGCAAAGTTGACTTGAATCTTCCTTTCTTTGTCTCCTGGTATGAGGGGCTTTTTGTGCCCCAGTATGTAGCACCTGGTGCCAGTCCTGTTACGGCTGCTGCGGGTGCGACGGCGGTATACAAACTTCTTGGTGCCAAGAAGCCGTCCTATACTGCGCTGCAGGCGGTGATAGACCAGGCTTGGGAGGCTGCGTCTGCTCCTCCTGCTGACTATGTGGTGAAGGTGGCGTTTGACATGCTCACCAGCAAAGGTGTGGTTACTGTCCCGCCGGTAGAGCTTACCTATACCAAGTAGCAGGGTGGTTTGTTAACCAAACAAGGGGCTCTCAATTTGAGAACCCCTTGTTGTTTTTCTTGCCACCGGGAAACGCCCCCTTATTCTGAGAGGTATTTCTGGCGGATATAATCGTTGTCCTTGCCGATTTCGTAGGAGACCCACTTAACTCTTGGCGGTGTTTCTGACATTTTAGCGAAGTTGACCGGCAGGACAAACTTGCCCAATTTGGGGTCATCGACTTGCTGGAACGATTTCCGGACGTACCAGTGCAGGTTCTTCATGGCTGTGGACGGGCTTTCCACCTTCATGACGAAAGGTATGCCGCCACCACTGAGTTTGGAGCGCACTGTCTTGAGGCTGTAATTAATCGTCTTGGTAACCAGCTCATCCGAGGTGTGTTTCGTCGTCGCGCTCTCGAGGATTTCAGTGAGCTGGTCGATACGGGGCAGGTTGTCGGTGATGCGGTCGGAGATGGTCTTGAATTCCTCCTCGACCTCCCGTTTAAATAAGTTAAGGATTTTGAGCAGGGCTCTAAAATCGTTGTCCCGTCCAGCGGCTATGGCTACAAAGCCGTCCTTAGTCTTGAATATACCGTAAGGGCACATGGAGAAGTCGTAGCGCCCCAGGCGAGGGCGGGCTTTGCGCCAGGTGTTGCCAGCGATGACTGGATACTGTGCCAGATTTGCATAGCTGTCCGCGGTGGCGATATCTATCATCTGTCCTTCACCGCTAAGCTCCCGGAACAGTAAAGCTAAAGCACCACCCATAGCGGCTTGTGTGCCGGACATATACCATGCCATCCAGGTACCGGTCCTGGTGGGCCAGTTGTAAGGTTCGGTGGAACTTTCCGGGTCACCGACTATAGCAGCCAGACCTGACGCTGCTTGTGCCGTGATATCTGAATCGGGCATCCGGGCAAATTCCTCGGCTCTTTTGCCATACTGACCGTATGGGGTGATAGCGATGTAAATCAACCGCGGGTTGAGCTGGCTCAGTTGTCTATAGCCAATGCCCCAGGAGTCCATCTGCCCTGCAGGGAAGGTCTCGATTATTATGTCCGCTTTCTTTGCCAGCTTGACGAGGTCCTTTCGTCCCTCTTGGGTGCGCAGATCAAGGGTGAAGTAGCGTTTGTTCCTGGCTTCCATAAGGAAGGGTATGCCAACACCGTCCACGGTCACGCCGAATGGTGTCATCTTTCTTGCCGGGTCACCCTCGGGAGGCTCGATTTTGATGACCTCAGCGCCAAACTCGGCGAAGAAGCTGGCAGCTATGATGCCGGCAAAGTTGGCGTAGCTAGCATCGAGTACCACCACGCCTTCCAGTGCCTCCGGCTTGCCTTCAGGGTTCATCATGCTGGCGAGGAGCTGTTCACGCTCCCGCTTGGCGGCAGCCACGCCACCGTATCGGATGAGGACTTGTTCCTTGGGTTGCTGAGTTGTCGTCATGCTGTACCTCCTCCATTGCCCCGATAGTTGAATAGCGGGTCGGTATCGATGTCGTAATATATCGGAGGTTTAGCTCCCGGTCTGTCATCCCAGTACCCGATAACCTTCTTTTTCTCTAGCTCCTGGAGTTCCTCATCTGACAGCCCCAGCCACCCTTTTAGAATATAGCGGTTGTGGTAGCCGACAGGGCGGCAGAGCCACTTCACCTTACTCGGGCTTTTGCTGAGGATAGCCTGAGGACCGGGGAGAATGAATTCATGGTACATCTCGTCATAGAAGGTTTCAACACTTGCCCTTTCCTGGCGCCATTCCTCGTGGGTAATCTGGTAGTCGTCTACTACCTCAGCCGCAGGGAAACCATGCTGCTTCGCCAGGTTAACTATCTCAGCGGCGTCTTTCTGGCTGACCCACTCCTGAGCAATCCTGTTGAGTTCCTGGGCATTTTCTGGTTTCAGTCTCTCCAGCTCTGTGGGGTACTTTGTTGCCAGGTTATTCTGTCCCATTGCTGTGCAGAGTGCTTTAAATTGTTCATCTGTGCCTGCTGCTATGGCGACAAATTTGCTGTCGCGAGTCTTGTGAATGAAGGCAGGTGCCATGGAGGGGTCAACATTCCCGGTGCGTTCCCAGTCCTGCCCGGTTATGCTGAAGTAGGTGAAATGAGGTAGCAATCGGGTCAAGGTCTCCACCTGGGCGAGGTCTATATATTGCCCCTTACCTGTCTTTTTCCGGTAGTAAAGGGCGAAGAGGACTACCAGGGCACCCAGGGTGCCGGGATAGAAGTCACCGAGGTAGTCCGGGAGCTTGTAATATTTGTCTGTGCCCGGGTATCCGGTTATGGTGATAGTACCGGCGGCAGCTTGGGCTAAAAGGTCCCAGCCGGGGAAAAATCGCAAGGGACCGTACTGACCATATGTGGAGCAGCTCAAGTAGATGATATCGGGTCTGACCTCGCGTAGCTGGGTATAGCCTACCCCCCAGGCTTCGGCGGTGCCGGCAGCCAGGTTTTCCACAGCGACATCAGCCTTCTCGGCGAGCTTGTAGACAAGCTCTTTACCTTCGGGCTTCTTCAGGTTTATGGTGACGAAATATTTGTTGTGGTGTAGGGAGTGCGACAGCGGGTTGGTATGTTTCCAGTATTTGCCCCACCAAGCGCCCAGTCTCAACATGTCACCACTGCCTGGTTCTTCGATTTTTATTACATCAGCACCGTATCTAGCCAGTATGCCAGTACAGGTAGGTCCATAAATGAAGTGGGTGAAGTCCAGCACTCTGATGCCTTTGAGCGGCTCAGGCTTGTCCTTTGCTCTGGACGGGTCGAACAGGGTCTGAGTAAAGCGGAAATAGTCTTCCATAATCACACCCCTAAATAAGCTTTCTTGACCAGTTCGTTATTCAGCAGTTCTTTACTGTCACCGCTAAGTATTATTCTACCGTTCTCAAGTACATATCCCCGGTGGGTTATAGCTAATGCCTGGCGGACATTCTGTTCTGAAAGCAGGATAGTAATCTTTTCATCACGGAGTTTTGCCAGCGTCCTATAGACTTCCGAGAGCAGTTTAGGGGCTAGACCGAGCGACGGCTCATCGAACATCATCAGTCTGGGGCGTGCCATGAGACCCCTGCCGATGACCAGCATTTGCTGCTCGCCGCCGCTGAGGCTCCCGGCTAGCACCTTTCGTCTCTCTTTGAGTACCGGGAACAGGGTGTATACCATTTCAATGGACTGCTTTTTTCTCCGCCATGCCTCGTTGGTATAAGCGCCGAGGAAGAGATTTTCCTCCACGGTAAGGTAGGGAAGTGTCCTTCTTCCCTCGGGGACTTGAATGATACCGCGCTTGACAATCTCGTGAGGTGGTTTATTCTCGATGTGTTCCCCTTCGAATATGATACTACCGGAAGATGCCTTGTAGATTCCTGAGACGGTATTGACTAATGTGGTCTTGCCAGCGCCGTTTGAGCCTAACAGGGCGACCATTTCGCCTTCGCTAATATTGAGACTGACATCGTGAAGCACAGGAATGAGTCCATGGGACACATTGAGATTTTGTATTTCAAACATTGATTTCCTCCCCGAGATACGCTTCGATTACCTGAGGATTTTGGGCTACCTCCTGGGGAGGTCCCTCGGCGATTTTCTGACCGTAGTGTAGCACGATGACGCGACTGGCAGCTTTCATCAGTACTGCCATAACATGCTCGATCCAGAGCACGGTGACACCGAAATACTCTTTTATGCGTTCGATGAGCTTTACGGCTTCATCAGCCTCGGCAGGGTTTAGACCGGCTACGACCTCATCGAGGAGGATGAGTTTTGGGGTTGTAGCCAAAGCTCGGGCTAGCTCCAGAAGCCTGAGTTCAAAGAGAGATAGCTCCTCGGCTTTGATGTTCCTTTTAGGGAACAAGCCTACGATTTCCAGATAGTGCATTGCCTCTGCAGAGGCATCCATGAGGCTACGCTCCGTCATATCTTTGCCACAGAGTGCGCCCACAACGATGTTGGCTGAGGTCAGCAGCCCGGCGAAGGGTCTGGGTATCTGATAGGTACGGGCAAGCCCTAGTTTACAACGTTTCCAAGGCGGCAAATTAGTTATATCGGTACCCATAAACTCGATTTTGCCCGAGTCCACCGGAAGCGCGCCGGATATCAGATTGATGAGCGTTGTCTTGCCAGCGCCGTTGGGTCCCATGAGTCCCACTGTTTCTCCTTCGTAGATGGTGAAGCTGACATCGTTTACTGCGGTAAGACCGCCGAAGCTTTTAGATACACCGGTAACTTTGAGCAGTTCTCTAGCCATTTATCTGTCCTCTTACTTTGTAATTTTGAAGTGCGGCTTGTAGTCCCGGTAATGCCTTTTGCGGTAGAGTCCGAAAAGTCCTTCTTCTCGGAATATGAGCAACAAAGCTAACATTATGAGGGGGAACAATATTGGCGACAGGTCACCGGCGAAGCGTATCAACAGCACCTCGATGAGCGTCACCACATAACCACCGAGGACAATCGCCCAGGCGCCGCGACCGCCGATCACCAGCGCCATAAACACCTTCATCATGAAGGTCATGGGCAGGTAGGTTATACCGGAGAAAGCACCGAAGTAGTGGGCGTAGAACCAGCCCACTATCGAAATCATCACTGCCGGTCCGACGAAGGACAGTATCTTGATGCGGCTGATGTTCACCCCCAGACCATTGGCGACCTCTTCGTCGTCATTGATGGCTGCCATTTGAAGTGCATAGCGCGACCTGAGCAACCGATCGGTGATTGTCAGATATATAAGCATTAGAGCTAATGCTGCGAAGGCATAAAGGAGCTGGTTTAGTGCGAAATTCGGGAAGTTGAACAGAAACGGGATACCAGATAGCCCCGTGTCACCCTTGAAGATCTCAAAGACAAAGGTGACCTCCAGGAATATCAAAGGTAATAGAAGCGTGAGCAGGGCAAAGTAGATACCACCGGCGAGCAGTGTTAATGGACTGAAAATGAGCCCGGTGACCAGCCCACCGACGAGGGCGGCTATGAGCGTGATACTAGGGCCCAGTCCGAAATGGATGCTTAGTAGTCCAGCGGTGAAGCCACCGACGCCGACGAAGAACTGGGGACCAAAGTTAAACCTCCCGGTGCCGATGAGCATCAGTATCACCGGCAGAACGATACAGGGAAGCAAGCTCCCCATAATAAATTCAGCCAGCAGTGCAGGGTAGACGAAGTACAGGACGATGGGAGTTAAAACAAGTATGCCAATGCCGATAATATGGGGACGCCAGTACCTTGGTTCGATAGCCCAGTCCCATTTGACACCGAAGAGGCGCAGTACAATCCTATCGCGTTCCCATTCGATAATGCTCATTTCAATTCACCTCACCAGACGCTTTTGGTTCTTATAATGCCTTCTGGTCTGACGATCAACACTATGAAGACAACAATCAGTGCTGCTAGGCTCATGAGCCTTGGCTCTCCAATTGCAAAGGCGACGAAGGAGTGACAGAAGGCGATTATATAGCTGGCTATTATGGTGCCTTTAAGGTTCCCCAGACCACCGAGCACAGCTATCAGGATGGCAATACCTAAATAAGCCTGTCCTATACTGGAGTCTATAGCCCAGATGGGTGCCACAGTGAGGATAGCGACTATCGGCGGGACTATGGTCATCAAAAAGACGATCATGAAAAGCTGTTCCACATTTATCCCCAGTATGCGACTGGAGTATACATCGTAAGATATAGCGCGCACAGCCAGCCCCATTTTTGTCCTGGTGAAGAACAGGACGAACAGAAGCGTCATCACTATTCCCATACCAGCGGCGAAGAGGAGTTGATTGGACACGGTTATGCCGCCGAGTTGAGAGGTACCGGGAAAGACAGTGGTCTCAAGATAGACGCCCTTGTAAATGGGATAGAAGACATCAGCGCCAAGCTGCAGGATAAGCGCTATGAAAATAACCGTCATCACAAACATGAATTCTTCGTCCTGCTTGAACCTGAATGGCACGAGGATGAACCTGTAAAGGACATATGCTAACACAGCCTGCAAGGCAAACATGGCGAGTATAGCCCAGCCAAGAGGCAGGTGGAATACATCCATGAACATCCAGGTGAAATATATGGCACCGATGAAAAGGTAGCCATACCCGAAGTGGAATATCTTTAGCACGCCGGTGATTAAGGAAAAACCCAGGGAGACCAAAAGATAAAGGGAACCAAGTAAGAACGTGTAAACAAAGACCGTACCTACTGTAGCAAGCATATCGACTTCCCCCGCTTATTTATTCGAAACTAACCAGATACCGCCTCTGTCCGCCCTGTTTGCGCCTGAAAACGCTGGTTCTAGGTCTTTTCTTTTTGCTTGCTGTAATATAGTTTTGTACGCGCACCTTGCCCTGCTGGATTCTTGGACTGAAAGCTCGACGGATATGGTAGCCAATATTGCAGGGGTTGTCAAGTTAAGCGGCTAAAGGTCTTGTTTGACATTAGAGAAACTGCTGGTATAAACTTATGTCGGCTTTTTGGGGCGTGGTTTCAGCCTTGTATTCCCCGTGGGCCAAATTAACCTAAACAAGGAGGACAAAATTGAACGAAGTTGCCATTATAGATGTAGTGAGGTCGCCTGTGGGTATTCGTACTCAGCGCAGGTATTCAGACATCTGCCGTGTGATGCCGGACGAACTTCTAGCGCACTGCTTGCGAGCGCTGCTAAAGCGCACCGGCATCGACCCAGCAATAGTCGAGGATGTTATCTGTGGCACCTCTGACCGACCACATAATTCCGGCAGGACCGCTGCTCTTGCAGCCGGGTTTCCCCCTGAGGTAGCTGGCTGCCAGGTGAACCGGCAATGTGCCGGCTCGCATACTGCTCTGCATTTCGCGGCTATGGAGATAATGACTGGTTACGCTGATATCACGATAGCTTGCGGGGTGGAGAACATGTCCCGCGATTGGCAGGTCAGGAAGGAGGTGGAACCCCCGCCGACGCAGGCAGTTACCGGTGCACCGGTACCGCCGACTTACATGGTCCAGTCGCTGATGGAAGCTTTTAATAAGCATGGTGGGGCGTGCAATATGGGACAGTCTGCTGAGGCGATAGCGCGCAAGTGGAATATCTCACGGGATGATATGGACGATTTCGGTTTCTGGAGCCAGCAGAAAGCTATAAAGGCTACCCGGGAGGGTAAGTTCAAGAATGAGATCGTGCCCATACCAGTGAAGATGGAGGACGGGACGACGAAGATTGTGGAAATCGATGAGACGATAAGGTTTGACATCGACCGTGAGAAGATGAGAAGCCTGCCACCAGCTTTCATTCCGCCACCATTTATGGGCATTACCGAGGGATGGGTAACGGCGGCGAATTCGAGTCCGGTGACCGATGGGGCGGCTGCAGCATTGTTGATGAGTGTACAGAAGGCTAAAGAGCTGGGTCTGAAGCCACGTGCATATTTGAAGCCTGACAGGATGTGTGTGCTTGGTGTGAATCCAGGTCCCTACCAGCTGACCGGACCTATTCCAGCTACACAGAAGGTGCTAAAAAGGTCTGGCTTCAGTTTGAAAGACATAGGGTGGTTTGAGGTCAACGAAGCTTTTGCCTCGGTGGTCATTGCCTGGGCTAAGGAGATGGGGATACCGTGGAACGACCCCAGGATCAACCCCCACGGTGGCGCTATAGCCCTGGGACATCCGCTAGGGGAGTCCGGTGTTAAGATACTGGCTACGGCAGTTAACGGCATGGAAGACAGAGGCGTGAAATACGGGCTGTTGACCATGTGCGTTGGGCTAGGACAGGGCATAGCTACCATTATCGAGAGACCGTAAAGAGTCGCGCTTATTTTGGAGAGGGCTCAGGTCGGACAAAACAAGCCGACCTGAGCCCTCTTTATACGCAAGAGCGGAAATATTCAGGCTAGCGAGGTGCGGTCTGTCTTTTGCAGCCTTTCCTCTAACTTTTTTTGTTGCAGGGCAAGGGTGAGGTCACCCCGCGTCTTTTCAAGAATGCCACGGACATTGTCAGTGACTCGCCTCAATCCCCAGGTGATGGCATCGGGGAAGTCCATACTCATCAGGGTGTCATAGATGTCTTGCATTGCTTCTAATAGCTCTTCGCACCTGGAGAAATCATTTTGTCTCAGATGGTCGAGTATGTAGCGTCTCAACTCCCCTACTGCTTCTCCCAAGCCATTGAAATAGGCGGGGTAGCCTATTTTCAGTCCTTCTGGTTCGGGCAGCGGCTCCCCGGTGGTGATGGCTAAGGTAACAGCGGCTTCAGCAAGCTCTTTTTGGGCGTCGTGAATGAAGCCGGTATGTGTCAGGTCTTGGTGCTTGCTGGTCTTGTGTTCCAGTTCCTCAAGAAGACTTCGGGCTGAGTTCAAGTTCTTACGTGCACTGTGTTCATCCCGGCGGTGTATATAGCGGATGGACAGGGCACTATAGCGGACTATCTCACGGCATAGGCGCAGGGCTTCTTCTCTGGCGGCATCCTTTGCCGTGAATATGGCGTGTGCCCGCTCAGCTATCGTCTCAAGGTTCCGGGTTGCTTTTTGCTGTTTCAATTGCCTTCACCAGGAGGCGTGTCGCCTCCTCTATGTTTTGCTGGGTGATGACCGCACTGATAACCGCTGCTGATTCAACGCCTGTGGACATCACCTCTCCGATGTTTTCCCGGTCGATGCCGCCGATGGCAACGATAGGTAAGGGGACTGTTTCTCTTATCTTGCGCAGTTGTTTCAGACCGATGACCTCAGCCTCAGGCTTGCTCGGTGACGGGTATACGGAGCCTGCAGCAATGTAGTCGGCTCCTTGAGCCGCAGCTTCCCGGGCTTGCTCGACGGTGCGTGTGGAGACACCTATAATCTTGTCTATCTGCAATGCCTTCCGCACTATGGGTAGCGGCAAGTCTTCTTGACCGATGTGGAGTCCGTCGCATTCTATCGCCAGCGCGATGTCGAGGTGGTCATTGATTATGAAAAGAACGCCAGAGTCCTGGCACAGTGCATTCATCTCCCGAGCGAGGGTGAAGAGTCCTCTTTTGTTGCGGTGTTTATCGCGGAGCTGTATGATAGCAGCCCCACCGTGGATCGCTTTGCTTGCAACTTCGATTTCGTTCTTGTAGCCCAGTATTTCAGCATCAATGATGACATACAGCCCTTTAATGCGAGCTGTTTTCTGATGGCGCAGTAGTTTAGAATGTAGTGCCTTCTCCAGTGTATATAGCTTGAAACGGGCTTTTTCGAGGTCTTGGGAATCCAGCTTTGGACTGATGTCTGGCAGTTTTGCCAGTTCTTCTACCACCCTCAATGCCTCTTCGACCCGTCTGGCGTTGGCTGCTGCAAGTGCAGGTAGGTCGCTCTGCACCACTTTTTGTGGACTGACACCTATGTCTGTCTCAGCGTCTCTGGCGGTGAGCAGGTCAGAGCCGAACTGACTCAGTTGCTTTACCAGAGTGTGGCGCATCGTTTTAAACTTCCGGGTCAAGGGCTGGTCATTCAGGACAAAGCGGGCAATATCTTCTAAGAAGCGCAGTCCTTCGCCTATACGGTTACAGTTGGCATCAATGATACGCAGCGTCTGGTGAGGCACTTTGAAAGTCCTTTAATGGTTCTGGCAGTACACCTTCCCTCGCAGCTTCGATCTTTTGCTTGAGCTGGTCTGGCAGTTCCATGCCCATGTCCTGGAACTTTTTCTCCACCCATCTGCCGATGTTGCGCGGGTCTTTATAGTAATCTCGACCTGGATGGTCAGGCTCGCCACTCTGTTGTAGCGCACCACCGGGTGACCTGTGGTAGGCAAAGGTGGAGATGATGCGGGTCAGGTTAGTACTGCCACAGTGGTTGCATTTAGGCTGGAAGGGCGCCGAGCCGCTTCTCAGCAGGAAACTGCTTTTTTTCTGACAGGCAGGGCAGAAGTACTCGTAGATGGGCATGTTATCTTGTCACCCTTCACCACTTTCTGACTCGGATGTAATATCTGCAAATGGTCTGGTCTGGGGCATTTCACCCCGCTCCATCCTTTCCAGCATATCCTGGTATTCAGGAGCCACCGGTTCACCCTGGCTTATCCGCCTGTTCCACTCGGCAAGAGCTTTCGGGTCATTTGACATCATACCTTTGGTCAATTGGGAGTCCGAAAGTATGTCTTCATAGATGTCCTTGTATGTTTTGCGCACCGAGAATGTGGAGAATAGACGGTGCAGGGTGTTACTACCGCACTGTGGGCATGACGGGGTTGCCTGAGAGGACACAGGCAACAACAAGCATACTTTCCTCTGACAGGTGTAACACCAGTACTCGTAGATTGGCATCGCCTTCTATTGAATTTTAGCACAATCCCCAAAAATATGAGAGTTTTGGCTGGCTCCGTTGACAGTCGAGGAGGAGTCCTTTAAAATCCAGAGGGTGGTAAAGCCAATGAAGAGCGATGAGATAAGACAGGCATTCCTGCGTTTTTTTGAAGAGAAGGGGCATTTAGTCATACCCAGCTCATCTTTGGTGCCGCACGGTGACCCGACACTGCTATTCACCACTGCCGGGATGGTGCAGATTAAGCCCTATTTTCTGGGTCTAGCGGCACCGCCTAGCCCGCGTCTGGCTTCGTGTCAGAAGTGTTTCCGGACCACCGATATCAATTCGGTAGGCGATGCCAAGCACCTGACATTTTTTGAGATGCTGGGGAATTTCAGCGTCGGTGACTACTTTAAGAAGGAAGCTATTGCCTGGGCGTGGGAGTTTGTTACCGAACGCCTTAAGATCGATACGCAGAGGCTCTGGGTCACCATATACCTGGACGATGACGACGCCTTCCGCTATTGGCGCGAGGTTGGATTCCCGGAAGAGAAGATAGTGCGCCTTGGTGAAGAGGACAATTTCTGGGGTCCGGCTGGCGATTCAGGACCGTGTGGTCCCTGCAGCGAGATCCACTTCGACTTCGGTGTTGAATCTGGCTGCAGGCGTCCTGAATGCAAGCCTGGCTGTGATTGTGGGCGCTTCTGTGAAGTCTGGAACCTTGTATTTACAGAGTATAACCAAAGTCGTGACGGGAAGCGCAGCCCGTTACCCAAGCCTAACATCGATACCGGAATGGGGCTGGAGAGGATAAGCGCTGTTATGCAGGAGGTATCGTCTGTTTATGATACAGACCTGTTCTTGCCGCTACGGGACAGGGTGTGCAGCATAGCCGGGGTGAAGTATGGAGGGGGTGGGGCTATAGACCAGGCAGCCAGAATTGTGAGCGAGCATAGCCGAGGTATTGCTTTTCTAATTGCTGACGGCGTTTTGCCCTCTAATGAGGGCAGGGGTTATGTGCTGCGACGGATCTTGCGACGCGCTTGTTTCTTCGGCAGGAAGCTGGGTATTGAAGGTCCATTTCTCGGTGAGATGACTGAAACTGTGATAAGCAGAATGGGGCACATATATCCTGAGCTGGTGACCAACAGGAAACTGATAGGGGAGGTGGTAAGGATGGAGGAGGACAAGTTTACCAGCACTCTGGGTGCCGGGATCAGTCTGGTCGAAGAAGCCATTGATGAAGCTGTACGGCAGGGGAGAAATTGTATTGCTGGTGAGGACGTATTCAAGTTCTGGGACACCTATGGTTTTCCTGTGGAACTGACTGCCGAGATTGCCAGAAGCAGAGGGCTCGAGATTGATAGTGAAGGCTTCGAAAGGGAGATGGAGAAGCAAAGGGAAAGAGCCAGGGCGGGGCAGAGACTCATCGGGATAGGCGACAGGGTCACTACAGTAGACGAGGTAGTCGTGACTTACATACCTTCTCCCACCAAGTTTGTGGGGTATGAGCAGTTGAGTGCCAGCTCGCGGGTGAGCTATGTGCTGGATGCGGAGTCCGGTATTTCTGTAGCTGAAGCCAGAGAGGGTGATAAGGTAGCTATTGTCCTTGAAGAAACGCCATTTTATGCTGAGATGGGAGGGCAGGTCGGAGATACCGGCAGGCTGGTTAACGATGCTGTTCAGGTCGAGGTGACTGACACGGTGTGGTCGCCTTTTGGCTGTCTTGGAGAGGGGGCGATTGTGCATTTGGGAAAGGTAAATAGAGGTGTGATCAGGGCTGGTGATGTAGTCGAGGCTAGTGTGGATATCGAACGGCGTCTTGATACCGCACGAAACCATACCGCTACACATTTACTCCATCTTGCTTTGCGCCAGGTATTGGGAAGCCATGTCTATCAGCGAGGCTCGCTGGTGAGTCCCGAGGGGCTCCGCTTTGATTTCTCTCAACTGGTAGCGCTTAGCAAAGAACAACGTACCCAGATCCAGCGCCTCGTTAATGAGAAGGTGCGGCAGAATTTGCCGGTCAAGTACAGGGTGGTGCCCTACCAGCAGGCGATAGCAGAAGGCGCTATCGCTCTCTTTACCGAAAAGTATGGTGAGATGGTGCGAGTTATAGAGGTGGGCACGCCCCCGATAAGCGCTGAGCTTTGCGGTGGCACCCATGTCCAGTCTACGGGAGAGATAGGTTTTTTTATTATAGTTTCAGAGAGCAGCATCGGTACCGGGCTGAGACGAATTGAGGCGGTGACCGGGAGGAAAGCCGAGGAGTTGTTTGAGCGCTATGCCGAGGCACTGGAAAGCACGGCTGAAGCACTCAAAGGTCTGCCTTTAGAGCTTCCGGGCAGGGCAGAAGCTGTGCTTGCCGAACTGGCGGCAGAACGCAAGCGCACAGCTACGCTGGAGAAGGAACTTTCCCGATTGTTAGCCGGGGACCTGCTCTCTAAGGCTGAACAAGTGGGTGGGATAACAGTTGTGGCGGCGAGAGTCCCTGCAGCTTCTTTCCAGACGCTTCGGGAGATGGGCGATTTTTTGAAAACGCGCCTCAAGAGTGCGGTGATAGTCCTGGGAACAGTATCTGATGGCAGACCAGGGTTTGTGGCTATGGTCACTCCAGACCTGGTCAACCAGGGACTCCATGCTGGCAATATAGTAGCCAAGGTGGCTGCAGTTACCGGTGGTGGCGGTGGTGGGAAGCCTGGCATGGCACAGGCTGGGGGGAAAGATGCGAGCAAGCTGGATGAAGCCTTGGGGCTGGTAAAAAAACTGGTCTCATCTAAAATGGCATAGGTAATGTTATGCGTATAATGGCTCTGGATATCGGCGACAAAAAGATCGGCGTGGCTATGAGTG
The DNA here is from genome assembly GCA_034432055.1 of Dehalococcoidia bacterium. Taxonomy (GTDB): domain Bacteria; phylum Chloroflexota; class Dehalococcoidia; order GIF9; family UBA5629; genus CALJTV01. The sequence continues at coordinate 40,872 of DAOUCT010000041.1, read as the reverse complement.
ACCCTGAAGGGGTGCTGGCTACTCCATTGGTGACCATCATAAGGCTCAACGATAGCGAAGCCATTGATAGCATCTGCAAATTGGTCAGCAAATACAAGGTTGGACATGTGGTGGTGGGATTACCTTATTCTCTGGACGGTAGCATGGGCACACAGGCGGAAAAAGTATGTGCTTTTGCACGGAAGCTTTCCCAGAGTCTTCAAGTTGACATAAGAATGCAGGATGAAAGACTATCCAGTGCGGCGGCTGACCGTCTACTTTCTGAAGCGGGTGTAAAGAAAGGGCACAAAAAGTCTGTGCGTGATGCGGCTGCTGCCGCTTTCATATTGCAGGGCTATCTGGACAGCTTACGAAGCGGAGATTAGTGGCGAAGTCTATTTATCTCATTGGCTATCCACTCAAGCATTCGGTATCCCGTGAGTTTCAGCAGGCAGCTCTGGATTATCACCGGCTTGACATTCGGTATGAGGTCCGGGAGACGAAGGAAGAGGAGTTGTCCCAGGTAGTTGGGGGTCTGCGAGAACCATGGAATCTGGGAGCAAATGTGACTCTTCCTTATAAGGAGAAAGTGTTGTCGCTTTTAGACGAGACCGATGACTTTGTCCGTATGGTCGGTGCGGTGAATACCATTGTCAATCAGGGTGGCAGGTTAACAGGTTATAACACGGATGCCCCCGGCTTTCTTCGGGCTTTAAGCGATGCTGGTTTTCAGCCGGCAGGCAAAGGGGTGGTGATATTGGGGGCAGGGGGAGCAGCCCGTGCTGTAAGTTTTGCCCTTGTCCGTGAGGGGGTGGCTTGGCTGGCGGTGTTCAATCGTACTAAGTCGCGTGCTGAGTATCTGGTGAAGGCTCTTACTGGCTATGTTAGGGATAAGGGTCTGGTAACTGAAGTTGCTGCTCTGCCGTGGGAGGAGGACGCACTGCGGAGGCTGGTGAGAAGATGTCAGTTTGTGGTTAATTGTACCACACTGGGGATGAGGCATTCCCCGCAGGAGGGACAATCCCCTTTAGCAGAGGACATGATTAGCGAAGGTGTCCTTATTTGTGACTTGGTGTATAATCCTCGTGAGACGCCGTTGCTGAGCATTGCCAGGAGGAGGGGCGCAAAGACCGTGGATGGCTTACCCATGCTGGTCTATCAAGGGGCTATCGCTTTTAAGTTGTGGACAGGGAAAGACCCGCCGCTGGAAATAATGTTTAAAACTGCTGAAAAGGCACTTATGGAGGAAGGAGGTCAATTTTAATGAAGGGTCGTTTTGTGATGTTATCGACCATGGCTATCTTGTTAGCCCTAATACTGTTAAGTGGTTGCAGTGTTGTTGGGAACAAGGTGGCGGTGATACCGCTCAGCGGACCAATTCAACGGGAAAGCATGGGGCTGCTTTTCGGCGGTCAGGTGATAACACCCGAGCTGGTGCGGCAGCAGCTTGACCGGGTGAAGAAAGATACCATGGTCAGGGCGGTTGTACTGCAGATACAAAGTCCGGGGGGTAGTGTGGCTGCCTGTCAGGAGATACTTGAGGAGATAGGGAAGCTGGACAGACCTGTTGTAGTCAGCATGGGTGATGTGGTGGCTTCTGGTGGGTACTATATATCAGCCAAGGCTGACAAGATTGTAGCTTTACCGGGTACACTGACCGGGAGCATAGGTGTAATTGCCGAAGTACCGAACGTTAAAGGACTTTATGACAAACTGGGAATCGAAATAGAGGTGTTTAAAGAAGGGAAACATAAAGATATGTATGCCGGTTTGAGGGAACTGACACCTGAGGAAAGGGAGTTGATGCAGGCGATAACCGAGCAGTTGTATAACCAGTTTATTGATGTGGTTGCTGAAGGACGGAATCTGGACAGGAACAAGGTGAAAGAATTAGCTACCGGGCAGCTTTATACCGGGGTACAGGCGAAGTCGCTAGGTCTGGTCGATGAACTTGGCGGACTTGATGCCGCGATAACTGCGGCAGCAAAGCTTGCCGGGATAGAGCAGCCAGAGATAGTATACTATAGACCCAGTCCGCGATCCCTGTTAAGTTCTCTTCTGGAGCTGGGTGGGCAGAGACTAGGGAACTGGTTCGCGGTGCAGTCGCTGGGGGTCGAGGCTGTAGTGGTGGAAAGGATTCTGAGCAATCCGTACCCACAGCCTGAGTACAGGTAAGTCGAGTTGAGGCAGGAATAAGATGGGAAGGTTCCGCTTTCTTACTGCTGGCGAATCGCACGGGAGGGGTCTACTGGCAATTGTTGAAGGGATGGTAGCCGGGTTACAGCTATCTGAGGAGTATATCCGTGGGGACTTAAAGAGGCGACAGGGCGGGTATGGTCGCAGCCAGCGGATGAAGCTGGAGGTTGACGAGGCTAAGATAATCTCCGGTGTAAGACACGGCTATACTATCGGGAGCCCGATCGGACTTTTGCTGTGGAATCGGGTTTGGGATGATTGGCAAGAGGTGATGAGCGTTTCGCCTATAGCAGGCGAAGTGCCTGCTGTGACTGCGCCCAGACCGGGGCATGCTGATTTAGCCGGAGTGCTCAAATATGGACTGAGTGACATAAGACCTATTCTAGAGAGGGCTAGTGCCAGGGAGACAGCAGCCAGGGTGGCAGTTGGTGCTATTGCCCGCAGATTTCTGGAAGAATTCGGCATCGTAGTCCGCAGCCATACTGTAGGCATCGGCGAGCATAAAGCCGAGCCCGGTGTCTCGATAGACTGGAGGCAGGTTGAGAGGTCACCCCTGCGCTGTGCTGATAAAGAGGTTGAGAAGGAGATGCTATCAGCTATCGATAGGGCTAAAGCCGAAGGTGATACTTTGGGCGGCGTATTTGAAGTTGTGGCGAGTGGTGTGCCTGTCGGTCTGGGGAGCCACGTGCAATGGGACCGGCGACTTGATGCTCGAATTGCCGGAGCTATGATGAGCATAAATGCGGTCAAGGGTGTGGAGATAGGTGGAGGTTTCTCCTTAGCCAGTGCCCCTGGGTCACAAGTGCATGATGTGATCAAGCCTGCCCGGGGCAAGAAGGACCAACCCTGGCGTCGTGCTACTAACTTTGCCGGTGGAATTGAGGGTGGTATAAGCAACGGGGAACCGATTGTAGTTCGAGCGGTGGTGAAACCGATTGCTACTCTGGGGAAGCCACTGCAGACTGTCGATTTACGCACCGGTAAGGTGGCAGAAGCCCATTATGAGCGCAGTGACGTATGTGTTGTGCCGGCTGCTGGGATGGTCGGGGAGGCAATGCTGGCTATTGTTCTGGCGGATGCCGTGCTGGAGAAATTCGGCGGTGATAACCTAAGCGAGACATTGAAAAACTACAGGGAATATACCGCTTCAATCTCTTCTTTCGGTGGTCATGCGTAATCGGGATAGTAGTAACAATATCGCTCTCATAGGGTTCTCAGGTACCGGGAAGTCGGCTGTGGCTAGGAAGGTGGCGGAGTTGCTGGGGTGGGAGTATCTGGACACCGATGATGAGGTGGTCAAGCTGGCTGGCAAGAGCATTCCCGAGATTTTTGAGCAGGATGGTGAGGCGGAGTTCAGACGCCTAGAGCACGAAGTATTGAAAAGACTCTCTGAGGTAGCGGGGAACAGGGTCATTGCCACCGGCGGCGGAGTTGTCATTGACCCCCGGAACCGGGATATATTGCAACAGCGCAGCGTGGTCATCTGTCTCGAAGCCAGTCCAGAGACCATATACCAGCGTCTTCTGGGGGATAATCTGGAATCATCGAGTCCTGTGGTGCGCCCTCTGCTTGTCGGCAGCAACCCGCTGGAACGCATCAAGCAGCTTAAAGAATCGAGACAGTCTTTCTACTACGGCATTGCCGACCGGACTGTATATACTGATAAGCTAAGCGTCACCGAGGTCAGCCTTGGAGTGATAAGCGGGTGGCAGTCTGCGGTGCGTGGTCGGGGCGAGCCTGTCTATGTTGAGAGGGATGGGCTTGCATGCGTGGTGGTCACAGGGACAGCGTGCTATCCGATATTTGTGGGCTGGGGGATACTGGCGGGGTTGGGGAAGAGAATGAAGCAGGTGGGCTTAGCGGGCACTGCGGTTATCATCGGCGACGAACTTGTTTTCACTCTTTACGGGGCTCAGGTGAAACAGGCATTGGAAGAGTCTGGCTTCACCGTCAGATGGTTTACAGTTCCTCCAGGTGAGACCACTAAAAATATCGGGCAGGCTATAAAAATCTATGATTTTTTGATAGAGAGCCACATTGAAAGAAATGATATTATAGTAGCTCTGGGTGGCGGTATGGCTGGTGACCTGGCGGGTTTTGTAGCCGCTACCTATCTAAGGGGGTTGCCCTGGGTGCAGGTGCCTACTACTTTGATGGCGATGGTTGACGCCAGTATCGGGGGTAAGGTGGCGGTGAACCATCCGGCTGGTAAGAACTTGATAGGTGCGTTTCATCAACCCAGTCTGGTGCTGACTGATGTGAGGACATTGACCACATTGCCCACACGGGAGTTAACATCCGGATGGGCGGAGGTAATCAAGCATGGCATGATTGCCGATGCCGGGCTGCTAATGTTTCTGGAGGAGAAGGCTGATAGACTTCTAAGTCTGGAGGAGTCGGAAATCTGCGAAGCGGTTGCCCGGAGTGCCTGTGTTAAAGCCCAGGTCGTTAGTGAAGATGAGAAGGAGACGGGGAGGCGGGTGATACTCAATTACGGGCACACAGTAGGTCATGCTTTGGAAGCTGCTACAGGATATGAGCGCTTTCTCCATGGAGAGGCAGTGGCTATCGGGATGATGGCTGCGGCTGATATCAGTGCCAGGCTTAAGCTTCTGGCGGAGGGGGTGGTTGAGCGTCAGAGGAGAGTACTGGAGAGATATGGGCTACCAACGCAGTGTTCCGGTGTCTCTAAGGCTGATGTTATCACAGCTATGGAACTGGACAAGAAGGTACGCAGTAAGGCTATTCGCTGGGTGCTGCTTGAGGATGTAGGCAAGGTGGTGGTGCGAAGTGATGTCCCGGACAGCGTAGTACTGAGTTCCCTTGGAGAGGTGATTAAAGTATGAGGGGCAGCTTAACTTATCCGTGGGGAGTCGTGGACTACATAGAAGTGCTGAAGCCCGGTGCCACCTTTCTGTTGACTTTCATCGGGGGGTGTGCTGCCGTGGTGGCTGCTGGTGGAGAGGTCTCGGCGGGTATGCTGGGGTTGATTCTGTTGACCGTGGCTCTGGGTAGCGCTGGCTGTAATGGGCTCACCAATTATCTCGATCGTGAGGTCGATGCGCGGATGCTCAGGACAAAGCACCGTGCTCTGCCTTCAGGGCGCATTAAGCCACCTCAGAAAGTGCTTTTTCTGGTCTCAGGGGTTATCGCCGCTGGGCTGGTATTAGCTTGGTTTTTGCACCCGTTATGTTTTTTAGCTGGGGCTATAGGTGTGGTTGCTTCAGCGGTATGGCGGAAGACGGTCTCGTGCACTTTCCTAGGTATTGTTGCCAGTTGTAGCCCGGTTCTCATCGGGTGGTTTGCCGTAAGACCGGCGTTTGATTTTCAAATTCTACTTCTCTGTCTTCTGGTAGCGGTATGGGTTCCAATACATGTGTGGAGTGTGATGATTGCTAATCGGGAGGACTACCTTAATGCCGGGTTGAACTATTTCCCGTTGAGCTGGTCGGTCAGGAATGTTGTGAAGACCCTCTTCATCTTGTCATTGTTGCTGACCCTTATTTCTGTTCTCCTTTATCTGATTGCTGGTCTTCATATCCTCTACCTGATAGTGGCGACGGTTTTCGGCATAGTAATGGTCATTGCCAGTGCTAATCTGTTGTTCTCGACAACACCTGAGTCTGCCTGGCGCCTTTATAAGCTTTCTGCCTATCCTTACCTGGGGATAATTTTCCTTACCATGTCTCTGGATGCCTGGTTGTTCTGAGAGAATTGGCACACTTTAGAGTAACCAAGACTTGTAAAGCTAGCGAAGTACGACTCGGGGAACTCACTACAGCCCATGGTGTAGTGGTGACACCTGTGTTTCTGCCTGTGGGCAGTCGGGGTACAGTGAAGACCTTGACACCTGATGACCTGAGGGAGATCGGGATAAGTATAGTACTGGCGAATACTTATCATCTCTATTTGAGACCGGGAGTAGATGCTATTGAGCGGAGCGGCGGGTTGCACAAATTCATGGCATGGGATGGTCCGATACTTACGGATAGCGGCGGCTATCAGGTCTTCAGTCTGGCAAGGCTGTGTCGGATAAACGATGACGCTGTGGTCTTCCGTTCACATATTGATGGCAGTGAGCACAGGTTTACTCCTGAAGCTGTAATCGGACTACAGGAAAGGCTTGGTGCTGACATCATAATGCCGCTGGATGAGTGTCCTCCTTCTAATGCCGATATGGCGAAGGTTGCTGAGGCAGTGCAGAGGACTTCCCGCTGGGCTGAGAGGTCACGGGTATATTCCAAGAAACCGGGGCAGTTGCTTTTCGGTATTGTTCAGGGCGGTCTTTACCCCCAATTGCGGCAACGGTCGGCGAGGGAGATTGTGTCTCTCGGTTTTGACGGTTATGCCATCGGAGGGCTGAGCCTGGGAGAGCCGAAGGAGGTAATGTGGTCGATAGTAGGTGAGACCGTGCCGTTATTGCCACCAGACAAGCCGAGATACCTTATGGGAGTGGGTTCGCCCGAGGACATAGTCGAGGGGGTAAGCTATGGGATCGACCTTTTTGATAGTGCCTTACCGACCAGGGTAGCCCGCAACGGCGCGCTTTTTACCCCTTACGGCAGGCAGAACATACGCAAAGCCGTCTTCAGGGGCTCGGAGTCCCCCATCGACGCAGAGTGTGATTGCTATACCTGCCGCACTTTTTCTGCAGCTTATATCCATCATCTATTCCGGTGCGATGAGTTGCTGGCATACCGGCTGGCTACCATACATAATTTACGATTTATAGTCAGGCTGGTGGCGAAGGTAAGGGAGGCTATTAAAGACGGGACGTTTGAAGTCTTTAAAGCGGAGTTTTTAGCCCGGTACAAGGTCACTGATGAAGTGGCGAGGATAACGCAGAAGCGCAAATGGCTGAGTTCAGATCGCGGTGCTTGCGATGACTCAGACTAGGTTAACAACTTGCTGAAGGTCTTTTGCTCGGGGTCTCGCTGCGCTCGAATTGAAGGGAAGTTACAAAAACCAGGCTAATCTACAGCTAAATTGAACTGACAAGCTATCTGGGCTATAATTTCCCAGCTAAGGAGGTTTGTGGTTGCTCAAAAGTCATAGTTGTGGTGAGTTAAGGAAAGAGCATGTTGGTCAGGAAGTAACTCTTGCTGGTTGGGTACACCGGCGGCGTGACCACGGTGGTCTGATATTTATTGACCTGAGGGATAGGGATGGTATAGTGCAGGTGGTCTTCAATCCCGAGGTTTCAGCCGATGCGCATAAGGTGGCTGGCGATTTCCGCAGTGAATATGTTGTCCGGATAGGTGGCAGGGTGGCTTTGCGCCCGCGTGGTACGGAGAACTTAAAATTGCCTACCGGGGAAATCGAGGTTATCGCTGAACAAGCCCAGATTTTCAGCGCTTCGAAGACGCCCCCATTTTATATAAATGAAGATGTGCCTATAGATGAGAACCTGAACCTGAAGTACCGGTATCTATACTTGCGGCGCCCCAGGATGAAGGACAATATTCTACTTCGCCATCAGGTGGTCAAGTTCATACGTGATTTTCTTGATGCCAAAGGGTTCGTCGAAATTGAGACACCTATCCTGATAAAGAGCACACCCGAGGGAGCGAGGGACTATCTAGTGCCGAGCCGACTTTATCCGGGCAAGTTCTATGCTTTGCCCCAGTCGCCACAGCAACTGAAACAGTTGCTAATGGTGGCGGGTTTCGAAAAGTATTACCAGATAGCGCGGTGTTTCCGGGATGAGGACTTAAGGGCTGACAGGCAGCCGGAGTTCACGCAGCTCGATTTGGAGATGAGCTTTGTTGATGAAGAGGACATATTACAATTGCTTGAAGAAATGTTCACCTCCCTTGTGGAAGCAGTCAAGCCGGACATGAAAGTTATAAAGCCGTTTCCCCGCCTTACTTATGCTGAGGTGATGGAGCGCTATGGCACTGATAAACCAGACATAAGGTTTGGGCTGGAACTGAAAGACATTTCTGACATAGTAGCCGAGTCCTCCTTTTCTCTGTTCCGTTCTGTCGTCAAGAGTGGTGGCAAAGTGAAGGGCATCTGTTTGCCCGGTTGCGCTAGCTACTCGGGTAGGCAGATCGAGGAGCTTACACAGCTTGCCAGGTCGTATGGAGCTAAGGGGCTGATAACCTTAGCTTTACCTCAAGGTGAAAATGTTGAGCAGTTGTCGCCCGACAAAGTCAGATCGGTGGTGAGCAAATATTTGAGCGTTGAGATGTTGAGGGCAATTTTGCAGAGGTGCGAAGCGAAGCCGGGCGACCTTATTATCATCGTAGCTGACGAACTGAAAGTAGTTAATAAGGTGCTGGATGAGATGCGGCGGGAGATGGGGCGACGGTTGAACCTGGCTGATAGTGACCTGCTGGCATTTCTTTTTGTAACTGATTACCCACTACTGGAGTGGAATGAGGAATTGGGGCACTGGGAACCTATGCACCATCCTTTTACTGCACCGCGCGAGGATGATATTCCTCTTCTGGATACGGAGCCGGGCAGGGTGCGGGCACGCCACTATGATATTGTGTGCAACGGGTATGAACTTTCCAGTGGTAGCATCAGGATACATACGCGTTCCCTTCAGGAAAAGGTGTTTCGCTTGCTCGGTTACAACGATAGCGAGATAGAAGAGCGTTTCGGTCATCTTCTGGAAGCATTCGATTATGGAGCGCCTCCACACGGCGGGATCGCTCCGGGTATTGACCGCCTGGTCATGTTACTGGCAAAGGCGGAAAACATAAGAGAAGTCATCGCTTTTCCTAAGAACCAGAGCGCGGTAGATGTGATGAGTGGTTCGCCATCTCCTGTACCCCAGTCACAGCTCGATGAACTTCACTTAATGGTGAAGGCAGAGGATATGGACAGGACAGAAGTGTGAGCGGCAATTCAAACAAACTGGTATAATCTAATGATGCAGGGAGCCAGCAGCAGATGAGAGTATCTACTGAGCCAATGCAGAACAGCCAGATGTTGCTCAACATTGAGATGGAGAGCAACGAGATAGATAAGTATTTGGACAGGGCTTATAACCGTCTGGCGAAGAGAGTGTCTGTCCCTGGATTCCGTAAGGGTAAGGTGCCGAAGGAAGTGCTGACCAGTTATGTGGGCAGGGACACTCTGTACCGCGAGGCTCTTGAGGACTTGCTTCCGGAAGCTTATGCTGAAGCTGTGCAGAGTCAGGGAATTGAACCTATTGCTCAGCCTTCATTTGAGATAGTCCAGACCGAGCCACTGGTTTTTAAGGCGATTGTGCCGCTTAAGCCCACGGTTAAGCTTGGGGATTATACTCAGATAAAGGTCGAGGCTCAGGCGGTTGAGGTCACAGAAGATGAAATAGGGGGTGTATTGCAGCAGCTTCAGCAGGAGCATGCCATATTGTCACCTGTAGAGCGCGCGGTAAGTCTTGGTGATGAAGTGACCATGGATATCGAGGAGGTAAGAGAGGGCAAGCCCACGCCGCTCCGTCAGGACCTTGTTTATGAGGTGAAGGAGGGGTCGCGGTTGCCCTTGCCGGGGTTTGCTGAAAAGCTCGTGGGGCTGGTGAAAGATGAAGAAAAAGATGTTGTCTTATCCTATCCCGATGATTATGAGATAGGAGAGCTTGCCGGGAAGGAGCATATCTTCAGAGTGAAGGTCAAAGACATAAAAGAGAAAAGGCTCCCCGAGCTGGACGATGAATTTGCCAGATCGCTAGGAAGCGAGGATTTAGCCTCGCTGCGGGCGCGAATAGCAGACGCGATCAAAGCGAGGAAGGAGTCGATGGCACGCCTGGAGATGGAAAGGAAGGTCATGGATGCGCTCGTGGGTATGAGCGAGGTGGAGTATCCACCGGTGCTGGTGGAAAAAGAGATCGACCGGCTGTTAATTGATGAAGCCAGATATTTTGCCGAAGGGGTTGCCGGTCTGGAAAGGTATTTGAAAACGCTCAATAAGACGATGAGTGAACATAGAGAGGAGTTGCGTGTTGAAGCCACTCAGCGTGTAGTGCACTCGCTGATTCTGGATAAGGTCGTTGATGTTGAGAATGTCGAAGTAACAGATTCCGAGGTCGATGCGGAGATAGAGGGCATGGCTGCAGACGCTGGAGCAAAGGCTGAAAATGTGCGGGAGGCTTTCAGTTCAGAGGACAGGCGGGAGGCAGTGCGGTGGTTCCTCAAACGCCGCAAGGCTATGGACAGACTGCTTGAGCGCTCAACTGTGAAGCCCGAGTGATCTGTGGTCTATTAACAGGAGGTGACGAAAATGGAGAGATTTCAGAACATAATACCGATGGTCATTGAGTCCGGTGCTCGCGGGGAGCGTGCTTTTGATATATATTCTTTGCTTCTCAAAGAGCGGATTGTGTTTTTGGGCACACCCATCAACGACCAGGTGGCAAATCTTATCATCGCCCAGTTGCTCTATCTGGAGCACGAAGACCCTGATAAGGACATAAATCTTTATATTAACTGTCCCGGCGGCATTGTCAGTGCCGGGTTAGCGATATATGACACCATGCAGTTAATTCGCCCGGATGTATCGACCATTTGTGTTGGGCTGGCTGCGAGCATGGGGACACTGATTCTTTGCGCCGGGGCAAAGGGGAAGCGGTATGCTTTACCCAACGCCACTATTCATATGCATCAGGCGATAGGTGGTGCCCAAGGGGCGGCGGCAGATATAGAAATAGCTGCCAGGGAGATTATGAGACTGCAGGAGTTGATCCGCAGCATAATAGCCAAGCATACAGGTCAGCCTGTAGAGAAGGTTGCCCATGATACTGACCGTGACTTCTATCTTGGTGCCGAGCAGGCTGTAGAGTACGGCATCATCGATGAAATCCTGAGGAGGCCTGGCGACAAGCAATTGGCGGCAAAGAAGTGAGGGCACGCAGGTAGCCTACAGGGGGTTACCGGCACGGTCAAGGTAAGCTCGCAATAGTTGTTCTAGACTTGGAAAGCCTTTTCTGCCACCAGGTGCTGAAATTACGAAGCGCGCTACAATATCGCCCAGAAGACCGCACTCGCTGGGGGTCTTGTTTTTTAGCATTCCGAAGAGAAATCCGCAGGCAAAGGCATCTCCGGCTCCAGTAGACTCAATGTCCTTTGGCGCTTCGTCTATGCTTGTTATGTGATATTCTGTCTCTGTAGTACGAATGTAGCTGGTTGCCCTCTTAGTGTCACTGAGGGCAATGCCTCTACCCAATGTGACCACAACTATATGACAGCCGAGTGCAAGGAGTGTGTTAGCGCCTGTTCTGAAGTCTTTTCCTGTAAGTAACTCTATCTCCTCGCGGTTTAGAAAAATGATGTGCGCTCGTTCCAGTAGCGGTGTAAGTACCTTTAATCCTTTCGAAGCATAAAGTGTACCTGGTGCAAGACTGAGCTTCGTAGAACTTTCTAGATTACTTGTCACCTCTATTTGCAGGCGGAACTGCTTGTCATGGGCGAAGGAAGAGAAATGGACTATTTGGGCACGGCTGAGGTAGGCAATATCTATGTCCTGGCTGTCCAGCAAGCTATTAGCTCCGGGTAACAGATATATGGCACGTCTTCCTTTCTTATCGCTGAAACAAAATGCCAGTCCCGTCCTGGTGTCTTTTTTAACGCAGATGTGACTCGTATCTGTGCCTGCAGCTTTGAGGTTGCGGACAAGTCTTCTACCCTCAGCATCATTGCCTACAGTGCCGACAAATCCGGTCTTAATGCCGAGTTTGGCAAGCCCGTAGATGGTGTTGGCGGCTGAGCCGCCGGGGGAGGGGGTGAAATCGGTCACCATCGTTTCGCCGTCATTTAGCGTCTTCTCGACGCGGCATATATAATCGAGGTTCATAGCCCCGAAGCCAATTACCGCCGGTTCGCTCTTTTCAGTCAATGTTCACCCCAGTTTAGCTGCTTCCTGTCTGACCAAGCGGCGTATCTTTTGATGGACCTCAAGAGGTGTAGTGAAATCCTCTCTCCCTGATAACCAGTGGAAGAAATTCCTGTTGTCGGAGCCACCTATTTTCTCTTTTTCTCTAACCAATTTTTCTACCGCTGTGCGTTTGCCTTTTGTCCAGGTTTCCAGAATCAGCCACAGATCATCGAGGTGGGTGGATGCTAGCCCCACGGTAGCATAGGGTAGTGCATACTGGTTGGCATTGAAAGCGATAGCCAGTCCACCAGCCTGCTCTACAGCTTGAAGCATTTTGAAATCGGTTATACTATCGCCGACTACGACCCAGTTAGACAGCGGTTGTTTGTGGGCTTCGGCGAAGCGTTTCAAAGCTTCAACTTTTCGGCTACCGCCCACGGGTTTGACCTCTTCCATTATCCGGGCTAGACTTGTTTTTTGAATGTCTTGCCAGTAGAAGCGGTCAAGTCTGTCCTTGATCCAGGCGTCGTCAATAGATTGCTGATGGAGTAGCTCGGTTTCCAGTGCTTCAACATAGGTGAAATCATCAGTGGATACTAAGCGCTTCAGCTTATCTATGGGGAGGGAAGTGCAGGCGATGTTCTGAGAGAAGATGTTGAGCCTGTAGGCGATATGGCGGGCATATTGCTGGTAGCTGGTGCTGATGCAGAAGACTCTCCAACCAGCGGCATTGAGCTGGAAAATGAGCCTGGCTGCCCCGTTGACGAGTGTCGCTTCCCGAGCCAGTGCTGAGATGTCGTCCTCTTTGATGCCGTGGTATATTAGAAAAGGGGCAATGAGTGCCAGGGTATCGCCCGGTTCATAGTCTGGTCTGGCTTCCAGCGTGAGCAGGTCATCGTAACGGCTGATTATCTCAAAGATTTTGTCACCGCCGGGGAAGAGTTTCATCAGTTCATAGGCGTTGTCCTGAGTAGCTAGCGGTCCCTCAAGGTCGAAGGCGATTACTTTCATTTCAGCTTTATTGCCTTATTTATTTCGTCGCTCAGGTCGTAGCCGGGTATGGGTTTTCCGTTCTCTCCCAGCACCTTACCGGCTGCTATTCTTATTTTTCCCTGACTGAATGCCTTCAGTGTGGCGACAATAAGAGGCAGTTCTCTGGCGACACCTTGCTCTCGTATTCTTCGGAACAGCCGGTTGTTTTCTCCCTCCTTTCTTTTTATCTCAGACAGTGGGCGTTTGGTCAGTTCCTGCCAGAGTCCGTCAAAAGGGGCACCGACAATAGGGAATGTGCAATAGGTGACTACAGGACCGCTGTCCAGCTCTGGTGTTACCAGGTGCATCATTACGCCGGTCTCTTTTGCTCTGTTCTCTATAAGTGTCCAGATGACCTCCTGCCAGGTGCCTTTGGGACCGCCCGGTGCTGCGGGGTGCAGGTTAATCATATTGTATTTGTGACACATCTCTTCGCCAACGATCAACATATAACCGGCGAGTACGCATAGGTCTGGCTTAAACGTGTGCAGGTGCGCCATCACTTCCCGGTCGTATTCCAAACGCCAGGCTGATGAGTCTTTATCTCTGTTCATCGAGTTACTGTTCCAACGTGCGCGAAATTCTTGTGATGATAGACAGATTAGCGGAATACCGTAACTGTTGACCAACTGGAAAAACAGGTCGCTTTGTTCCGATTCACCGGGCTCGCGGTTGCTGAAGACGAAGGAGATTTTGGCGACTATATCGCCATTCTGGATGTGTCGGTATACGGTCTCGAGGAGCAACCTGGCTGCTTCGTCTCTGCCAGTAGAAAACCAACCCAAGTCCAGCATCAGCGTTTGTGCACTAAAACAATTGCTTTTTCAGTCTTGCCCAGGTGCTGTGAAAGTGGACTATTGGGCTCGACCTGCTACCACCGATTCTCCCTTGTTCCAGTGAAGTGATGAATGTCTCCTTATCGCCGAAAGGCGGCATTTCTACATAAGCATTGCCGATTTCCTGAAGTGAGTGGGCATCGCTGCCGGCGCTCATCGGCTTGCCATACTTTTGGGCTAGTTGCCAGGCTTTGTTGGTGGCTGAGGGGAAAATGCTCCGGGCGTTAAAGACCTCGATGATGTCGATCTCTGGCATCAGGCTTTCGAACATGGAATCCCTGGAGGCGGAAAGGCGCAGTGTATCGTAGGGGTGGGGGATGCATACCAGCCCACCCTGGGACTTGATACGCCCCACTGTTTCCTCTGGCGAAAGCCCGCTGGGGATTTCGGTGGTAAGGAACAGCCCTATGATTTCACCACCTGTAGTCAAGATTTCCTCGCCCACTATTATCGGGAAGGGGGCTAGCTCCTTTAGCCGCAAAGCGCCCTCGATTGTATTGTGGTCGGTCACAGCAAGGCAGTTAATGCCTATTTTGAGAGAACGGTCGATTATCTGCTCCAGGCTCATGGCGCAGTCCATGGAATAGCAGGTGTGGAGGTGGAAGTCAGCTTTTATCATCCCAATCAACTTACTCTCTCCAGGTATTCGCCTGTCCTGGTGTCCACCTTAATAATATCGCCGGTATTGATGAAAAGCGGGACTTTAATGGTGATGCCCGTTTCCAGTTTAGCCGGTTTGCTACCTGCTGAGGCGGTGTCCCCCTTGAATCCGGGTCCTGTCTCCACCACTTGCAATTCCACCGATACCGGCAGTTCGATTCCCACTGCTTTGCCTTTGTGTGTTAGCACCTCTAGGTTCGAGCCTTCCTTGAGATAGTTAAGGGCGTCGCCGAGTATCGACTTGTCTAAAGGTATCTGTTCGAAGGTTTTTGTGTCCATGAAATAGTAGATATGCCCGTCGTTGTAAATATACTGGACGGGGCGATGTTCCAGAAAGGCACGCGTGAACTTTTCGCTGGCTTGAAAAGAGCGTTCTGTTATGTAGCCAGCACGGAGGTCACGGAGCTTCAGCCTGATTTGTGCCGAGCCCCGTCCCATTTTGATGTGCTGGTAGTCGAGCACCTGATAAAGATTACCATCCAGCTCAATGGTTATGCCTTTCTTCAATTCTCCAGCATCGATCATCTGATAAGCAGACCTCCTGATGTAGCGTTGGCTATTTTATCAGACCGAGACATCGGTCTGGCTTTGCCATTTTGCATGATTACCATGTCTTCTATCCTTACTCCACCCCATCCGGGTATGTAGATTCCGGGCTCAATGGTGAACACCATGCCGTCCTGGAGTGTATCGGACGAGTTTAGCGTCAGGCGGGGTAATTCGTGAGGGCTTAAGCCTACCCCGTGTCCCAAGCCGTGTCCGAAGTTGTCCCCATAGCCAGCTTCCTTGATAACGGTCCTGGCAAGGCAGTCCGCCTCGTCACCAGTCATTCCGGTGGTAATTGTAGCTAGAGCGGTCAACTGTGCTCCGAGGACGATGTCATAGATTTTAGGGAATGTCCCTTCCCCATTGCCCAGCACAATAGTGCGAGTTAAATCACTGCAGTAACCGTTTATGCGGGCTCCGAGGTCAATTACTATCGGTTCATTTTCCTGTATTGCTCGGTCGGATGCTCTGGCATGCGGCAGTGCTGAATTAGGTCCTGAAGCTATGATAATGTCGAAAGGCAGAGCTTCACTGTCATGACTGCGGAGGAATTTCTCTACCTCCCAGGCTATCTCCTTCTCTTTCATACCGGGGTGGATAATGGACCTGGCGTAATCGAAGGCACTATCGGCTAATTTTGCTGCTTCGGCGATGTGTTTTACCTCATCTTCGTCCTTAACAGCCCTGAGTGATTCTACAAGGTCTTCTGTGGGTAAAAACTGGATGTTGTGTTTTCTCAATGCAGTGTATATTTTACGGTAAGCAGCGTGGGGGATATAACCTGACTCAAAGCCCAGCTTTCTTATTCCCATATTTGCTGCCAGGTCTGGCAGCCAGTTCATCGGTTCGCCTTTTATGTGGACTATCTCGAAGCCCGGTGCCTCTGACTTAGCTTGCTCCACGTAGCGAAAGTCGACAGCCAGCGAGGCACTGCTTTGGGATATGAGCAGCCATCCCGTGGAGCCACAGAAGCCAGAAAGGTAACGACGGTTCTGCGGCTGGAAGACAAGTAGTGCGTCCAACCCGTGTTCTGTCAGACTTTGCCGCAACTTTTTCAGCCGGCTCATTTTCGCTTCTTGTCCTTAAGCAGGTCAGCGAGGTATTGTAGTGCCAGCAGGTAGCCCTGCCAGCCCAGTCCGCTTATCTGCCCGATAACGACTGGTGCAGTGACTGATTTTTGCCGCCACTCTTCCCGGGCGTAGATGTTTGACAGGTGGACTTCGATGCAGGGCAGTCCGACATCAGCGAGCACGTCCCGTAATGCCAGACTATAATGGGTCAGCGCCCCGGGGTTGATGATTATACCGGCTGCCTCGGGGTAATTCTCCTGGATAAAGTCGATCAAAGCACCCTCGCTGTTGGACTGAAAACAAACAACTTCAACACCTAGCCTTTTCCCTTCGGTCCTCAATGCGTTCTCGATCTGGGCGAGGGTCTTAGTACCATAAAGGCGTGTGTCCCGTTTCCCCAGAAGGTTGAGATTCGGACCGTTGACGACCAGTATTTTCTTCATATCTTTGCCCCCACTCTTTCTAATTCGTCCAGCTTTCCCTTATATTCGCAGGCGATGCATTTTACCAGATTTCCCCGCCAGGTGGTAAGTATGTTACCACAATTCGGGCAACGCTGTGGTAATGGTCTGCGATTGAGGGTGAAATTGCAGTCAGGATATTTTGTGCAGGCATAGAAACGGCGTCTCTTCTTACTGATTTTTTCAATTATCTCACCGTCGCAGCCGGGCATGGGGCAAGAGACACCTGTCTTGACCAGAAAGGGCATGGTCTTTTTACATTTCGGGTAGTTACTGCAGGCAAGGAACTTGCCGTAGCGACCGACCCTGATGACCATGGGGCTGCCACACTCCGGGCAGAGTTCCTCTGTGGGTCTAACTACCTTGATTTTATCTATATTTTTCTGGGCTCGGGTCAGCATCTTTTCGAATGGCACATAGAACTCTTTTACTACGGATACCCACTGCTTCTTCCCGCGGGCGATATCATCCAGCTCCTCTTCCATTCTGGCAGTGAAATCGAGTTCGACGATTTTGGGGAAATGCTGGGTAAGGAGGTCGCTAACCAGTATACCTATTTCATCGGGGCGGAACCTTCCATTTTCCTTGTATACATAGCCGCGTTCCTGAATGGTAGCCAGGATAGAGGCATAGGTGCTGGGGCGTCCGATACCTTTTTGCTCCAGCGCTTTTATCAATGTGGCTTCGGTATACCGAGGTGGTGGCTGAGTGAAGTGTTGTTCGGGGAAGAGCCCCAGTAGGGTCAGGGGGTCGCCTTGTGCCAGGCTGGGGAGCGGAAGGATTCCAGAGAATTCATCTTGAGTGTCCTCGTCCCTATCCTCGCTATACAGCGACAAGAAACCGGGAAACTTCACCACGTAGCTGGTTGTCTTGAAGAGGTAGTCTTTATCTGTTTTCTGTCCTTTGGCTTCCACTTCTACTGTGGTGACATCCAGCACGGCAGCAGCCATCTGGCTTGCTACCATTCTTTTCCAGATAAGCTCATAAAGCTTGAACTGCTCTGATGTCAGGAAGGGGCGGACAAGCTCCGGTTCTCGAAAAACCTTCGTCGGTCTGATGGCTTCGTGTGCCTCCTGTGTCCATTTGGCTTTTTTGCTTTTCTCGAAAGTGCGGGCATGCGGCGGCAAGTAATTGTTGCCAAACTTAGCCCGAATAAACTCTCTGGTCTCAGCCAGGGCACTGGCAGCGATGTGGGTGGAATCGGTGCGCATATAAGTGATGAGCCCCACCGGACCCTCATCACCCAGGGGTATACCTTCGTACAACTGCTGGGCGATGGACATGGTGCGCTGGGCGGTGAAAAACAATTTACGCCAGGCTTCTTGCTGGAGGGTGCTGGTGGTGAATGGCGGTGCTGGCTGGCGCAGCGCTTCCTTGGTCTGCACCGATCTGACATAATACCGGGCTGTGCTTAGGTCAGCTTCAAGCTCTTCAACCTTCTCTTTGTTCGGTATCTCCAGTTTTGTGCCGTCAGTAAAGCTAACTAACAGTGCCCTGAAACCCGGGCTGGTCTTTTCCGCCGGTGCCTTAGCCAGTTCAGCCTCTATCAGCCAGTATTCGGTGGGGATGAAATTTTCAATTTCGCGCTCGCGGTCAACGACCATCCTCAGAGCAGCAGACTGGACGCGTCCGGCGGACAGCCCTCTTTGTACCTTTCGCCATAGTAGCGGGCTTAGCATATAACCGACGAGCCGGTCGAGGAGACGGCGTGCCTGCTGTGCATTGACCAAGTTCATATCGATGGAACGGGGGTGTTGGAAAGCCTCCTCCACAGCCTCTCTGGTAATTTCGTGGAAGACTACCCTGTGTATGGGCTTGCCATTCTTGTCCAGCCTCAGTGCTTTGACCAGATGCCAGGAAATCGCTTCGCCTTCGCGGTCAGGGTCGGTAGCCAGGTAGACCGCCGAGGCATCTTCAGCGGACTTCTTAAGCTGACTTATTACCTGCTTTCTCCGTGGGATTATTATATATGTCGGAGTGAAGTCATTAGCGATGTCTATGCCCAGTGCTTTTTCGGGCAGATCGCGGACATGCCCCAAGGATGCTTTGACCATGTAATCGGTGTCCAGGAATCTGGCTATAGTCCTGGACTTGGCTGGTGATTCAACGATAACCAGTTTCATCGGCTACCTCTCTTACTCCTTTAGCCAGTATATAGCTCATACTGCCGACCTGTTTCACCATCCCTTTTAGTTCCATCATCGCGAGGGCGCTGCTGACTACTGGTGCTGCCAGCCCACTGGCGCGGCAGATATCATCTATGTGGACGGGGTCGTGAGATATCTGCTTGAGCAGGCGAGACTCGGTCTCGTCTGCGGGGAGGAATTCCTTCATCTCAAGCTGCTGTGCGATAATAGTTAGATTCAGCTCTTCGAGTATGTCCACATAGCTCTGCACCAGCTTAGCACCTTCTTTGATGAGGCGGTTGGTGCCGCGGCTGGCTGGTGACATTATGCTTCCCGGTACGGCGAAGACCTCACGGTCTTGCTCCAGGGCTTGTTCCGCGGTTATCATGGCGCCGCTGTTTTCGCCAGCTTCGATTACCAGTACACCGAGGCTTATCCCGCTCATTATCCGGTTCCGCCTGGGAAAATTGTCAGCTTTGGGCTTGGTGCCCAGAGGGTATTCGCTGATAAGGGCACCGTGCTCCATTATATCGCGCGCCAGCCTGGCGTTTTCTGCCGGGTAGACGATGTCCAGTCCGCAGCCGAAGACGGCGATAGTTCTGCCACCTGCTTCAAGTGCAGTGCGGTGGGCTATGGTGTCTATGCCTTTAGCGAGCCCGCTCACGATGGTTATTCTGTTCCGTGCCAGGTCGCTGACGATTTCCTCAGTCACCTGGCGACCGTACACGGTGGCTCTTCGTGTGCCGACCACAGCCAGGCAGGTCTCGTCTTCGGGAAGAAAGTTTCCCCGGATATAGAGTACTGGTGGATAATCATAGATCTCTTTAAGCCGCCATGGGTATTCAGGTGATTCGCAGGTCAACGCCTTTACCTTATATTGCTGCAGCCGTTCCATTTCGGCATCGAGGTTTATTTTCGGGCGCAGACTAGCAATGATATCAGCTAACTTGGAATCGAGCCCGGCTTTTTCCAGTTCTCTAGCTGGCGCCTTCCAGGCTTGTTCCAGTGTGGGAAAATATTCCTTAAGGCGGTGCATTTTCGCCCGACCGATGCCCGGTATTTTAGAGAAACCGACCCAGTATTCCAGTTCTTCAGCGCCTGACATTTGAAGCTGAGACATTGTAGCACAGGGAGACAAAGCAGACAAAAGGTGGTTAAGACAGTCTTGTGGATTGTGTGGCGGAGAGGGTGGGATTCGAACCCACGGTCGCTGTAAGGCGACACGCGCTCTCCAGGCGCGCCTGATAGTCCACTCCAGCACCTCTCCGTATATACCTGGCGGAGAGGGTGGGATTCGAACCCACGAGGCTCATCACCTACCGCTTTTCGAGAGCGGCTCCATCAACCACTCGGACACCTCTCCTGCCCGCTCTAAAATTATACAATATGTGTCGTCTGGTTTCAGGGACAGTATTTTACGGCAGTAGCTGCTGGACGGTTGGGCTGGTGCCCGTATTTAAAAGGGCGCAACTTGAGCGAGCTGGGTTTGGGTATCAGGGTGTTCTGCTCTTCTCCACCCTGAGCTGGCAGTTGTTTATTTTTAGTTTTCCATCGTAGAACAGCGCGGCAACACGGCTACCAATTAGATGCATGTCACTGAGAGGGTCACCATCGACAACGACCAGGTCAGCCACTTTGCCGGTCTGAATGGAGCCGAAATGGTTTTCCAGCCCCATAGCCTCGGCGCTGTTTATGGTGCATAGCCGCAGCGCATCAGCACCGGTGAAGTGCCTGTTCTTTTCACCGGTGTTCAGTAGCAGCTCGAATATCTGGATTTCGTACTTGATAGCGGTGGGAGTGCAGGGTGGGATACCGCCATCGTTGCCGCATCCCATACGGACGCCATGCTCAAAGAGCATCCTGAAGTTGCGCACGCCGTGAATGCCCGCGGGAGCATAGTACCGGAACAAATGAGTATTGTCCCTGATACCAAGTGTTTTCATGATACCTCTGGAGAGACGCTGGTGGCTTTCAAGCACACTGTCTTTCAGTTCAGGTACGTAGAACTCCTCGGCTAGAGCAGCTATGGTCCTTTCTCTAAACTCTTTTATGCGAAGTACCTCGGGATGACCGTCTGATGGATGCCCTTTTACCGGCCAGACCACGTCATAAATTACTGAGACTGTAGGCTCAAGCATACATTTAGCCCCGGTGAAAGCTTTGATGTCATCCTCGTTGAGTTCAGCATCCATAGCAATGTGTGCCAGTGATGATATGCCTGCTTTCACTCCGCGGCGGAACGATTCTACACTCATGTGGTGCATGGTGCTTTTTAGTCCCCTGCGGCGTGCCTGGTCAGCCAGTGCTTCAAGCTGTTTCATTGTCATTATGGTATTTATAGGCTTGTAGGAGACCAGGTCTTCCCGCTGTTCACCAACCTTGATATATTCTGCTCCTCTTTCTTCTATAGCCCGGTCGACGGCGTCTCTAACCTGTTGCTCGTTAGCGTCGATAGGGAATACCACTATGCCACTTTCGCTCCTCTCATACTCGATGACAGGTATGCCCAGAGCCATGGAAAACAGCCGCCAGGTGAGCGTCATTGGGGGTGAGAAGTAGCCTTTCGGCTGGGTGACTACCACCGCCTGATAGATGCGGGGTCCGTTCGCTTCCCCACGGGATATCTTCTCTTTCCAGTCGCGCAGGATACGCAAATCATCGATTTTGCAGTCCCTGATATGAGTGATGCCGTGAGCGAGACACTCAGTCATATTCTTAGCAATCTGTTGCTGGCGATATTTATTGCTCAACCTGTTATCTTTTAGCGAAGGGCTTACAGTGGTCATGGTGTAGGATGCGTGGCAATGTGTGTTGAAAATACCAGGGAAAACAGCTTTGCCTTGCAGGTCAATGGTGAAGTCAGGGGTAATTTGAGTAGATTCACCGGGGAGTCCGGGCATGGCTTTAATCTTTTTGTTCTGAATCAGAATCCTGGTTTCTGGTGGATAGTAGCGTCCGTTGATGACATCGACAAACCTGCCATTTTTCAGTTCTACGATAGCATCATCTCCCGGCTCATAGTTGCCCACGAAATTAATTTTGCTCTCGATATCCATTCCTTCCCTCCCGTGCGAATAGTCTTTTATGGCATTATAAAATAGTGCAGACTGGCTGACAATAGGGGTCCCTGTTTGAGCAGATTAGCGACTGATGCTGGTCTTGCCTCCCGTTTTTGGTGTCTGGGCGGCGAAAATTATGCCAGTGTGTGAGTATGTGGCAACGATGCGGCTGGAGAAGGCGTTATTACAATGCTGTGTTCGCTGTTTTAGGCGATATTTAAGCTTGAACCCCGCGAAATCCGGGATTTATTTAGAGAAAAAGTAATCGAGAGCTGCCGTAAAAATTAGCAAGCTCAGGTGACAGCGAACTCTGTCCGGGCGATAATGTCGTCTTGCACTCGCTTCGGGAGATCGACGAACCGGAAGGAGAACCCTGAAACTTTAACGATCAGGTCGAGGTAGTTCTCCGGGTGTTCCTGGGCGTCCAGCAGCATCTCCCTGCTTATAGGATTGAATTGCACCTGTCTGCCACCGAGGGCAAGGTATCCTTCTACCAGGGAGACAAATTTATCCAGCCCCTCTTCTGTTCTGATCGTAAATGGGTTAACGGTGGCATTGAGTATGGTGCCGTCACTTATCGGGACGGCACCGACTTTGGCAGCCGAGCAAAGGACGGCTGTCAGCCCGTTACGCTCCGTGCCGTTTGAGGGGGTTACACCGCTGGAAAGGGGTGTTCCGGCAAGTCTCCCATCGGGAGTGGCACCGATAGTTGCTCCCCAGGATACATGTGTTGCCGAGGAGAGCATATATGGTCTGTGGACTCCTCCTGTCCATGTCCTGTGCTTTCTAACCGCCTTGTTGTAAATATCTGCGACCCACACCGCCAGTTCATCGACAGACGGGTCGTCATTGCCATATTTTGGTGCATGAAGCAGGCGTTGTCTTATATCCTCTCTACCCCGGAAGTTATTCCGTAAGCATTCTGCAAGCTCTTCCAGAGTCAGCAGCTTTTGCTCGAAAACTGCCCACTTGATGGCAGCTAAGGAGTCAACCACAGTCGCTAGGGAGCAATTGCCGATTGCTGTGTGGTTATAGCGAGCACCACCTCGTGTCATATCTTCGCCAGACTCAACGCACCCTTCTATTGTGGATGAAAGTAGAGGTAGGGGGAAATGCTCCGCTATCACCTGGTCTTTCAGATATCCTGCCTCTACGCATTTCTCCACCGAGCGAGAAAGCTGCTCAACAAGAGCCCTTTTCACATCGTCAAAAGTCTTAAATGAGGACAGGGGGGCGACCGGTGGTGCTATCTGCTTCCAGCCAGCAGGATATCTTCTGCCCTCGTGTAGTACCAGTTCTAGAATAGACGCCAGAAGGACGCCATTGGTAGCAGTATAGCCATTGTTGTCTCCTGTTCCAGTAGGTTCTGCGCAGCCAACGATGGAATAGTTTCTGGCGTCCTCCAGAGAATAGCCATCTTCCAGAAGCCCTTTGATCACCACCTCGTCGTTATGGAAGGCGATGCCGGCGCACTTTCTGTGCACCTCACATGCTTTAGTCAAAAACTGGCGCGGCGTTTTTGGAGCGACCCTGACTGCAAGCCCTATCCGCCCGCAGCCTTTAAGCCTCTTATGGGCTTCGAGGAAGAGGTAGCTTACTTCGTTCACCGCATCTTCGCCATTTTTGTCAATTCCGCCGATGGTAACATTATTGGGACCGAAATAGACGCAGGTAGCGAGTTTTATGAGGTACTCCATAATCCCTTCCAGAGCCTGCTCGCGAGTTAACCTCCCTGCGGCTATATCCTGCTTGTAGTAAGGATAAAGAAACTGGTCAACCCTTCCGGGGCAGGTAATGGAGTTGCCTCCGTAGCTTATCATCACCACAGCCTGGGTCAGCCAGATAGCTTGAATAGCTTCCATAAAGTTTCGCGGTGGCTCAGCGGGCACGTGCCGGCAGCGTTCCGCGATTTCAAGTAATTCCTGTTTCCTGTGTCCTTCTGTCTTCTGTGCTAGCTCCTCTGCCAGACGGGCATAGCGCTCAGCAAACTCGCACACTGCCCTTGACGTAATCTGTACTGCCTCCAGGAAGTCCTTTTTCCGCAGGTAAGCTTTCTCATCCAGTTTGCCCCTTTTGAATTCCTCCTCAAATGCAGCCAGTCTTTCTGCAGCCTGGCGGGCAATGCCCTTGAATCCCGTGTCAAGGACTTTCTTAATTCCAACTGTCACATGACCTTGAGGCGGGACATCGCTAACAAACCAGCCTTCTATTGCCGCTCTATCATCGAAGACAGTACCATTCTGTTTCCATGTTTTAAGCTTGCGGGCGTGAACGGTCTTGTCTTTCCAGTAGGGTACGATATCTTCCTTCAGCGTTCGATATTCGCCCTCTGAGATGTTGGGCATTTCGTTCCAGAAACTGGGACCTCGGGCGCCGAGTAGACCGCTCCGCATGCCGGGTTCCTCTGCTACCCATTCTTCTACTGTTTTCCCGGTACCATAGAGCTCAAGTGCGAGCATGATATGGGGCTGATTTACCGATGCTTCGACATAGAGGGGGTCAGCCCAGTCTTTTGCTGACTTCGAGCCTATGATCAGTTCCTCTTCTTCAATCCTTATCGGCATGTTGCGCAGTGTCTCTTCCAGTCCTTTAGCAGCGCGTATGCAAGGAGGCTGTCCCTCGGTTTGTTTGTACGCTATTGTGTAGTATTTAGCCCTTTCGATATCGAGTTTAAACTTGGTTGAAAGTAACCGGTCGCGTAGTCTGCTGAGGCGCTCCGGTACATACTCGCTTTCGACGAGGGGCTTGCTTTCCTTGCCTGGTGCCGATACTTTGGCAGTCTCCATGGCATTTCCTCCTTAAAGGTTTTACAATTCTATATTCCCAAGACAAAAGCTACTACTTTTCGGCTGTTGTGTCAAGCAAGTGTACTGACGGGTGGTGCATCAGTTTATTGGTCATTTTCCCCTGGTGACGGGATTATCTGTCTTATGTCTTCTACCTCATCTTTGTTTTCTAATGTTTCTATTTTGATTCCAGTGGCGTTTTCCTTTTCACCATACCGGACCAGTGGACGAAGTCAAGCCCCTCTTCCCTTGCTACCTCTGCCAGTGACTCCATAGCTTCTGCTGTGAGCATGTCTATCCCTTCTAAGAGCCACTCACGGCCTAACCGACGGTACTTTGCTGAGCAGGTATTATTAAAGGCGAGCAAATCATACCTTTCTACCGTAGGCAGATTGTTCTTTATGAAATGTGCTATTCCTCTGATGTTGTCCGGGCTGTCAGTATACCCAGGGATTACCGGCGTTCGTACCCACATAGGTTTACCCAGTCTTGCTATTTCGCGGGCGTTATTCAACACGGTCTGAAGCGGGATGCCTGTATATTTAAGATGGTCCTCTGTATTTATTATCTTGATGTCGTAAAGGACCAGGTCGGCTAGCCTAGCCAACGGCTGTACCCTTGTCCAGCTTACTCCACCAGAGGTGTCCAGCACGATATGTATTCCTTCTTTAGAGAGGGACTGCATCAAGGCAAGTGAGAACTCAGACTGCATTGCTGGTTCACCGCCTGACAGAGTGACTCCCCCTCCGGATTTTTCGTAGAATACTCTGTCGCGTAGCGCCTCCTCGACCACCTCTTCAACCGTGACACGTCGTCCTATTATCTCCAGTGCTGCAGCCGGGCAAGCCTTGACGCAGTTGCCGCAGCAATCACAGGCATCTCTATCAATGAGCATGCCATCGGGTGTGAGGTGGAGGGCTGATTTGGGGCAAGCCTTCAGGCATTCGGTGGCTCCGATACACCTGATTTCATACCATACCAGGTGTGGCTGCATTTCCATGCCTTCAGGGTTATGACACCAGGGACATCTTAGAGGGCAGCCTTTCAGGAACACGGTGGTGCGGATCCCCGGACCATCCTCGGTGGAATGGCGCTGAATATTAAAAATCATCCCAGTCAAGCTGTTTGATTCAGACATAATCGTCTTTCCACCCTTTCAGGTAGCTTTGTATGGCTATCTGCTTATGCAGAAGTATGTTTATATTTCGCCAAACTCAGTTCGGGCTATAATGTCGTCCTGTAGCGGCTTCGAAAGGTCTATGAAGCGAAAAGAATAACCTGAAACCTTAACTATCAGGTCAGGGTAATTTTCGGGATGCTTCTGTGCGTCCTTGAGAGTCTCTACATCCACCGGATTGAACTGGATGTGTCTCCCACCCAGTATAAAGTAAGCCTCGATCATAGAGACCAGCTTGCCCAGACCCTCGTCTGTTTTTATTAAACCGGGCGCGAGATTCATATTAAGCGTTGTGCCACTGCTCAAACAAGCCTTACAAGCTTTCGCGACTGAATGGAGGACTGCTGTGGACCCGTTAGATTCCGTGCCATTGGTGGGGGATATGCCATTGGAGACCGGTTTCATAGCCAGCCTGCCGTCAGCCGAAGCTCCACATACTAGCCCTTCTGTGACGTGAGTCCCTGATGAGATCAGCAATGGGCGGTAGCCCCCGCCTAACACTCTCGATATATGGCTTCTGGCTTCATGCTCCAGGGCTGCCGTAACCCACTCGGCGAGTTCGTCGGTTTTCGGGTCATCATTCCCGTACTTTGGGGCTTTGCGAAGCAGTAGTTGCCTGATGTTCTCAGCACCGGCAAAATTGTTACGCAGGTGATTAACCAGCTCTTCCAGGGTGAGAAGTTTTTCTTCGAAAACTGCCCAGCGGATAGCGCTCAGCGAGTTCACCACTGTGGCGAGTCCTTGTGCACCAAGCGACACATGACTGTAGCGTGCTCCTCCCTGGGCTATGTCATAGCCGCTTTCCAGGCATCCTTCGATTGTGGACGAAAGCAACGGGTTGGGGAAACATTTGGCGATTATTTCGTCTTTGATATCTCCGTGTCTAACGGCGGCATCCACGACATATGAGAGTTGCCCTAGGAAAGCCTCCTTGACGTCCTCGAATGTCTTGAAGGTGCTGGCGCTAGGAGTTGGTGCTCCTACGCGTTTTCCATCCCGCAGCCGACACCCTTCATTCAAGGCTAATTCCAGAACCTGAGTCAGATGGACACCGGTGCCGGCGGTATAGCCATTGTTATTACATGAACCGGTGGGCTCGGCGCACCCCACGATTGCATAGTCCCGTGCGTCCTCAAGCGAATAACCATCTTTCAGGAGGTCTCGGATTATCACTTCGTCATTGAAAAATGCGATTCCGGCACCAAGACGAAGCGTTTGACAAGCCCTTTCCAGGAAAGCTCTTGGTGTCTTGGTGGAAATCCTTACACTGAAGCTCTTGCGTAGACCGCCCCCCAGGCTATCATTGGCATCGAGAAACAGGTAAGAAAGCTCATTGGTCGCATCTTTGCCACTTCGGTCAACCCCTCCTATAGTGACATTGTTTGGACCGAAAACGAGGAAGTGCGATACCTGTATAAGGTACTCCTGCAGGAACTCAAATGCCTGTTGCGGGGTTATAAGCCCCTTTTCGATGTCCTGTTTATAGTATGGATAAAGGAGCTGGTCAAGCCTGCCTACTGTGTGCACCCCGTCATCACCATAACTGATTGCCAGGACCACCTGTGTCATCCAGACTGACTGCAGTGCCTCTAAGAAGTTTCGTGGTGGATTAGCCGGTACCCAACGGCAGCGCCCTGCTATCTCCAATAGTTCCTCTTTCCTTTGTCCCTCTGCCTTGTGTGCCATTTCCTCAGCCAGGGCGGCGTACCGATTGGAAAAATCGCATACAGCCTTGGCTGCTACCTGAGCAGCTTGATAGAAATCTTTCCGGGTCTCGTAATCCTTGCTATCCTTCTTAAGCTCATCGAGAGCCCTTGTTGCCCACTCGTATATGCCGTTGAAGCCGATCTCCAGTACCCGCCTCAGCCCGATGATGATGTGCCCCTGCAGGTCAACGCTATGTGCCACCTGGGCAGCATCAGGGTCGACACCACGTTTTCGCCACAATTCGGTTTTCAGACTCCCGAGGTTTCTCCCTTCCCAGTAGGGGAGGATTTCGTCTTTCAGTTCCCGATAAGTCTCTTCAGGCATATGAAGGACTTCGTGGTCGAATTCCGGGCTGTGCCCGCCCATGCCAGATAAAGCCTTCAACCTTTCTTCAGAGAGCTTGCCTTCGCGAAGGAGTAGTGCCTTTCGTACTGCTGCACTTACCAGGTTTCTTTCGATGCCCAGTATGCTGGCTACCCGTTTGTAGGTTTTGGCGCCTACCAGCAACTCGTCATCATCAATCCTGATGGACATGTTGTGAAGGGTCTCTTTCAATGCTTGCGCTGCGCGCATCGCTGGCGGAGCCTTCTCCATCTGTTTCCAGACTCTGGTGTAATATCGGGCACGCTCAATGTCTGCCTCGTATGGGCTTGTGAGTAAACGCTGTTTCAGTCGTGCTATCCTATCTGAAAGGGGCTTTTGTTTGACCTGGGTGGCGAGAAGACTCATGATTTACCCTCTCCTTTCTTAAATTTTAGTTAACCAATTATAGCGCCTTTTTCTGAGAGGTATCAAGGAAGTGTTGTGCGGTGTCCGAGACATTAGTGGCACATGTCCTTAATTGCCCCCTCACCTAACCTCTCCCGCAAGGGGGAGAGGAAAAGCAGTCGATGTCCTTCTCACTCTGTTATGTCCTGTGTGCGTCACCTATCTATCTGAACGAGTTCAGCAGGTTGCCCTTACCTTGGGGGCTGGCTGCATCAGACTGGATGTTGCTATGTATAGCGAATTCGGGAGATCACCTCTCTGACCTCATCAACGGATGCCTCATTTTCGATTGTGGAAAGGTCACCCAGCTCCTCGCCCAACCACAGTTTTTTCATCACCCTCCTCATAATCTTGCCGCTTCGAGTCTTGGGCAGCATGTTGACGAATTCCACCTTCTTGAACACCACTATAGGACCCATGACCTTTCTAATGTGTGCGACCAGCTCGTCTCTCAATTTGTCAGAGGGCTGGTAGCCTTGAGCGAGGACGACAAAAGCCAGTACCGCCTCGCCCCTGAGTTCGTCAGGGATTCCGCAAACAGCAGCCTCGGAAACTGCGGGATGCGCCACCAGGGCATTCTCTATCTCAGCGGAGCCTATTCTATGGGCTGCAATCTTTATCACCTCGTCAGACCTGCCGCAAAACCAGATGTACCCCTCTTCATCGAAATATGCGGTGTCTCCGGTGAAGTATTTACCCCTGGAGAATGGTCTTGCCTCCCAGTATTCTGCCCGGTAGCGCTGCGGGTCTCCCCATATGGTGGGCGTCATACCGGGGACGGGTCTGGCAAGCAGGAGGACACCCTTCTCATTCACGCCGCAGGGCTTTCCCTCGCGTTCATCCACTATTTCCGGAAGTACCCCGGGCACGGGAAAGCCGGCGGAGCCCGGTTTCACCTTTGGTCTATCGACGCCGTAAGGGTAGCCAAACATTGCGCCTGTGACCTCGGTCTGCCACATATGGTCAAAGACGGGCACTTTGCTTTCAAAGACATCATTGTGTATCCAGGACCAGACCTCTGGGTTTAAGACTTCCCCAGCGACCACTACTCTCTCAATCGAGCTCAAATCATGCTTTTTTGCCTGTTCAATCCCCAGGGTGCGCAGGGCTCTGACGCCGGTGGGTGATGTCCAGACCATGGTTGCCCTACTTTTTTCTATAATTTGCCACCACATATCCGGTTGTGGGAAGTCAGGTGTACCTTCATAGAGTACAGCGGTGCAGCCTGCTAGCAGCGGGCTGAAGACTATATATGATTGTCCGACGATCCAGCCTATGTCACTGGTGTTAAATATGACATCTTCTGGCTTGATAGCATAGATCCACTTGGCTGTCCAGTAAGACCAGATCTGGAAACCGCCTTGAACGTGGACTACCGGTTTCGGCTTTGCCGTAGTCCCTGAGGTGCACATTATCAATAGTGGTTCATTCGCTTCAAGCGGAAGGTACTCCTCGTCATCTTTGCCAGCCTTCTCGAATTCTGTCAGTGAAATACATCTGGTGTCATCCCCCTCAGTCTGATTTCCCTCTATCCAGTTGACTACGATGTGCTTAATATTCTGGTAGACTTCTGCGGGGCACAGGTTGATAGCTTCGTCAACCAGCTTCTTCAGTTCGACTTTCCTTCCCCTTCTGATGGTGAAGTCCTGAGTGAATATCAGTTTTGGTGTGGTCAATTGTATACGCTCAGCCAGCGCTCCGGCAGAAAAGCCGGCGAACACACATGTGGATATGATACCCATCTTGGAACAGGCGAGTAACATCGCCACCGCCTCGATGCTGTTCGGTATATACAGTAGCACGCGGTCCCCCTTGACAAGACCGAGGCTCTTCAGGGCACCGCTATATCTTGATACGAGTTTGGACAATTCATCATAAGTTATCGTTCGGGAAATCCCGAGCTCTGGTGCTTGATATATGTAGGCAAGCTTGCCTTTGTATCTGGAAAGCTTATAACTCAGGCAGTTGTATGCCGCATTGGTCATTCCCCCAACGAACCATTTGAAGCTGGGATAATCTATCTGGAAGACCTTTTCCCATTTCTTGAACCAGTAAATATCGTGCATGGACTCCTCGGCGATTTTGTTCCAGAACCCCTCCGGGTCGGTTATCGATGCTTTCCATAAATCATAATATTCAGCTGAGACATTAAACACTGGCAGCTTGTTCAATATTTACCTCCTTGTTGAGATTGGTTCACCCCAGCCCTTTTGAGGGCTACTGGGCGCCTTTTCGTCATCACCTGAAGGTAACCGCGATGTATCCTCTGATGTCGGTATAAAACACTAAATTATATTTCCCGTCCAGTCATCTGGTCAATTCGCGGTCTTAAGTAAAGCGGGGTGCGTTTTGCTCTAAAGTTGCTAACAGCAATGGACGGGGATGCAAAGTCTCGTCAGATGTTGCCGAGGCTCATATGACACCCTTATCTTTGTATCCGGCAAGTTGCTGTTTGCTGAAGCCAAGGAGATGGTGGTAGATTTCAAGGTTATGTTCACCTAGGCTGGCTGCCGGCTTGTCTATGCTGCCGGGTGACTCTGATAGTTTGATGGCGACGCCCGGCATGGGCACTTTGCCTGTACCTGGCTGGTCGACCTCCACCAGCATTTCCCTGGCAGCAATTTGGGGGTCGTCATAAATTTGGGCGATATTTCTTATCGGACCACAGGGCACTCTAGCAGCTTCTAAAGTGCGGGTTACCTCTGCGATTGTCTTGTCTTTTACCCACTCAGCGACGATGGGGTGAATCCGGTCGCGGTTCAGGTAACGGGAGAGGTTGTCGTTGAAGCTGGGGTCATGGACAAGGTCTTCTCTGCCCAGCGCACGGCAGAAGCGGCGCCAGGCGCTGTTGCCAACTACATTTACCATCACCCAGCCGTCTTTAGCCATGAAGCTATTGGCGTAAGCATAGAAGGAATTGTTACCTATTTGCTGGCGTATTTCGCCCAGTAGCTTATACTCCGCGGCTACGCCGGCAGCGGCGACGAAAGAGAAGGCTACATCGAACAGAGAAACATCCACCAGCTGTCCAATGCCTGTCTTTTGGCGACTGAGCAGTGCTAAGGTGGCACCGAGCGCTGCCGAGAGACCGGTGGAGAAGTCCACATACTGTACTCCTTCCCTCGTAGGCGGGCTACCCGGGAAACCGGTGTAGCTCATGGCGCCTGACATCGCCTGGGCGATGGAGTCGAAGCATGTCCTTTCAGCATACGGTCCGTACTGACCGAAGCCGGTGATAATCACTTCTATAAGTGCAGGATTTAGCTCCTTCAGAGATTCATACTCCAGGGCTGCTGCCTCTTCGGTATTCGGTGGGAAATTGTGTACCACTATGTCTGTCTTTGGCACAAGCTTTTGTAGCAACTCTTTACACTCAGGTGTTCTCAGGTTAAGAGTAATGTTCTTCTTGTTGCGCTGCAGGATCAATCCGTAGACCAGAGCTTGCCCCTGGGGACTGAAGGGACCTAGAGTCCTGTCCTCACTGCCTCCCGGTGGCTCCACTCTTATCACCTCAGCGCCCATATCAGCGAGGAGCATACAGCAATAAGGACCGGCGATATAGCGGGAAAAGTCCAGAACTCTTATTCCCTGTAGGGCTTTCTCTCTTTGTGGCGGCATTATAAAGGGCTAGCCTTTAAGAATAATGCTGTCTAAACTGTTCGGTGACCTATGATAGTCAACCAGTGTTCTTCTGTCAACAAAGTGTAGTGCGGTGCAGACTTCAGTACTGCAAAATAAACTGTCGTTCTGCTTGTTGATATACGTGAATTCTGCCCAGGGATTTCCTCCCGTTTGGCGTCTGGGCGCTGATTTCATATTCTCCAGCAAACCCTCTGAATGAGAGTTCTCCGTTGCCATCAGTGGTCCCGGTTTCCAGGCTATACCAGCCCTCGATCAGCTTCGTAAGGGTGTGATAGGCGGTTTTTGGTTTAAGGTCGGTATCAAGCAGTCCGCCACTCAGGGTAAAAGCATCTTGGTCGGCGCTCCCCCAAGCCCAGTTTATAGATTGGACGAATGGTTTGCTGAAGGCTATGGTGTAGAAGCCCTTTAGATATTCAGCCTGAGTTGGCTCATCCCAGGGTCTGTGCCACCATCCTGAACCTGCGATATAGCGTGAGGGGACAGAGAACTCATTCACATATATCGGTCTACCGTATTTGCTATACTCATCCAGCAGCCTGGACACTGCTGACAGCTCTAGCGCAGGTTGGACATAACCCCCTGTGGTTACCCCTGAGTAATAAAACTCCAGACCGATGATATCCGGTAACTGTCCTTTATCCTTAAGGAGGTCCAGCATAACAGGGTAAGGGACTGTGTCAAGGTCTGAATGTGCGGGACCAAATTCGAATGGCAGCGCCATGGAATTCATCAATACTTCTGCTTCCGGGTTGGCTGTTTTAACTGCCTCAGTAAATGTTTTAATCAGCTCAAATTTCTGCTCACCCGTAAGGTCAAGATAATTTGCCCAAGATAAGTTCATTTCGTTTATTTCCCAGGTGTCGATCTTGCCGCGGTATCTACTTGTCAGGGTATACATGTGCTGGTACACGTTCTTTTTCAGTTCATCGAAAGTCAGACTGCTTAAGTAATCGGGGCAGAAATCGTCACCTACCTGGCTGTTGCGGTAGAGCCACATACTCAGGGAACCGGTCAACTTAAATCCGGCTTTCAGTTGGGCGTCTATGTCCTGGTAGAGGTCTATGTTAGACCAGTCGAAAACACCATTTTTAGGTTCAATCCTGCCCCAGCGAATGGTGATGTTGGAACGGTTAATGCCAGAGTCCTTCATCAGTTTTGCATAGCGGGGGTCGTAACTACCGTTTCCGCCCATCGGGGTAGCTCCGAAGAGGAAGTCGTGGCTTATTTGCTTGCATTCGATTTTAACATCTGGTAAAGGTTTGCCTTTATCATCGACGATTTTAATTACGGCTGTGCCTTTCCTGTACTTTTCTATATCTACTTTTGCTTTTGCCAAATATAGTCCCTCGTTTGCCGACAGAGATAACTGCAGGGACTTATTGAGTTCATCTACGACTTTTTTCATATCAGTAGGGCTTTGGCTGAGGTGCTTGTCCGCCTCTTTCAGGTGTGTCTCGCTCTGTTCCATAGAGGCGATTATTTCCTCAGGGATGTTATACCCTGCCTCTGCCAGTTGCTGGACTGAACGCTGCAGTTCAGCAAAATGGGACCTGGCTATTTCGTAGTTCAGGTTGATGGTCAGCCTTTCGCCCTGGGCGCTTAATTTATAACCCTTGCCGTTGTTATCGGCACAAAGAAGAGTTTTCCCGAAGCCAGGCACTTCCCATTGAAAATAGAACTTGTACGTTGCTTCAGGTGGGATGACGAATGCCGGGATCGCCTGCTCCCATTGCCAGTTCGAATTCCCATCGTGAATGGCATCGAAATAGTGATATGTCGGCAAGCTATTGAGGTCGGTGGCGAAGACCTTCTGGTTAGTCACCAGACGAAAGTCTTTGTTGCGCAGGAGCCTGCCTTCCTCATCGAACGCGTTAATAGCCACTGTACCGCCGGACTTCAGCGAGAAATCGACTTTTACCTGATCCGTCTTGCGGGCAATTATGCTTTTTTGCTCCGGGATATATGCAAAGCTGTACCTATCGCTCTGGCTGTAGGCGGCGACATACAGATTATACTCGGAGTTGCCGCTGACTGATACTTCGTAAGAGCCGCTGCTATCAGTCGTTAGTTGGGCAACCGGGGTGAAATTATGGTCTGATATGTGTACGATGCTATTTGCGATGGGCTTGTTGTGAGTATCTCTAACCTCGCCATACAGTCTGCACTGACTTTGTGGCGAAGCGCCATAAGCCTCTCCGGCTAGCGCCATTAGTAGTGCGGTGACAAGAATCACAATTACTGTAAGGCATGCTAGCCAGCCCAGCAGATTTGATGCTTTTGCCATCTCCCTTGCCGCATCGAGTATAGTGGCAAGAGATCATGCAGGCATTGTGTAAATGGGCTAATCTGATATGAGAATATAGTAATGGACTTTCATAGTACTTAGGTAATAGAGGGGCTGAGCAGGCAGCAATCTTGCCTGTGGGACCACAGACTTGCAGATAGAAGCCTCCGATGGTGGTTTTTCTAGCTGACTGGAGAGGGGTACACCGGTCTTTCAGCTATTTCATGATTGGCGTCTACCTTGTGAGTGCGCGCCCATGATTTGCCCTTGTCAGCTATAAACATACTGAAGCCGATGATGATTGGAATACACCACAGAAACCAATAAACAAAAAGTGAAATCGGGTTGATCCTTAGCAGGTAGAAAGCTCTATCTCTTCTTTTTTGAAGCACGTATCGGGTCCGCCGCCATACGTTCCTGTACAGTAGCGTCATGAAGGAGACATAAAGCAAGATGTTTATCAATGAGAGTACCACAATCCATAGAGGGAATACACCTGTACCCTCAATAAACCGGTACAGAGCATAGGCACCGGTGGGCAAGCCGATTATGTTTACCAAGAATGAAAGCACTGGTACCATGTTCAATCGAGCCCGCTGGCGCTGCCAGAAATTGAGTTTTATGGACTTGAGTGAAGAGTTCATGGTCTGGAAAAAGCCTAACATCCAACGGTTGCGCTGAACGATACCACCCATGAAGAAATGCTGAGGTGACTCTTCAATCAGAGGCTCGGCAATTATCCCAAGGCGCTTGCCGTGAGACCAGAGTCTGATGCCCACCTCGGGGTCTTCTATGGCGATCCACGGATTGAAACCACCTATGGTGTACAGGTCGCCAGCTTTATAGAACAGTCCTTTTCCCAGTACGTAGTAAGGGTGTTTGCCGTTGGCTGACATATGGGGATATATATACCCGTCCCAGCCCATGTGGTCCGAGGCGTGTAAGCTTGTGGAAAAGGTATCAAGCAGATTGCCTACTACATTGGTAGACTGCAATACATCGTACTGTTGCAGCCCCACCGCTGCCAACTTGAAGTGGTTTGGTGGAGTAAGGCTGTCGGCATCGATATAGTCGAGCACCCAGTCGGTGCCCATTCTATCGACCAGTGTGTAAAAGAGGTATATGAGCTGCCTGGTCTTTTTAGCTGGCAGGTCGGTGACATTTTGCGTTTTTCCTTGGTGCCACCAGTATGCATAGGGACATGTTTCCCAGGACCTCCAGACTGTGTTCCAGGAAGGGTCATCGGTTGGCGGTACCTCAAGTATTTCGAGGAAGGGGAATTCAGCTTGCAAGCGTCTCAGGGCTGCGATAGTTGCCGTATCATGGCTGTTCGGTATAGCGATAACCCTGTATTTATCGGGTGGATAGTCCATTCTGCTTAGCGCGAGCATAGTCGAATGCATGGTATCTTCGTCCTCGTGCAACACAGGATAGGCTAGCACGATCAAGGGCATCTGGCTCGGTGTTAATTGGGACACTTTGGAACTGTCTACCCAGTTAACTTTGAGAGACAAGAACCAGAAGACAGTTGTGAAGGCTCCAAGGTAGAGGATTTGCGCAATAACGTATAAGATTACCCACCATTCTACAGTCGGGGTTCCTGTGGGTATCGGTAGTGCGAACTGTGTGTCTGAAGGCGTGCCGGGCGCATACACAAACAGTGGCAACAGGATAAGGAATGTGCCGTATAGCACCAAGCCCGCTATCACCAATAGGGTTAACCTGTCATTGTCTCGTTTCATCATTCACCTTCCCGACGCGGGCGTGCGCTTTGCTGCTTTTCGCGTCCGCCGTGTCAACATTGTTTAATGAAGTTCCTCTCATCGTGTCTATTTTACGAGTCCTCTTTGCAGTAATTCCTCTTGAGCTATATAGGTGTTGTCTTCTGCCGTGGTTGTCATCGACCAGTTTATAAGCTCTTGCATTCCATTTTCCAGACTTACCTTCGGTACATATCCCAACCTTGTTCTTATCTTAGATATATCAGCGTAGCAGTGTCGTATATCTCCGGAGCGGTATTTGCCTAACATAATTGGTCTCAAGTCCTTGTGACATAGCCTGATTAATGTTTCGGCTATTTCTCTTATGGTGACCGCCTGCCCGGTGCCAACATTAAATACCTCATAGTTTGCTTCTGGTTTTTCCATTGCCAGTATGATTGCCTGCACTACATCGTATACTGATACGAAGTCCCTGGTCTGCAGCCCGTCTTCGAAGACCAGCGGTGGCTGGTTGTTCATGATCCTGGAGAGGAAAATTGCTGCTACGCCGGTGTAAGGGTTGGACAAGGACTGCCTTGTACCGAAAGTATTGAAGAACCTTAACGCTACCACTGGAATATTGTAGGCATGCCCTATGCACAAGCACATTTCTTCCTGAAGTTGTTTGGTTATGGCGTAAACACTAGTGGGCTGCAGGGGTTTTTCTTCTGTTGTGGGCACCGGTGTTGCTTTTCTGCCGCACACAGGGCAGTCCATCTCC
This sequence comes from Dehalococcoidia bacterium, assembly GCA_034432055.1. GTDB lineage: Bacteria > Chloroflexota > Dehalococcoidia > GIF9 > UBA5629 > CALJTV01. The sequence continues at coordinate 4,258 of DAOUCT010000041.1, read as the reverse complement.
CAGTCTTGAGATGCAAGCTGTGTTTCTGTTCTCGGTTTGGGGTGCACAATGCCGCATTCAGAGCACCTGTAGGCACCCTCACCGTAGATTGACATTGAAGAGGCGACCACCAGCCTCTCTATGCTCTGGGGGTTGTGTGTTATAAGCTCAAGCAGCTTAGCTGTGCCTGAGATGTTCGTATCTGTGTATTTTTGGATCTGGTACATAGATTGACCTACCCCCAGCATTGCTGCCAGGTGAATGACAATGTTCACATTTTTTAGCGCCTTGTTGATTGCCACCTCATTTCGTATGTCTCCAGGGATAAAATCGGCAGCGCTGTTGAGATAGTCTGGTGGCTTGCTGTGGACTTGCGGTTCAAGATTGTCGATGATCTTTACGTGGTGTCCTCTGCTGACTAATTCATCGACTAAGTGGCTTCCGATGAAGCCAGCACCACCGGTGACCAATACATTTTTCCTCATTGCGACGACATCCTGATTAGATTTTTCTTATTTTTAAAAACGGTGTCCCTGAACCATGCAATCGTGCTTTCGAGTCCCTGCTCAATGCCGATTTCCGGTCTCCAATGCAGAAGTTCTCTTGCTTTGGTAATGTCCGGTCGCCGTTTCTTCGGGTCGTCTTGTGGCAAGGGGCGGAAGACGATGGGATTGTCGTTGCCCACTAATTCGCGTATGGTTCTAGCTAGTTTCAGAAGTGTGGTTTCCTGCGGGTTGCCCAGATTTACCGGCTCATTCAGGCTGGAGCACATGAGCTGGTAGATTCCTGATATCAGGTCGGAAAAATAGCAGAAACTTCTGGTCTGAGAACCATCGCCGAAGACCGTTATCGGCTGGTTATCCATCGCCTGTTCGATGAAAGTGGGTATAGCCCTGCCATCTCCCCTTCTCATCCGTGGACCGTAAGTGTTAAAGATTCTCACTATTTTGGTATCCATGCCATGTTTTCGGTGGTAAGCCATAGTCAGCGCTTCGGCAAATCTTTTGGCTTCATCGTATACTGAGCGAGGTCCAATTGGGTTAACATTGCCCCAGTAGTCCTCTGTCTGTGGATGTTGGGTTGGGTCACCATACACTTCTGATGATGAAGCCAGGAGGAATCTAGCTTTTTTCTGTCTCGCAAGTTCAAGCAAGTTGAGCGTGCCTATGGAACCTGTGTTTAAGGTCTCTATGGGATGCGCTGAATAGTCAATGGGGCTTGCCGGGCTGGCAAAATTCAGCACGTAGTCAATGTCCTGGCGCAGGTTTAGCGGGTTTACAATATCGTGTTTGATGAAAGTGAAGCGGGTATTTGACGCCAGGTGCTGGATATTAGTGAGGCTACCTGTAACCAGATTGTCAACGCAGATAACAGCACATCCCCGGGCGAGAAGGAAATCGCATAAGTGCGAGCCCAGGAAGCCAGCGCCTCCTGCTATAACAACTGTACCGTTAAACATGTTGCTCCGTTGTAATCAATCTTGCCTTGGCAGAGTCGGGCAGGGCTTTGTTTGCCTTTTCAGGACACGTCGCATCGGTGCCAGCATGGTTCTGGCTGGACCAGCTGATGCCTTCGTAAATCCTGGACTCTTCAGCTTTTGGGATTCCCCTGCCATCGATGACGATTTTCCCTTTGTAGTCCAGATTGTTAAAACTGTCCCATTCAGTAAGTATTAAGACTGCATCGCTATCCAAGACTTCGTCGGTAGAGGCATATTGGATATGCGGGAATAGCATGGCGAAGTTTTTCATTGCCTGTGGGTCATAGGCTTTTACCTGTGCTCCTTCTTCCAGCAGCATGGTGATTACATCGATTGCCTTGGATTTTCTAACATCGTCGGTATCAGGCTTGAATGACAGTCCCAGCACCCCAATCGTCCTGCCTTTCAGCTCGGGAATGTGTTTTTTAAGGAGTGTTATCATTCTTTTCGGCTGCTCCTCATTGACGCGTAGCACCTCTAGCAACATCCCGGGTTGGTGACCCACCTCTTTACTTCTCTCTATCAGGGCTGCCAGGTCCTTCGGAAGGCAGAACCCTCCGAAACCGATGCCAGCGCGGAGATACTTATTGCCGATACGCTCGTCATAGCCCATTGCCCTGGCTACTTCGAAGACATTTATGCCCAGTAATTTGCAGAGGTTGCCTATTTCGTTGATGAATGAGATCCTGGTGGCTAGATAAGCATTGGAGGCATATTTGATCATCTCTGCAGTCATCAGATCAGTACGTACTGTGGGAGAATCAAAGTGCCTGTAAATTTGACACAGGGTGTTTCCAGAGAGGGTATCTCTCTCCCCGATTACGATCCGACTGGGACTTAAAAAGTCTTCCAGCGCTGTGCCTTCCCGGAGGAATTCCGGATTCACACAAAGCCCGACTCTTTCTGTATTCGGGAAGTGAGGGGATATGAATTTTTCAGTGGTTCCTGGAACAACTGTGCTTCGCACTACTATCAGGTGGTAGCCGGGCTTATTTTTTAGAACTTGGGCAAGCTGTCTGACAGGTGTTTCCACATAATGCAAATCGAGTGAACCGTCCGCTTTACCTGGTGTACCTCCGCAAAGGAAAGATATATCTGATTCTAGCACCCGGTTAAAGTCCAGAGTGGCTTCCACTTTGACCTTTTGCATAGCCAGGGAGAGCTTTTCTTCATAGACCGGGCACCTACCTTCATTAATGCTTATTACCTTTTGCGGGTCGATATCGATCCCAATGACGCGGTGTCCTTTGAGGGCAAAACCGACGGCTGTGGTTAGTCCTACGACTCCCAAGCCTATGACGCTGATTACTTTATTATTCCGTCTGGCTGCCATGCGTGTCCACCTCCATGTATAAATGACTCGCGTTTTGAAAGAAAGGTAAACATAAGAAGCAAGAGGGGGTATCGCAATGGCAAGTCAGACAGGTATTTAGGACGGGGTCTTAAGGTCGGAGTATCTGCCTAACCTGTGATTACAAACTTATCCCTGTATCTTCTTAGCGTAACCCGTTTTCTGTTACCAGGGGCGGTCGATAAGTTACCCTGTCTGATTTCGCCCCTAGGTAACAAACAAAATATACCACATAGCCCGGCGGGTTACAAATGCATACGAGTTATGTGCTAAAAATCTCGTTAGAATTTGTGCTTTTACCTTACGCCTGTACCAAAGGATGGCTGGATATAGTGTTTACAGGGGGCATAAGTCCGAGATATGGCATCAAGCTTACTAAGAGGGTCGCATGTTGCGGGTTAGTGGGATGCATAAGTTTGTGGGATAATGACGGAGTTATGCAGAGAGGACGATATCTTATCTCGGCATCTCTGATGTTGGGATTGATGATTCTGATGTTGTTTCTCTTGTGTCGGGGCATGGCTAGCCAAAATGTGGTTATGCCTAAGCTTATTCCTAGAGATGTAGTGGGTGCAATATGGGACTTCCGATTGATGACGGGGGCTGAAGGACGGATAGAAAAGTACCGTAAAGGTGATGCTACGGTTATAGTGACCGATGGCGAAGGAGTCCCGGTTCCGGCTAAGGTAACCGCAGAAATGCTGCAACCTATAGAGCATGAGGGCAAGAAGATGGTCACAGATGTGCATCTTGCCAAGAATGCGGACAATGTATTTAGACTACGGCTTCCGTAGAAGAAGACGTTTTATCTTTAAAGAATAACGGATGGGCAGTGCCGGACATATATTATGGCACGCAGATTTTCGACCTGATCATTTCCCTTTGAAGACCGGTCTCCTATTCTCAAACAGGGCTGCCCTGCCCTCTTTGAAGTCCTCGCTCTCCAGTTGAGGCTTTATGAACTCCTCAAATTCCTTCCTAGCGACGCGCCTCGCCCTCTTCTGTTGTTCCACCCTGTGCTTGTACTGCCCGTATTTGATGGCGCGTATTGTGAGAGGTGCGTTCTCGCTGAGTATCTTTGCCATTTTGGCGGCTTCGGTCATTAGCTCGTCTTTGTTTTTGCAGACATGATTTACCAGTCCCACCTCGCAAGCCCGCTGACCGCTCATCGGTTGACCGGATAGTAAGAATTCAAGAGAGACTTTGAAGGGCATATAAGGGGCGTACTCCACGATGCCTCCCACGATGCCCACCCAGACCTCGGCGAAGACGAACTGGGCGTCTGCGGTGGCGTAGGTGATGTCTGTCCCGTATACAGCCAGACCGAAGCCGCTGCCGGCGACCATACCGTGGACAGCGCCGACTATCGGCTTCAATATTTTGGTCCCGTTCGGAGGGAAAGCGCGGGCCAGGTACCTGAGAAGTCCCTCATGGCGCAAATCGGCACC
>DAOUCT010000040.1:0-1913 GCA_034432055.1 Dehalococcoidia bacterium | reverse complement strand
GGTGCCTTCTGCGGCGGGGCTTCCTTTCTGAGCTCCACCCTGAAGATGGTGTGGACAATGTCATGCCGGATGCCGGCGATGAGGCTGTCGAAGCGGGCATGCCCTTCTTTTTTGTAGATGACTAAAGGTTCTATGCCTCTGATGGCATAAAGGCTGGCTTCCTGGCGAAGATGGTCCATGGCAGTCAGGTGCTCCATCCATAGGGTGTCTATGGTGCGTAGCATCACCAGCCGTTCCACTATGCGCATGTTATCGCCGCCGATTTCCTTTTCCTTCTGTTCGTAAAGCTGCTCAGCATATTTGACCAGGTCCTCAGCAAGCTGTTTGGGCTTGGTATGGGCGATGGCGTTGGGGTCGAGCTTGGGGGGCGTGGGGAAAATCAAGGCGAGCTCTTCCTGCAAGCCTGCGATGTCGGGCTCGAGTACGCCTTCACCGCAATGGGAGGCAACGAGCCTTTCAATTTCCTCTTTGACCATGCTCAGAATGTTTGCTTTGAGGTCAGCACCCTCGAGGATTTTTCTGCGCTCTGCGTAAATCACCTCGCGGTGCTTGTTGACCACATCGTCGTATTCCACAAGGTGTTTGCGGATGTCGAAATGGTAGCCCTCCACCCTTACCTGGGCGTTTTCAATCGCCTTGCTGACCATGGGGTGCTCGATGGGGGTGTTCTCATCGAAGCCCGCCCATTCCATGAAGCCTTTGATGCGGTCGCCACCGAAGCGGCGGACGATGTCATCTTCCAGCGAGACATAGAAGCGGGAACTGCCGGGGTCGCCCTGTCTGCCGGCACGACCGCGGAGCTGGTTATCGATGCGTCTCGCCTCGTGGCGCTCGGTGCCGATGACATGCAGACCACCTAGCTGGATTACCTTGTCATGCTCTTCTTGCCATTCCTTCGGGTCACGCCCGGCAGGGTTGCCGCCGAGGATGATGTCCACGCCGCGTCCTGCCATATTGGTAGCTACGGTGACAGCACCGATGCGTCCCGCCTGAGCAATGATGGCAGCTTCTTTTTCGTGGTGTTTAGCGTTCAACACCTGATGTGGGACGCCGCGCCTTGTCAGCATTTCGCTGAGCTTTTCCGATTTCTCGATGGAGACCGTGCCAACAAGCACCGGTCTGCCCTGCTTATGCAGTCCCTCAATTTCCTTTGCCACAGCTTTGAACTTGGAGTCTTCGTCTTTGTAAATTTTGTCGGGGTTGTCGATGCGGACCATCGGCTTGTTGGTGGGGATGACGACCACTTCCAGCTTATAGATCTTGTGGAACTCTTCAGCTTCAGTGGCGGCGGTGCCGGTCATGCCGGCAAGTTTTTTGTACAGGCGGAAATAGTTCTGGAAGGTGATGGTAGCCATGGTGATGCTCTCGGGCTGTATCTTCACTCTCTCTTTGGCTTCGATAGCCTGGTGCATCCCTTCGGAATATCGCCTGCCGAACATCAGCCTGCCGGTGAACTCATCGACGATGATGACCTGTCCGTCTTTGACCACATAGTCGCGGTCCCTTTTATATAAGACACGGGCTCTAAGAGCGTTGTTTATATACTGGTTGAGGGCATAATTTGAGGGGTCGTAAAGGTTAGGTGCTTTGAGCAAGCCCTCCTGGCGCAGCCACCTTTCCATTTTCACCATGCCTGATTCGGTAAGGTAGACCTGTCGTTCTTTTTCTTCAACCGTATAGTCCTCTTCTGGCTTAAGCTGGGCGACGAGCCGGGCGAACACATAGTACTTGTCTGTGGCTTCCTGAGCGCTGCCGCTGATGATGAGCGGGGTGCGGGCTTCATCAATCAGGATGTTGTCCACCTCGTCCACAATGGCGTAATTGAGCTCACGCTGGACGCACTGGGAGAGGTCTAAAGCCATGTTGTCCCTTAAGTAGTCAAAGCCGAACTCGTTGTTGGTGCCGTAGGTTAT
>DAOUCT010000039.1:0-33981 GCA_034432055.1 Dehalococcoidia bacterium | reverse complement strand
CGGCAGGGAGTGGTGGTATAATCGGTCCGCAGTACCGGCAACAGGTTCCTCCTCCTTCGGCTTCTGTTTCCGGTGAGCCCAGACCGGTCATGGGTGTGCCGATACCACGGGCGGTGCCTATGGAAGAGGCTGGAGAGCAGCCACCCGTGATGCCGGGACAGCCTTACAGGGCGGTGCCGGTAGGTGGTGCCCCCCGGTTCCGGGGGCAGCCGCTGATGCCCGAAGGACCGATTCTGGCAAGACGCTTTCCCACAGGAGCTGTGGTGATAGCCGTGGTCATAGTGCTCCTGGGGCTGCTTGCATTCTGGGGCTTCAACTCGGGATGGTTTCAAGGTGAGACATGGCAGAAGCCGCTAACCGCGGTGCAGGAATTTTTCAGCGGCATCAAGTTGCCTTTTGTCTCCAGGGACACAGTGCCACCGGTGATTGACAGTGTCCAGGTAGACGACATCACTGAGACTGGCGCTGTGGTGGTCTGGAATACCGATGAACCGGCTACCAGTCAGGTGATGATCTGCGACCCCAGCGGGCGGTGCACCTGGACCGACCTGGATGAGACGCTGGTCACTGAACACTCGGTGGTGCTCAGTGGGCTGGAGCCGGGGTCAACCTATCATTTAACAATAACCTCGACCGATGCTAAAGGCAACCAATCTCTGCACGAGGTGGACTTCACCACCAAAGGTGGTGTGGTGGCACTGAGCATCTCTGGCATCACCGTTTCCGGCATTACCGAACATGGTGCCACCATCGGCTGGTCGACAAACCAGCCGGCGAAGGGACAGGTGGAATATGGTACCACCACAGCTTATGGTGCTACCACACCACTTTCTGAAGCGCTGAGCACGACTCACAAGGTGGTCCTGAGCGGGCTGAACCCGAATACCACCTACCATTACCGTGTTCGAGTGCAGGGGGCTAGTGGTGAGCCGGTGGTATCTCAGGACATGAATTTCAAAACTCGCAGTGCTGCTGTAGGGTTAGAGAGTGGCACCACCGAGGGGAAATTAGCTGTCGACTTCACACTGCCTGACCTGGAAGGCAAAAAGGTGAGCTTGAGCCAGTTCCGTGGCAAGGTGGTTATGATTAAGTTCTGGGTTGATAGCTTGAGCTGCCGTAACGAGATGCCTGTTATCCAGAGTTTTTATGCCAACTGGGCAGATAAAGGTCTTGTCGTCCTGGCGGTCAACTGGAAGCAGACTTCAGAGCAGGTGAAGGCTTTTGTAAAAGATAAGGGGCTTACGTTTACCGTCTTGCTGGACGAAAAAGGTGAGATCAATGCCATGTACGGTGTAGCGCCCAGCATCTACCCGGTGACGGTAGTTGTTGACCGGGACGGTGTTATCCGTGAGAGGCGCGATGCGCCGTTTAAGAGTGAGATACAGATAGAGAATATAGTCAAACCATTGCTGCAAGCAGACTGATTTTTCCCATGAATGTAAGGCGACGGAAGCAGGTAGTTACCTTTGTGGCATTGGCTCTTATTTTGATGTCCATAATGGGCTGTGCCCGGAGTTCTACCGAGGCGGTCGAAGCGCCCGATTTCAGCTTGCCCGACCTTAATGGTGATGTGTTGAGCCTGCGTGATTTTCGTGGCAAGCCTGTTATCCTTGTGTTCTGGAGGGTAAATTGTCCATCCTGTGAGTACCAGATGCCCTTTTTGCAGGCTTTTTATGAGAAATGGTCAAATGATAAAGTGGTACTTATCACGGTAAATGTTGGAGAGCCGGCAGGGCTTGTTGGTGAGTATGTATCTACTCACGGGCTGACTCTTCCTGTCCTTCTTGACACCCGGCAGGGGGTAGCGCAGAATTACGGGATAATCGGTGTGCCATTTACCTTTTTCATCGATGATGAGGGCATGCTCAGGGCGTATCGTGTGGGTCCTTTCCAGGACCGCGAAGCCATTGAGAAGGCGGTAAGGACTGTTTTCCCCGGTCTTGAAATGTAGCTAGTGCAGCGCTTCAGCGTGGTAGTGCTCAGCAGTATGCCTGGGGTTTACTCCTCTCCGTCGAGTAGCTGTTGACTTATCTCCTCTCCCTGTCTCACTCTGCGCAGGATTTCTGTTGCCTTGTCAGCGTTATAGCCCATGCCCGAGAGAGCAAGGTTGAGGAACTCGAAACTGGCTTCGTATTCAGGGCTTACCAGTCCCGTAACGCCAAGGCGTCTTAGCGTGTCAGCTTCTCTGCGCCGGTGCACCCGGGCGATGATTTTAAGCTTTGGGTTTATGCTTAACGCGTTCTTGACCGCTGATATGGTGGGGACGGGGTCGGGATAGGTGACCATCATAACCCTGGACTTTTCCAGTCCGATGAGGGACAGGACGTATCTGTTGCTAGCGTCTCCGTATATGCAGGGCACCCCCCTATCGCGTAGTTCATGGACGACATTCGGGTCGATTTCGACCACTGCATATGGTATTTTAAGTCCATCCAGGTGCTGGGCGATGTTGCGTCCTACGCGACCGTAGCCACAGAGGACGATTTCGAGACCAGTAGCTTTTTCCAGATTTTCAGCTTTGGCAAGGGCGGCATTTGCGTCCTTAGCCAGAGCCACTTTACCCAGTCTGGGCAGGAGGCGCGATGTCAACCCCATGAGAAGGGGTGTGAGCAACATGGTGACCACGGTACTGGCGATGACCAGGGAGTAGAAGTCATAGTTGATAATTCCGGCATCCACCCCTGCCAGCGCCAGGACAAAGCTGAATTCACCTATCTGAACCAGTCCGATGCCGACAAACAGGGCTGTCTGATAAGTGTAGCCGAAAAGCCTGGCGATGGCGAAGCAAATGGTGAATTTTATTGCTATGATTATGGCTATTATTTCGACCAGTGTTGTCCAGTTTCCCAATACGAACTTGGGGCTGAGAAGCATGCCCAGTGAAACGAAGAACAGCGTGGCGAAGATATCACGTAGAGGTGTTATCTCAGCCAGAGCCTGATGGGCAAAGACAGACTCCCTGAGCAGCAACCCGATGATGAAAGCGCCAAAGGCGATGGAAAGTCCGAAGGCGTAGGTGGCAAAAGCTGTGCCCAGACACAATATCAGCACGGTGAGCAGAAAAAGTTCGCGTGACCTGACGCCGGCGACGTTGCCCAGCAGCCAGGGCAATACCCAGAGACCGAGCACCACCGCCACTCCTATAAACAGGACTGCCTTGCCGATAGCTAGCCCGAAAACAGGGAGGAGATTGTACACTGGTGTGCTGAACAGGGGAACACCGACCATCATCAGCACCACCGCCAGGTCCTGGACAATGAGAATCGCTATCATGATGCGCCCATGCATCGAGTCCAGCTCGCCGCGCTCTACCAGGAGCTTGAAGTCCACCATGGTGCTGCTCATGGAGATGAGCAGACCGAAGAAAGCTGCCTGACTGAGGGAGAAGTGGAGGAGGAATTTACCTGCCATCATCCCCAGGGCGATGGTGGTCAGGATCTGGATGACACCTCCCCATATCCCCACCCTGCCCACTTCTCTTAACTGACCGTAGGATACCTCCAGCCCCACGGTGAACATGAGCAAGACGACGCCTATGGTAGCCAGGTCTTCGATTAGTAACAGGTCTTTGACCACGCCCAAGCCATAGGGTCCGATGGCGATGCCCACCAGTATGTAGCCGAGGATGACTGGCTGTCCCAGACGGTGGGCAATCAGCCCCCCTACAAGGGCAGCAACTAGAACGATGGTGATGTTGACAACCGGGTCGAATCCTGCCATAATCCAGCCAACCCGTGCTTTGTCCCGATTTTAACATATAGATGGGTTGTAACCAAACTCGTAGAAAGGAGGCAAATAAGATGTTTAAGACCCGTGTCACCGAACGTTTGGGCATCAAGTACCCCATTATCTCGGGCGGCATGATGCGTGTTTCCACTGCAGAACTGGTGGCGGCTGTATCCAATGCTGGTGGCCTTGGCATCCTGTCAGCTTTCACCTCTCCCACCCCGCAGGAGCTGGCAGCGGAGATCAAGAAGACCAGGGAGCTCACTAAAAATCCGATTGGCGTCAACATCACTCTACTGCCCACGCTTCGCCCCATTGATATAGATGGCTATATCGATGCGACGATAGATTCCGGGGTGAAGATCGTGGAGACAGCGGGGAGGAGTCCAGAGGCTTACATGGAGAAGTTCAAAAAAGCCGGGGTGACGGTGATACACAAGTGCACGGCTGTCCGCTTTGCACGCACCGCACAGAGGATAGGTTGTGATATGGTGAGCATCGACGGCTTCGAATGCGCGGGACATCCCGGAGAGGAAGATGTGGCTTCGCTAGTGCTGATACCGGCTACAGTGGACGCTGTTGATATACCGGTGATTGCCTCTGGTGGTTTTGGCGACGGGCGTGGGCTGGTGGCTGCGCTGGCACTTGGTGCCGAGGCGATGAACATGGGCACCCGCTTTGTGGCGACCAAGGAGGCTCCGGTACACCCCAAGGTGAAAGAATGGCTGGTGCAGGCGACTGAGCGCGATACGTTGCTGGTTATGAGATCATTGCGCAACACCATGCGTGCCCTGCGGAACCCCACTGCGGAGAAGGTGGCGGAGCTGGAGAAACAGGGGGCTGGACTTCATGAGCTGGAATCGTTGATAGCAGGGACCAGGGGTGCCAAACTTCTTGAAGAGGGAAACATAGAGGACGGTCTGTTTACCGCTGGGCAGGTGGTGGGACTGATACACGATATCCCAACGGTGAAAGAGCTGATCGACAGGATAATGAAAGAGGCTGAACAAGTGGTCTCCCGGCTTACGGCGAAGGGCGAGTTCAAGCCGTTTCGTAAGCCGGTGCAGCCAGCGGCTAAATAAAACCCTTACAGGTATACCACATCATCGGGTCTGTCTAGAGCGAGGAACACCAGCAAGTAGTTCTTCAGCTGGGTGGTGATGAGGAAGTTTTGTCTGACGTGTTCTTTGCCGTTTTTGCCCAGCCAAGCAGCGTATTCCGGGTTGCTCAGTAGTTGCTTGATGGCGTAGGCAGCGCCCTCGACCGTATAGCACAACAGACCGGTGAGCTTGTTCTTTATCTGGAGCGGTATACCGCCTACTGCTGAGGCTACCACCGGCTTTCCTTTCCACAGGGCTTCGCTGATGGTAAGCCCGAAGCCTTCTTTCAATGATTTCTGGACGACCACCGTGGCAGCACGCTGCAAGGCGTTGATTTCAAGGTCAGTTTCCGGCGGTACGAGTAGCACATGGATGTCAGGGTTTCCTTCAGCCCGTTCCCTCACCTCCTCGAGCACAGCTTCAGATTCAGGGTCATCGGTAGCAGTGCCACCAGCGAGCACTAACTGGCAATCTATGCTCTTGCGCACTATCTCGAAAGCTTCGATAACCCCGAGGGGGTCTTTAAGCCGGTCGAAGCGGGAGATCTGCACTACCATCGGCTTATCCGAGGTAAGTCCGTATTTCGTCAGCACCGATTCTATGAAAGACGGCTCGAGTTCTCTATTTTTATCGCTGAGCGGGTCAATGGAGGGGGCGACCATAAACTGGCGGATAGGCAATTTTTGGGCGAAATTCGGTGCTGAAAAGATTGCGGCATCATATTCAAGGACAAACTGGCGCATGAAATTCCACACCTGTTCATTGGGGTTGGATATGTCGATGTGGCACCTCCATACCCATTTCCCGCCCATTTCTTTCTTCTTAGTTATCAGCGCTACTGGCTGAGGGTCGTGGATAAAGAGGATATCACCAAAAAACCTCGTCTCCTCCACATTTATCCTGCTTACCTCCAGGAACAACTCGAAGTCTTGAGGCGAGATAACGGTGTTTTTGCCGTGCAGAGCATTATGGAATCTCTTGGTGACTTCGAAGAATTCCTGATTACCCTTAATTACATCCCATTGTGTATCGACGCCTAGTTGATTAAACAGAGGCACCATGTGCTCGAGGATCTCAGCAACTCCACCGCCGATGAAGGTAGAATTTATCGTCTGGATGACCTTGCCCGATAAGGGTTCGGCGAGCATTCTTAACTCCTGGATACAGCTATTGCCTACTACTGGCTCATAGTCCTGGATGCGGCTTTTTGATTGACCGTGTCTTTCGTTGTGTATCATGTCCCTATTTACTTAATCCGCTTCTCAATAAGCTGTACGACAGTTGTTCGCAAGTTTTCTAACGTGTAATTGTATGGGTCAAGGTTAGCAAGCCTGTCAGCGAGGTCTTTGTCGCCAAGACATTCTTCTATCCAGATGGAAAAATCGTTGACGCCTTTTTTCAACCGTAAGCGTGATTCGAACATGTGATAAAACAGAGCCTCCTGGCTTATCTGCTTCAGCACCTCAACAAACTCTCTGAGGTCATGGGCAACATAAGGGGTGGGCAGGACAAAGCTTATGGACTTAATAAAGTGGAATTCTCTGCCAGGTCGTGCCCTGCGCCCATCGGGGTTTTGGGAGAGATAATCGGTTATCACGCCCTCGATTCTAGCCCTGAGAGCATTTATAGTAGGGAAGTCGAAGATATCGACGCTAGCCAGCTTCTCGCCCAGGACATCACAGCCCAGTTCGTCGCTCACCCACAAGGCAAAATCATTAGCTGGCTCTGGAGTGAGGAAATGGTATTCTTCGAGGAAGTGGTGCGTATGGTAGTAGATTACTGACTCCGGGACTTCTCTTATCAGTCCAGCCAGTTCGGAGAGGTTACTGGCTTTAAGCCCGGTCAATTCTTTTAGATGCGCTCTGGTGTAGAATCGGAATGGTTTGCTCGCTTTCTTTAGTGGTCGCCCGTAATTGATCACTGCGGACTGGAGCAGGCGACTGTTGGGCACCAGGATAAGGTTGCCGTTGAGACCTCTTATTTGAGTGTTTTTCCAGTCGATGTCCACCACATAGCCGCTCTCGCCCGATTCCAGTCTGATGTAATCGCCTACTTTAATCTGTTCACTTTGAGCTAGTTGCAGCCCGGAGATGAGGTTCATCAGGGTATCCCTGAATGAGAGAGCGGCAACAAAGATGGCAACTGCCAGCAGGATGACGATAGGTGTGGTGGGCGCTCCCCAGGCATCCAGAAGCACCAGCACACCGATCACAGCTAGCGCAATTTTGGCTATATTTACCAGAAGCGTCTCTGAAGGGCGTAAGCGTGGTACCCGGTGGATATAAAGCCTCAGCAGCTTCTCACTAAAGCTGATACACACCCAGGTCAAAGAGATAATGAACAGGCTGGCGAGGACTTTATCAGCGAGCGCCTTCTGTGTCGGTTGCAAGGTGGATACGTGGATAGCTGTGAAAGCACCCAGTATCAGAAACCAGTGAAGGAAAGGGGTACGCGTGACATCAATGGCTAATTTGTAACCCTCCCATTTTCCCTTCGCAGCCAGACGTTCGAAAGTCCTGAAAACCTGTCGCCTTGCCCACAAGCCCACTATGTAAGAAGCGAGGAAAATAAGTAAAGGGACGGCGATAAGCAACCAGTTGTCTTTTAACCAGTCCAGCATCCAAGACCTCGATACATTATAACACCTTCAGGAATTGAACTACCTCGTCTGGGGATTTTACAAAATAGCTTGCCAGAGATTGGCGCAATTCATCGCTAACAAGAATGGATATACCGTTATTCTTTTCCACGGCTTTGAAACCGTCTTCGTCAGTAAGGTCATCGCCAAGGTAGATAGGCAATACCCTGCTTTTTCGTTTTGTCTGCCTACACTTTTCTAACAGCCAGGTCACAGCTTTACCCTTGTCCCAGTCAACCGGTGGTCTGATTTCATATACCTTTTTACCCTGGGTGACCTTTATTCTGCCTGTGGCATGCAGGGGGTCGGTGACCTTCTGAAATGTGTCTCTTACCACTTCTTGTTCGTTTTCGCTTACCGTTCGATAATGGACACTGAGTGTTAATCCTTTGTTTTCCACAAATGCTCCTCGGGTTCCCCTGAGTGTGGCTGATAAAACCCTGTTCAGCAACTCGAGCAAAGGTCTCATTTCTTCGGCTATGGGGTCGAAGTATGATGAACCGAAACCCTCTATTTCCAGTCCATGATTTCCGGCGTAAACAATATTTTCCACTCTGACCTTACCTTTCAGGTCGCTGAGTGCCCTGCCACTTATGATGCCTAAAGTATAACGGTGGTTCTTAGCTAGAGATTTAAGCAGTTTCCTGGTTTCTTCGGATAGGATAGCCAATTCCGGTTTCTCCACAATAGGCGTCAGGGTACCATCATAGTCGGAGAGAAGCAAGACATGCTCAGCTTCCTTTATGGTGAGGCGGACTTTGTCCCAGACATTGAACAGGTATTGCATGGCTCCGATTTTTCACTACAACTCGGCTAACTGGGAAATAATGTCCCCAGCCCAGCGGTAGATGTTGTTTTGTGCCACCGTCTGTCGCAGTTTCTTCATCCGGGACTGCCTTTGTTCCGGAGGCATCTCGATAGCTGCTCTGACCGCATCAGCAAATTCGTCGGTGGCATAAGGGTTTATCAGCAGCGCTTCAGTAAGTTCTCTGGCAGCACCGGTGAAACGACTGAGAATGAGCACGCCATCCTCATCTATGCGAGATGACACGAACTCTTTCGCCACCAGATTCATACCATCATGTAGTGAACTGACGATGCAAAAATGCGCCAGACGGTTAAATGCCAGCAGAGTAGGCGGAGGAAGATGTTCTTTCAGAAGTATTATCGGCTTCCAGTCGTCGGACTCATATTTCCAGTTGATCTCCTCGACCAGGTCATCTATTTCGGCATTCAGTTCCTTATATTTCTTGATATGTATACGACTGGGTTCGCCTAGCTGGAAGAAGACAACACGCCCATTGTATTCTGGGTGCTTGGCGAAGAACTTGTCCAGTGCCCTCAGCCTGTGAGGGATGCCTTTAGTATAGTCCAGTCTGTCAATGCCGATGCCGACGAACTTATCGTCGATGTCCCAACGCTGGCGGATTTCTTCCATTTGCTTGAGCACTTCTGGTCCGGAAGCCTCTTGCGCTATACGGTGGAAATCGACGCTTATGGGGTAAGGACGTACCAGTGTTGTCTTACCACCGCAGGCGACCAGCGACCTTTCTGGGTCGACCCTGGCTTCGATAAGGAGCCTGACCGTATCCAGAAAGTTGTCGCAGTGATACTTGATATGGAAGCCTAGCAGGTCGTTACCCAGCAGACCATGTAACAGTTCTTTTCCCCAGGGACAGATGCGGAAGGCTTCGGGGTTGGGCCATGGGATGTGCCAGAACTGCGCGGTGACCAGCCTCGGATTCCTTTGCTTTATGAAACGGGACACCAGTGCCAGGTGGTAGTCCTGAATGAAAATAACGGCATCGCTGTTGCCCACCTCGTCGACGACTGCTTCGGCAAAGAGCCGGTTTACTTTCTGGTATGTGTTCCAGTCAGCTTCGTCGAAAGCTGGCGGTGTATAGGCGATGTGGCACAGTGGCCAGAGGGCTTCGTTGGAAAAACCCAGATAGTAGCCTTCCTCTTCCTCCTTGGTCAGCCAGATGCGCCTTAAGGTATAACAAGGTCCATCGGGTGGTACCGCCACATGGTCTTTCTCATCCACAACTGCCTTATCGGCGCTGCCGCTGCCATGGGCTATCCAGATGCCGCCACAAGCCCGCATCACCGGGTCAAGGGCTACTGTCAAGCCACTGGCTGGCACCTGACAACGGATTTCATCGACGGCGAAGTTATGGATATAAGGTTCACGGTTGGATACTACCACAAACAGGCGCTTGGCAAGCCTGTTTCTCACCAGCCCCTGAAGTTCCTCTTTCGTCAGACTCATTCTCGCACCCTCACACCTTATTTTCAGGACTTTCGTCTGATGGGAATAGTATACCCCTCATGCGTACTGGTCACGTGTTAATAAGCAGATAGAAATAGCTAACCTATCGGTTTAAACTATAAGCACGAACAATAGCTCGAAGCTACACTGTTCGAGAAAACGCTGAAAGGTGGTAAAGTGGGGACAGTTATTTCTTGGTCGACTTCTTGGTCGGCTTGCTAGCCTTTTTTGCATGGGCAGCACAAGTGTTGCACATTGCCGCTAGCTCCTTTCCTCTTTATTACAACCAATGTAACAGATATCGGTGGATATGTCAAATTCTGTCGGGCAGCATCTTGACCGCTTGAGTAACGGAAGGTAGAATGCCTGCAAGCTGTAAAGTTTTTGAGGATAGAAGCCGATGAGGACAGGTTATGAGATGCCTATAAAGCATTTGCCCCGATACATCGTCAGCCTGTTGAGAGAGGCCGGGGAAATCGGGGAGAAAAAGGGGCAGAGTGTCTATCTGGTTGGCGGTGTGGTGCGGGACTTGTTTCTGAGAAGGGACAACCTGGATTTGGATCTGGTCATCGAGGGCGATGCCTTAAAGCTGGCAAACGAGCTGGCTGCTAAGCATGAGGTAAAGGTACTGGTCCACAGCCGCTTCGGCACAGCCAAGCTGCAGTTTGCTACCTTCAATCTTGATGTGGCTATAGCCCGGACTGAGACCTATGCACACCCGGGTGCCCTGCCCACAGTGAAGCCAGGCACTATCGCGGAAGACCTCAAGCGTCGTGACTTTTCTATCAACGCTATGGCACTGTGCCTGAACCCAAGCCGCTTCGGCGAGCTTTTCGACCCGGTGGGCGGGAAGGAAGACCTGGCTAAGGGACTTGTCCGCGTGTTGCACGCTCGAAGTTTTGTCGACGATGCTACCAGGATATTGCGTGGCATACGCTACGAACAGCGGTTGGGCTTCAAGTTGGAAGCCGAGACAGAGAAGTTACTGCGCCGAGATGTTAAGATGTTGCACACCATCAGCGGTGACCGGCTGAGACATGAACTGGAACGCACTCTGCAAGAGGACGAGCCAGAAAAGGCATTGAGCAGGGCGGAGGAATTGGGTGTGCTTAGGGAACTGCACCCTTCGCTTAAAGGCAACGGCTGGATTAGAGAGGTTTTCCGAAAAGCACGCCAGGGCAGGCGGCAGCCATCTGTTAATCTGTATCTGTGTTTGCTTTGCTATCCCATGACCAGGCAGGCTGCCGAAGAGTTTTTAAAGCGTTTCAATTTTCGTAAAAGGGTAATTCAAGGAGTATCCGATACATTAAGACTTAAAGAGAATACAGAAAGGCTGGCTGATGAAGGTATCAAGCCAAGCGTTATTTATGAACTGCTATGCGGCTATGACAATGTGGCGCTAGAGGCTAATTTGTTGGCGACGAGGTCGGCTGTTGTACGGGAGCACTTGAAGCTTTATCTGTCCAGGCTGAGGTATGTGAAGCCCTTGCTGGATGGACTGGATCTGGTAGTATTGGGTGTTCCAGCAGGACCGGAAACAGGCAAAGCCCTGGACGCGCTGCGAAGGGCGAAGCTGGATGGGCTGGTGCGGACGCGAAGCGACGAAGAAGAATTTATTCACAATCACTTTTTAAAGCCAAAATAGCTATTTATGGCGATTGTAACTGTGGCTTACTTAGCGTGGATACAGCGTAGGCTTCAAAGCCGCCTGCTGTGAGCGAATTGACTATATTTTGTGCCGTATTGTTACTTTCTACCGGGGCGAACAGCGTAGGACCGGAACCGACGAGGTGGATGGTTCGGAGTCCTAGCCCTTGAAGGCATGTCCGGTATTTCTCCAGTCCGGGAAAGGCATCGAAGGCAATAGCATCGAAGGCGTTGAAGAGTAAGGATGGTTCGATTTGCCTCTGTTTCTGCCAGCTTTCCAGAGCCGCTGTGATAAACTCACCGTGGGTAAAGTGTTCCGCTCCCAACAGCGAAAAGAGCCTTTTAGTCTTTTCCGCTTCTCGGGCAAAGTCAGGTACCAACAATATCAGCCATCCGGGTTGGATGCTTCCCAGCAGGGTCACCTTCTCCCCTCTGCCCTCTACCAGTGCCAGTCCACCGTAAAGGAAGAAGGGGACATCGGAGCCCAGCTTCGCTGCCAGGCTGGTGAGTTTAGGGATTGAAAGTCCCAAACCCCAGAGTTTGTTCAATGCCAGCAGGGTGGTGGCAGCGTTGCTGCTACCGCCACCGAGTCCGGCACCCCAGGGGATATGCTTTTCCAACCGTACCTTGACCCCTTTATTGCAGTTGGTAGCCTCTTTGACCAGCCGTATTGCTTTAAGCACCAGGTTATCGGGTGTATGAAGGGCAGGTTCAGTGCATTCAAATGAAACCTTATCACTTATCTCGAAATAAAGCGTATCGCAAAGGTTCACGGTCTGGACGAGGCTGCACAGTTCGTGAAAGCCGTCTTCTCTTTTCCCTAAAACCTCCAGCACCAGATTGACCTTCGCCGGCGAGGCAAATTTCAGCACGGAAGTCTGACTCCTGCGTTGCTTACTACATCGTAAAGCCGTGACCATTCTTCGAGGCTCAGAGTTTCTGCACGGCGCTGTGGATCGATGCCTGCTTTGTGGAGCAGGTCTGCGGCTTCTGCCGGCTTGATTTCCAGACCATGGGCTAGTGAGTTGCGCAACTGTTTTCTGGGTGAGTCAAAGCCAGCGCGGACAATTGTCATGAATCTATCGATGTCCGCCTTGATTGCTGGTTCAGGAAGCATGTCGAAGCGCACGATGGCGGAGTCCACTTTGGGGCGGGGGTAGAAGCTCTTTGCCGGCACATAGGTGACGATCTTTGGTTTGCTATAGATATGGAGCGCGATGGCAAGCAGCCCCATTTTGCCGGCGCGGGCGACTATAGCTTCAGCGACCTCCTTTTGCAACATCACCACCATAAGCGTGGGGCGGGGGGATGCAAGGATGAAATGGTGCAGCACGGGCGAGGTTATATAATAGGGCAAGTTAGCCACCACTTTATACTGTGTTTTTCCTTCAAGCAGGTCGGAGGGACCCACCTTAAGTATATCCGCCTCCACTATTTTCAGGTTGGGGAATGAGTGCAGGCGCTGTCTCAACAGTTCAGCCAGTCTGGTATCCAGTTCTACAGCGATGACATTTTGGGCTCTTTTCGCCAGTTCAAGGGTCAATATGCCGAGTCCGGGACCGACTTCGATAACTGTATCGTCGGGAGAAAGGTCGGCAGCGCGGATTATGCTCTTGAGCACTCTCTTATCCACCAGAAAGTGCTGCCCCAGCCGTTTTCTGGCTTTTAGACCAGCTTCCTGGAGCAGTGTTTTTGCACGGGCTGGTATGATAAATCCGTTTTCTGACACAGATGACCGTTCTTGCCTTTGGTGCCGACCCCTTTCCAAGCTGCTATTATACTTTGATATTGAGTATTCGCTGTGCGTTTTTATAAAGCACCTTTTCGATTACTTCTGGCTTATAGCCACCGCTTTCAAATTCCCGCAGCCATCTTTCCGGCGGGATATCCGGGTAATCGGAGCCAAACATGAACTTGTCCTGAAGGCGTCCGTTTATTTCCCTCTTCAGTGATTCGGGGAAATACTTCGGCGCCCAACCGGAGAGGTCGGCGAAGACGTTCGCTTTATGGAGCAGTATGGCTATCTGCTCCTCGTGCCAGGGCCAGGCGGGGTGTATCATGATGATGGTGAGCTCGGGGAAGTCGGCAGCGACATCGTCTATATGAGGGATGGGTCTGGCATATTTCAGATGGATGCCATGTCCGCCGGGAGAGCCGGCGCCGAAGCCGGTGAAGCCGCTATGGAAGGCGACCGGTATTTTGAGTTCGACGCATTTTTCATAGAGCGGATAGAAGCGCCTGTCGTTGGGGAAGAAGGCTTGGGCAGGTGGCTGGAATTTTAGTCCCATCAGCCCCAGGTCCTTGATGCAGCGTTCCAGTTCCTTGATGGCAGCTTTACCTTTCCACGGGTCGATCATCGCCCAGCCGCCGATGAACACATCGGGGAACTTCTTTATCAGCCTTGCCACCTCGTCGTTGGTGTGTCTGGTGTCCTGACCGCTTACCGATTCCGCGTCCCAGCCAATGAGCAATGCCTTCAAGTCCAGGCGACGGAACTCCTCCGCCATTTCTTCATCGGTGGTGACCTTGGGCTGGATTTTATAATACTGATAGAAAGACTGCAGCGCCTCTCTTCCCCATATCGCCTCGCGGTCGAAAGCCCTGGTGCTGGGGTGTACGTGTACGTCAATAGCCTTCATTGTTGCCCCCTGTCTATTACCGGGCCGTGCACCGACCGTCGACCCTGCTCTCCCGGCTTACTGAGGCTCGCCAGCTCCAGCCAGGTATACCTGCGGCACCCGGAGGCAGCTACTTACCGCTGCTTCCTCCCGGACCTGACGGGGTTCATAGTCCTCCGCCGCGCAGGACCCAGCCTTCAACGCCGCCTCGCCCCAGCAGTCCCGAAAGCCAGAGCCTCGGGACGGAATTCGACCCCGCTATAGCGGCTCTCGGGTACAGGGCACCGCTAGTTCCCCGTCTAGCACGGCCCGAGTCAATGGTACTATCAAGGGACAGAGTTTTCAAGCATCTGCTTATCCATTCATCCATCCAGGAGCGAGGGGATATCTAGCCCCTTTGTTGATTTTCCTTTCCGCAATGCTGAGGAACGCTTACATACTGTGGGCTGAGATTGTGGTCTGCCTGTGCGGGTTTGCCTGCCGCAGAAAGACGGTCTCGGCACCTGGCGCAGACTTACTTGCTGTCGGTCAGGAACAGGTGTTTGCTGAAGAACTCAATTTGACGGCTGACCGCTGTCTCGAAGTGACTGCCGCGGTAGATATCGAAGTGACCGATGGGGTAGCGGACTATCTGGGCAAGCCCCCCTAGTCTGCTGGCAGCCCTGTCAACAACCGTTGAAGGGAGTGCAAAGTCATGGTCGCATGTCTGGAGCAGCACGGGGCGACTGATTTTGTGTACTTGCTCTATAGGTCTATACTTGTCTATCCTTATGGCGATCCGGGCGCAAGCCTCATTGACAAAGTCATCAGGGGCGTACTGGGCAAAGAAGTCCCAGGCATCGTCGTCGGACATTAAAGCCAGGCTACCTGTTCTGCCCACTATGGGTATCTTGTGTGGCGATAGCCCCAGCCATGACCTCACCAGGTCACGTTGCGCGTGTCCCAGCATCCGTAGAGCATATTTGATGCCCAGTCGGTGCAGTTGCTGCTCGGACGCTGCCAAGCCATCCAGCAGCGGGCACTGTGCTGAAACGCAGGCTATTCCGCTGTCTCTGGCTGCGGTGACGAGAACGTGTCCCCCGCTCAGTGAAGTCCCCCAGAGACCGATTCTCTCCGCATTGACCTCCTTTAAGCTGCGGGCATATGCCACCGCGGCGGCATAGTCCTGGAGCTGATAGGGAATCCATATCAATTGTCTGGGCTCACCGTTGCTTTCGCCCAGATACCGATAGTCAAATAGCAGCACCGCCATGCCGGCGTCCTGAAAGCGGGTGGCATACTGCTCCAGCATCTTCTTCGTGCCGCCGAGACCGTGCGCCATGACGATGCAGGGCACCGGTGAGGACTGACCCCGGGGTAAGTATAGCCAGGCGCTTATTGAAATCCCTTCGACCTCAAAAGTGACATCCCATCTCCTGTCAGAGTGAACGAGCCCCTCAAGAAGTGGCTCCCTGCCTTTAGTGAGGTGCTGTCTCGGCGCTGACACATTTGGGAACAGGGCTACGACCAGCAGCTCAATGACGAATGCTGCTACGATGCCAGCCAGTACCATTCCAGCCAGAACTATCACGGTATACAGCATGGCGACCGCCCGAGCCGGCTATAGTCCCATACGGAACAATGGCACCATTATACGGCGGCGTGGTATTACTGGCAATTGACCACATTGTGTGGTCACATGGTACCGGGGTGAGCGCTCTTGCGCCGGTGGAAGGGGGTCGAGCCCTCCACTATAATACGTGGCATGGCAGGAAGGCGCCGTGATAAGCTGGCTGTAATAAAATCTTTGTCCTTGCCGTTTACTGTGCTGCTGGTTATACCGGCATTGCTGCTCTCAGGGACGAACGGTTTCAGGTCTGGCTGGGGGTTGGGGCAAGCTTATGATGCGCTAATAGTCTGTGTTGGCTCAGTCATTATCGGTGCCGGGCTGTACCTGCTGGTGACCACCATCAGGCTGTTCTGGGATGTCGGCAAGGGTACACTTGCTCCCTGGGCACCGCCGAAGAAGCTGGTGGTCTCAGGCCCATACCGCTATGTGCGGAACCCGATGATTTCGGGCGTGTTGCTTGTGCTGCTGGGGGAATCGGTGGTCTTCGGCTCGGTGGCAATCTTTATCTGGGCTATCTTATTCTTCATTATCAACCATTTCTACTTTATATTTTCTGAGGAGCCGGGGCTGGTAAGGCGGTTCGGCGAGGAATACCTTCGTTACCGGGAAAATGTTCCCCGCTGGTTGCCGCGGCTGAAGCCATGGCGGGATGGTCAAGGTTAGCTGACCGCTCCCTCAGTCCGCTAGCGGTCCCCCTTGTTTGCTATCCAGAAGGTACCAGCTTCTTTTCTGGCTCCAGGCGGCAGGCGGCGTGTAGTTAGCCAGTGGGTAAAGCCGGCAAGACATGGTAGAAGCGCGGTGTAAAGCACTACAGTCAATGAAGGTTCGCCCAGGAGCCGGTTTGTACCAAAACAGATGAGGGGTAGGGGAATAAAAATTGCCATTCCGGTCAAGATACTGTTGCGGGTGGTAAATAGTACTATGATGCCCAGAACAAAGGTGATTGCCATCTGCCACGGGACCAGGACGACAAGGATACCTATTATAGTTGCCTCCCCCCGACCGCCCTCAAATTTCAGAAACACTGGCCAGTTATGTCCGGCAACTGCTGCCACGCCGGTAAGGCACACCGCTATCTCGGGTATTTGGAGAGTTTTTGCCATCATTATCGCCGTTGCGCCCTTTCCTATGTCCAGTGCCAGAGTGGCTAGACCAGCACCCAACCCGACATGGCGGAATACATTGAAAGCCCCAACATTACCGTCACCCACCCTGCGGATGTCCACACCTTTGGTTCGGCTTATGAGATAGGCAAATGGTATGGAGCCCAGCAGGTAAGCCATAACCAGGCTTATTGCGATATTCATCTAGCTCTGGAAAACTCCCTTTGGAAGACTCAAATTGTCTGCTTTGGAAAGCATCGTCGTTCTTACCAGCCGTGGCTGAGGCGCAGGATAAGCGGTAGAGGCAGCCCGTATTCTGCCATCTTTTTCTGGGTGGAGGCGATGTCGTATTCCACGCGGTAATGGTATATGCTCCGTGTATCGGTATCGTAAATGGCGTAGCTGGCTCTGGGGTCGCCATCCCTGGGCTGACCGACACCGCCGGGATTTATGATGAGGCGATTGCCCTGTATCTCTACCCCCGTTTCCTCGGCGAACGGTCTGTAGCTAACGCTGTCTTTTATAAGCTCAAAGATAACCGGTACATGGGAGTGCCCCACCAGACAATAAGTTGTGGTGAAACAATCAAAGTTTTCGTATGCTGCCTCTGGTGATAGCAAGTATTCCCAGATAGGCTCGCGAGGGCTCCCGTGGGCGAGTGTGAAATCGTCCTGACAGAGGGTTAGTGGTAGCGCTTTCAGGTAATCGATGTCCTCACTGGTGAGCTGGCGTGCTGTCCAGTGACAGGCTTGGGCAGCCACCGGATTGAAGTCTGAAGTGTCGATATGACCGATAGCTGCCCAATCGTGGTTGCCGGCGACACAGAGGTGGTTGAGACTTCGCAGAAGTTCAATACATTCGTGGGGGTCGGGACCATAGCCAACTATATCGCCGAGGCACCAGACCTCATCGAAGCCACCGCGAGCTTTGGCATCCTCGAGGACTGCCTGGAATGCGGTCAGGTTGCTGTGGATATCGCCAAGAACGGCATAACGCATAACCGCTTAAATATAAACCATCCTGGTATGTTTTGTTAGTCCATGGCTATCCGTGTGCCATGAGCCCGCCGGTGATATAGAAAGTAGAGCCGGTGACAAAGCTTGAGGCATCTGAAGCCAGGTAGACAAGGGCGGCAGCGAAGTCATCGGGTCTAGCCAGCCGTTTGAGCGGTGCATAGCGCACAAGCATGTCACGCCATTCCTCCTTGCCGGTCTCAGCGCTATTTTCCATCCAGCCCAGGGCGATGGCGTTTACCCGCACATTGCTTCGCGCCCATTCCAGTGCTACAGCTCTGGTGAACTGCACCACTGCTCCCTTGGCGGCGCAATAGGCGCTACCGTTGGGTAGCCCTCTTTCGGCGAGTCCCGAAGTGATGTTGATTACCCTGCCTTCTTTTCTCTCCAGCATGTGCTTGCCCACTGCCTGGGTGCTTACGAATACCGGGGTAATGTTGGCTTCGATTACCTTTGTCCATTCGGTAGTGCTGATTTCAGGTAGTGGTTTGGCAAAGGGGAGGTTGAAGCTATTGACCAGTATGTCTATCTTTTGCCAGTTCTTGACTACTTCTGCCACCATACTGGCTACTTCTTTAGGACTGGTCACGTCAACGGTAAATGTCATTGCTCGCTGTCCCAGTCCTTCCACTGCCTTCAAGGCTGCTTGCATTTCCTCTTTATCTTTGCCGAACATTGCCACATCCGCCCCGGCATCTGCCAGGTACGAGGCTATCTCTTTTTGCCAGCTCTGCCCCAGCCCGCCGACCACTGCCTTTTTACCTGCCAGGCTGAATTCTTTAGGCACCATCTTATTTCTCCTTAAGTGGGATTACCGGGATATAATTGATGGGGGCATAGCCGCTGAACAGGGCGCCGCCGTCGATGGAAAACACCTCGCCGGTAGCGTAGTCGGATGCATCGGAGGCGAGGTACACCGCCAGAGCCCTGATCTCCGCTGGCTGCCCTACTCTCCCCATGGGGATGAAACGACCTGAGGCTTCATACCGCTCCTTCGGTCCCAGCGTTTCGAAGAGCCCCGGGGCGATGGCGTTCACTCTGATGTTGTATTCAGCCAAGGTGAGTGCCATCGACATGGTGAGGAGTATCACTCCGGCTTTAGCGGTGTTGTACATGAAATTGCCCTTCAAGCCCCTCATGCCGAAGCCGGAGGCGATGTTGATTATCCTACCATATTTTCTGTCCACCATGTGCTTGGCTACTGCCCGTGAGCAGTAGAAGGCGCCGCTCAAATTGGTGTCTATGCCACGGTGCCAGTCGAAATCGGTTATCTCCCAGAAGGGCTTGGGTATCTCCCCGCGGACGATGCCAGCGCAATTGACCAGTATGTCTACCTTTCCCCATTGGTTTATGGCTTTGGACATCATGTCGTTGACTTCGTCGGGCTTGGTGATATCGGCAGGGAAAAAGACTGCTTTTCTTCCTGTAGTTTTTATGACCTCGCTGGCTGTTTGCTCCCCGGCGTCAGCACGGTAATCGGTGACCACGATGTCAGCGCCTGCTTCAGCCAGTGCCAAACAGATGGCGGTGCCCAGTCCTCCACCACCACCGGTGACCACTGCCACCCGTCCTTCCAGCTTCAATTTTTCTTCTAGCATTGCCAGTCACTCCCCTTTTTATTCCTCGGACTACTCG
Source organism: Dehalococcoidia bacterium (assembly GCA_034432055.1). Classification (GTDB taxonomy): domain Bacteria; phylum Chloroflexota; class Dehalococcoidia; order GIF9; family UBA5629; genus CALJTV01. Next base: position 14,623 of record DAOUCT010000039.1, on the reverse strand, counting down.
ACTGAGCCGACTGAGCTGCCGGTGCTTATGCCGACGAGTTCTCCGCCGTCTATGACGACCACCGAGCCGTGGATGAATTTTGCCAGGTCCGAAGCCAGGAAAAGGACGAGGGCAGCCACATCCTCCGGCTGACCGATGTGGAGCGAAGGCACACCCGCGGCTGCAGCCCGCTGCTCGGCAGCTTTCCACAGTGCCTCGCTGAGTCTAGTTTTTATCAACCCTGGTGCTATAGCGTTCACTCTGATGCCCCACGGTCCCCATTCCCGTGCCATGACCTGGGTAAGCATGATATAGGCAGCTTTGGTGACGCTATATATGTTCAGTGCGCCGGGTCTAAGACCCGCCACCGAGGCAGTGTTGATCATGACACCACCGCCCTGTTCCTTCATCACCCGGGCTACAAGCTGGGCAAGAAAGAACGGTCCCTTCACATTCACATTGAAAGTGGTGTCCCATGCCCATTCCTCGGCATCCATCAGTGGACCCATATAGGGGTTTGTGCCAGCGTTGTTAAACAGGATGTCTATGCGCCCGAACTCTTTGACCACCGTGTCTACAAGGTTCTTGGAATCTTCGATCTTAGCCACGTGCGAAGCTATTGCCAGGCTCCTTACCCCCTTAGCCCTTATCTTCTCGGCGACCTTCTCCAGGTCAGGCAGCTTACGGCTGGCGACCACCACATCGGCGCCAGCATCGGCGAAAGCCAGAGCGGTAGCTTCGCCGATACCGCGGCTGGCGCCGCTGACGAGTGCCACCTTACCTTTTAGTGAAATTTTGGTTACGTCCATTGCTTCCCCCTTTAAAGAAATTTTCACCACAAGTTATCACTTACCGGTGTCTAAGGTCAAGCGCACAGGAGTCATAGCCAGCTTAAAAACACGAAAACCTCTGAAGAATTTGCTGTGCCTGAAGCTGGCGAGCACAGAAAATTGCCAGTGGTTTGTACGGTACAGATGATCAACAGGCTTTATGCCACAACCTTTTTTGAGGCTTCTCTTAAGACGGCTTCGGCTTCTGTGACGATCTGTTGTACCAGATCGCTGACTTTGGGCATATCCTGGACCCTTTGAGCCACTTCGCCGGCTGCCATCATCGCCTTTTCCTTGTTTCCTTCATAGACTGCCCGAATGGACTCCCTCTCGAAATCGATCAGAGAGGTGTCGATGGTAGAGTAATCGTCGGGCGTGCCCAGAAAGACACCGGGCGACTTCTGAAGGGTGTTTCTGGCGTGTTCGACGCTGCGCGGTGTCTTCAGCCAGCGGGCTGGTCCGACAAAGCCACGGGCTACCAGCGTACCCCTGTCTTCGCAGGCTACCACCGATTCTTTCCACAGTGGTGGGAAGTCGCTCTCCTGAGTTGCCAGAAACCGTGTCCCTATCTGGGCGCCGTCTGCCCCCAGGATCAGTGCGGCAGCTAGTGTCCTGCCGTCACAGAACCCGCCAGCGCCAGCGACCAGAGTTTTCTCGTCTGAGACTGCATCGACAACCGCAGGAAGTAAGACCATGGTGTGCACCGGTTCCCAGGCGATGTGAAATCCGCCTTCGTGACCTGAAGCTACGATTACATCAACACCAGCCCGTTTGCAGCGCTGGGCAGCCCTTACCGACGGGACCACATGTATCCAGGTGAACCCGGCACCCTTGATCTTCTCGCCCCAGGGCATGGGGTCGCCTGCGGAGGTAAAGATAACTTTGAAAGTATTTTTTATCTCGGGGTTTTCCTGACGTACCTTGATAGCCCTGTCAATCAATATCCGCGAATACTCCATCACCTCAGCGGAAACCATCACGTTAATACCGAAAACACCTCCTTTGTCTTTCACCAGGCGGTGGGTGCGCTTTAGCACTTTTTCCAATACAGTTGCCATATCGTCGTCGAAATTAGCCTCGGCAGTTTCCACAAAGGCTCTATAAATCACCGGCTGGCGGTCTTTTTCCCAGAGCCCACTGGTGGAGAGTAAGCCCAGCACGCCGGCATTTGCCGCTGCCGCGCACAAGTTATTATTGCTGAAGGGACCCATGCCAGCCTGTATGATGGGATATTTGATGCCAAGCAGGTCACATAATCTTGATTTGATCATGAGAGACACCCCCGTTTTTAATTAACTGGTATTATAGGTCATGGCGTAATTGTGAGTCAAAATAGTCAGTCGCTTGTCCTCCAGCGGAAAACCTCGTAAAATTTGGTTCTACAGCGGACGTGATTTTATAGATTCAGGCTCTGCTGGTGCTGCTAATGTAGTAAAAAAGGAGTGCTATGAGAAAAGTTAGGCTCGGGAGGACTGGTCTGTCTGTTTCTCAGTTTGGTTTTGGTGGCATTCCAATCCAGAGGCTGGCTGAAGATGAGGCGGTGGCGGTGGTCAAAAGGTGCCTTGACCTTGGGGTGACCTTTTTAGACACGGCTAATGGTTATACCACCAGTGAGGAACGCATTGGCAAGGCTATCTCGGGGCGGAGGGAGGAGCTGGTAATAGCCACCAAATCGCTATCACGGAAGGCTGAGGGGGTGGAGAAGCACCTTAAATTGAGCCTGGAAAGGCTTAATGTCCAGTATATAGATATTTACCAGTTCCACGGGGTAAGCGATGACAATACTCTAGAGACAGTGCTTGCCCCTGATGGACCTATGGCTGTAGTGGAGAGGGCTAAGGAAGCGGGGCTGGTGAAGCACATCGGCATTACCTCTCATCAGATAGATGTTGCCAAAAGAGCAGTCATCTCGAACCGCTTCGAGACCCTCATGTTCCCGTTCAATTTTGTCACCTCTGAAGCTGCAGATGAACTTCTTCCTTTGTGCCGGAGATACGATGTCGGCTTTATCGCCATGAAGCCGTTGGCGGGGGGTATGATAACGAATGTCAGAGTCGCCATAAAGTACCTTCTGCAGTTCCCGGATGTGGTGATATGTTGTGGCATAGAGAAGGCATCTGAGGTGGAGGAAATCGTCGGGATAATGGAAGGTCCGGCGGAGATGACATCGGCAGAGCTGGATGAGATGCACAGACTGAAGCGGGAACTCGGTAGCCGCTTCTGTCATCGCTGTGACTATTGTCAGCCGTGCAAAGAAGGCATAGCCATCTCCACTGTACTGATGTTCCCCAGCCTGTTGAGGCGCTCGCGTCTGGAGAATATCTTTGGTGGACCCTGGGCGCAGGCGGTGGAAAAGGCGGCTGGCTGTACCCAGTGCGGTGAGTGTGAACAGAGATGTCCTTACCAGCTACCTATCCGTGAAATGATAGCTGAGCATGTCAGCCTGTTCCGCAAAGCCAAAGAGGAGTATCTGAAACAGAAGTTACCTGCAGCAGGCTAGCTGGTGGGGAGCTGTCATATTGAGGATGTTTAGCTAAGGGCTTCGGGCTTGCTGTCTGGTATTTGCCTCTATATCCATAAGGACGGAGCAAATGTCAGCAAAAGCCAGTGCCAGCAGCCCATAGACCACGGAAACTATGATGCCCCCTACGGCGATGGCTATTCCTTCAGTGCTGACTGTGGTGATTTGTGGTAACTCTTGTTCCAGTAAGGTAACGCCTGTTATCATTAACACTCCGGCGGCGATGGAGAACAGTGAACCTCCGATGAGCACAATCCAGCCGATAATCCGGAAAATAGTGGCTACCGCCCTGAGTGCTCCGTATTTGCGTGTTACCTTGACTTCCTTCTTCAACGGGGTGGGCATTTGGGGTGGGGTAACCGGTGCCTGTGGAGGCGGCGTAAGTAACTTTAGACCGCAGATAGTGCAGAACTGCATTCCCGGGTTGGAAGCGCCACAGCGTGGGCAAACGGCAGGAGCCTGGGTTGCGGCGGTGTATAACTGCGCTCCGCAGTTGGTGCAGAACTTCATGCCCAAACTCGGGACACCACAGTAGGGACAGGCGTTAAATTGAGTCGCCATTTCCTACCGTCACCTTATGGACTGAATGGGAGTTGCCAGGTCCAGCCGAACAAGCCGATGGTCACCAGCATGGCTATCAGATAGATTATGGCGCTGAGGAGCAGGGAAAGCAGTAGCATGCGCCACCACAGTCCCCAGGCTAGCCCCCAGGTCGGCTTCACGATGGCTTGCTGTTGCTTAACGGTGGGTCTGGCTTGAGCGCTGGGTGCAGGAGGCGGTGTTGCGGGCGCTGCTGGACTGACCAGCCTCGCCCCGCAGCTACTGCAGAACTGCTGGTCAGGCTGGTTCTGGGCACCACAGGAAGGGCAGGAGACTCTCTGCGGCGCCTCGAAGACTAGCCTAGCCCCGCAATGTCCACAGAACTTCTTTCCTGCAGGAGTGTCCTGACCACAGTTCGGGCACTTTACCTTTTCTTCCATAACGTCTCTCCTTACTCGCCGCTTAATTGCATTATATACCTTGTGGTTGAAAACTACAATACCCCTATATCTTGATTTTTACAATTTTTACAATTTTCTAGGGGGGTGTTGTATTGGGAAGGAACCTATTGTTGAAAAAGTCGGGGTGGAGGTGGCTGCGGTAGACAGATGGGCTGAAAGTCCGGCATGTGTTATAATCCACGAAGTGAAAGTAAGAGAGCTGGGCGAATTTGGTTTAATCAAGCTCCTTGCTGATATCGTTGACGAAGGAAAAGACAGCCGGAGTACATCGTGGCAGAGGCTGGTTATCGGCATTGGGGATGATGCTGCTGCCTGGCGGGGGGCAGCGCGGGTGCAGCTTGCCACCACAGACAGCCTGATCGAAGGAGTGCACTTCAGTCTGGATATCACCACATGGGAGGAGCTCGGCTGGAAGGTGCTGGCGGTCAACTTGAGTGATATCGCCGCCATGGGCGGTCTGCCGGAATATGCTCTGGTGTCACTCGCCCTCCCCGGTGAGCTGGATGTGGAGTCTATCTCCAACTTGTACCGGGGAATGGTCAGGCTGGCAAATGAATTTGATGTGGCGATAGCCGGTGGCAACATCTCCAGCGCGGAAAAAGTGATGATAACCGTTACCGTGCTGGGCAGCGTGGGGTCGGAAACAATGCTCAGACGCTCAACTGCCATGCCCGGTGAGGAGGTAGTGGTCACCGGTTATCCCGGGCTTTCGATTGCCGGGCTTGAAATGCTGAGGCAAAAGCTGGGTTTTTCTCCGGAGGACTACCAGCTCCTGCGGAAAGCCCATCTCCAGCCTGTGCCACGGATAAAGGAAGCACAGGTGTTGCTCCATGAAGGCGTCAGAACGGCGATAGATATCAGCGATGGAGTCATAGCTGACTTGAGGCACATCTGTGAGGCAAGTAAGGTGAGCGCGGTGATACGGGAAGGCTGGTTGCCGGTGCATCCGGTACTTGAGAAGCACTTTCCCGGAGACTGCAAGGAGATGGTGCTGGGTGGCGGCGAGGACTACGAGTTGCTGTTCACCGCTAGTAGCGAAGTGGTTGCCAGAGTGAAGGCAAATCTGGGCTGTCCAGTCACGGTTATAGGAGAGGTAACCACGGGTGAGCCAGGAAAAGTGAGGCTGATAAACGCTAAAGGTGATAGCATCCCTTGGCGATATGACGGCTGGGAGCATTTCAAATCGCAGTTATGAGCCGGAAGGTAACAACGCTTAAAGTGGTCTCTCAAAGTCCCGATGATACCCAGCGGTTGGGAAAGCACCTGGGTGGACTGGCGCAGGCTGGTGATGTCTTTCTCCTCATCGGGGAGCTGGGCACCGGAAAGACGTGCCTTACGCAGGGAGTTGCACTGGGGCTGGGTGTCCAGCAGCAGGTCTTCAGCCCTTCGTTCGTCCTGATCAGGGAATACCGGGGCAGGCTTCCTTTGTACCATGTGGACTTCTATCGCCTCGACCGCCTTGAAGAGATCGCTGATTTAGGGCTTGACGACTATCTCTACGGCAAAGGCGTCTGTGTCGTCGAGTGGGCGGACAAGGGCATGGCGATTATGCCCGATGAGAACCTGCTGGTTACCCTGGAACATGTCTCTGAAGACGAGCGTGCCATAACCCTGCGAGCTAACGGTGAGCGCTATGTCGATTTGTTACAAAGTCTGAAGTCGGTGCTGAAGGGGGAGGTCTGGCGTGGCTGACGGAAGAAATTCAGTGCCTCAGGAACAGAAGTACGAGCTTGCCATTGACACCTCGACCGATACCAGCAGCATTGCTGTTACCTGCGAAGGCGAGGTGGTGGCTGAGCTTACCTGGAGGCTGAAGGAAAGTCACACTGCGGAGCTTGTGCCCGGCATCGACTATTTGCTGCGCAAAATCAAGACTACTCCCCAGCAGCTAAGGGCGGTGTTTGTGGCGAAAGGACCCGGCAGTTTTAACGGGCTGAGAGTGGGGATGAGCGCGGCTAAGGGACTTGCCTTTGCCCTGAAGATACCGGTAGTGGGTGTGAGCACCCTCGAGGTGGAGGCTTATGCTTTTGCTCACACCGGTCTTCCTATTTGCGCTATTCATAGTGCCGGGCGGGGGGAACTGGCGGCGGCTTTTTACCAGCAGTCGGACGGCTGGCGGTGTCTCAAGGAGGAGCATCTCGTCACCCCGGATGCGCTATGCGAGCAGATAGAGACCCGGACGCTGTTCTGCGGCGAGGTCCCTGCGATGACGATTGAACTACTGGTGGCGCGACTCGGTGAGCGTGCTCTGATAGCGGAGGCAGTCTCCCGGCTGAGGCGGGCTGGCTATCTGGCGGTGCTGGGCTGGAGGCGACTGAGGGATGGCAGGGTGGATGACCCGGTGACACTCCAGCCGCTATACATGCGCCCGCCGCCGATTACCCAGCGCAAGGTAAGATAGGATATAAAATATGCCTGTAGTTGAAAGGAGTCTCAAATGGAACGGAGTCTGGTACTGGTCAAACCTGATGCTATGAGGCGGGGGCTGGCTGGGGTGGTAATCTCCCGACTGGAGCAGCGGGGGTTAAAGATTGTAGCCATGAAGATGCTGCATATGGACAGGTCTCTGGCTGAGCGGCATTATGCTGTCCATCGGGGTAAAGCCTTCTTCAATGACCTTATCAATTACATCACCTCAGGACCTATTATCGCTATGGTATTCGAGGGGGAGAGGGCGATTGAAGCTATCAGGCAGGCGATGGGGGCAACGGACCCGCTGAAAGCGGCGCCGGGGAGCATAAGAGGGGACTTCGGACTGGACATACAGGAGAACCTTGTCCACGGCTCCGATTCTATAGAAAGTGCCGAGAAAGAGATAAGCCTCTTCTTTTCGCTTGAGGAGCTGGTGAGCTGGTAATTGCGGTTCTTTCTGAGGCTGGCGGCTGTGGTGGGTCAGGGCTGGTGACAAAGACCTACTGGATTTTCAGTACTTGTGTTGCTCGGTGCCATAGTTCATCAAGCTTGTAGTATTCTCTTAAGTCTCTGGAGAAGATATGGACTACCACATCTCCCAGGTCGATGACGATCCAGCCTGAATCGGCTGTTCCCTCAATGCGGTAGGGGACTACGCCGTCCTGTTTTAGCTTCTCTTGGATTTCCTGCCAGATGGCGTTGAGCTGGCGGTCACTTTCACCGCTGCAGATAACGAAGTAATCGGCAAATGAGCTGACCTCTCTGATGTCAAGTATGACAATATCCCCCGCCTGTTTATCGGAGGCGATCTCGCCAGCCTTTCTGGCGACTTCTATCGGCTTCAGGCGCTGACTTTCCAATGCCGTTAGGATATATAAATATTATACCATAATTCGGCGATTTGGGCTCTGTGGTGTACTCGTCCAGGATTGGTGACACATGATTCCCATTGTTTTCGGGAGGGAAAACGGCTGATTAGCCCCCTCACCTGACCTCTCCCGCAAGGGGAGAGGGACTGCCCTCACTCTAACTCTCTCCCGCGAGGGAGAGGGACTGCCCTCACTCTAACTCTCTCCCGCGAGGGAGAGGGACTGCTCCTCACTCTAACTCTCTCCCGCGGGGGAGAGAGGACAGTGCCCCCTTTCTTCTCCCTTGACGGGAGAGGACTAAGGTGAGGGTGAGATAAAGCAGCCAATGCGTTCCCTACGCTGCTCTCTCCTGTGCGTCAACCATCTATCTGAACGGGCTCAAGAGGTCTGCCCTGTAGCCAAGGCGGTTTGACACTGACCATGTCAGCCACTATAATTTGCCCTTATAGCAGCTAGAAGATTCGCATTTCCCCTGGGTGGTGTGGGCTTCAATAAAGTGGTGGTAACAGTTTCTTGGGAGGTGAAAAATTATGTCCGGTATCGTTCTAAGCGGAGTCAAGGTTGTTGAGTTCGCTACCAAAGTATCTGGACCTTATTGTGGTAAGCTGCTGGGGGATTTAGGTGCCGACGTCATCAAGATAGAGCCGCCAGAGGGTGACCCCGCCCGTGACTGGGGTCCTTTCCCCCGAACTGGCACAGACAAGGAGCGGAGCGCCTTGTTCCTCTATGTCAATACCAGTAAGCGGGGGATAACGCTGGATGTAGAGAAGCCGGAAGGCGTGGAGCTGCTGAAGAGGCTTATCCAATGGGCAGATGTCTTGATCGATAACCATCCTCCCAAATACTTAGAAGACCTCGGGCTATCCTGGGAAAATATCTCCAGGCTGAACCCGGGGTTGATTTATACCTCGATCACACCATATGGTCGCACGGGTCCCAGAGCTAATGATAATGGCGATGAATTAACACTAGTCCATGCCGGTGGCATGGGATATCTCCTGCCGACGCGTTCTGAAGACATCAGCCGCCCACCGGTGAAGATGGGCGGGTATGCCGTTGGATATTATGGCGCATTGGCTGCGGCTGTGGCTACGATGGCGGCATTGTTAGGCAGACGTAGATCGGGTAAAGGGCAACTTATTGACATCTCTCTTCAGGAGGTTATTCTGGCACATGTACGGGGCATAGCTGGTGCCCGTTATCACGGTGTGCCCTGGAACCGAGTGCCAGCAGTGCCTCCAGTGATGGGAAGGATGCAGACCAGCGACGGTTATATTCTGGTGGCGCCTTTCGAGAACCATCAGTGGAAGGCGTTTGTGGAGCTGATGGGAAACCCGGCGTGGCTAAGCGGTCCGGAGTGGGACTCGATGTTTTATCGTGGTCAGCACATGTTTGAGGTCGCACCACAAATTCAGGAGTGGATGATGCAGCAAAAGAAGGAAGACCTTTACCACCGCGGTGCCCAAAAGGGTATCCCCATGGGACCGATCAATACGGTGAAAGATGTACTGGAAAGCCAGCAATATGCTGCCAGGGGCTATTTCGTTGAGGTGGAGCACCCTGTGGCTGGCAAATACAAGTACCCGGGCTGGCCCTACCAGATGTCGGCAGCGCCGGCACGGGTGAGCCGACCGGCACCGTTGCTGGGGCAGCACAATGAGGAGGTGCTTTGTTCTGTGCTCGGCTATTCTAAGGACGAGTTCCAGCGCTTGCAGAAGCTTGGCATAGTGAAACGAGTGACGGAAGGAAGGAGGTAGGTATGCTTCCACTAGAAGGTGTACGAGTTGCTGATTTTACCTGGGTGTGGGCGGGACCCTATGCTGCTATGGTTCTGGCGACATTTGGTGCTGAGGTGATCAAGATCGAAGGGCACAAACGCCCGGACATGATCCGCAGGGGAGTTACGAGATGGCGGGTGCGAGATGACCCCAGCGCGATCGAGGTGACCGTTGTCCCCAGCACGGGCTTCCACGCACTCAACATGAGCAAGAAAAGTGTGACACTCGATATGATGACGCCGGAAGGCAGGGAACTGGCAAGGCGCCTGGCTGCGATGTGTGACGTGGTGATGGACAATATGCGCCCCGGCGCCATGGCAGCTCTGGGTCTGGGATACGAGGACCTGCGTAAGTTGCGCCCGGATATTATAGTGCTATCGTCGTCCAGCCACGGACAAAAGGGACCATGTAGCAAGTATGAAGGTTTTGCCACCATCCACCAGTCGATCGGTGGTCAGTCTTATCTCACCGGTTACCCGGACGATGGTCCTTCACCCGGTCCTAATGATACCGATATTATGAATGCCACCACCACGGCTTTTGCCATTATGGCGGCGCTGTACCATCGGCAGCAGACCGGGGAAGGACAATTTATCGATTTCTCCCAGTGCGAAGGGGTGACCTCACTCATAGGTGAATTCATTATCGGGTACCAGATGAACGGTGTGATACCAGAGCGGATGGGAAATGCGCACCCTGTGTATGCACCACATAACCTCTATCGTTGCTGGGGTGTAGACCGCTGGATTGCTATTGAGGTGCATTCCGACGAGGAATTCGCCCGCCTGGCAAGGGCAATGGGTAAGCCAGAGCTTGCCAGCGACCCCCGCTTTGCCACCATGGAGGCGCGTAAGAAAAATGAGGCTGAGCTTGACAGGATTATTGAGGAATGGACAAGATGGCAAAGCCTGGAGAGACTGGAAGACAACCTGCGCCAGGCAGGGATTACGGTGGCGATGTCACAGGACTATCGTGACCTGTATGCTGACCCGCACCTCCGTGCCCGGAGCGCATTTGTGACAATTGATGCCCCGGTGATGGGACAGCTGGAGCTGGTAGGTGTGCCCTGGAAGATGAGCGATTGTGAGCCGGTATTCAAGCCAGCGCCGATACTGGGCGAGCACAACGAGTATGTGCTGAGAGAGCTTCTGGGCTTGAGTCAGGCTGAGATAGAGGGTCTACGGAAGAAGGAAGTTATTTTGTAGACTGCCCTGTTATCTGCCCGTTAGCAGTTTGACCACTACCAGGACTATGGCGATGGCGACGGCAGCTATGAGCCACCAGTAAAGGGAGGGAAGGCGGCTCTGCTTTATTACCGTAAACTCAGCGGTCAGCCCTGCCAGTTGCACCGAATGCGACCCCGGCACCGGTTCTGAGATGGTGAACTCCACGGTGCGCTTTTCTCCGCCAGCGAGGGCTAGACTGCGCGTCGCTTTGATTTTGCCGTCCACCACGAGCTCTAACCTATAGTCGCCGCTCTGTTCGCCGGCGTTGGCAATATCAATGCTGATGGTGAGCTGCTGGTTGGGCTGGACTTGCTTGGGGACGATGTTGAGATTGCTGACGGTGAATTTAGCCGGCGATGGTTCAGGCACTCTGGCAAGTGCGGCGAAAACGGAGAAGTGGCTGACGAGGCCGCGGACCTCACCGACGGCGGCGACAGCTCCCGACACCGGGGTGAGTGGTACCCAGCCCTCCTGCGGGCTGTAAGTGGCGAGGAACACTTCAGTGGCATTGCGGGGCAGTTCCTCAGGGTCGTAGGAAAGGAGCAGCCTCGCTGGCGGCGAGATGGTCAGCGGTAATGGGGCAATCTCATAACTGGTGGCGTAGGCATTGAATTCATAAGCTTGTCCTACTAGGACAGTGTTTTCCGGGATTGCAGGCGGCTTCGTTCTCGCCATGCGAAATGTTATTAGCCTGGGTACAGTCTTGTCAGCCAGGAGCAGTCTGGTGCCATCGTCCATTTCAAAGACGACCCTGCCTGTTGGGTCTCTAGCTACACACGCGCCACAGAGCGTCCCATCGGTGGTCGTATTGAGACTGGCGACGTGTCCTTCTATATTGAGCGAAAGCGATATGGGGCAGGTGGTCGTTGGAATTGAGATATCGCCTCCGCCGGTGGTCATATCAATGCAGGGTATTACACTGACAGTAACGGTTGCGCTACTGCTGCAGCCGTAAGGGCTGGTCACGGTGAGAGTGTAGTCGCCAGCCATCGCCAGTGTGGCATTTGGTATTGACGGCGACTGCTCGTTGCTGGTGAAGCCATTGGGACCCGTCCAGTGATAGGAGGTGGCGTTGTCCGATATGCCCACAAGCTGGATGGTAGCCCCGAGGCACACCGGCGAGTTGCTCAATGCCGTGACAGCAGGTTTGGGGTCTATGGTAACCGTCTTATTATCGCTGCTGGTGCAGCCCTTGGGGTTGGTGTAGGTGTAGGTGACGGTGTAGTCGCCAGGAACAAGCCCGGTGGGGTCAAACATGGAGTCCGATACACCGGTGCCGCTCCAAGTACCACCCGATGGGGAGGCGCCGATAAGTGGTATCGGGCTGCCGCCCTCGCAGACCCTCTGGTCTGGTCCGGCGTCCACGGGGGTGGCGGTGGCATAGCCTATGGAGTAGTTGCCATTGGTGTCCTTGCCACTGAACCACATCTTGAAGGGGCAAGCATCGCCGTGCCCGCTGAAGTTATCCGGGTCGTATAGCACCCATGGCGTGTAGGTCCTATCGTTCCTCCAGGACACACCGTTGTCTTTGTGGAAGATGGGGTTGTCCGGGTGCTTGGTCCAGTTTATGCCGTCGGGCGATGTGGCGTAGCCGATGCCGTGGTTGGTACCGGGTCCGCCGCCGTACCACATATGCCAGGTGTCACCTATTTTTATCACCCGGCAGTAGCCTACTGAGCAGTAGTCCCAGCAGGTGCCCGAGGTGCAGTTCTCGTCGCATGGGCGGAGGACCGGGTCGTTGCCCCACCTTTTCCAGTGTTTGCCGTCAGCGGAGTATGCTAGCCCGATGTACTCGTTTCCCCCGTTGGTGCCCATATAGTACATTACATACCTGTTGTTCCACAGGTTGCTGTCATCCAGTGTATTAGAGCCGCTGGGATTGTAAATCACGTCACAGGGACCGTAGGAGCCGCGGTTCCAACCAGATGGTCCACCCGTGACCAACGGGGAAGTGCTGTCCTGTGTCAGCGGCTGGTCGTTTGTCCACTTTATCCCGTCGCCGGACTCAGCGTACCCCAGAGCATTGATGGTATAGATGCTCACATTCTGGTTCCAGTACCATATCTTGTAGTAGACGCCCTCGCCGAAGCCGTTGGGGTCATACTTCACCAGCGGGTGGTTGGCACCGGTTTCCAGTTCGTTCACTGGATTAGCACCTGCAGTCCAGCTTATGCCGTCGTTGGAATAGGCATAGCCTGTGCCACTTGAGCCGAACCACATCTTGTAGTAGGCACTATCGCCGTGCCCGGAGAACTGGGTGGGGTCGTAAATTACTTTTACATAGTAAGCCTTGGCGCCGCCGAGGTGCTGCCCGAATATGGGGTTACCGGAATACTCAATCCAGTCGCAGGCTGACTGGGCGATTGCTGGCTGGATATCGAGGGATGATGTCAGCACAGGGCAGATCACCATTAAAAGCACCAAAACTAAGGGAATTTTTGCGGTCTTCATAGTATTTGCTCAGTGTAAAGTCAGCGCTGGTAGACTCCTACAAGTTGACCTTGAGCCAGGATATGTCCTTCCATAGCCTGAAGCAGGTCGTTCTTTGAGATACCAGGTGGTAACTCCAGCGGCTTGTCCAGGGCGTAGAGTGTAAAGCGGTAGTGGTGGGGAGAACCTCGGGGTGGACAGGGACCGCCGTAACCCAGTTTCCCAAAGCCGTTTTTGCCCTGTAGAGCGCCGTTGGGGAGTCGCTCTCCTATCGGAATGGCTTCCTCCAGCTCTCTGGCATCTGCCGGTATATTGAAAATGACCCAGTGGGTGAATACGCCTACAGGGGCATCGGGGTCATCGACTATCAGGGCGAAGGAGCGGGTCTGCGGCGGTGGTTCCCCCCAAGCGAGCGGTGGGGAGACATTTTCGCCGTCACAGGTATATCTGGCGGGCATTTTGTCGCCGTCAGCAAAGGCGGTGCTTGTTAGCTCCAGGGTAATGGGGGTCTGGGTCGGTGGGGCTTCTTTGGTGCAGGCAGTAAGAAAGCATGATAGCGCCAGCAGCATTGCCAGTGCTGAAGCAAACATCCTGCCGGGCTTTGTCTTCAGGCTTTTTCCGGGTAAGGTACCGATCGCCACCGCTGTAATGCCGACGCTCCTTTTTCCTGTTCGTCTACGAGACGGGCTGTATTGTATATGCTCAGGGGAGCGGGTGTCAAATGTGTCCGATAGCCTGTTTTCGATGTCGTTGTCCCAGACTTTGGCGTGAGGTCACCACCTGACCTCGTTCAGATAGAAGGATGACGCTCAGGGCATAGCACAAGGGTCCTCTCTCCCCTCCGCGGGAGAGAGAGTTAGAGTGAGGGGGTTCTTCACCCTCACCTTAATCCTCTCCCGTCAAGGGAGAGGAGGGAAAGAAAAACCTTTCCCGTCGAGGGAGAGGAAAAATAGGAGAACCTCTCTCGTCAAGGGAGAGGAAAAGCAGAAAGGATCTCCTGTTAAGGGAGAGGAAAAAACAGAAAAACCTCTCCCGTCAAGGGAGAGGAGAGAAAGCAGGAACACTCCCGTCGAGGGAAGGGAGAGATACAAAAGTCCCTCTTCCTCTGCGGAAGAGAGGCACCTTCCTTTGTCCTCTCTCCCCTCCGCGGGAGAGAGTTAGAGTGAGGGGGATAATAGCCGTTTCTGCCCTGAAAACAATGACAATCGTGTATCACCAGTGGCTGGACGAGCACAAGGCGTGGTATTTTGTGCCGGTTGCAAGTATAATGGCTTTGAAAAGTACTGGAGGTGTGAAGATGGGAGAGCTACTGTTCGGACCGGCGGGGGTGCCGCTGAGCGCCAAGGCGAGGTCTACCGAGGCTGGCATCGAGCGGGTGGCGGAGCTCGGGTTGGGGTGCATGGAACTGGAGTTCGTCCAGGGGGTGAGGATGGGGAAGGAGATGGCGCTGGTTGTGGGCGAAACGGCGAAGCGCATGGGTGTGGCACTCAGTGCACACGGTCCTTACTTTATAAACTTGAACGCCACCGAACCGGACAAGGTGAGGGCGAGTCAGGAGAGGATACTGCAGACGGCAC
>DAOUCT010000038.1:0-10066 GCA_034432055.1 Dehalococcoidia bacterium | reverse complement strand
ATCCGCCGCAAAGATTGCGCCTGACTATCGCTACTTTCAAAAGGCAGAGACGTTATTTCTTACGCCATTGTGCTTTCTGTTTTATACCTTACAGAGGGCAATATGCAGCGCGGCTGGTCCGACCATGTGGTTCACTTTGTCCCCAATCCGACCGCCAAGCGAAAAAGGGGTGGCAGGGGTGCCTGCCGGCACCACTGCCACCCCCATCAGCAACCGGTTAATAATGGCTTATCGCTTTACCACACCGGTAAGGCAAAATGGGTTGCCTGGGAAGCCACGATAATCCATACCACTACCAGCGCGCTGGCGAAAACCCCGGTGTATACGCGACCAGTCCTTTGGTAGAAGAAGGTGAACAGCAGGGATACGATGGTCATAATCGGCACAAACTGGAACGCAATGATGCTCCACAACGGAACGGCAGCAGGGTCTGCGGTCATATAGCCCAGTGTATGACCGGTCAGCAGCGGGATGTATTGCACCAGCAGCAGCACAATAAAGCCTGCCACCATCAGCGCCCAGTTAACCGCCATCTCTTTGCCCTGGCTTAGCTCCCCTTTGCCAGTTCTGGGGCGGAGCTGTCCATGCAGGGCTACGGCAAACGCCAGAAGAACAAGGATAAACGGGACCAGATAACCCAGAAAGACCTGGAACTGGAGATGCGACATCGGCTTTACCGCAAAAACCCAGAACCGGAAATCGACGTTGAACAGCCAGGCAGAAAACACCAGTGTCACATAGCCAGCAAATACCACGGCAAAAGCCAGTAGGAAGGACTTGCCCAGTTTCCTCCAGTTGAAACCGGTGTCCCAGGAGAGACCATAATCGCTGGCGCTGGCTTTAGCCTTGCGGTTGATTGCGAAATGCCATATCAGGAACAGCACAACCGCGATAGCAGCCACCAGCAACGCCCATATCATCACCTGGGTGGTGATATTTTGAGGAAATACCGCAGTAGCCGCCCATTTCCATTTGTTGAACAGGTCTGTGAACGGGAACCAGGTCAACGCCGGTACTATGGCGAAGATGACAGCAGATACCCACCAGGTGACGCCCGTGGCTGATTTAGGTCCGGCTGGAACTTCCTCCAGCTCTTTGAAGAAACCACACCGTAATAGCAATGCACCCACCGGGAAGAAAAGTAGTATCATGCCGACCAGGGCAATCAGGTTGCCTATCTCTTTCCAGTACCATATCTGGTCGGTGAGCGGTAAACGCTTGCCTCCCTGCAATGTTATCTCAAACCAGTTGACCACATCGCCGATGGCGGCGGTTGACAGGTGAGCGCCCGGATGCGTGGTCGTGGGTTGATAAAGTCCCCGAGCAGTGCCATCCGCCATATTGCCATAAAATTTGTACCGTACCACTTCGCTCGTTGTGCCGAAGAACTGCTTCAGCTTATCGGAATGGACCACATCTGCGCCTTTAGGCACTCCCCACATGAGCAATGAGAACTCGTCCCACTTCGAGAAGACCACAGCAACGTTCTTGGGGAAATTGGGGGTCCCTGGCGGACAGAATACCCCGGGAGCAGAGCCGACCAGAGCCATAGACTTATAGGATGTAGGACCCAGAGCTGCCGCCGCTGATATAACAGCCCAGCCACCCATCGAATGCCCTTCAAGCCCTATGTTCTCCTTGTCAACAAAGTCCAGACTGCGCAGATAGCGCAGACCGTCAACACCGCCGAAGGCATTGGCAAAAGCGGGCGGGTCGGAGTAGCCATGACCCGTCTGGTCAAGCGCAAGCACCACATAACCACGCCGCGCCAGCTCGATGGCAAAGCCGTCCTGCATCTCGCGACTGTTGATATAGCCGTGTATAGCAAGAATGCCCGGAGCGGGAGCTTTGGCAGTGGCAGTTTTGGGCTGATAGAGCAAAGCGCTCATAACAGTGCCATCGGTGCCCACAAAACGTATGTCACGCACCTTCACATTGCCAAAATCGGTCTGTACCAGAAACGCCACCACGTTGCCTACCAGAATCAAAAATAAGGCGACCGCCAGCATTATTATGTTGGTGCGCTTCGAATTGTTTCTGTCTGACATTTCCTCCTCCTGATGCAGATCTCAATCTACATAAGCTTGTAACGAGACTGACACATAGCCTGCAGTCATGCCTTGCCTAGAAGACCAGCCACTTCATATCAGCACGGTTCCCACCCCCTTCTGGATACCAGAAATCAGGAGAAACGTAGAAGATAATCGCAGCTATTATACAAACACACAGGTAAAAACACAATATCGTATAAGAATAACTACATAAAAAGCAGGGCGTGTTGATAGCTGGTGCGATGGCGGGGCTTGAAGAGGTATATCGTGTACGTTGACATACATGGTATAATTCTCATAACCGCAGTGGCATTTTGCTTTAACAATTCAGGCTTGCCATCATGGCGAATAAAAACGCTGTGGAAGGAGGTGAGCACATAGGGCGAACAGTGTGGTACATGTCTGGTTACACAGTAAGCGAAAGGAGGTCTTGTGTTTAAAAATGAAAAAGTTGTCAGTATTGCTGGTGGTCATATTAATTGTGTCAGGCTTAGGACTGGTAGCCTGTGAAGCGCCGACCGCGATAAAGCCGCCGGTCGGACAACCAGAACAGCCGGCAGCGACGCCTTCGCAAACACAACAACCGACCACTCCACCATCGCAGCCGACACAGCCGACAACACCGACGGCGAAACAATTGTCGTATGAAGCCAAGACCTATACCAACGATAAGTATGGCTTTTCCGTCCAGTATCCGAAGGACTGGGTACCCCGCAATGAACTCACCAACGAGATAGTGGTTGCCGCTTTCGGCGTGAGTGCAGCCATTCCCGGAATGAGTATCAGCGTCGCCGATGCTAATGCACCTTTGACTGCCGACTGGATTGTAGCCCAGACGAACAGTCTACCCGATACAAGCAAAGGCAAGGTTACTTCGTTTGAGCCTACTACCCTGGCTGATGGGACATCGGCTTTCAAATATGTACTGACATACAACTATCAGGCATTCGAGATCAAGTCCTTTGGCGTAGCTGCAGACAAAGATGGCAAGCGCATCCGGGCATGGGTGTGGACCATCGATGCCTTTTCCCCGTACAACGAAGCCCTGTTCTCGGAGATAGTGCATACCCTGAGTTTTAAGAAGTAGGCGTCAAGTAAGCCGTCAATAAAAAATAGCCCGCAACCTGCATTTGCTCACACCACAACCACCCTGCCGGCTGATGGGCAAGGCACGATGGCACACATAGGTACTCGTGAGCCCCCGAAAGCACCATCGCCCTCACCTTTTTCCTCTCCCATCAAGGGAGAGGAAAAAATTGAAAAGACCCTCTCCCGTGAAATGAGAAATGTCCTCTCTCCTTGCGGGAGAGAACCTCCTTTATCCCTCTCCCCTTGCGGGAGAGGTTAGGTGAGGGGGTCTATCCTCTCTCCCCACCGCGGGAGAGAGTTAGAGTGAGGGGGAATGTTCACCCTCACCTTTATCCTCTCCCATCAAGGGAGAGGAAAAAATTGAAAAGACCCTCTCCCGTGAAGTGAGAAATGTCCTCTCTCCTTGCGGGAGAGAACCTCCTTTATCCCTCTCCCCACTGCGGGAGAGGTCAGGGGACGAGCACTCAGGTTTGTATTACCTTATATCACTGGGCTATAATTATTGCACCAGGAAGTGCCGTCTCTTTACATCGTAGCTACGCCGATAGGTAATCTGGAAGACATCTCTCTACGTGCTTTGCGAGTGTTGAAGGAGGTCGACTTGATCGCTGCTGAAGACACGCGCAGGACACGCTGTCTCCTCTCCACTTACAATATCAAGACACAGCTTACCAGCTACCACGAGCATAATAAGAAGGCAAAGCTGCCTTACCTGCTCGAGCAGCTCAAGCAGAAAGACATCGCCCTGGTCTCAGAAGCCGGTATGCCAGGCTTGAGCGACCCCGGCTACGAGCTTATTGTAGCTGCTATTGAGCGTGGTATACTTGTAGTCCCGATACCGGGTGCCTCTGCATTGACCACCGCTCTGGTGGTCTCCGGACTGCCGATCGACCGTTTCATCTACCTTGGCTTTTTGCCGACCAGGACCGGTGAAAGACGGCGTCTGCTTAAGTCCGTAGCTGACCAGCCATACACCATCGTTGCTTTCGAAGCCCCTCATCGCCTCACCACCAGCCTCAACGACCTTCGAGAAACGCTGGGGGACAGGCAATTAGCCGTCTGCCGCGAGCTCACCAAGTTGCACGAGGAGGTATTTCGAGGCAGAATAAGCGAGGCGATAGAACACTTTGCCCAGCCGAGGGGTGAGTTTACACTGGTTATCGCCGGCAGGAAAGCAGAAGAGACAGAGCCGGGTGCCGAAATCGAGCAAAAGCTGTCAGAGCTTTATCACCAGGGGGCAAGCGCTAAAGAGGCGGTATCCCGAATATCCCGCACCACAGGAATACGGAGAAAAAAGCTGTACCAGACCTGGCTAAAAATTGCTGGAGGGACTGAACGATGATACGCGGCTGCATCGTTACCGGCGAGCTTGAATGCGATGGCTGCCACCGTACTATGGAACATGGAGAGCAATACCTGGTGCTCGAAGAAGATAAAAATTTAACACGCCTTTGCGTCCAATGCGCTATAAAACAGGACTACGCCAGATATGTTAAGGAAAAAGGCGAAAAATACCTCACCTTTTTCCAGTCACCACCCACTTCGTGATACAATTTGACAGCAATGGACTTTGAATTCGAGAGGCGCTAATTGGCGGAACATATTTTTATCGGCGTTGCCTGGCCCTATGCCAACGGTCCACTCCATCTGGGACATATCGCCGGCGCCTATCTCCCGGCAGACATCTTCGCCCGCTATCACCGTCTGAAGGGCGATATGGTGCTCATGGTCTCCGGCAGTGACCAGCACGGGACACCGATCACTTTGCGCGCTGAACAGGAAAGAAAAAGCCCGCAGGAGGTCGTGTCCCGCTACCATAAGGAGTTCCTGGAATGCTGGGAAAGGCTTGGCATCTCCTGGGACCTGTTCACCACCACAGGCACACAAAATCATGCCCGCGTGGTCCATGACATCTTCCTTAAGCTGCTGGAGAAGGGACACATCTACAAGTCCACCATGCCTCAGGCATATTGCCCTACCTGCCGGCGCTTCCTGCCCGACCGCTATGTCGAGGGTACATGCCCCCACTGCAAGTCCCCTCAAGCCCGTGGCGACCAGTGCGATGAATGCGGGCACACACTGAACCCCTCTGACCTCCTTGATATGCGCTGCCGCATCTGTTCTTCGACCCCCCGCTGGGAGGTCTCAGAACATTTCTTCTTCCGCCTCAGCGCCTTTGAGGACAGGCTCAAATTATGGGTCAAAACACAGACCCACTGGCGACAAAATGTGCTTAACTTCACTTTAGGCATGCTGGAAAACGGCTTGAAGGACCGCGCCATCACGCGGGATATCGACTGGGGGGTGAGCGTGCCACAGCCGGGTTTTGAACTCAAGCGCATTTATGTCTGGTTCGAGGCGGTGATCGGCTACCTCTCAGCCAGCAAAGAATGGGCACAATCACAGGGAAATCCCGATGCCTGGGAGGCTTTCTGGAAGGGTGATGCAAAGACCTTCTATTTCATCGGCAAAGACAACATCCCCTTCCATACACTCATCTGGCCTGCCATGCTCATGGGGTATGGCAACCTTAACCTGCCTTATGATGTCCCCGCCAATGAGTTCCTCACCATCGAAGGTAAAAAGCTGTCCACCAGCCGCAACTGGGCAGTATGGGTACCAGACTATTTACAGCGATATGACCCGGACCCCCTCCGCTATCTGCTCTCAGTGAACATGCCCGAGACCGGCGATACTGATTTCTCCTGGCGGGAATTCCTGCGCCGCAACAACGACGAACTGGTAGCCACATACGGCAACCTGGCACACAGAGTCCTCACTTTTATTCAACGCAACTTTTCCGCTACCGTACCAGCACCCGGAGACCTGGACAGCCAGAGCCAAGGAATAATAGCCAGGGCACAGGAGACACTGAAAGAAGTGGATAGGCTATTATATGCCTGCCACTTTAAAGAAGGGATTAAAACAGCCATGGCGTTGGCTCAAGATGCCAACCGCTACCTTGACGATAAGTCTCCGTGGAAAACGGTCAAGCAATCGGGTAAGGAGGCAGCTTTAGCTATTTACACAGCGCTCACAGTACTTTCGGCACTGAAGACAGTGCTCTACCCGTTTCTCCCCTTTAGTTCCACCAGACTTCACCATCTCCTTGGCTTCGACGGCAGCATCGAAGCATCCGGATGGAGATTGCAGATGCCACAAGCAGGAAAACAATTGCCACCGCCAGAGCCATTATTCCGCAAGCTCGATGACAGCATCGTCGAAGAGGAATACAAACGCCTGGGCACACCGGAGCCGGGATGAACCTTGCAGATATCTACAAGCCCATTCAGGCTGACCTGGATAAAGTCGAACAAAGCCTGAAAGAGATAAGTACCACAGGGTTCCCACTGCTTTCACAACTGCTGGCATATACCTTGCGGGATGGTGGCAAGCGGATACGCCCGGCATTGACCCTGCTTGCCGGCAAATTCGAACGCTATGACCCCGCCCGTCTTATACTCATGGCTACCGCTATCGAACTGTTGCACACCGCCACGCTCGTCCATGATGACATCGTGGACAAATCGTCCCTTCGCCGTGGCAAGCCCACGGTTAGCCGCACCTGGGGGGAAAACAGAGCACTGCTCCTGGGCGATTACCTCTTCGCCAGAGCTGGCAGACTGGCTGCCAGCACCGGCAATCTCAGAGTTGTGGAACTATTTTCAGAGACACTGATGACCATCTCTGCCGGAGAACTGAGGCAGACCGGCATAACCTTTGACCCCCAAAATGCCCGCCGGGAGTACTTCGACTGGATAAGCTCTAAAACAGCCTGCCTCTTTGCCGCCGCCACAGAATCGGGAGCGGTCCTGGCACAATCTCCAGAAAGCACCATCACCGCCCTCCGGGAGTATGGACTCAACTTCGGTATTGCTTTCCAGATAATAGATGATGTGCTTGACTTCATAGGCGAGGAGACAGAACTGGGTAAGCCTGTGGGGTCCGACCTCAGCGAGGGCATCGCCACCCTGCCATCCATCCTGTTTATCGAATCGCACCCCGACGACAACATCATAGCCAGTGTGGCAGAACGAAAAGACGCTGAAATTACCGCCCGGGCTATAGAAAAGGTGCGCAGCTCTGCAGCCATTGACCAGTGCCTGAGCATCGCTTCAGACTTTGCCTCTAAAGCCTGCCAGGCTATCCAGCACCTCCCGGAAAGCCCTGCCAAACAGTCGCTGGTCAGCCTGGCAGAATATATACTCAAACGGCGAAAGTGAACATAGCCAGGGGTGTCTGACAGTAAAGGTGGGTTCAGGTGGGGTTAAGAACCGGGAGTCGGCACTGCTTCTTTCTCCGGCTCGGATGGCAGCGGCTGTTTTAGCAGGGCTTCGAACTCCGCCTCCTCCAGTGTCTCTTTATTCAGAAGTTGCTCTGCCACCAGCTTCAGCTTGTCCTCGTTCTCAGTTAATATCTTCCTGGCGGTCTGATAAGCATCCGAAATCAAGCTGTGCACCTCTTCATCTATCAGCTCCGCCACCTTCTCACTGTAGTTCCGCTGCTCGTGGATTTCCCGCCCGAGGAAAATGAGTTCTTCGCGCTTGCCGAAAGTACGAGGACCCAGCTTCTGGCTCATGCCATATTCAGTGACCATCTTTCGCGCCAGATTGGTCGCCTGCTCCAGGTCATTCTGGGCACCGGTGGATATCTCGCCAAAGACGATTTCCTCCGCAGCCCGCCCAGCCAGGCTCACCACCAGTCTGTCCTTGAACTGCGAATAAGTCCACAGGTGCCTGTCCTCGGTGGGCAGAAACCTCGTCCAGCCACCCATCATCCCCCGTGCCACAATGGATATCTTGTGCACCGGGTCAGCATTGGGCAGCATCTTCGCCGCCAGTGCGTGCCCGGTCTCATGGTAAGCGATAAGCTCGCGCTCCTTGGGACTCATTATTCGCCCTTTCTTCTCCGGACCGGCGATAACGCGGTCTATAGAGTCCTCCAGTTCCTTAGCACCTATCTCCTTGAGGTCTCGGCGCGCCGCCAGAATGGCTGCCTCATTGATTAAGTTAGCCAGGTCAGCCCCGCTGAAACCGGGCGTCTGTTTGGCGATCACATCCAGGTCAGCATCCTTGCCCAGTGGCTTGCCCTTGGCATGCACCTTCAAAATAGCCTTCCTGCCATTCAAGTCCGGCTGGTCGATCACCACATGCCGGTCAAAGCGTCCCGGGCGCAACAACGCCGGGTCGAGTATATCAGGACGGTTGGTTGCCGCCAGCACGATTACATTGGTGCTGCTATCAAAGCCGTCCATCTCCACCAGTATCTGGTTCAGCGTCTGCTCCCGCTCATCATGCCCACCACCCAGACCAGCACCGCGGTGCCTGCCCACAGCGTCGATCTCATCGATAAACACAATGCACGGCGCATTCCGCTTCGCCTGGTCGAAAAGGTCTCTGACCCTCGATGCCCCGACACCGACAAACATCTCCACGAACTCGCTGCCGCTGATAGAGAAGAATGGCACCCCTGCCTCACCCGCCACAGCTTTGGCTATCAAGGTCTTGCCACATCCCGGCGGACCCACCAGCAGTATGCCTCTGGGGATACGAGCACCCAGTGCCAGGAACTTCTGCGGCGCCTTGAGAAACTCTACCACCTCTTGAAGTTCTGCCTTCGCCTCATCAACGCCAGCGACATCTGCAAATGTCACCGAAGGCTTATTCCCCGAAGCCAGCCTGGCACGGCTCTTGGCAAAGTTGAACGCCTGAGTATTAGCGCCCCGTGCTGAGCGGAAGAGGAAAAAGAGCAAGGCGCCGAAAAGCAGTAGCGGGACAAAGCTGATGAGCACACCACCCCAATCGAAGCCGCCTGATTTAACGCTCAGCTTCACACCCCCCTCGCCCAGCGGCACCCCCTCCTCTTTCAGTATGTCCATAAGCTCCTTGCTGCTGCCAACGAAGGACGCCTTCAGCTTCTTCTGACCTCCCTGCAATCCCAGGAGCGTGTTCCCCTCCTGCTGGATGGTGTCAATCTGACCGGACTTCGCCTCATCAACAAAGGAATAGAAGTCCACCTCTTTAGGCTTCTGAGAGGTAGGCAGAAAGCTGAAAGCCAGAGCCAGAATGGCTATCAGCACCAGCAAATAGAACAGACTACCTTGCCACCATTTGGACTTCATTTCCATCCTGCCTTACATCCCAATTATATCAAAAACCAGTTTAATAGGAAAAAGATGACATAAACCATGGCAGCGCAGGGCATCGCCAATCTGCTTTTGAACATCGAACCACACTGGCGCTTCCCAAACGCTACCGCTTCTTGCACACCGACCTGTACGTCTCCTGCAACAACAATGCGTCCTCCTCGAGGTTTGGGCTCTCGCTGACCACCAGCCCCTTCACACGAAAGTCGCATAGCGCCTTGATGAAGTCGACATAGTTGAAGTCAGAGTCCTTCAAATTGAGGTGCCGGCTTTCCCCCTTTCTAGAATAGGCGATGCCGGAGACATGGATATGCATATCGTCCAGCGCTGCCCTGCCCAGTCTGTTTTCTACCTGCTTTAAAATCGAGGCAAAGCCATCGTAAGAATTGAACTCGCCGGTGCGGGCATGCCAGTGAGCGAAATCGATACACGGTGCCACTCCTTCAATTTCAGCGCTGAGCCTCAGCACTTCCTCCAGCGTGCCAAATTGCGACCCCTTACCTGTGACCTCCGGTCTGACCCATACCCTGTTCCCCTCCGCCCTCAACTGTTTCACAGTCCACTGCAACTGACTCTTCACTTGCTCGTACACCCTCTCCGGTGGGTCATCGAGGTAGAAAGCCGCATGGAACACGATGCTCCTCGCCCCGCACAGGGCAGCGATGCGTGCCGTCTGCAGTATCCTCTCCTGACTCGCCCTCACCTTGTCCGGTTCGGTGGCGTTCAAGTTTATAAAGTAAGGACCGTGTGCACTGAGTGCCACACCCATGCGCTTCGCCGT
>DAOUCT010000037.1:0-18078 GCA_034432055.1 Dehalococcoidia bacterium | reverse complement strand
CCGCCCGACAGGCGCCAGTCTAGCACAACCTGACAAGGCATTTCAAACCTCGTTACATATCACCATAAAAACCGGCTACAAATTCTTGGGCTGCTGGACTGTCGACGCTTGTACGTAGAGCCAGACGGTGTTAGACCATAGCTGAGCGTCTAAGGCGATGAGCCTGTCTTTTTCCTCGACCACCGGTATGGGGCAGAGCAGTCCCTCCAGGTTAAGCTTCACATCGGCTTTGATCTCCTGCGCCATTTTCAATGCCTCCTTCTAGATAAAGAGCGTTGCCGCCGAGCGGCTGGCAGCCTCCAGCATGGTCGCCACCCCTGCTGGCTCCGCCAGTCCATCGATGAGGTCTTCACGTCCTATCTCCATGACCTCCATGCTCATCTGGCAGGGAACAAGCTTGACCCCCAGGTCTATGGCGATTTTGCGCAGTTCCTCCAGAGAAGTTACATTATGCATCTTCATCATCTGCTTAAACATCCATCTTCCGATGCCGCCGAAGTTGAACCGCGAGGGTCCAATGCGGTTAATGCCACCGCGATTTAGTAGCCCCATCATGCGACCGAAAAAACTTCTACCGGTCAGGTTGCCTTTCTGGATGGCTTTTATCCCCCAGAAGGTGAAGAACATCGTGGTCTCTTTACCGGCAGCGGCGGCGCCCACAGCGATGTTGAACGCTGCCATCACCTTGTCCATGTCACCGCTGAATACTACTATGGTCGCTCCGCCCTTGTTCTCCATTTCCCCCTCCTTGTTGAATTCTGTAATAGACCTAGCCGACCTAGCTTCTCAGCTCGCTCTCTGTCTTTTTGTATCTGGTTCAGCAAGACTTGGTGCACAAGGTCACAAGCCTCACCTATTTTGTTGTCAGTCAAACTGTAATACATATTGACTCCCTCACGCCGGGCTTTCACCACCCCTCTATCCCGCAGCAGCATAAGATGCCGCGATACCACCGCCTGAGACGACCCTATCAACTTCACCAGCTCACTCACCGTTTTCTCCCCACCCCTGAGCGCATCGATTATCCGCAGTCTCTTGGCATCAGCAAACGTCTTGCATAACTCTGCTTTCATCTCATATAACTCCAGCCACTTATCCTGCGCCATCGTGTCGTCTAAGCACTTGATGATATTTCTTTATATACATATTTTGAAATATTATCCCAGATTTGTCAAAAATTCTGATGTCGGGGACTAATAGGACTTGACAAGCTATATTATAATAGGATATGGTCTAGCTTTGAAGAAAGGGGGTGAAACACATGGCGCAGGCGTATTGCTTCAAGTGCCGGAGGAAGGTGGAGATCAGGAATCCCGCCAATGTGACGCTGAAGAACAAGCGTCCAGCCATCCGTGGCACCTGCCCGAACTGCGGCACCAAGGTATTCCGCATCGGCAAGAGCTAAACAGTCGCGCTTCAGGCTGAAGCTGAGAGCTGGCGATTAATCTTCTCTATAAGGAGAAGAGGGTTTGCAGTGAGGATGTGCGGGTGCTCTTCGATGCTAATGCCAGCGGTGCAGAGCGTCGACGCAGCTAAATCTGGTGTAAGCAGTTCATCCTCCTGGTGCGCATCCGAGTTAAGCAAAAGCCGTGCTTTAGTCTGCATACACAGCGAAGCGACGTGGGCGTTGGTAGTCGAATGCCCACGTCGGGTGGTCAATTCAATAAATATATTATTCTCAGCAGCTAGAGAGGCTTCTGCGGGGGTGATGAGCCCGGGGTGAGCCAATATATCAACATGTGGGGACTGGAGCGCAGCGAGGTTGGTGCCGCTTTCCACAGGCTCAGCAGCCGTCTCTCCGTGCACCACCACAAGCCAGGCTCCCATCTCCTTGGCTTTTTGAGCTACTTCAGGGATTGCTTTTGCAGGGAGGTGAGTTAGTTCGACGCCAGGAATTGCCAGTATATCCCAGTAAGCTCTGGCAAGGGCACAGTCATCGCTCAATTCTTTAATGACACGGCTAAGGGAACCCAGAGCCACATGGTCGGTGATGGCGATGGCAGAGTACCCCTTGACTATAGCACGACGGATAAGCTCAATAGGTGATAAGACACCATCGCTAAGAAAACTATGGGTGTGAAAATCGTAAAGCACCCTTCAAAGATATCACAAACTTTCAATGGGGACAAGATTAAAAACAGGAAAGGATGGTAGCCATGGCGGAAATAAGACTGCAGCAGGTTTTAGTACCCTTAGACGGTTCCCTGGAGGCAGAGTGCGTGCTGCCTTATCTTCGAGACCTGGCACCGAGATTTAATGCCAAGGTCTACATACTGGGTGTGGGCGTCGGGCAGAAAACGAGGCGCGTGAACCGCCTGCTGGAAGACTATATCGCTAAGATAGCTGAGGAACTCTCGGAGCAGGGCATCAAAGCCGAGGAGGCGGTGTTATATGGGAAAGCTGCCGAAAGCATATTGGATTTCGCCCAGAGCAAGAAGGTCGACCTCATTCTTATGGCAACCCATGGCTTGAGCGGTGTGACACGCTGGTGGCTGGGAAGCGTAGCCGAAAAGGTGGTCAGTGCTGCCTCAACTCCGATAATGCTGGTCCAAGCAAAACGAACTGAACAGCATGATGCTAGGAGTAAGAAGACTATTGAAAGAATCCTCGTCCCCTTAGACGGCTCCGAGCTGGGGCAGGCAGCACTGCCTTACGCCGAGATGCTCACTTTGAAAACCGGGGCTGCCCTTGATTTACTTCATATAGTCTCACCTCCGGGAGCCATAGAAGCAAGCCTGCTGACCGGACCCGACTGGATAAAGCTTATTCAGGTGCTACAGAAAGCCGGCGAGGAGTACCTTAAGGAGGTAATTCAACAGCTGGCTGAGCGTGGCACCAAGGCTACCTACGAGGTGATGACTGGTGAGCCCGCCGACAAAATAGTACAATATGCAGAGGAGAAAAAAGCCAGCCTGATAGCAATGTCGACCCACGGTCGAACGGGACTGGCACGCTGGGTAATGGGGAGTGTTGCCGATAAGGTAGTGCACAGTGCTAGTATGCCGGTATGGCTGGTGAGGTCATCAAAAGTACTCGCTACCGGGTCCAAGCCCTGACCCGGGAAAGCAATGACAGAAAGGAGCAACTGAGCCATGGCGAAGATAAATGTGGCTATAATCGGCGTCGGCAATTGTGCCTCATCACTAGTTCAAGGAATCTACTATTATAAAAAAGCAAAGGAGAGTGAATTTGTCCCCGGGCTGATGCATGTCAGCCTGGGAGGTTACCACATCAAAGACATCAACTTCGTAGCCGCTTTTGATATAGATAAGAACAAGGTAGGCAAAGACCTCGCCGAGGCTATCTTCATCCCCCCGAACAACACTTACAAGTTTTGCGAGGTGCCAGCCACCGGCGTCAGGGTATCCCGTGGCATGACCCACGACGGTCTGGGGAAATATCTCTCGCAAATTGTCACCAAGGCGCCGGGCTCCACTGCGGATATCGTTGGCATCCTCAAAGACACCAAGACCGACGTGGTGATCAACTACCTGCCAGTGGGCAGCGAAGAGGCAACCAAGTGGTATGTGGAACAGGTCCTCGATGCCGGCTGCAGCTTTATAAACTGTATACCGGTCTTCATCGCCCGTGAGCCCTACTGGTATAAGCGATTCGCCGATAGAGGACTGCCGATAATCGGCGATGACATCAAGTCGCAGGTCGGAGCCACCATCACCCACCGGGTGCTCACCCGTTTGTTCCACGACCGCGGCGTGAAGCTAGAAAGGACCTACCAGCTTAACTTCGGCGGTAACACCGATTTTTACAACATGCTGGAGCGCGACCGCCTGGAATCAAAAAAGATCTCCAAGACCAACGCCGTAACCTCACAGCTTGACTACGAAATCGAGCCGGGGAATATACATATCGGTCCCAGTGACTATGTGCCATGGCTGGCTGACCGCAAATTCTGCTACATTCGAATGGAAGGACGCACCTTTGGTGACGTACCGCTAAATTTAGAGCTCAAACTCGAGGTCTGGGACAGCCCTAACTCTGCGGGAGTGGTCATAGATGCTATAAGGTGCTGTAAACTGGCTATGGATAGGGGGCTGTCCGGTGTCCTGGTGGCACCCAGTGCTTATTTTATGAAATCGCCGCCTATTCAATACTCCGACGACGAGGCACGAAGACGGGTGGAGAATTTCATCCTGGGCAAAGCAATGCAACCTCCTGTCTGCCTTCCTGAAGCGACGCCCGAGCAGGCAAAACAAAGTGAGAAATAGCACATACAGACAGGATGTGAGTAGCTCAGTGTAGAAGTGAAAATCGGCCTTGTTTCCCCTTATGATTATTCTTTCCCGGGTGGTGTGGTCAACCACATCGCCTATCTGGCACACAATTTCATCCAGTGGGGGCACCAGGTCAAAATCATCGCCCCCTGTCTTAAGAGCGGCACCAGATACTTCGAGGAAGAGGTCACCCCTGTAGGTAGACCTATCCCGATTCCTTCCGGTGGCTCAATAGCCCGTGTGCCACTCTCGCCCTGGCTGCCTGCCCAGGTAGGTGAAATCCTCGAACGACAAAAATTTGACATACTCCACTTACATGAGCCATTCACCCCTATGCTCTGTTTGAGCGCTCTTGCCAGGTCAAACACCACAAATGTGGGGACATTTCACGCCTATCATAGCTATCCATGGCCTTATCAAATTGGCAGACCGATATTCAAAAGATTGCTTGCCCGCTTACATGGCAAAATAGCGGTCTCACAGCCGGCTATGGAATATGTGAGCCGTTACCTGCCAGCAGATTACAGGATCATACCTAACGGGATTGATACGGAGCACTTTACCCCAGAGGGTCCCCGGAAAGAGGAGTTTGCCGATGGCAAGATGAATCTGCTCTTCGTGGGCAGGCTGGAGAGGCGAAAGGGACTTGAGTACCTGTTAAATGCCTGCGCCAAGGTAAAGAAGGAGTTTTCCAACTTCCGGCTGATAGTGGTAGGACCGGGCACAGTATTGCGCCGCAAATATGAGGCAATGGTCAAAGACCTGGGTATAAAAGAGAATACTATGTTCGTCGGTTTCATCCCCAGTGCCGAACTACCATTGTATTACCGCAGCGCCGATATATTCTGTGCCCCAGCAACCGGCGGTGAAAGCTTTGGTATAGTCCTGCTTGAAGCTATGGCGTGTGCCAAACCGGTTGTTGCTACCAGCATAACTGGCTATGCCAGCGTACTGAAGGACGGCGAAGAAGGGCTACTTGTGCCACCGAAAGATGATGACTCGCTGGCAAAAGCCATACTCAGCCTTATCGAAGATAGACGATTGCGGGAACGTCTGGGGAAGCAGGGTAGAGTCAAGGCTGAGAAGTATAGCTGGACAAACATAGCCCGCCAGGTGATGGAGTACTATAACAGCCTATTAAGTTAATCGAGATGTTAAATGCCTGATCTAGCAGAACTCCGAAAAGTGGTTGCCCGGCGCATAACCACTCCCTTCCTTTCAGCCCTATCGCGAAGTCGCCTTAAGCCCAACACGCTCACCTGGCTCGGTCTGGTAGTGAGCCTTGTTGCTGCCTACACCATCGCCACAGACCATCTTATAGTTGCCGGTATCCTGGTGCTCCTCTCCGGGCTTTGTGACATACTCGATGGAGCTCTAGCTCGCGCTACCAACCAGTCCACTCGTTTTGGTGCCATACTGGACTCGACTTTTGACCGCGTTGCCGATGCCGTTCTACTCCTCGGCGTGGTATACCTCTACTTGAAGAGCGGGAATGAACTTAACATTGTCCTGGCGTTCCTGGCACTGATCGGCTCTTTTTTGACCAGCTATGTAAGAGCCAGAGCTGAAGGGCTGGGCATAGCTTGCCCTGTCGGTTTGTTTACCAGAGCGGAGAGAGTTATAATACTGGCGTTGGGACTATTCCTGGATCAGCTTTTTATAGCTCTGGTAGTGCTGGCGATACTTGCCTTCTTCACCGCAGGACAAAGGCTGGTGTATGTGTGGCAAAAAACAAAAGGCAGTGGTGGACCATGAGTGACCGGACATTCGAATGGAGTGCTATAGGTTTGAGCGTGGCTGTCCTAGTGTGGATAATATCGGGCATTATCTTTCGCCTGCTTGGTATCCCGTGGGTGATTATTACCGGGCTGGTCGTCTGGCTCGTAGGAAACGGTACCCTACTCTATTACTGGGGCAGGAACTATATGTCCCGAATGTAGGCAGGAGCTAGCCCTTTTTAACTCCTTTTTGAAAGTGAGGTGAAATGCCGATAGCAGCAGTTGTTGGTGCCCAGTGGGGCGATGAAGGTAAGGGAAAAATCGTCGATCTCCTGGCAGAGAAGGCAGATGCTGTGGTGCGGTTCTCCGGAGGAGACAACGCCGGGCACACGGTGATCAACTCATACGGCGAGTTCAGGCTCCACCTGGTGCCGTCAGGCATATTCCATCCACAAGTCGCCTGCATCATCGGCAATGGTGTAGCCGTCAACCCCGCCGTGCTTCTGGAGGAAATTGAAGACCTGCAAAAACATGGCGTCAACACGGGCAATTTGTTTATCAGTGACCGCGCCCACCTGATTATGCCCTATCATACTCTGCTCGATGGACTGGAAGAGGAAAGACGGGGTGAGGGGGCTATAGGTACCACCCGCAAGGGAATAGGTCCGGTTTTTGCCGACAAGATAGCCCGCCTTGGCATTCGCACCTGTGACCTGCGGGACAAGGAAGGATTTCGTAAACGCCTGGCTTCCGTATTGGAGCTTAAGAACGCTATTCTAACCAAGGTCTACAGTGCTCAGCCATTATCCTTGGACGAGATTTACCAGCAGTTTTGCCGATATGCAGAACGACTGTCCCACTTCATCACCGACACCAGCCGTCTGCTGCAGGACATGATAGCTCAAAACAAGAACATCCTTCTGGAAGGTGCCCAGGGCACATTGCTCGACCCGGACTTCGGCACCTATCCCTTCGTGACATCGTCCTCACCCCTGGCGGCAGGAGGCTGCATTGGCACAGGGATAAACCCCAGACAGATCGACCAGGTCATCGGTGTCTTCAAGGCATATACCACCCGTGTGGGCAGCGGTCCCATGCCCACTGAGCTTAAAGATAAGACCGGCGAATTCATCAGGGAGCGAGCCCACGAATATGGTGCCACCACCGGCAGACCGCGCCGTTGCGGCTGGTTCGATGCCGTCGCCGGGCGCTTCGCCACCAGAATCAATGGCTTCACCAGCATTGCCCTTACCCGCCTCGATGTCCTGGATGTCTTCGATTCAGTCAAGATATGCACCGCCTACAGGCTCAATGGCGAACTAATAGACCATTTCCCCGGCGATGCCCAACTGCTGGGAAAGTGCCAGCCGGTATATGAAGAACTACCCGGGTGGAAAACACCAACCTCAGAAATTCGCCATCCGGAACAGCTCCCCCCGCAGGCACGGCGTTACGTGGCACACATCGAGGAACTGCTCTCCTGTAAGACCTGCATCATCTCAGTAGGTCCCAGCCGCGACCACACCATAATGGTCAGGGAAGTCTTTTAGGAGGGCAGGAGGGAACATCATGAAATACAAAAGCTGGCGGCAGAAGCTAGAAACAGAGCTACCCGACCATGGCAAGATAGTCACCGACCGTAAAACAGGCGGCAAATTGCTTATTCCCAAGCCACTGGACATAGATGCCCTAGTCCGTCAAATCCCCCTGGGCAAGCTGCTCACAGATGCCCAGTTAAGGCGGCGACTGGCAACAGACAACAAAGCTGATGCCACCTGCCCGCTGACCACAGGTATTTTCCTCCGCATCGTTGCCGAGACGGCTGAAGAAGACCTTAAGAACGGCAGGCTTCCGATAGCCCCCTATTGGCGTGTTATCAAAGCAGACGGTAGCCTGAACGAGAAATTTCCTGGCGGTGCACAAGCCCAAGCAATGCGCCTGCGCGAGGAAGGGCATACTATCGAGGCGGGGAAAGGCAAGAAACCGCCGAAGGTCACAGACTACCAGACCTCTCTATACACGCTGTAGCTTTTGCTAGAGGGTGCACGTCGCCAGGTGGAAATGCCAGAGCCTCACAGGACAGCTTCAGCTTAGCGGCAAATCGACCTTGTAGCTCCTAACAGTCTGCTCGATTACGGCTTTCGACTTCTCATCCGGCTCAATAAGAGGCAGCCGCGGTTTTCCCACCGAAAAACCCAAATAGTTCAACGCATATTTCACCGGTATCGGATTCGCCACCACAAACATAGCATTGACCAGCGGTAGCAGGTTGTGATGTATAGCTGCTGCCTTTTCAATGTCACCCTTGACGCAGTACTCCATCATTTGCTTTATCTGGAGACCCACCAGATGAGAGATGACACTGATAACCCCATAGCCACCTAGGCATAGAATGTGAAAGGTGTCACCGTCGTTGCCGCTGTAGACCAGAAAACCTTTCTTCGCTTTCTGGATAATCATAGCAATTTGCTCAAAGTTGGCACTGGCTTCTTTTATGCCGATGATATTGTCTATCTGGCTCAGCTTGACAGCGGTCTCGGCAGAGAGGCTGGTCACAGTGCGGGAGGGCACATTATATAAGATGCAGGGCAACTTGGTCGATTCAGCTATAGCTTTGAAATGCTGGTACAAGCCGTCCTGTGTAGGGCGGTTATAATAAGGCACCACCAGGAGACAACCATCGACGCCGGTCTTTTCCGCCTCCCTGGTAAGTTCAACGCTTTCAGCGGTACAGTAGTTACCCGTGCCAGCGATGACCGTGCCTTTATCGCCCACTGCCGATTTGACCTCAGCAAACAGCCGCAGCTTTTCCTCCGAGGTAAGTGTTGGCGACTCACCGGTTGTCCCTGAGACCACCACCCCATCGCTACCCGAATCGAGTAGTGCTTTAGCCAGTTTTTTCGCCTGAGAGTAGTCCACCTTCCCCGCTTCATCAAAGGGGGTAATCATAGCAGTCAACAATCGCCCAAACCTAGCCATGGCTCTCCTCCTGAATTGCTCTCTACTTCCTTTTGACCCAGTCCCGCTTAATCGCCTCTTCGGCAATCTGGATGGCATTCAGGGCTGCGCCTTTACGCAGATTATCAGCCACCACCCACATCACCAGTCCCCTGGGGTGGGAAGCGTCCGCTCTAATGCGTCCCACATAGACATAATCGGTGCCTGCAGCCAGCCAGGGCTGGGGATAAAGACTGACGCTGGGGTCATCAAGCACCTTCACGCCGGGGGCTTGTGCCAGTATATTCCTAGCTTCTTCCGGACTCATGGGGTGGGTGAACTCGATGTTTACTGCTTCGCTGTGACCGATAAACACCGGGACTCTTACACAGGTCGCCGAAACAGCTATATCTCCAGCGTGCATTATCTTTCGTGTCTCCTCCACCATCTTCCATTCTTCCTTGGTATACCCGTTGTCCAGAAAGACATCTATCTCCGGTAATAAGTTAAAGGCAATCTGATGGGGATAGACATGAGGCACCACATTCTGCCCCTCCAGCACCAGCTTAGCCTGAGTGGTCAGTTCCTCCACGGCGGCAGCACCGGTACCAGAAACGGACTGGTAAGTTGACACCACGATTCGTTTTATCGGATTGACCTTATGGAGAGGGTACAGAGCCACCACCATCTGTATGGTAGAACAATTCGGGTTGGCAATAATGCCCTGGTGCCATTTTATATCTTCCGGGTTCACCTCAGGGACGACCAGAGGTACCTTCGGGTCCATCCTGAAGGCTGCGCTGTTGTCAACCACCAGCGCCCCGTTCTTAGCCGCTATTGGTGAGAAATAGCGGCTGATCTCCGAGCCGGCAGAGAACAGCGCGATATCAATGCCATGGAAGGAATCGGGGCTCGTCTCCTGCACCTCTATCTCCTCATGACCGAAAAAGAGTTTCTTCCCGGCAGAGCGGTCAGAGGCATAAAGGCGGACTGAAGAGATAGGGAAATTCCGCTGCTGCAGGACTTTGATGAACTCCTGCCCCACCATGCCAGTAGCGCCGACAATCGCCACATTGTAAGCCTTCATGGTTCCCCCTTTAGGTTAAGTAATTCATCCAGACCATACACCAGCCCTTGCCGCTTCACCACTTCCTTGATAGCCAGAATTACGCCTGGCATATAACATTCGCGGTTTAAAGCGTCATGTCTTAAAGTAAGTACCTGCCCTGGCGCGCCAAAGATAACTTCCTGGCTTGCCATCAAGCCTAGCAATCTTACGCTATGAATGGCTATCCCGTCAATCTCTCCTCCACGGGTACCGCTAAGGGTCTCCTTTTTCGTCACCGGATAAACGAACGGCTTGCCTCTGGACTCCACCATAGCCTGAGCGGTCGCCAGTGCAGTGCCGGAAGGAGCATCAGCCTTCTCATGATGGTGTAACTCTACAATCTCGGCGTGGTCAAAAAACTTAGCCGCTATTTTTGCCAGGTGCATCAAAATAACTGAACCCAGCGCAAAATTGGGAACGACCACTGCAGCCACGCCACTTGCCCGAGCCAGCCCGTCTATTTCTTTCAAGTTGTCCTGAGTAAGCCCCGAAGTGCCTATGACCACATTTACCCCCCGCTTCAGCGCCGAGCGCGCCGCAGCTATCGCCGCCTCGGCAATAGAAAAGTCTACCACCACTCTGGGCTGACACTGTCTAAATGCTGACTCAAGGTCCCGGCACAGTGGCACGCTTTTTGAGCCATCAGGAAGTGATAAGCGTTCCTCTGTAGCCTTAATATCGACCGCTCCAACCACCTCCAGCTCTTTATCACGGCAGACCGCTGCCGTGACCTCCTTGCCCATCTTGCCCAAAGCCCCGTGGACTAGTACTGTAATCGGTCCCATGTCCGCCCCCTTTACTCAGTCGCTATCAAAACACCCCTACCTCTGACTACGGTGACGGCTATCACGATTAATGCGCCCTCGCGCTGAAGTCCGGTCTCTATCCTGCCTGGGGGGCTTCCGAATGCTGACAGCGGAAGAATCTACAACCTTAGCTCCCTTGATCTGCGCCAGGTCAGAGAAGACCGCACGTCTGGACAGGTTTATCCTGCCCAGGTTGTCTATCTCCACGACTTTGACCATGACCTCATCACCCACCTTGACCACATCCTCCACTCTGGGCACTCGATAGTCTGCCAGCTCGCTTATATGCACCAACCCCTCTTTACCGGGCAGGATTTCAACAAAAGCGCCAAAGCTCGAAATCCGGGTTACCTTGCCGGTATAGACCGCGCCGACCTCCACCTCTCGGGTCAAGCTCTCTATCTTTGCGATCGCATTCAATGCTGCTTCCCTATTGGGTGAAGCGATTATCACCGCACCGTCGCTCTCTATGTCGATGCTGGTCACCTTGGTCTCCTCGATTATCGAGCGGATAACCTTACCGCCCGGACCGATAACAGCACCGATCTTGCCCGGGTCGATATTGATCCGGTACATTCTTGGCGCATAAGGGCTGAGTTCTGGACGGCTGGTACTTATCGTCTGTCGCAACTTCTCCAGTATCTCAAAGTGTGCTTCACGAGCTTGCTTTACCGCCCGCGCCAGGATGTCATGGCTTATGCCCCGCAATTTTATATCAAGCTGAAGGGCTGTTATCCCTGTAGCTGTTCCAGCGACCTTAAAGTCCATGTCCCCATATGCATCTTCCATCCCCTCGATATCAGTGAGTATCACATAGTCACCATCATCCCCGGTGACCAGCCCCATGGCTATCCCGGCTACCGGTGCCTTGATGGGCACACCGGCATCCATCAGCGACAGTGAAGAACTGCACACGCTTGCCATCGAGGTGCTACCATTAGAACTCAGCACCTCGGAGACAAGGCGTATAGTGTAGGAGAACTCCTCTTCGCTGGGTATCACTGGCACCAGCGCTCTTTCCGCCAGTGCCCCGTGCCCGATCTCACGACGGCTGGGCGACCCCAACCGCCTTACTTCGCCAGTGGAAAATGGCGGGAAATTGTAATGGTGCATAAAACGCTTCGCCTCCTCCAGCCCCAGACCATCAAGTAATTGTTCCTGGCGTGGCGAACCCAGCGTAGTAATGGTCAGCACCTGGGTAAGTCCTCGCGCAAACAGCCCCGAGCCATGAGTCCGGGGCAGGCAACCGACTTCACAGGTTATCGGACGTATCTCGCCAGGCTGACGACCATCGACATGTTGTCTTTTCTCCAGTATCCTCGACCTGACCGCCTTTTTAGTCGCACTTTCTATCACCGCCATGATGTCAGGCTCAGGAAAGGTCTCCCTCAGCTTTTCCACAGCCTCCTGCCTTACCTCCTCCAGCGCTGCATCCCGTTCTAACCGATTAGCATGGCTGATGGCAGCGGCAATCTTAGGGGCAAACTCTGATGAAATAGCTGCTACCAGCTCGGGAGCGAACTCGGGGCTTTTGTACTCCATTTTTGGCTTGCCATGGGCTTCGCGAAATTCCTCCTGGAGTCGCAAAATATCCTGATTCGCCTCGTGACCGAACCTGATAGCCTCCAGGACTACTTCCTCTGGAGCCTCTTTAGCCCCCGCCTCAACCATCACAATAGCCTCCCGTGTACTGGCGACTATAACGTCTATCAAGCTGTTGCTCATCTGTGGCAGTAACGGGTTCAACACCATCTCCCCATCGATGTACCCCACACGGACCGCCGACACCGGACCATAAAAGGGGATAGAAGAGAGGTGCAGGGCAGCCGAGGCACCGATCACAGCCAGTACATCAGGGTCATTCTCCTGGTCCGTTGACAGCACAGTCACTATGACCTGAACGTCATTGCGAAAGTTTTTGTCGAAAAGCGGGCGCAAGCTGCGGTCAGTCAGCCTTCCAGTTAAGGTCGCTTCCTCGCTGGGACGCCCCTCGCGCCGGATGAAGCTACCGGGGATTTTGCCCACAGCGTAATGTCTCTCTTCATAGTCCACAGTAAGATGGACAAAATCGCCGTCCTCGCGAGGCTCGCTGCTAACACAGACAGTAGCCAGGATCACAGTATCACCATAGCGAACTGTGACAGCGCCTTCAGCTTGGTGGGCTAATCTGCCAGTCTCAATTGACAGCACCCTGCCTCCGACCATACATTGAGCGGAATGAGCCATTTTCCCCCGACAGCACTATTATTTTCTCAGTCCCAGCCTGGTGATAACATCCCGATAACGCTGGACATCTTCCCTGGCAAGATAAGCAAGCAGGTGCCTCCGCCGCCCGATCAATTTCATCAGCCCTCGTTGAGTATGGTGGTCATGCCGGTGCGTCTTCAGGTGCTCGGTGAGGCGGTTTATCCTCTCGGTAAGTAATGCTATCTGCACCTCGGTGGAACCGCTGTCAGTATCATGCTTCTTGAAGTCCGAGATGATAGCCGTCTTTTTTTCTTTGTCCAGACCCATGTTTTTGTTATACCTCACTTATAAAACCAAATTATAACACACACCTGAAAACAATGCACCAGCGCTTTAGCCACGGGGTCACATGGGGTATAATAATTAAAAGCAAATGACCTCCCAGGTATTTTACCGCAAATGGCGCCCACAGCGCCTCTCCGAGGTGGTGGGGCAGGAACATGTGACCACAACTCTGCGGCACGCCATTGCCAGCGGTCAGGTTGCCCATGCCTATCTGTTCTGCGGTCCGCGTGGCACTGGCAAGACCAGCACCGGGCGTATTCTGGCTAAGGCGATTAACTGCCTCAACCCCGAGGACGGTGAACCGTGCAACAAATGTGCCATCTGCACAGCAGCCAACCAGAACAGCCTGCCTGATGTGATCGAGATAGACGCCGCCAGCAATCGGGGCATAGATGAGATCCGCTCCCTGAGGGAAAA
The DNA here is from genome assembly GCA_034432055.1 of Dehalococcoidia bacterium. Taxonomy (GTDB): domain Bacteria; phylum Chloroflexota; class Dehalococcoidia; order GIF9; family UBA5629; genus CALJTV01. The sequence continues at coordinate 4,328 of DAOUCT010000037.1, read as the reverse complement.
GGTCAATTATGCCCCCAACATGGCGAAATATAAGGTCTACATAATTGATGAAGTACATATGATAACCAAGGAGGCTTCAAACGCATTTCTAAAGACCCTTGAGGAGCCACCGGCGCACGTGAAATTCGTCCTGGCAACCACCGAGCCACACAAAGTCCTGCCCACCATCATGTCGCGGTGCCAGCGTTTCGACTTTCGCCGTCTTTCCAGCTCAGCGATCATCGCCAAGCTCCAGTTCATTGCCCAGAAGGAAGGTATCGAAATCGAGCCTGAGGCATTGAGGCTGCTCTCCAGGGTGACTGCCGGCAGCCTCCGCGACGCCGAAAACCTGCTGGAGCAGCTTGCCATCTACTACGGTCACAAGGTGCAACTCCATCAGGTCAGAGAACTGTTGGGCGTAAGCGGTGACCTGCGCATCAAGGAGCTGGCTAGATGCATTATCCATAAAGATATCACCGCCGGGCTGAAGACTATCAATAGCGTCGCTAATGATGGTATCGACCTGCGTCAATTCAGCCGTGAGCTTCTGGACTACCTCAGACAATTGCTGCTGGTGAAATCCGGGGCTGAAGAAGTGGTCGATATTGCCAGCGACGGTCTGGCTGAGATGAAGTCCCTGGTCTCAGGAACGAGTTTCGAACATCTGGCGGCGGCGGTGAAGCGCTTCAGCGAAATCGACATCCGCCTGGACAATTATTCCCCATTGCCTCTAGAACTAGCCCTGGTGGACTGCAGCCGGCACGAAAGCGAAGGTGGGTTACAGAGCACCGCGGAAGCTGTTAAAGGCAAACAGCCTGCGCTTGCTTCAGCAACCACCGATGCCAAGCCAGCCACACAGCCGGTGCCCAGGACACGCGACGCCAGCCCGCCCCCCGAAGTAAAGCCTTCGCCGGAGCTGGACCGTATCCGTAGCCACTGGAAGGAGTTCATACAAGCACTGCGCGGTGAAGGCTCCAGCGGAAACCTTGACGCCTTTTTGCGCAGCGCCTGTGAACCCATAGCTGTGGAAGACGGCACCCTCGTACTGGGCTTTTATTACGAACTGCATAAAGCAAAAATCGACGACCCCAAATATAAACATCTGGTGGAAAAGAAATTAAAAGAGGTGTTCGGACAGCCCTACAAGGTGCGCTGTGTCCTCACCCCCCGAACCAGCAAGGATTATTCCAGGCAAGAAGCTAGCATTCCACTGGTAAAAGCCGCTCTGGACAGAGGGGCTACCTTCGTTGACGAAGAATCGGAGATGGGAGACAAATGAACAAATTCTTCTTAAAACAGGCACAGGAGTTACAGGCTAAGCTGGCTAAAGCACAGCAAGAACTGGCTGAAATGACCACCGAAGCCACCTCCGGCGGCGGGGTAGTGAAGGTGGTCATCGATGGACAGCAAAGAGTCCGCTCGGTGACCATCTCACCGGAGGTGATAAACGCCGAGGATGCCGAGCTTCTTGAAGACCTGGTCATGACCGCGGTCAACGAAGCCGTGAGAAAGTCCCAGGAAATGGCTGCCAACCATCTGGGTGGCTTGACCGGCGGCTTGAAGATACCGGGACTGCCGTAAAAGGAGACTATATCTTTGAGTGCCAGCACTCCGCCCACCGCTGAACCCATAGCCAGACTGATCGAAGAGTTAAATAAGCTGCCCGGCATCGGTCCCAAAAGTGCCCAACGGCTGACCTTTTACCTGCTCCGAGCACCAGCCCCGCAGGTGGAGGCACTAGCTGAGGCGATAAAAGCATTAAAGGAAAGATTGCAGCTCTGTTCCATATGCCTCAACATCACCGATACCGACCCCTGCACCATTTGTCGTGACCAGGAGAGGGACCGGACGCAGATATGTGTCGTCGAAGAGCCGATAGATATTCTTCCCCTGGAACGGACGAGAAAATACAGGGGACTGTACCATGTGCTCCATGGTGTCATTGCACCCAGTGAGGGCATCGGTCCTGACGAACTTAAAGTCAAGGAACTCCTCTCCCGCCTCCAAAGCACTCAGGTGACCGAGGTGATACTAGCCACCAATCCCAACCTCGAAGGTGAAGCTACTGCGATGTATCTCCAGCGATTGATCGCACCTCTGGGAATCAAGGTCACCAGACTTGCCCGCGGCTTACCTTACGGCGGTGACCTGGAATACGCCGATGATGTCACCCTCAGTCGCGCACTAGAGGGCAGGCAGGAAATGTGAGCCTGTAAATAGCCATGCCAGCCCCTCGGGTGTATCAAACAGAAGCCATCATCATCAACCGGATAAATCTGGGCGAAGCTGACAGGGTGCTAACCATCTACACCCCAAATCTGGGCAAAATAAGAGCAGTGGCTAAGGGTGTACGCCGCCCGCAGAGCAAGCTCGGAGGACATGTAGAACTGCTCACCCATAGCCGCCTCATGCTAGCGCGGGGGCGTAATCTGGATATCATCACTCAGGCACAGACCGTCAACAACTTCCTGTCGCTGAAAGAAGACCTGGGGCGTACTGCCAGCGGTCTCTATGTAGCTGAACTCGTCAATGCCTTCACCGCCGAACGCGCTGAGGATGAGGAACTCTTCCACCTGCTCCTCGACACCCTCCACCACCTGTCACAGTCCACCAATACCGATGCTGTCTTACGGTACTTCGAACTCCGTCTTCTGGCACAGGTAGGCTACCGTCCTGAACTTCAGCACTGCGGCGACTGCAAAGCGCCTCTGCAGCCCCGGGAAAATTTCTTCAGCCCCGGTCACGGCGGCGTGCTATGTCATAACTGCGGTTACCATGAACCGCTGGCACATCCTCTATCCCTGAATGCCCTGAAAGTGCTCCGCTTCTGGCAGAACTGCGATTACGCTGCCGCAGAAAAAGTGAAGCTGGACAACCAGTTAGCCACCGAACTGGAAACGGTGCTGCGAGAATATATCCGCTACCTTCTGGAAAGACAGCTCAAGTCCACCGCCTGGCTGGACAGGCTAAAGCACTTGCCAGACCTACCAGCTTCCGACCGGAACCAACAGACGCCGAGCATGCCCGGTCCCGCCGGCACAGCCTAAGAGCGCGACAGTGCTCTTCTTACTTCCCCCACAAGTTTAGAGGCGTCAAAAGGCTTGGCTATATAAGGTAACCTGGTGCGAGTGAGAAAGTCCCGGGTACTCGCCCCCATCACATCGCCGGTGATAAACAATGTCCGCTTGCCGAGCGCAGGGATAAGCCTTCTGAACTGCTGGTAGAGTTCAATGCCACTGGTACCCGGCATCTTTATATCGAGCAGGATAAGCCGATAACGGCGGCTCCGCACCTTCTCCAGAGCCTCCTCAGCATTGCCTGCCGTATCTACTTCGTAGCCCTCCGCACCAAGCACTTGAGAGACAAACTCCCTGACCACCGGCTCATCGTCCACCACCAGCACCCTGGCTTTGCGCAATGGGGAAGGCTTCTCCACCTCTTTGACCACCGGCTCTTCAACTACAGCAGTCACCACCGGCAAGTCGATAAAAAAGGTCGCCCCCTTACCAGGCTGGCTTTCCACCCATATCCTGCCTTTGTGCTCGGTTATTATCCCGTGACACACGCTGAGCCCCAGCCCGGTGCCCTCGCCCACTTCAGAGGTGGTAAAGAAGGGCTCAAATATCCTCTCCAGATGCTCGGGCGCAATCCCTGGACCGTTGTCCTTAAAAGATATCCTTATAATATTGGGCTCCACCAGCTCCGTTTTTACCAGCAACCTCCCCTGCCGTGGTACTTGCTTCATCGCCGCCTCGGCATTCATGATGATATTCAGAAACACCTGCTGCAATTGACCGGGGTCGGCTATTGTGACCGGGAGGTCACGGGCAAATTGGGTGGTGATTTTTATATTGCTTGTCTGCAGATGGTAAGTCCTCAGGCGAAGAGCAGCCTCGACGACCTCGTTGATAAGCACCTGCCTCCGTTCTGGCTTGTACTGGCGGGCGAAGGTGAGCAACCTCCTTATTATGCTGGCAACCCTCTGGGCACTGTCATTTATAACCTCCAGGGCTGGTCTGATATCCTCTGGCAGGTCTTTCCTTGCCAGCAATAACTGCGCATAGCCGATAACACCGGTGAGGGGGTTATTTATCTCATGGGCGATGCCCGATGCCATCTCCCCCACCGAAGCTAGCCTGGCGGCAAGATGGGCGCGCCTCTCCAGCTGCTGCCTCTCCTCCTCCGCCTTGATACGCTCTGAAATTTCCCGACCGACGCCCCGGAAGCCGATAACCTCGCCTTTCTCGTCCCGCATAGGCAGGGCAGCCAGTTCTCCGACACCGGTGCTGCCATCTTTGCGGATGGTCTTAAAGGTGATGCCCTTTTGCGGGCGCCTTTCCCGGTACACC
>DAOUCT010000036.1:0-1507 GCA_034432055.1 Dehalococcoidia bacterium | reverse complement strand
CTGCTGTAAATTCTCTCCCAGTGCCCCATATCGCTATAATTCGTGCTTCGCCTTTCCAGTAATTTGTTTAGTGCTCTGACAAATGGTATATTCATTTCATTGCAATCTCCTGTTGTGGATAGGATTGAAAACTGCTGGCCGCCGAAGAGCTAAAACGCCTTTATCCCTTCGGTCTCATATATGGATTTCACAGGCTGTGTATGCCTCGTTGCTCTATCAATCGCCATAATTAGAGCGACTATCCCATCTATCTTCTGCATCGCCTTCGATTTGTCAGGCTTGAGGTTACCCGCAGGGTCTTGGCTCACCACGACATTATCCGCATTCCATCTCAAGACAGGATGAGCGCCATGACGTATCTTACCCGCCAGAACGAGATTCATTAGCTCTTTCGTCGGTGCCGACATCGAGGCAAATCCCTGACCGAAGGGAACAACCATGAAGCCATCATCCTGCAATTCCTGAACCAGCTTCGTCGCACCCCATCGGTCAAAGGCAACCTCTCTGATGTCATAAAGCTCCCTCAATTCCCTCAATTCCTGACGTATGTAGCCATAGTCTATTACGTTGCCTTCCGTCAGCTTGATGTATCCCTGTCTTGCCCAGGTTGAATAGGGAACTCGGTCTTTACGTTCCTTTTCCCGCGCCGTATCGCCCGGTATCCAGAATCGCATTAGCACGTCGTATGAATCACCCCTCGGGAATACCAGTGCCAATGCCGTCAAATCGGTCGTTGCTGCCAGGTCTAGCCCCGCATAGCACGGCTGCCCTTTTAGTGCCTCTACATCAACCTCCATACCGCACGCATCCCATTTATCCATCGGCATCCAGCGCTCGGCTATATTCACCCATTGATTAAGATACAGCCTCCTGAATGTCATCTCTAGCGCTGGCGTCTCTTGTGCTTTTGCGCATAGCGTTCGCATTTCCTCGAGAGACCTGAAAACGCCCAGCGCTGGATTGCAGTCGAACCAAACCTTTTCGTCAGTCCAGTCAGTATTCTCGGGAGCTACATAAATAACAGGTAAGAAGGTGGGGTCATCTATAATCCCATCTCGCACTTTACAGGCATAATCGTGCTGCTCCCAGCAAATAGAATTCCTATCATAACCCGCCGTTGTTATGCATAAAAGCAAAGGCTGCCGTCTCGCGCCAAACGATGTCGTCAGCACATCCCACAGTTCTCGATTTGGCGCTGCATGTAGTTCATCGTATATCACACCGTGCGAGTCGTATCCGAATTTAGAATATGCCTCTGCTGAAATCGCACAGTAGAACGAATTCTGCGCATAATATACAATTCGCTTCTGCGAATCTATAATTTTGGCTCTCCTCAGAAGCGCAGGTGCTTGCCTTACCATCGCAGCAGCGTCATTGAAGACAAGCGCCGCTTGGTTTCTATCGTTTGCTGCCGAATAAACCTGAGCCCCTGGCTCGTTATCAGCGAATAAAAGATACAGGGCAATAGCCGCTGCTAATGTTGACTTCCCATTCTTGCGCGGAAGCT
>DAOUCT010000035.1:0-75322 GCA_034432055.1 Dehalococcoidia bacterium | reverse complement strand
GTATTACCATTAGTCCTGACCGGTTTCAGTTTAGCATTAGCGGGGATAGTGCTAACAAGGCGTTTTCGCAGCCTGGCTCACTACCTATTCTCTCTATTCTTATTTGGTCTAGCTGGATGGGGTGTCATCATTTTCTGTATGCGGGCAAGCCCGGATATTGAGCACGCTTATATGTGGGAAAGAGCTGTGATCCCAATGCAGACCCTACTTTCAGCACTTTTGTATCATTTCTCGATTCACTATTCTGCTAGCAAACCTAGACGTTGGGTTCTCCCTTCGCTTTATGTGATCTGTTTGCTATTTGTTCCCTTGGCAATGACTGACTTATTGTTACGTGGAATACAGATAAAGCCATATGGCTATGCGCCTGAATTTGGCCCTATTGCACCCGCCTGGATGTTAATTACCCTAGTGCTCTATATTATGGCACTTGTAACGTTTATTAGGGCTTACAAAGCATCGTCTCTTCCCGAGGAGAGAAACAGGATTGCCTATATTGGTACAGGCATCGTTGTATTTTTGGTTGGTGGGGCATTTGATGTTCTCCCTGTCTTGGGTCTACCTTTGTATCCCGGTTACATAATAGGCAGTATATTTTTCTGCCTCTTAGTTACGATAGCGATTGTGAAGCACAACCTTCTGGATATTCAGATTGTAGTGCGTAAAAGCGTCGCCTATATTTTGACCAGTGCCATCGTTGCAATTCCTTTTGTGGGTGTCTTTCTCCTGATCACCTATGTTTTTGAAGAGATAAGGTCTGCCCCCTGGTTTTATCTTCCCCTGTTCATTGTGCTGGCTTTTGGCGCACCGTATCTATGGCAGTGGTCTCAACAGCGGGTCGACCGATGGTTCTATCGGGGCAGATATGATCACTTAAAGGCTCTGGAGGCTTTCAGTCAGCAAACTCAGAGCATCACAGACTCTGCTAAGCTGGGCTCTGTGATGGTTGACCTGATTGCCAAGGCATTACGGTGCCGAGATGTCTATTTCCTGCAACCGTCAGCCCCGGGTGGCGAATTTGTCCAGGTGGCTTATGCCGGTTCGAGTAGTTCTTTGTATGACATACGCTTCAGTAGCCGGAGCGTTCTTGTGAAATATCTGGAGCGTTCCAGGGGCATACTATCGCATGAGGATATTGAATTCGTCCCCCAGCTGCAAGGTCTTACCTCTAAGGAAAAGGAAACTCTAGAACGAATAGGTGCAAAGTTTGTCATCGGACTAAAAGCGTCCAGCGGTCGGCTATCGGGGCTGCTTGTCCTGGGACCAAAGCTTTCGGAGGGACGTTATACTGTTGAGGATAAGCAGCTAATTTCTGCTGTTGGTAGCCAGGTTGCTACCAACCTGGAGAATGCACGACTGTATAATGAAAGTTTGCGCGAAACGAGAGAGCGTAAGCAGGCAGAAACGGCGTTACTCAAGTACAAACTGGCAGTGGACAACTCAGCGGATTTAATCGCAGCCGTAGACCGGAATTATGTGTATATTCTGGCGAACCAGACTTTTCTGAAATACCACTGTTTGGAGTTGGAGCAGGTTGTTGGTCATACTGTTGCTGAAGTACTGGGTGAAGAAATATTCAAAGAGATAATCAAGCCGAACATAGACCGCTGCTTGCAGGGGCAGGTGATTGAGTGTGAGACGGAGGACAATTATCCAGAAATTGGTAGCAGGTACCTGGACATATTGTACCATCCGCTTAAGAGCAATAATAGACGGGTCATCGGAGTTGTGGCTGTGATGAGAGACGTTACCGACCGCAAGAAAGCTGAGGAGAGGGAGAGAAAGCTGCAGGAAGAGCTTGCTCTTTCCAGTCGACTAGCCGCGATCGGTCAGCTAGCAGCCGGCGTTGCTCACGAAATAAACAATCCGCTCACTGCGATATTGGGGTTCTCTGAGTGGTTATTGCAGCGAAGTACTGATATGGAGACCGCCAGAAATTTGAAAATAATCTATGATGAAGCCCAGCGAGCTGCCAATGTGGTGAGAAATCTTCTCACCTTTGCCCGTCGTCGTGAGCCAACGAGACAACCTGTAGACATAAATGACGTCGTGCGGAAAGCACTGGAGTTGAGGGCTTATGAATTCAAAAGCGCTAATATCGAGGTTACTACCAAGCTTACTCCCGGTCTTCCACAGGTGCTGGTCGATTTCCATCAGATTGAGGAGGTTTTCCTCAACATTATCTTAAACGCTGAGCAGGTTATGAGTGGTGAGAGAGGCAGGGGAAAGCTGGTGATCAAGACCGAAAAAGCAAACGGTTATGTGAGGGTTTCGTTTACCGATAATGGTCCGGGGATCCATCCTGAGCATCTCGACAGGATCTTTGACCCGTTTTTCACTACGAAGGGGGAGAGGGGTGGTACCGGGTTGGGTCTTAGTATCTGCCACGGTATTGTGACCAAGCACGGCGGCAAGATATACGCTAAAAGCGAACTAGGAAAAGGTGCCACCTTTTTTGTTGAGCTACCGGTGTTAGTCGAGACTTAAAAGGTGCAGGCTACTGCAGACTTACTCTTGTGGGTCTGTGGCTCGTTATGGACTTTATTATTTACCTTCCATCACAACTGTGACTAAAGCCCCCGGTCCGCCGTGTACACCTAACGCTGGACCCAGCCTGACCACACGGGGCACTATGTTGGGAAACAGCGAACGAGCATAATCAGCCAGTGATAGGGCTTCATCTGGTGTAGTGCTATGGACTATTGCCAAGTCTCGAGCGTGACGGACCGACTTCAAAAAGTCACGGAGCCGCTCTATCCCTTTGTTCCGGGTGCGGGCTACACCAGCGGGGCGGATCTGTCCATCATGCAGAGTGATGAACGGCTTTACATGCAGCAGTGATTCCACTGCCAGAACACCTTTGCCCAGGCGTCCGCCTCTGACCGCATATTTTAAGGTGTCGAGCAGCGCCAGGACGCGCAGTTGCTTGATAGCCTGATGGGTCTCGGCTAGCACCTGCTGTAGACTGCCTCCAGCTTCGGCAGTTTTGGCAGCGACCAGGGCAACGAGCCCTTGCCACATAGTAACACCTTTAGAATCAACAACCTCGATCTTAAGTCTTTTGTTCTTGTCCTGAGCAGTTTCCTTACCCACAAGTGCAGCATCATAGGTAGCGCTGTGCTTTCTGGTGATATGAATAGAGACGATTTCGTTTGTTTCCCGGGCTGCCTGTTCGTATGCACTGGCAAAATCTCCGGGTGAAGGTGCTGCGGTGGAGGGGTGAATCGGGCTGGTGGTGAGTTTATGGTAGAACTCGTCACAGTTTATGTCGACCCCATCGCGATAGACCTCTTCGCCAAAACGCAAGTATACCGGGACCACGGTGATCCCCAGCCGTCTGGCTTCGTCCTGTGTGATGTCCGAGCCACTATCGGTAATGACTTTAACTTTCATAAGCTGTCACCTCTTTTCGCAAGGATGCACTTGACTAAGTCAGCAAAAATAACAGGGTAGATTGTCAAAGTATATCTTAGATTGACGAGGGATGTAAATAACGATGCGATGGGGGAGAACATTATTACGGCAAAAAGCGGCACAGTTATAGATAAATCGCAGGTTGCAAGCCTTGCCCCCGAAAGCTTGACTTGCCCCAGTTTGTATGCTATAGTTATTGCAAATAATTTGCATTAGCATTTAACGCAGAGAAAGATGAGGAGTTTCTAGATGTCGGAGCATGTTGGCAGGGAGCTCAGCCTGCGGAAGGCGTTGACCGAGGCGAGTCGGCGGGTGACGGCGCAGCGGACGCTATTGTTGGAGCTTCTACAGCAGAGCCCGGAGCATATGGATGCTGAGGAACTGTACCGGAAAGCTCGAGAGCAGAATGCAAGGATGAGTCTGTCCACGGTATATCGAAACCTGCAACTTTTCAAGGAGCTAGGGTTAGTGCAGGAACACCATTTCATCGAGGAGCACCATCATTATGAGGCGAAGACGGAAGCGGAGCACCAGCACCTTTTGTGTGTTGGCTGTGGCAAGGTGGTGGAATTCGCCTGCCCTGTGAGCCAGAAGATGAAGGAAGAAACGGCAAAGAGGTATGACTTTGACATTTTTGATGTCGAAGTCCGTATGGTCGGGCTGTGTTCCGATTGTCGTCACAAAGACGGCGGTAAGAATGGGGGAGGCGATGTCTGAGAAGCTGGTGTTGTCTTTATCTCAGATGAGCGTGGGGCAGAGTGGCATTGTGGTGCAGGTGGCGGGTGGTCATGGAATGGTGCGGCGACTTGAGGCTCTGGGTATTAGACCGGGGAAAAAAATCACCAAGGTGAGTTCCATGTTATTTCGTGGTCCAGTTACAGTGAGAATAGACAATTCACAGGTGGCAATTGGCTTCGGTATGGCAAGCCGGGTGATGGTGGAAGTCAATGCTGCCAGTTAAGTCTTCAAGTATACCTAGAAGAGTCCTCCTGGTAGGGAACCCCAATGTAGGCAAGAGTGCCCTCTTTTCACGGCTCACGGGCACATACATTGTTACTTCTAATTATCCGGGCACCACTGTTGAGTTCACCCGTGGCTATCTGAAATTGGCGGGTGAGCAGGTCGAGGTTATCGATGTGCCTGGCACCTATACGTTAGAGCCCACCTGTAAGGCGGAGGAAGTGGCTGTGAAGATGTTACAGCAGGGCGGACTGGTGATAAACGTAGTTGATGCTACGAATTTAGAGAGAAACCTGGGGCTTACATTGGAACTGCTGGAAAGGGGTGTCCCGCTGGTGGTAGCACTCAATATGTGGGACGATGCCCGTCATCGGGGTATAAAGATAGATGTTGACAAACTTGAAGAGTTGCTCGGTGTGCCGATAGTACCTACTGTGGCGGTTACCGGGGAAGGGGTGAAGGAGTTGGTCAACAGGATTGTGGAAGCAAAAGTCCCGCAGGTCACCTTTTCTACCAGTGAGGAGCGGTGGGCTAAGGTGGGTGAGATTGTGGGGCAGGTACAGTCATTGAGCCATCGCCATCATACCTGGAGCGAGGCTGTTGGCGATGTCGGCAGCCATCCGATATGGGGGTTTGTTCTGGCATTGGTGGTGCTGGTAGCTGCCTTCTGGGTAATCAGGCTTGTCGGTGAAGGGATAATAAAGTATGTGACCGATCCGTTTTTCGAGAGGGTGTGGGCTGTGTTATTGATGAAGTTAAGTCCTCTTCTGGGAGGTGGTGGGGTGTGGCATGACATCGTAGTGGGTAAGCTGATAAGCGGAAGTATTGATTTTATGCAGTCCATGGGGCTGCTGAGCACAGGGCTTTACATTGAGTTTGGCGTGGTGATACCTTACATCGTTGCCTTCTATTTTGTGTTAGGGTTACTCGAGGATGTTGGATATTTACCGCGTCTGGCGGTGCTGATGGACACGCTGTTGCACAGGTTGGGACTGCACGGTTATGCCATAATCCCTACCATGCTGGGCTTTGGTTGCAATGTGCCGGCAATAATGGCTACCAGGATTCTGGAAAGCCGGAGGGAGAGGTTTATCACTGCCACTTTGATTTCTATCGGGGTTCCCTGTGCCGCTTTACAGGCTATGATTTTTGGACTGGTGGGCAAGCAAGGGTTCCAGTATGTAGCTATAGTCTACGCGAGTCTGTTTGTGTCATGGATTATCATCGGGCTTATTCTTAACCGTGCTGTCAGGGGGTTCAGTCCGGAGCTTTTAGTGGAAATACCGCCTTATCGGTTCCCACCGTGGCGTGTCATCGGTCAAAAGCTGTGGCTCAGGATATCAATTTTTATCAAGGAGGCTTTGCCTGTGGTGCTGGGAGCAGTGCTGCTGGTCAATATCCTCTACACTTTCGGGGTTTTCGATTTCATAGCTGCTGCCACTGCACCACTGGTCAGCGGGCTGCTGGGGCTGCCTAAAGAGTCGGTGATCGCATTAGCTATGGGCTTTTTGCGCAAGGATGTTGCTGTGGGCATGCTGGCACCTCTGGCTCTAACAGCTAAGCAACTGGTTGTAGCTTGCACTGTCTTAGCCATGTTTTTCCCCTGTGTAGCCACCTTTGTCGTTTTGCTGCGCGAACTTGGCGTCAAGGACATGCTTAAAGCTGCTGGTGTGATGCTGGTGGCGGCAACCGTTGTGGGCGCGCTGCAAAATCTGCTCCTGCCTGGCTAGTGATTGAGAGGGGCACTATAGCTTTGTGGCAGCCCCACTGGCAAGCTTCTTGACGCAGGGGGTATAATTAAAACTACAAATGTCGGGAGGCGGGCTGTCATGATAGCTGAATGGTTCAAGACTCAGAAGCTTTTCGCCAGAGGTGAACAGAAGAGGGCTGAGGGTCAGGTCTATTACTTCCCTATCAAGGGCGGTGTGGTCAAACGAAGGATTTCAAGACCGACGGTCAAGCTGTCGCTGAAGATAGCTGAGCTGGGCTTCAGGGCTTTGTTTAAGGTACTCATCCGCTACGAAGTCAGGGGTAAAGAGAACCTGCCGCCTGAAGGTCCGATAATTGCGGTATGTAATCATCTTCACATGCTAGACCCGGTACTGCACATACTCACTATCTTGCCACGGGACAGTATATTCATGGCGAAGGAGGAACTTTTCCAGTACCTACCTGTACCTCTCTTCCGCATCTTGATGGATATAGCGGAAGCTTTCCCGGTGCGTCGGCGGGGGAGTCCGGAGGAGAGGCAGCAGGCAATAGATTATGCGGTAAAGGTGCTGGAGGCTGGTATGGTCTTTGGTATCTATCCGGAGGGAACACGGAGCCGGACAGGGCAATTGAAAGATGCATACCACGGCTGTGCCTTAATTGCGCTGCGTACCGGTGCCCCGCTAATACCGGTTGGTATCTGGGGGACGGAGAGACTTACCGGAGCTGGCTGGCTTAAGCGACCGAAGGTTATAGTTAGTTTTGGTAAGCCTTTCGAACTGCCGCCGGTCGAGGGTGAGGCATCGGAGAGAAGGCTGAAAGAACTCACCGACTACATAATGGGGAAGCTTGCCGCGGTGTTGCCGCCTGAGTACCGTGGAAGTTATCAGCCTTGCTGATAGTTCCCGTGTGGCGTAGATGAAAAAGGTCACCATAGAAAAAGCCCGTGAGCTGGGCTTTTGTTTTGGTGTCAGGCGAGCGATAAAGATAGTCGAAAACGCGGCTAGAGGACATAAGCACATAGCCACATTTGGTCCCATCGTCCACAATCGTGTGGTAGTGGACAGGTTAAAGGAACTCGGGGTCAGGGTGGTAAACAGCCTTGAGCAGATAGATGGCGAGACCGTGGCTATTCCCTCTCACGGTGTCCCGCCTGAGTTGTTGCTGGAACTGCAGTCGCGTGGGTTCGAGGTGATAGATACTACCTGCCCCACCGTACGTCGGGCACAGAGGGCTGCTAAGAAGCTTGCTGATGCGGGTTTCAAGGTGATAATTTTTGGTGACAGTGGGCATCCTGAGGTGAAGGGGCTACTCGGCTGGGCAGGCGGGGATGCAATAGCTACAATGGACGCCGGTAACATAGCTTTAGACAGCCCGGGGCGCAAGCTGGGTATCGTTTCTCAAACTACACAAAGTTTGTCCGGATTTGCCAGGTTCGTTGCCGGTCTGCTTACTGCTACAGGTCCTTATACACAGGAGGTGCGCATCATCAATACCCTCTGCCAGAAGACACAGAAGCGTCAGGATGCTGCGTTGGAACTGGCGAGGAGGAGCGATTTGATGATAGTCGTCGGGGGCAGGAACAGTTCTAATACCAGGCAGCTTGCCGATGTGTGCTCTTTGGTAGTGGAGACGCACCTTGTTGAGATGGCAGATGAGCTGGTGCCTGGCTGGTTTGCCGACAAGCGGCATATCGGGGTTACTGCTGGCGCTTCCACCCCGGAAGAGGCTATAGACGAAGTTATGTCAAAATTACGGTCACTGGCGGGAGATGGCTAGCTTTAGCCGAGCCTGTCATCAAGTTTTCGTCCGCCGATAAGGTGCAGGTGGAGATGGGGTACCACCTGACCACCGTCAGCCCCGCAACTAATAGACAGGCGATAACCGCTGTCAGCTATATTCTCCTTCCGTGCTAGTTCGCCGGCTACCAGAATGAGATGCCCGATGAGGTCTGTGTGCCGGGGAGTAAGGTCGTTTAGCGAGGCGATGTGAGTTTTGGGGATGACGAGGATGTGGGTGGGTGCCTGAGGATGTATATCCCGAAAGGCGATAATTTCATTGTCCTGAAAAACGATGTCCGCCGGTATTTCTCCGGCGACTATGCGGCAAAAGATGCATTCCATGGTGTTCTGAATTACTTAAGGTACTTTGATTGACAGGCAGGTAACTGTCCTTTTAATGCCGGGTATCGGGTGTATCCTTTCCGTGACCAGGTTGCCGATGGCGTTGAAGTCGTTGTGCTCCACCACTGCAATGACATCGTAGGGTCCGGTCACCAGGTCAACCGACTTTATCTCTCTGGCTTTGAGGTTGTTTAATGTGGCAACGACTTCTTTAGTGCGACCGACTTCTGTTTCGATGAGGACAAATGCTTTAGCTGGCATCTCCACCCCCTTTCGATTAAATTCTAACCTACTGCCTTACATTTGCGCAACTTGTCGATTTGTGATTTGGAGTAGCCCAGCTCCTGCAGTATTTCCTCGGTGTGCTGCCCTGGTAATGGTGGCAGCCTTCTTATCCTACCCGGAGTCTCGGAGAGCTTTATGGCGATGCCGGGTTGTTTTATCTTCCCCCGAGACGGGTGGTCGATTTCCACTATCATCTGTCGGTGGACTATCTGCGGGTCATCAGCCACTTCCTCCAGCGTGTAGACTTTGCCCACCGGGACGTTTTTCTGCGACAGAAATTCAAACCACTCGTCTCGTGTCCTTGTGAGGAAGACTTGTTTTAAGAAAGAGGATATTTCCGACCATTTTTCATCGCCGGGCGGGCGATAGAAATGCTCTATGGCGATGTGGCACGGGATGTATTCCTCCTTACCTAAAGCGCGGCACAGGTTCTCCCAGAACCAGGGTTCAACGCAACCGATGCTGATATACTTATCGTCTTTTGTGCGGTAGACACCGTAGTAAGGATATGCGCCGTGAAGCCAGGACTCACCTCTATTTATAGGGGTAGCGGTGGCGAAATGCAGGCTGAAAAGCCAGGAGAGCAGGGTGATCACCCCATCTGTATACGATATGTCGACATATTGCCCCCTGCCTGTCTTTTCCCGTGCTATCAGGGCGGCAAGGATACCGATAACGCCATGCAGTGATGCCCCAGCAAAGTCTGCCAGCAGGTTGAGGGGGATGACCGGTGTGTCGGAGCTACCAATGATACCGAGTGCGCCGGCTATGGATATGTAGTTTATATCGTGCCCTGGCAGTGCGCTGTAGGGACCGTCCTGTCCATAGCCGCTCAGCGAACAGTAAACGACACGGTTATTGATGGCATTTATAGTCTGGAAGTCAATCTTCAAACGCTTGGCTACGCCGGGTCTGAACCCTTCGACGATGACATCTGCTGTGCTGGCTAGCTGGTAGAATATCTTTCGCCCGTCCTCGGACTTGAGGTTGAGCCGGATGCTCCTTTTGTTACGGTCAAGAGCATCCGGGGTTATGTCACTTTTATCATCGTCCCCGGTCAACAGCGCAGCAGCACCGGACCCGCGGGAGCTGGCTTCCGGCGGCGCGGCAACTTTGATGACATCAGCTCCCAGGTCGCCGAGGACCATGGTACATAATGCGCCAGGGGGCAGGTGGGTGAGGTCAATGACTCTAATATTCTCCAGAGCGAGCATATGGCTTTCTCAAATAAAATCCAAACTCATAATACTTTGCTGGGAGAATGTTCGTCAAGAAGCAGTTGAGCGTATTTGCAGTCCTGCCTCCGGCGGGCGATAGTGTCAGTTATGTCATTATTAGGACTGAGCTTGGTCAGATAGATGGGTGACACAAGAGGGCTTAGCAGGGCGGGGGCATTAGCGGCTTTATCTCACCCTCACCTTAATCCTCTCCCGTCAAGGGAGAGGAGAGAAAAAGAGGCTCTTCCGTCAGGGAAGAGGGAGAGGCTCTCCCGCCATGGGAGAGGAGAGAAGGAAGAAACTCCACCATCAAGGGAGAAAGGCTCTCTCCCCTTTGCGGGAGAGAGTTAGAGTGAGGGGGCACACCCTCTCACCCTCACCTTAATCCTCTCCCGTCAAGGGAGAGGAGGAAATTCCCTCCTCCCTGTTGGGGAGAGTTAGAGTGAGGGAGTCACCCTCACCTTAATCCTCTCCCGTCAAGGGAGAGGAGAGAAAAAAAGGCTCTTCCGTCAGGGGAGGAGGAAATTCCCTCCTCCCTGTTGGAGAGAGTTCTCTTCTTGGGAGAGAGTTAGGGTGAGGGGGCTAATTAGCCCTGTTCTGTCCTGAAAACAATTGGGAATCTGTGTCACTAATCTAATGGGCGAGTACAAGGGCTTGACAAAAATGATTTTGCTGGTATAATAGGCAAACGGTTACCTACTACCCAATAAATGAAGTAGAGCGATAGCGTGATAGGATTTGAGACAGGGGAAGCAGAGCGGAAGGAGCTTTTCATACTCCGGGTGCTGAGTGATTCTTCGGAACCGATGGGGGCGAGGTTAATTAGCCGTCGGCTTCAAAGTCATGGTATTGCTTTGGGTGAGCGTGCGGTAAGGTACCATTTAAAATTTATGGATGAGCGAGGGTTAACGCGTCTGGTAAGCCGGGACGGGCGCGTGATAACTGAGAAGGGGTTGGAGGAGCTGGAAAGTGCGCGGGTCAGAGACAAAGTCGGTTTTGCCATCACCAGGATTGAACTGCTCGCCTTCCGTACGGACTTTGATGTAGAGAAGTGCCACGGCGGCGTGCCGGTGAATATTTCATTGTTCTCCAAGAATAAGTTTGACAGAGCGCTTCGGGCGATGAAGCCAGCTTTTTCAGCTGGGCTGTGTGTCAGTGAGAGGGTGGCGGTGGCTAGAGATGGTGAGAGGTTGGGTGAGCTGGTGGTGCCGCCTGGGAAGATAGGGCTGGCGACGGTGTGCAGCATTGTGATAAACGGGACATTACTAAAAGCCGGTGTCCCCATGGACTCACGGTTCGGCGGCATTGTCCAGATGCGGAACAATTCGCCGGTGCGTTTTGTGGAACTGATACATTATGCCGGTTCTTCACTCGACCCGTCGGAGGTATTCATTCGGGCGAGGATGACTTCGGTGGGTGAGGTGGCGAGAACGGGTAACGGGAAAATTCTGGCTAATTTCCGGGAGATACCGGCAATTTGTCGTCCGATTGCCGAGCAGGTAGTGGATAGACTTAAGGCAGCAGGGCTCGGTGGGCTGCTGGTGATGGGCAAGGTAAGCGAACCGGTGTGTGAGATACCGGTGGAGGTCAATAAGATTGGCATGGTGCTCCTTGGCGGTCTGAACCCTGTGGCGGCTGCTGAGGAAGCGGGGGTGGAAGCGGAGAATTATGCTATGAGTACTGTTATGGAATACCAGCAGCTGGTCAGTTTCTGGGACTTATTATGATAGAAGGAGATAAAAGATGGACTATGTAAGAATAATACCGTGTCTGGATGTCAAGGATGGCAGGGTGGTCAAGGGCATAAAGTTTGTAAACTTGAGAGATGCGCGTGACCCTGTGGAGGCAGCGGAGGCTTATTGTCGGCAGGGAGCGGATGAACTTGTTTTTCTTGACATCATGGCGAGTGCGGAAGGAAGGGGGACAAGGCTGGAGTGGGTCAAGAGAGTCGCTCAGAAGGTGACGGTGCCCTTTGCGGTGGGTGGTGGTATCAGGGATGTTGGTGACATGAAAGGGCTGTTTGATATGGGTGTGAGCAAGGTGTCGATAAATACGGCAGCGGTCAAGAACCCGGACCTGATAAAGGAGGCTTCGCAGAAATTCGGCAGGGAGAGGCTGGTGGTGGCTATCGACGGCATCAAAAACCGTCCCGGGAGCGGAAGACCCAGGTTGGAGGTGGTGATAAAGAGCGGCATGGAGACCACAGGCTTGGACATTGTGGAGTGGGCAAAGCAGGTGGAGAAACTGGGCGCTGGAGAGATTCTGCTTACCAGCAAAGATGCCGATGGCACCAAAGAAGGTTATGACCTGGAGATGACTAGAGCAGTTGCTGAGGCAGTGAGTATACCGGTAATAGCCTCAGGTGGTGCCGGCAAATTGGAGCACCTCTATGATGCGGTGGTGAAAGGCAAGGCAGCAGCTGTGCTGGCAGCTTCAGTGTTTCACTTCGGCGAGATATCGATCCCTGAGGCAAAGAGATATCTCCAGGAAAGGGGGATACCAGTACGGTTATAAGGTCCGCGGAATGAAGCCGTGGGCTTTGCAGCATCTTTAATTTTAATTAATGAAAGGAGTGTGAAACGATGAACTTACAACGACCGAATGCTAATGAAGCCACAAGGACGGCTAACCGTTCCCGCAGCGTGGTCCCGATGAGCGGCTTATGCACCCGTTGTCTCGATGGCTGCACGGGGAACTGCGAGGTGTTCAAAGCCAGCTTCCGCGGGCGGGAGCTAATCTATCCCGGTCCTTTTGGCGAGATCACCGCTGGTGGTGATAAGGACTACCCGGTCGATTACTCCCATCTTAATATTCAGGGTTATGCCATGGGTGCCCGGGGATTGCCATCGGGGGTGGAAGCCAGTCCTGACACCGCCATATTTCCCAAGGTGAGCACCGAGACGGAATACGGCTGGGATATCAAGGTAAAGATGAAGGTGCCCATTTTCACCGGTGCCCTCGGTTCCACGGAGATAGCACGGAAGAACTGGGAGCATTTTGCCGTCGGCGCTGCTATCAGCGGGATAACCATAGTCTGTGGTGAAAATGTTTGTGGTATCGACCCGCGCCTGGAACTTGATTCGAAAGGCAAGGTTAAGTCGGCACCTGATATGGACCGGCGGATTGAAATCTACCGGCGCTATTATCAAGGCTGGGGCGAAATACTGGTACAGATGAACGTGGAAGATACCAGACTCGGTGTTGCCGAGTACATCTTAAATAAGCATGGCATTACCACTATTGAGCTTAAATGGGGACAGGGTGCCAAGAGCATCGGCGGTGAGATAAAGGTGGGTACTCTGGAGAGGGCTTTAGAGTTACAGCGGCGGGGCTATATTATAACTCCCGACCCATCGGACCCGGTGAACCAGGCTGCCTTCAAGGCTGGTGCCCTTAAAGAGTTTGAGCGGCATAGCAGGCTCGGCTTTATCAGCGAAGAGGGGTTCTTTGCTGAAGTGGAGCGGCTGAGAAAACTGGGCTTCAAGCGGGTCACCTTGAAGACCGGAGCTTACAGCTTGCGTGAACTGGCGATGGCTATTAAATGGGGCTCTAAGGCTAAGATCGACTTGCTCACTATTGATGGTTCTCCTGGCGGCACGGGGATGAGCCCGTGGCGGATGATGGAGGAGTGGGGGGTTCCCAGCCTCTATCTCCACTCTGCAGCCTATGAGTTTGCCAGGATACTGGCAGACAGAGGGGAGAGACCACCCGACATGGCATTTGCCGGTGGTTTTAGCAGCGAGGACGGCGTATTCAAGGCGCTGGCTCTGGGCTCACCGTTCACCAAAGCGGTGTGCATGGGGAGAGCGCTGATGATACCGGGCATGGTGGGCAAGAACATCCAGCAATGGACTAAAGAGGGCAAGTTGCCCAACACGGTGGGGCAATTCGGTTCCACTCCTGAGGAGATCTTCGTTTGCTGGGAGGAGGTGAAGAAAATAGTCGGTGCTGATGAGATGAAGAACATCCCCTGGGGTGCTGTCGGTATCTTCAGTTATGCGGACAAAATAAAGGTAGGTTTGCAGCAGTTGATGGCTGGTGCCAGGTGCTTTAGTGTACCGGCGATCACACGCCGCGAACTGATGTCGCTTACGGAAGAATGTGCCAAGGTCACCGGCATCCCTTATCTGATGGATGCCTATCGAGAGGAGGCGATGGCGATTCTAAAGTCCAAGTAGCGAAGAAGGGAATGTAATGTGAAGATAAAGGGGAGGCTTACAAAGCCTCCCCCTTGTCCTTAAGCGTGCCGGCAAATTGTGTTATCTGGTGAGTGGTGTTCTGCGCATGAAGTCCAGGATATATTGTGATATTTCCTCGCCTTTATCCTCTTGCAGGAAGTGACCAGCATCTTTGATTACAATCTCGGGCTGGTCTTTAGCTGTAGGTATCAGGGAGCGGAAGAACCTATCACCGCCACGTGTAATGGGGTCTTTATCCGAAAACATGACTAAAGCCGGCTTATTCCATTTTGATAGAACCTCTCGGGCATGTCTCATCTCAGCAGCAGCGGGGTCTTCGGGACTAATCGGTACCAGCAGTGGCCACATAGCAGCGCCGGTTTTGTATGACACATCTGGAAACGGTGCCTCGTATGCTGCTATGATCTCCTTCGTTAGTTTCTCAGGGTGAGCAACCCCGCGAAATATCGATTGTCCGATGTCCAGGTCGGGATGGTTTTCGACGTGGCTTCGCCATGCAAAGAAAGCTTCACTGAGCCTTCCTTCGCCTGTTGGCAGACCTGTGTTCATAATAACCAGCCTGGCGAAGCGCTCCGGCATATGTGCTACTGCCGCCAGACCAATCAGCCCACCCCAGTCCTGCACGACAACGGTTATTTGGTTAAGGTCCACCTCTGTTATGAAGCCCATCAATGTGTCAAGATGCATTTGGAAAGTATACGCCTCCCGCTCGGTGAATTTATCAGACCGTCCGAAGCCTATGAAATCCATAGCTATAACGCGGTGATACTTTGACATTGCCGTAATCATTTTACGGTACAAGAATGACCAGGATGGCTCGCCATGCAGACACAGGATGGGCTCACCTTTTCCTTCATCCACATAGTGTATACGCAACCCTTTAACGTAGACGTAGTGTGGAGCAAAAGGGAAATCAGGTAATGCGGAGAAACGTTCGTCTGGTGTGCGGATAACAGGCATGTTTTCACCCCTTTTTAGTTTTTATAAATTTAATGTGCCCAGCATTTCTGAACTTTTTATGCTAATTTCATGCATTGCTGTTCTCGTCTTTCCAAGCCTTTGTGCCAGATAAGACATCAGGTGTGTTGCAACATCCCGGTCAAATACGTTTGTATTATACAATCTATCAGATTGTGTAGCGAAACAGTTCTCACTATCAAAGGCATGGGTGAGTGGAGAGATAATGAGATAGCTCGTCTACCGCTATACCCGTGCTTCCCAATATGATAACATCGGGCTCTGTCATTTGACCCCTGAGTATCCCATCAAATTTCCGGATTACCGTTCCAACCGTGTACTGCAATTCTGCGTTTACGCCATCAGTTTCAGGCGCAAGCGTCCACAGCAACATACCTCGTGGTTCCCCAATATCTGGCTCGTTGCAAACTATGTCCAGTCTACAAGCTTTCTGGAGACTTCTAAATACATTCCAAGTCAAAGCATCCTCAGAGTCTTGGCTACCAAGATATGGCAAGCCTTCGTAATTAGGTTGGCTTTGCCGAATGTAGCGGTCCCTATTAGCCTTACAAGCCAATATTGGGCTGTCAGGGTCTATAATTATCCTGGTACGAAAATCTGGGGCTACCTTATCCGACCAATCTACAACCTTCGTGACTGGTTCAATTTTATCATAGTTTATCTTGTGTTGGTTACATATGGGGTTGGTCTATCTTCATCTACAGCTTTTTCAAGTGAAAACTAAACATTCCCGAGAAATGTGCAACGGTTTGGGTAATATGAGGCTCCATGGTAGCGATGGTATCTCCACTCAGCCTCAGAGAGACGCACCCTTCTCCCAAGACGACCTTCTTGATCATCGCTAACGCCAAGAGCCATGGCGTCATTGACACCCATCCTGCCTGCGGATAGAATTCGACTATACTGAATCTTTGGGATAAACACATAATGGGTTGGCAGGGCATTCTAATTGGTATTGTTACTGGCATAATAGCTACCCTGATAGCTGACAATCCACAGGTGCGTTTTCACTTAGAAAAATTTTTCAGGAAGCTTATTGGGAAACCTCTTATATCGGCTACACTCTCTGGTTTTGCTAACTACTGTCGTGATGGTATGTTACTAATATACTGCATGGAGCTCAAAAATAAGATGTGGTTGACTTCACAAATACCAAGAGTCTATCTTCTAAGTGAAGGCGCCATTGATTACGATTCTCATGCCTATAAGCCCTTTATCTATTTTCGCTCCCGTGGCATTAGCAGCGTTAAATTCAATCAGTCAACGGAGCAACTATTAGAAGAATATAGTAACAAAATCATTCCCTACGCACCAGACAATCCTGACCTCTGCCTGACGCTGTCCAGGAGAATGCCTTATAGGGTGGTAGTTCTGTGTGAATTGGTAAAATGGGATAGTTTGCCTGTCCTTGAAATGGCGAAAACAGATGACACTACGGAACATTCTTTGAGGCTCGTAGCTCCCCTTAATTCAGTGAACGTCGTGGGAGAGCTCCGTTTGCCAGTCGCTAACCCCATGCCTAAAACGTTTCCAGGTGCATGGTGGAATATGAGAGTAATCTCCGAAGACTTCGGGTTAATCGATTCATTCCACATTTCAATTCCAGAAGATTTACAAGAACAACAACCGTTAGGTGATACGGAAGAAGTTCTAAGGACGAAAGACAGGGCTGCTTGTCTACTGGATCTAGGGTACAACATGACGCTAACATGGCCATTACGATTGAAAGTTGATGGTTGTGAGATAGTGGTTAAGTCCACTTACCCGAGGGAAATACAAATCAGTAAACCGAAGAAGGCGATGCAGGGGCTGCGAATCAAAGGAATAAAGAAGCGTATAACCGCTGTAAAAGGTGGAATTCAGATTCAATAACGTGCACTTTCTCACACCACTATAGGACCGTATGACAATTGCAAATCATGGGTACACCGCGGTCTGATGTCAGTCCTCCTTATCTTCTCAAACAAAATTTTGTTGACCGTCCGGATGCGGAGATTAAGCAAGTTTAAGCAGAAGGTCGGTGAACTTTTCGCCAGGGGACTCGCTTCGAAAGCTACAGCCTAACCACTAGGTACCAGTGCACCACTGTCAGTTTCGTTCAGGCAAGCCGCGTAAGCCGTTACTCTTTTGGAAAATTATCTCATAAGCACCTTTGCGCTGTTTGTAGGAGCCCCCTCACTTAATTCCCCAAGCACGGCGTGAAATACAGGTAAACGCTTTTACCAATGTCTTAATACTTTCTCTTGCTTCGTCCTCTACGCTTATTCCGAAAAGCTGTGGAGCGTGAATTTTCAAATACTGAGTGAATGTGTTCCGTTTCGTAAGCTTGCCATTAGCATCTAAGTCATGTGTATGCACGTATGGATTTCGAAATTCTTTGCGAATTTGGTTAAGTGTATTTGCCTCCTCTGAGTTAAGCCACCCATCAGCTTCAGCTTGTCTAATAAGGTCAGCAAAACTGGCATTGTCTACTTTGACAGGTTTATTATATTTTAAAACTTTATCAAGTGCGCCTCCGACACCTTTTGCAGCCCTATAATATGAGCGCAATGTTTCCTCAAGAGCCAGCTGGCTCATTACAATTGCTGCGACGAATGCTCCAGCATACCAGCACAGTCTTGCTTCCTCATAATATTCATAGGCCAGAGCATCAACCGGAGCCGGGGTCGGGTCTTCTTCAGACAATAGAAACTTTAGGCGTTCCAAACGTCCGCTGTGAGCACGTTTATCTGCATCTTGCATTAGTCTTTCCAGTTGCTCATCCGAGTATGGCATGCACATCCTCCTAAGTAGTCTCTATTTAGAGTATAACACCCATACGCAGTCGTAGGATAATTCTTCGACACACTTCTCGCCAGAAATTAGTTTCGCGTAGGGTAATTCAACGCACCAGAGAGAACACGCTGTGAACGATATTTCAGACTTGACCATTTTGGTCTATAGCAGACATAATGAACCGGAAAATAAGCAGCTATTGTTAGATAAAAGGCCCAATCTTACAGCTTTCAGTTTTGCACAGTGAAAGCAGAGGACGGATATGAATGACAGTGCCTGAGCAAGTAGATAGGGGATATGTAAGGAGAAGGGCTGGACAAGAGTGGTTTTTCAGGAATAAGCCCCTCGGCATACCGGCGCTAATAGAAAGTATCCAAGAGGACTTTCAGGTAAAGATATCCGTTCAGGAAGCAAAAGAATTATTCTCAAAATATCTCAGTGAGACAACGTGTCTCGATAGAGATACACTCGAGAAAGAATTCGTCTCTGCAATGAGGGAACTCGCGTTGGAGAATCCAAATTTTGCGCAGAGGCTAGAAATCCTGTCCGTCGAGCAGCTACGGGATAACGAATTGGAAAACGGGCTTACGGGAGGGCTTAAGGCCGAGTGAACCAACAAAGCCATGCTAAGGTATGGCTAAGCTAGAAGCCGCTGTAATATAAAGCCTGGTGTGCTTGAGGGTACAGAGTGACTTGCATCACCTGCCCTAGCACTAATTTGCCGCGCAACAGGAGTGTTCAATCTTGAGGGAGTGAACCAAGGTCACGGGTTCCTAATGCAAAGCACGTTAGCACTGTATGATTATCATATGTGGCGTCTGTCGGGTGAGGTCGTCGGCTTCGTACCGGCGCGAGCGGTAATTGACGGTGAGGCTGAGTGTGGCTAGAGCTGCGGCTCGTAAGCTTCCGGTGGTGGTTCAATGCCTAGGTATTCTCGGTATATGCGCTCCTTGTATTCTCGGCCGATCTCGTTCACCGCCTCGATAAAGGCCTTATAGGTACCGAGACCGCCTATCTTCTCCCAAAACTCCTCTCCAATGAGAACAACTGCGTCTTGTTTCATATTGAACCACCTTTGAGGAAAGGCCCAGCTGTAGTTCTCCCTCCGGCCATAAGGGTTGTAGGGCAGAGCGAAATATGCCTCGTCAACTTGGCGTGGCTCCATAGCGTATAGCTTCAACAGCTTTTCTTTGCTCACTTTGGTCTGGTCACTGTTGGGCAGGGGCGCTTTAAGCTCAAAGGCATAGCGTCTATTGGTCGCTCGGTCCTCGGCATAAATGTCACATATCACGGTGACAGGTATATCCTGGCCATTACCTTTCAGAATATACTTTAACTCAGTATCCCAATTTGGCTGCACCTTCGGCTTGCCCCTTATGGCATGTTCCAGGTTGTTGAGCACCTCGGTTATCCTTCGAAGTCGCTCGGATTTCACCAGGCCATCCACTCGGTGATTTATCCTTCCGTAGCCCAGACCAGCGTTTGCTGCTACAACAGCCAAGTTTTGCCACGCATTACCGAAGGGGGTTACAAAGCGCCTCTCGAAATGGGAGCCTTTGAAAATTTCATCAGGAACTAGCGCCGCATAAAGGGGTTTCTGTGCTTTGTGTACCTCCTTAATGAACGGATCCGTCACTAGCACGCGCTCCATCACTCTCTCCATCATCAATTTGATCACGTCTTGGATGGCAGTCTTTATGTCTTTGTTCTCGTCCAATCTGTCAACTCCCTATCTTGGAACCATTTTCCTTCTATGGCTTCCGCCAGACGAAAATCGACTCGTAGAACTCGCTGGAGCGCCTGCCGGTACGGCGGTTCACATGACGGTGTAGTACTGCGATTGCGTCGACCCCACACATGGAGGCTATCTCTGGATACAAGTTGGCAGAATCGTGGATAACCACGATCAGCCACCCGCCACTTTTCATCGCTTTCACACAATTGCGAAAGACCGTCGCGATGTCCTTTTGATACTGCTGCTTCGCTTTGCTACTTGAGCCATTAGCCGCTGACCCTATCTCAGCAGCGCGTTTGTCTTCGAGTCCCAACAGGTGATAAGCGTACGCGTGCTGATCGTGATAATCAATGAGTCCAACGTAGGGCGGGCTTGTGATTACGCCATCAATTGGTGGAAATTCAACAATCCGGCTGTCCGCATGATAAACCTCAGTTTTTGCATTAGTACGAAATACGTCGAACTCTTCTACGCGGCGTATTGTATCGAGGCTGTACCGGTGGATGAACTTGAAAGCCTCCGCAGTTGGGGAGCATATCCTGGAGTGCTTGTAACACCAGTAGGATTCGGTCTGCGGGCTTTTGGGGAAATCCAAGTCATAATGGGTGGTCAGACGAGCCGAACGGGCTGAGCGTGACAAGATTATTTTCATTAGGTCCTGATACAGATACCCTTCCTTCTCAATCAGATAGCGATATGTCAGCAGTTGTTCTAGAGCCTTTGGCGCATACCATGTCTTTAGGTACTCGCTGTCAGTCGCCGGAATGTTCAGTTCGCAGACGCGGTCTTCCCAGAGCCTCAGCTGCGCTTTCGTCTGGGTAAGGCTATGCAGCCTGTGCAGTGCGTCCAAAACCTCTTTACGGAGCTCAACGACATCATATTTCTGCATCTTTGCCCGAGTAAGTAGCACGTTGAACGCCGATATGTCATACCCAATTGCGTTTATACCTAGCTCGTTGGCTTGGACAAGAGTTGTTCCCGAGCCGCAGAAGGGATCCAAGACGGTTTCGCCGGGCCGGAAATACTTGCGTAGGAAGACCTCTGTTAGCTGTGGTATGAACTTGCCCAAGTAGGGATGCAGACGATGGACGTGCTTGGTTCGCTCTTTCTCAGGCAGATCCTTCTCGCGCCAGTTCAGGTTCAGCTTCTCAAGTGGAGTATCTTGATTGACTTCACTGGGGACAGTTGGTGGGTTCGCGTTAGAGTATACAGATACCCCTTTTTCTTTGTTGGTTAAAGCAGCCTTGCTTTCCAACACGTCCATGATTAGCTCGGTGGTTCATGTGTAGTTTACACTATTCAAAGACAAAATTAAACATGGGCAGTGGCAGGAAGAGCGCATAATTCCACAAAACGATAGATTGTTCAACACTGCAATAAGGCGACGGGCGATGTCTTCTCTCTTACACAGAATAGTTGACACTATGACCGGCTACTATTAGTCAGTATGGGAACGTGCTAGCCGTAGTCCTCTTCTCGTCTCGACTTACCACCCGGCAATCAGAGGTAGAAAAGACATGTTGTATGCCTTCTTGAAGGAAGGGCTTCAAGAGCTACGGGAAAAGGGCTTTTTGGCGCTGATGCAATTATCCAACAGTCTACCGGGTTGTTTATACACTTACGATTTTGAGCTGGTGGTTCGGAATAGCAGGTTCAGGGCTGTCTGCTGGCGGTAGGTCTCTATTTGCCGCTGGCGTTCATTATGGCTCCAGCCGAGGAGTCGCCCCATCTCTTCAGCCACTTTGTCCACGGCATCCAGTCCCTGGCAGGGGGCAAGACCGATATCGCTGCGGCGCAGCAGAAAATCGCCTATCGTGAGAGCAGATTCGTCGGTGATGGCGTGCTCTATCTGGGCTAGTATGTCCGGGCAATGGGGGCAGATGGGCTGGCGGGCTTTTTCGTCTCTGGCAGCTAGTTTGAGCACTTGCAGGATGCGTGAGCCATATAGGGAGGCAAGGTGAGAGGCTGTTTTGAGGGGTAAGTGGTATTCACTGGCTAGTTTGTCTACGTTCTCCGGTGGTACCGCCGGGGCGCCGGGGAGGGCGGTCTCTGCAGTGCGGCAGGCGGCTTCAAGCTTCAATTTGCGGCATACCAGGTCTACAATCTCTTCAGCTATGGCACGGTAGCCGGTTATCTTGCCGCCGAGCACCGAAATAAGACCAGTGATGCCATGCTTTTGCTCGTGATCGACAATTTTGTGCGATCGGGTGACGTCTGAAGCTTTTTTGGAGCTATCGCCAGCCAGTGCCCGGAGTCCGGCGGTGGTATACCAGATGTCCTCTTTTTTGAGCGACGGGAAAACGCGCTGTGTTTCGGATACTAAATAAACGACATCGTCTACCTCGGCATGCACAGTGTCTGGATCGCCGTGATAGTCGGTATCTGTGGTCCCGATGAGGGAGTAGTTTTGCCAGGGGAGGACGAAGAAAAGGCGTCCATCGCTGCGAGCAAAACATACTAAAGCGTGCCGGGAGAGCTGGGGGACGAGGAGATGTATTCCTTTGGTACGGCGTATCATGGGTCTGATGTTGTGATGCAAAAGCGCAGTTATGGTGTCCACCCACGGTCCAGCGGCATTCACCACCAGGCGTCCCTTTGCCTGATATTTCTCACCCGTCAGCGTATCTTGTACTTCCACTCCATAAACAGTGTCGCTTTTTCTCAGGATGCCGGTGACTCTGGCGTGGTTTATTACCGAGGCGCCGTATTCAGCGGCTGAGAGGGCGTTTTCCAGACAAAGTCGTTCTGCAAAGGGCACCTGGCAATCGTAATATAGATAGGCGCCTGCCAGGTTTTTGATATCCAGAGTGGGTTCCAAATCAAGGGTCTCCCTTTTAGATAGGTAGCGGTGTGATGGCATCGTTTTGTCGAAGGAGAGAATGTCGTAAAGGAGCATACCGAGGGGCAGGGCTGCCCTGTCGATGGAACGGGTCATAGGAATGATGAACGGTAGTGGGTGGATGAGGTGAGGGGCAATCCTCAGCAATATCTCCCTTTCCTTCATATCCTGCCGTACCAGCTTGAATTCCAGTCGTCTCAGGTAGCGCAAGCCGCCATGGATGAGGCGCGAGGAACGGGAGGTGGTGCCGTAAGAGAAGTCATCCTTTTCGAGGAGTAATGTCTTGATGCCTCGCATAGCAGCATCCCGGGCGATGCCGGTGCCAATGATACCCCCGCCGATTATGATAAGGTCGAAGGTCTCAGCCGGGAGACTGGTGATATCCCTTTTCATTTCTCTCCTTGTCTTTCCGTTTGTGCCCAGCCCATAGCGCGCTGTACTGCCCGTTTCCAGCCAGTATAAAGTGCTTCGCGCTGGTCTGAGGACATTTTCGGCTCATAGGTCTTTGCTGCTTGCCAGAGCCTGCTTAATTCATCGGTGTTTTTCCAGAAGCCCACCGCCAGTCCGGCGAGGTAAGCCGCTCCAAGGGCGGTGGTCTCGGCGACCGCTGCCTGTTGGATTGGTATGCCGAGTATATCTGCCTGGAACTGCATCAGCAGGCTATTGGCAGTGCCACCACCGTCGACACGGAGGACGGGGATGCTGAGTCCGGTCTCACCAGTCATTACTTCTACTACGTCTTTTACCTGGTAGGCAATAGCCTCGAGAGTAGCCCTTGCCAGATGTGCTGCGGTGGTACCGCGGGTGAGTCCCACGATAGTGCCCCGGGCATACATGTCCCAATAAGGGGCACCAAGACCAACAAAGGCAGGTACGAAATAAACGCCATTATTGTCCGGGACTGAGCGTGCCAGTACCTCGCTTTCGGCGGCGGTGGAGATGATCCTTAAGCCGTCCCTTAGCCACTGGACTGCGGCACCGGTTATGAAGACGCTGCCTTCCATGGCGTAGGTAATTTTATCTCCTAGACCCCAGGCTATAGTGGTGAGCAAACCTTTTTGTGATAATACTGGCTTGCTGCCCGTATTGAGCAAAATAAAGGAGCCGGTGCCATAGGTGTTCTTAGCCATGCCGGTCTGGTAGCATGCTTGTCCGAAGAGGGCTGCTTGCTGGTCGCCGGCTATGCCCCCTACCGGTATGCGGGCATCTCCCAGAAGACCGGGTACAGTCTCGCCATAGATATGGCTGCAGGGCATCACCTGCGGGAGCATGACCTCAGGTATGTTTAGAGAGGCAAGGAGTCCTTTGTCCCATTGAAGAGTGTTTATATTAAATAGCATGGTGCGGGAGGCATTACTATAGTCGGTGACATGTGCCCTGCCACCGGTGAGGTTCCAGACAAGCCAGCTATCTACTGTACCAAAGAGCAGTTCGCCGTTTTCAGCCCTGCGTTGCCCATCCGGTATATTGTCCAGAATCCAGCGCAGTTTCGTCGCTGAGAAGTAAGCATCGACTACCAGTCCTGTCTTTTCCTGGACCTGGTGGCTCATCCCCTTTTGTTTCAGTCCTTCGCACAAAGACGCAGTACGACGGCAT
The DNA here is from genome assembly GCA_034432055.1 of Dehalococcoidia bacterium. Classification (GTDB taxonomy): domain Bacteria; phylum Chloroflexota; class Dehalococcoidia; order GIF9; family UBA5629; genus CALJTV01. The sequence goes on along the minus strand of DAOUCT010000035.1, from coordinate 51,491 downwards.
TGCCAGACAATGGCATTGTGCACAGGTCTTCCAGTGGAGCGTTCCCAGACGATGGTGGTCTCTCGCTGATTGGTGATGCCAATGCCCTTGACCTGTGCAGGTGTTGCTCCTTCTTTATTAAGCGCCTCTCGGGCTACTGCAAGAGAGGAGCGGACTATTTCTGCAGGGTCATGTTCTACCCAGCCAGGATGGGGATAAATTTGCTGGATCTCGCTATCAGCCATAGAGACCACTTTACCTTCTCTGTCAAAAAGAAGGGCACCACTGCCTGTGGTACCCTGGTCTATAACCAAAATATATTCGGACATTTACTTACTCCGGTAGATAAATTTAGTTAGATATGCCGGTCGAGCCATTGTTCCACATCTTGCATCACCTGCTCTCGCTCCGGCTCGTTGAACACCTCATGGTACAGTCCGTCGTAAATTTTGAGCGTTTTATCGGTTGAACTTACTTTTTCGTAGAGTAATTTGCTGCCCTGAGGCGATGCCAGATGATCGGAACTACCATGGAGGATTAACACAGGCAACTTTATCTCAGGCATTTGCGGTGGGAGTTCTCTCCACATTCGAGCCAGTTCGGCGCCGGTGCGGGCGGGGATTTTCCCTCGGTAGACAAGCGGGTCATTTTCATACGCCTCGACCACGGACCTGTCACGGCTGATAGCTGAGGCGTCGAGCACGGTGACACCTGCTTTGGGGAGGAGCGCTGAAGCGATGCCTGCCATGGCTAAAAGAAGTGGTGGCGCAGCGGCAGCGCCTGTCAGGCTGGCACCAGAGGTTATCAGCCCGGTCAGGTCTTGCTGGTACTTGATAGAATAGGCTACTGCGATTGTCCCGCCCATGCTGTGCCCTATAAGAAAGACTTTTGTCTCTGGATTTTCCTTGCGGATGAGTCCGTGGAAAGTCCTCAGGTCGGTTATGTAGTCATCGAAGCGGTCGACGTAAATACGGGTACCGTCTGATTTACCGTGCCCCCTGTGGTCGAGTGCATAGACACCGTAGCCTCTGGAGACAAAGTAGTCGGCTAAATTTTTATATCGACCGCTGTGTTCTGCCAGACCATGGGCAATCAGCAGTATAGCTTTTGGTCTTATTTCTGGCAGCCAGCACTGGTAGTAAAGGGTGAGGTTCTTTTTCCCTTCAAATTTACCCTCCTTGTGCTCCATCTTTCACCTCCCGATTGAATTTCGGTGCCTGAGCTAAGCGGACTTAATTTGCGCAGCTACTTTTTTTGGACTATTATACTACAAGAAGAGAGGTTGCGGTCAGGATGAGCGGTGATGTTTTGCTAGAAAAAGCAAGAGAGTACTTGCCCCCTGATAAGCTGGACCTGGTCAAGTCAGCCTATGAGTTTGCCAGCCGTGCCCACGAGGGTCAGGTGCGCAAGACAGGTGAGCCATTTCTGGAGCATCCGGTGCAGACAGCTATGATATTGGCTGGTCTTCAACTCGATGCCACCACTTTAGCGGCAGCCTTGCTCCATGATGTATTGGAGGACTGCGGCGTCTCTTTGTCTGAGGTAGAAACCAAGTTCGGTCCTGAGGTGAGCAGGCTGGTTGATGGTACTACCAAGCTGGGTAAATTATCGTGGAAGGGTGATGGAGATAGCAGACAGGAGTCCCAGGTGCAGAACTTGAGGAAGATGTTGCTGGCTATGGCGCAGGACTTAAGGGTGGTGTTCATAAAGCTAGCTGACCGATTGCATAACATGCGCACTCTGGGGGTTTTATCGCCAGAGAAGAGGCGTCAGATCGCGCAGGAGACGCTGGAAGTATATGCGCCGCTGGCGCACAGGCTCGGTATATGGCAGTTGAAGTGGCAACTGGAAGACCTGTCTTTTCGTTATCTGGAGCCACGAGAGTACCACAAGATTGCTCGTCTGGTGGCAGCTAGGCGTACCCAACGGGAAAGTTTCATAAACGAAGTTGTGCAAGTACTGAAGCAGGAACTAGAGAAAGCCGATGTTAAGGCTGATGTTTTTGGTCGTCCCAAGCATATCTATAGCATTTATGAAAAAATGAGGCGCTATGCAACTCAGGGGCGTGACTTTAATGATATACATGACCTATTTGCAGTCCGTATCCTGGTGGACACAGTGCCCGATTGTTACAAAGCGCTGGGAGTTGTCCATAATCTGTGGCACCCGATACCGGAGGAATTTAACGATTTCATAGCCAATCCTAAAGACAATGGGTATCAGTCCTTGCATACCACTGTAATGTGTCAAGGCACCACGCCGCTGGAGATACAGATTCGTACTTATGAGATGCATCGCACTGCTGATTTTGGGGTGGCTGCACACTGGCGTTATAAGGAGGGCAGCAAGGAGGAGGGGAGTTTTGAGGAGAAGATAGCCTGGTTTCGTCAGCTTATTGAATGGCAGAGTGAGTTGAGCAGCGAAGAGTTCATGGAGTCGCTAAAAACGGAGCTATTGCTCGACCAAGTCTTTGTTTTTACACCCAAAGGTGAGATAAAGGCGTTGCCCAAAGGTGCGACACCGCTGGACTTTGCTTATCGGATACATACCGAATTAGGTCATCGATGTATCGGTGCCAAAGTGAATGGCAAGCTGGTACCTCTGGACTACGAGCTGAAGAACGGAGAAATTGTGGAGATAATGACCACAAAGGCTGACAGGGGTCCGAGCCTCGACTGGCTGAATCCTGACCTCGGTTTTGTAAAGACTCCTCATGCGCGCGAGAAAATACGACAGTGGTTCAAGAAACAGGAGAGGACGCAGAACATAGAACGTGGACGGCAAATTCTGGAGAGGGAACTCAAGCGCCTTGGTATCACTATTGCCAATCTGGAGGAGACTGCCCTCCTGTTCGATTATGAGAACCTGGACGATTTTCTAGCGGCTATTGGCTACGGCGGCATAACTCCTCACCAGCTAGCGCTCAAGCTGGTGGCTGAGCCTGAAATTGTGCCACCGGTGACCAAAGCCCCCGGCGGCAAGACGGCGGCTGCCGGCGGGATACAGGTGCTCGGTGTCGGTGACCTGCTCAGTCATCTGGCTAATTGCTGTCGTCCGGTGCCCGGCGATGCTATTATCGGCTATATTACCCGGAGTCGGGGTGTCTCCGTGCATCGCAAGGACTGCATTAACATTCAAAATGTCGAGGACAAAAGACGATTGATTGAAGTGAGCTGGGGTAAAGTCCAGCAGGTGTATCCCGTGGATATTCAGATCGATGCCTGGGACCGTGTCGGTCTGCTGCGGGACATTACCACTATTGTGGCTGATGCCAAAGTGAATATAGCTGGTATCAGCACCGTATATCATGACGATGTCATCTCGGTTTTTGCCACACTGGAGATAGCAAACATGGCTGAGTTGACACATTTATTGTCACGGATTCAGGGTGTGCGTGGTGTGATCAGCGCTGCCCGGGCTAACAATGCCAGGGCTAACCCTGGCGCTTAGAGATAAAACAAGGAGGGATGCAGAATGCCGAATGTATTGCATATAAGTGGTCTGTTGATGGGTATTTTGACACTTATTTTTGGCATTATAGTGATGATTTTCCCCAAGATACTTAATTATCTTATAGGAATTTATCTTATTGTGATTGGAGTGTGGGCGATTATTCAAGCTCTTTAGGAGGACAGAGAGCGGTATTGCGGTCTGCTTGGTGACTGAGGTGTGGCGGTAGGATGCTCTATTTTGGCACTTCTGGCTTCAGCTACAATGACTGGGTAGGTAGCTTTTATCCTCGTGGTATGAGGCGGCAGGACTGGCTAGTCTACTATGCTCGTGAGTTTAATGCCCTGGAATTGAATTCGACTTTCTATGCTTTGCCCCGTCTCTCTGTTATCGAGGCTATGATTAATAAGACCGGGGAAGGTTTTCTGTTTTCGGTCAAAGCGCCCCAGAAGCTGACGCATGAAAGGCAGCCTGACAAGGATGATTTTTCCGCCTTTATTAGTGTGCTGCATCCTTTTATTGAAGCTAAAAAGCTTGGCTGTGTGCTGGCACAGTTCCCTTACAGCTTTGCCTGTAACCGTGTCAACCGCGACTATCTGAAAGTGTTTCGGGAATATTTAGGGGACTTGCCTCTGGTTGTTGAGTTTCGCAATGCTAACTGGTTGCGGAGCGAGGTCTTTGCATGGTTGCGTAGCTGTAATATGGGTTTTTGCTGTGTTGATGAACCGAGGTTGTCCGGGCTTTTGCCCCCGGTCGCCGAGGTGACCAGTGAGGTAGGCTATGTGCGTTTTCACGGGCGTAATGCTACCAAATGGTGGCAGCATGAACATGCCTACGAAAGATACGACTATACTTATTCTGCTGAAGAACTAAGGGAATGGGTGCCGAAGATAAGCAAGATAGAAAGTCAGGCGAGGGTGACATTTATCTTTGCTAATAACCACTGGCGTGGTCAGGCGGTCAATACTATCCGCCAGCTCCGGCTTATGTTTGACTGAAGGTCCAGGCTGGTTGAACTTGCGTTACTAGCTAGGGTTAGTTAGAATAGAGTTTACAAATCTATTGATGTGTTTCCGGTGTAAAGTGGCTGACTATACTGAACTTTATGAGCGCTTAAAACAGGAACAAGCCCGCTTGATGAGCGAACTTCAGCAATTGAAGGCTGAAGAGAAGTCTGTGGATGGACAGCGGGAGGGGAGTCCTTTTGGGAAGAGGGAGGAAAGTGCTACCGAGGTATTTGAACTTGAGAAGAGACTGACTCTGGAAAAGCGCTTGACCACTGCGCTGGTTGAAGTGGAGCACGCTTTAAAGAAGTATGAGGCTGGCACTTATGGCTTATGCGATGTGTGCGGTCGACCGATAGAGCCAGCCAGACTCGAGGCTTTACCACAGGCAAGTCTGTGTCTTGAATGCAAAGCACGTCAAACAAAGAACACCAGGGGTAAACTTTTACGGTAGCTGGCGACAGGGGGTGCTGTTTGTTCTTACTGTGGTCGGGGTAGTGGTGTTTGACCAGCTCACCAAGCAGTTGCTGAGGGATCGCGTAGCACCTCTGGAGGTTGTACCTGTCTTTGGCTGTTTGAGCTTTTGCCATATTTGTAATCCCGGCTCAGCTTTTGGCATATTTGCCCGACAGTCTGTTTTGATAACGCTGGCAGCGGTAGCGGGTCTGGCGGCAATTTTGCTATTTTCTCGCTATTTCCGTCAGTCCAGCAAGCTGGGTAGCCTGGCTCTGGCGCTGGTTTTCGGTGGCGCTATCGGCAATTTGATAGACAGGTTTCGTTTCGGCTGTGTAACTGATTTCATAGATGTCAGATTATGGCGGGACTTCCACTGGCCGGCTTTCAATGTGGCTGATTCGGCGATAACGGTGGGTGTTATAGCTTTACTGGTGTTTATATTTCAGGGTCTGCGGAAAAGCGATGGCGGAACTCCAGAAGTCACAGATTAGGTTTACAGCCAGGCGGGCAGTAAGCCGGCTCGACAAATATCTGGCTGGTGAATTTCCCGAACTGTCCCGCTCTAGCATCCAGAAGCTGATCAGGCAAGGGGATGTTCTGGTGAACGGGGAGGAAGCTAAAGCGAGTCAGAAAGTGGAGCCCGGAGATGAGGTCTGTATTCACATGCCGCCTCTGGAAGAGTCCATACTGCTCGCGGAAGAGATTCCTGTGGCTGTGCTCTATGAGGATAGTGACCTGGTGGTGATAGATAAGCCAGCCGGGCTGGTGGTCCATCCTTCACCAGGGCACACAGCCCATACACTGGTCAATGCTCTTCTGGCACGGTGCCCTGACCTTGCCGGTTTTGGTGGTAATATGCGCCCGGGTATCGTCCATCGTCTGGATAAAGACACCTCCGGCGTGATGGTTATTGCCAAGAACAGTCGTACCCAGCAGTACTTGGTGGAGCAGTTCAAACGAGGTGCGGTGTCTAAAGGTTATCTTGTGCTGGTCAAAGGTAGGCTTTCCCCGTCGCGGGGCATCATCGAGGCTCCGATTGGACGCGACCCGACTGACCGCAAACGCATGGCTGTGGTCAAGGCTGGCAGACCGGCGAGGACGATGTACAGAGTCAGAGAGTACATTGGTGACCACAGTTTGCTGGATATCAGTACCGAGACCGGTCGTACCCATCAAATACGGGTCCATCTAGCTGCTATAGGTTATCCTGTAATTGGTGACGCTGTGTATGGTATCAGGTCTGATTTTGTGAAGCGTCAATTTGTCCATGCCTGCCGCCTTGGCTTCCGCCTGCCGCAAAATGGTGAATACCGGGAGTTCATCAGTGAGCTACCGGCTGACTTGAAGAGGGCTGTTGATGAATTGAGAGGGCGACATATCCTGGGGAATCGTTCGGTACTGGTTGCCAATAATCAGGTAATGTGTTAAATTGTATTTGAAAGAGGCTTTGGAGCATAATGAAAGACGCAAGCAAGCCCTTTGAGCAGATTAAGAAGGGGCAGATGCAGCGTGAGAGCGAGTTATATTCGCAACTCCTCGGGAAAAGCGAATATGGCGACCTCGAGTCTTTTGAAGCCGATCTGGGTATCCGCAGAAATGAGTTGCTTTTCAAGATTCAGTCTGATATGGAGGATACCAGGAATGCTCTGAAACAGGCGGAGCAACTGACGGAGCGACTGCGGAAGCGCCTGAGCGAGCTGGAAGGGATGTACCGCATCCTGACCAAGAAATAGACTGTAGCTAAGTGCTGCTATCCTGCCTTCTTAGTCTATCTCTTCCATTGAGTTGAGCCGCATAGGCGCTTTCTGAGTTTTAGTGACAGGTCAATCTGAATTTGTTTCTGGCGTTAGGGCTTTCGAGGGTGAAGATTGCGGCAAGAATTGAAGGAAGTTTCTCTGGAATATGCTGGCTTCTGGGTTAGATTGGGTGCGGGGTTGATAGACCTTCTGCTTCTAGGAGTTGTCGTTGGCTCATTGTACTATTTCTTCAGAACGCCGGTTGTCTGGTTGCCATCTGGACTTGTGTTCTCATTTGCTTACTGGATAGCTTTCTGGTGGTGGTGTGGACAAACGCCCGGTAAAATGGTGCTGGGGATAAAGGTTATCCAGGCTGAGGGTTTGCCGGTGGACTGGCAGTGTGCTTTGCGCCGCGGCTGGGGATATGTGGTCACGGCACTAACTTTACTGGTCGGCTTTGTTATGGTCGCATTCGATGCCAAAAAACAGGGAGTCCATGATAAGATTGCTGACACTTATGTGGTAAAGCTTCCGGTGAGACAACCATCATTTAGCAGGACCTATTTCCGGAGTCAGGCTGGCTATGTTTGAGTCGCAGGTACGCGTCCGCTTTGCTCCCAGTCCTACGGGATATCCTCATCTGGGTAATATCAGGACTGCGCTGTTTAACTGGCTTTTTGCCCGTCACAATGATGGCGTCTTCATCTTGCGTATCGAAGATACTGATCGGGAGCGGCTGGTTGAGGGTGCAACCGAGGCTATAATCGATAGCCTGCGCTGGCTGGGGCTGGACTGGGATGAAGGACCTTATTTTCAGTCACAACGTTTAAATATTTACCGTGAAGTGGCAGAGAAGCTGATAGCGCTTGACCGGGCTTACTATTGCTACTGTTCACCTGAACGATTAAAGTCTGTAAGGGAAGAGCAGATGAAACGCAAGCAACCGCCGGGGTACGACCGCCACTGCCGCTATCTGACCCGATCACAGCGGGCTGAGCTGGAATCGCAGGGTATTGTGCCTGTGATCCGCTTTAAGACCCCTCTCGAGGGACAGACTGTATTTCAGGACTTGCTTCGGGGAGAGATAGTGTTTCAAAACAACAGCCTGGACGATTTTGTGCTTCTCAAGTCTGACGGTTATCCTACCTATCACCTTGCCAATATAGTGGACGACCACCTTATGGAAGTTTCCCATGTTTTGAGGGCTGACGAGTGGCTCTCCAGCACTCCCCGCCACGTATTGCTTTATCAAGCTCTGGGATGGGAACCACCGAAATTTGCCCATCTACCCATGATTCTGGGACCTGACAGGTCGAAGCTAAGTAAGCGGCATGGTGCCACCGCTGTCACTGAGTATATGGAGGCTGGCTATTTACCAGAGGCGATGTTTAACTTTCTAGCTTTACTTGGCTGGTCGCTGGACGATAAGACTGAGTTGATGAGCAGGGAGGAGATAGCGAAAAATTTCACTCTGGAACGGGTAAGCAAAAACCCTGCGGTGTTCAATAGAGAAAAGCTCGACTGGATGAATGGCGTTTACATCAGGAGTTTAAGCTTGGATGAATTTATACAGAGGGCTTCGCCTTTCCTGGAGAAAAATTTGTCCTCCGACATTAGCAGACCGCTAGACCAGGATTATGTCCGCCGCATCATGCCGCTGATACAGGACAGGGCGAGGACGCTCGGAGAAGTAGCCCACCTTACCGAGTTCTTCTTTGCTGAGGAGCTTGATTATGAGGCGAAGCTGTTTTTAGAAAAGCTTACGCCTGACGAAGCTACCAAATCGCTTCAGACCACTATTGCTCGTTTGGAGGGGTTGCAGGACTGGGATGCGGCAACTCTAGAGAATCTCGTGCGTCCTCTGGCGGAGGAACTACAACTGAAGACCGGTGTTTACTTTGGTCTGCTCCGCGTGGCTGTTACTGGAAGGACAGCAGCGCCGCCGCTCTTCCAGACGATGGAGGTACTGGGCAAGGAGCGCTGCCTAAAACGCCTTAGAGCGGCTCTGGCTAAACTTCTCCCGGCTTAGCCTTGAGGCAAAATAAGGCAGCCAGGGACTTGTAGCCCCTGGCTGCCTTACAGGTTATCTGAGGACTTCCCAGTACTTGGTGGCGGTGGCACGCAGGTTATCGACGGTGGCAGTGATGGTGTCTTTACCCTCAAGCTTACTGGCATAGCTGAACGATGCCTTACCGTTGCTATCGGTGGTAGCGCTGCCACTGAGGTTGTTGGTACCTGTCACTGAGAAGTTGACCGTGACGCCCGCCATAGGGTTGCCGTCTGAGCCCCAGACGGTGGCGACGACGGTGTGCCTCTGTCCCGGTGCGTTGCGCCCGGTGCTGGGGGATAGGTCGATTTTAGCTGGCTTGACTACCTGGTACCATTCCTTTGTGGCTTTGGTTGACACCCCGTCTGCCGTAGCCACTATGGTGTCGGTACCCACATTTTTGCCATCGTAATAATAGCCAGCTTTACCGTTGACATCGGTGACAAGTTCAATGGGTGCAAATGTGTGTGCTCCGGTATGGCTGATTTTCACTCGCACATTTGCCATAGAGTTACCATTCGTGTCATAGACTGAGATGGTAAGATTGTGTCTGGTACCCACTGGATTGCGGTCGCTCACCGGGTCGATTACGATTCTGCCTACTTTGGGTTGAGTTACCTCCGGCGGCTTGGTAAAGCAGTACTGCGGGTTCTGCTGTGCATCGTAACCGCAGAGAACTCTCTGCCCCTGGCACAGGCTGGTGTAGCCTAACCTCTTTGCCTCAGCATCTGTCAGACAGGCACATCCCGCAGGGCACGACTGCAGTGTTGGTTTCCAGCAGTACTGGGGAGTGCGCATACCTGTCTGCGGTCCCTCTATGTACCCACAGGGCTGTTCCTGGCATAGTGTGGTGAGTCCGGAACGTGCTGCCTCCTCTTTGGTAAGGCACTTACAGTCTGATGGACAGGCTTGTGTTGTCGGTCTGCGGAAGCACAGTTTTGCCATGCTGAGCTTCTCATCGTAACCACATGGCTGCTCCTGGCATACCTCGTAGCCCAGTTTATATCCCTCTTCTTTAGCCAGACAGGTGCATCCTGTAGGACACGACTCGGTGGTGGGCACTTTCCAGCAATACTTTTCGATATTGCCTTCGCGACCGCAGGGCTTTTCCTGGCAGAGAGTGAGTTTATCGCCATACCTCTTATAAGCTTCATCCTTTGTCAGACACACACAGCCAGTGGGACAAGCCTCCCCTGAGGGTACCTTGAAGCAGTACATCAGGTTCTGGTACTGGTCACGCCCGCAGGGGTCTGCCATGCACCTATCGGTATAGCCACGCTGTTTTGCTGCTTCTACGGTCATGCAGAGGCACCCTTCAGGACACTTAGCTATTTCAGATGGCTTCCAGCAGTACATGGGGTTGCCGCTGGCATCCTTATCGCAAGGCTCTCTCTGGCACAGGGTGGCATCAGGACCGAATTTAGCAACTGCATCGTCCTTGGTCATGCAGTAGCAGCCGGCAGGGCAAGCCTGCCCGGTAGGTTCCTCAGGTACAGGTATGGGCAGTACGCCAACCGTGCTCTGAGGTATGTGTTCTACATCCAGACTGAAGCCGTTGGGTGTGCTGGCAGTATAGACCCCAACAACATCAAGCGGAGCAGTGGTATAGAGGACTACAAACCCTTTGATGAAGCGCACGACCTGGTTTACAGGTGTGACCGAAGTCGCTATGCTCGGTGTGGCAGATGACGCTCCGACGGGTGTTGCCTGCTGGGAAGGTGCTTGGTACGCACTTACCTCTTGAGGTCCAAAGAAGCTGGAGATGTCGATGCAGTCCACTTCGATGGCTTCATCTGGAGCCAGAACAACCTTTCGGAAGCCTGAAATTCTGCCTCGAGGCTCGTCTTCTCGCTGGGCAATCACTGCCTTTTTGTATAAGTAAACGGTGTAATTATGTGGGTTGTGTATATTGATGGCTGTTGAGTAGGAGCCGGGCTGAACACCTTCGCCGCCGAAGGCAGGTCCACAGAGGAACTTGGCGGAATAGACAATTAGCTTTTCCATCTCCGGGGGACGGGTAATTTCCGGTGGCCGTGGGGTTACCATGGTCGGTACCTCTCGCTCTTCGATGGCTATAAGCTTTTCTATCTTAGCCCGGATTCTCACCAGCTCTTCATATAACGGGTTGACCGATGGAGCCGCTGTGGCGGTGGTTGCAGCGCCTGGAGTCAGCGTAGGCAGCTGGTTTATCAACTCCTCCAGCCGCCTGGCAATGAGATATTTGATCTCCAGAGCACCTTTATCATTGCCTTGTTCGATTAACGTCATGACCTTTCTGGTCCAGTCCCTGATGACACCAAGCTGGTTTTGTATGTCCTTATTGGTGGTCATCTTGCGGGCAGCATCGAGTTCTCGAAGGATTTCATCGATGATAGCCTTCTCATCTGCGGTCAGTGCTGCCGGAGTTGCAGGGGCAATTTGTGCTGGCGAAGCTGTCTCTGCTGCCATATTTACTGGCAGTGCGACGAAGGGTGCCGCTAGCACCAGAGCAAAAACGATGAATAAGAATTTTCTCAATCTGTAACCTCCCTCTGAAATCGGTCCACTCGATCTTTCAAACAAACATCTACATTATTACTCACCTCCTGTCTGACTGATTTACCGGGTTTCATAGGCGGAACGTTACTGCGGAACGAGCACAAGCCAGCCTTTTATTCTACAGGCTGGTAATAATAAGCAATGTAAGTCCAACCCCCGCCTCTTAGCTTTTCGAGCCAATTATAACACGATTGTCAATACTTCTGGCAGTTGGGGCAAAAGTAGCTGCCACGGTTTCTAATGGCGAGGCGCTGAATAGGGGTGCCACATATATGACAGGGTTCGCCTCTGCAGTGGGCTACATTGAAGCTGAAGTGGGCTGTGCCCAGCTCGCCACCGGGACGCTGGTAGGTGTCTACGCTTGCCCCTTTATTGTCTATAGCCGAGCACAGTATTTCTCTAATGGCATTATAAAGCCTCTGGATTTCCTCTGGTGAAAGGTCGCCAGCGGGATGCAGTGGGTGGATTCTAGCCTGGAATAGGGCTTCATCGGCATACATATTGCCGATGCCAGCGATGACTTTCTGGTCCAAAAGCACTGCCTTTATCGGCGCCCGTCGCCGGTGTAATCGATTTGCGAACTCCTCTACAGTGAACCGGGGTTCCAATGGTTCGGGTCCAAGCCTGTCCTCTACTGGCTTTTCGCTGTCTATTAGTAACACTATTCCTAAACGCCTGCGGTCGGTCAGGACGAGTTCGCTCCCGTCGTCGAAATGGAGGACGAGCCGGGTGTGCGGGAGGGGTCCTGATGGGTTCAGCAATAGTGCCCCCGACATTCTGAGGTGGACTACCAGGTGACTGCTATTGGACAGTTGGAAAAGGAGATATTTGCCGCGGCGCCTCAGGTTTTCTATCCTTTGACCTGTGATTCCGCCTTGAAATGCACTTGCTGATAGAGGGTAAACTATCCTGGCATCGTAAACGGTGACCGCGGTAATTTTTTTACCTATTATGTGCGGCTCAAGCTCTCTTTTTATGGTCTCGACTTCAGGCAGCTCAGGCACTTTATCCCATCTCTGCCCAGTTTTTGCCCACTTTGATGTCTATTTTGAGAGGCACCCTGAGCTTGAGGGCGTTGGGCATGATTTCGGAAACGAGCCGTCTCATGATATCGAGTTCTTCAGGGGGCACTTCAAAGACGAGTTCGTCATGCACCTGAAGTAGCATTTTGCTTTTCAGTCGGCGGTCTATCATCTCGTGGTGGAGTCTGACCATGGCGATTTTGATTATATCGGCGGAGGTGCCCTGCACCGGCATGTTTATCGCCATTCGCTCTGCTGCCTCTCTCACCTGGCGGTTTGGGGAGTTTATCTCCGGGATGTACCGTCTCCTGCCCATCACCGTCTGAACATAGCCGGTCTCTCTGGCTTGCCTCTTGGTATCTTCGATATATTTCTTGACGCCGGGGTACTTTTCGAAGTAGGAGGCGATAAACCGGGCTGCTTCCTCACGGGTGAAGCTGGTAGCTTGCTCCAGTCCGTAATCGCTCATTCCGTAGATGACGCCGAAATTCACCGTTTTGGCAACGCGGCGCATTTCAGGGGTCACTTTTTCCGGTGGGATGTTGAAAACGCGAGATGCTGTGGCAGCATGCACGTCTTCGTCTCTCAGGAAAGTGGCGATAAGCTCCGGGTCCTGTGAAATGTGGGCTAGGACTCTGAGGTCTATTTGAGAGTAGTCTGCGGAGAGGAGGTGCCAGCCAGGTGGGGAGACTATTGCCTGCCTTATTCTGCCGCCCAGTTCACCTCGCACAGGTATGTTCTGTAAGTTGGGTTCGCTAGAGGAGAGCCTTCCAGTGACCGTTCCTGTCTGGTTGAAGCTGGTATGCAGCCTACCGGTCTTGGGATTGATGAGTTCCAGGAAGGCATCTGTGTAGGTGGACTTAAGTTTGGCAAGCTGTCGGTATTGCAGTACGAGTTCAATTATGGGATGGGCACCTTTGAGGTCCTCAAGTGCTGAGGCTTCGGTGGAGTAACCGCTCTTCGTCTTTCGCGGCTTGGGCAGTCTTAGTTCTCCGTAGAGGACTTGAGAAAGTTGCTGGGAGGAGTTCACGTTGAATCTGTGTCCGAGACAATTATAGATTTCAGTCTCTATCCTCATCATCTCTCTGCCCAGGTTATGGGACATGTCACGAAGCAACTCCAGGTCCAGAGCCACACCGTTCCTCTCCATGGCTACAAGGACCGGGACCAGCGGCATTTCTATCTCGGTGAAGAGTTGCCACAGCCCTTCACGGCGGAGCTCGCTCTCCAGTTGCTCTTTAAGCCTGAGTGCTATATCGGCATCAGCACAGGCGTACTGGGCAACCTGTTCTATAGGTACCATTGCCATGGAAATCTGTTTTGTCCCCTTGCCGATCAGGTCCTCGATAGGTGTCATCTCCACCCCCAGTCGGTTAAAAGCCAGGGCTTTAAGGTTCAGGGCTTTTTCTCCAAGCAAGTAGGCGGCGAGCATGGTATCGAAAGAGAGGTTTTGGAGTCCGACAGCGTGTTCGGCGAGCACTATCATATCGAACTTCCCGTTGTGAGCTATTTTGTTTTTTTGCCTGTCTTCAATGACGGGTCTGAGTCTTTCGATAACCCATGATAACGGTAGCTGGTCCACATCGCCCAAGCTGCGGTGTCCCACCGGTATGTAACAGGCTTCTCCCGGTACGAGCGAGAGGGAGATGCCGACCAGTGTAGTTGTCATCGCCTCTTTACTCGATGTCTCAAGGTCGATGGCAAATTCTTTAGCGGTAGAAAGCCGTGCCAGCAGTCCTTCGAGCGCATCCCGGGTTGTCACTGTGTGATAATTGCCTTTGATCGGCGTCTTTACCCGGGTGGTGGTCGCCTCTGTCGCGCCGATTTCCTGCGGTAACCTGGACAGCAATTGAGCGAAGCCAAGCTCGCGGAAGAGTTCGACCACTTTTTGACGGTCATACGCGGTGACACGGCAGCCAGTCAGATCGAGTGTTACGGGTACTGAGGTCACTATTCGGGCTAGTTCCCTGTTACGGAAGACCAGGTCTTTATGCTGCTGGAGCAGCGTTTGTAGCTTCTCCGGGCTGATTTCATCGATATGGGCATAGATTTCATCCAGGTTGCCAAATTGACTGAGCAGTCTAGCAGCAGTCTTTTCGCCAATACCCGGGACACCGGGGATGTTGTCTGAAGGGTCACCGATGAGAGCTTTGAAATCGGCAAGCTGTTCTGGAGATATGCCATACTTTTCCTTCACCAGTGATTCATCGTAGAGCACGGTATCGCTGAATACTCTTCTAGGGGCGAGCACCTTTGTCTTTGGATTGACTATCTGAAGGGCGTCGTTGTCTCCGGTGACGATGATAGTATCTATACCCTGTTCGTTTGCCTGGTGGCTCAGAGTGCCGAGGACGTCATCAGCCTCGAAACCATCTATCTCGAAAACGGGGATGTGAAATGCATCTGCTAGCTGGTGTACCCGCTTTATCTGGGACACAAGCTCATCGGGTGTCTTGGGGCGCTGGGCTTTGTAGTCTTCAAATTTTTCGTGACGGAATGTTGGCGTGGGGCGGTCAAAGGCGATTGCCCAGTGAGTCGGCTTGATTTCATTAAGTACTTTGAGCAAAGTGCTGACAAAGCCCTGGACCGCATTTACCATTTCTCCTGTCCTGGCTACGGTCAGCGGCGGAAGCGCATGGAAGGCACGGTGCACCAGAGCATTGCCGTCGAATAATAGTAATAAAGGACTTGCTCCACCCATAATAGCAGTCAATGATAGAGAAGCTATCACCCCCTTCGCCAATTATATACCATTGCTGGTGCCGTGTGGTATACTAGATTCAATTAGCAAGGACCTGTCCGGTGAACACGCATGAAAGGAAAAGACCTTCTTTCTGTAGCTGACTTGAATAACAAAGAAGTAGCTGGTCTGATCAGCAATGCCTTGAAGCTGAAACGCGGGAAGGCACCATCGGTGTTGAGGGGCAAAATCATCGCCCTTATCTTTGAGAAGCCCTCGTTGCGCACCAGGGCGAGCTTTGAGGTGGCGATACGGCAACTTGGGGGGCAGTGTTTTTACCTGTCCCCTGATGAGGTGGGGCTGGGCAAGCGGGAGCCTGTCCCAGATGTTGCCCGGGTGCTGAGCCGTTATGTGGATGGCATCATTGCCAGGACATTTTCTCACCAGACTCTGGAGGTCTTAGCCCGGTATGCCAGTGTGCCTGTTATCAATGCACTTTCTGACCATGAGCATCCGTGCCAGGCACTGGGTGATCTGCTGACGGTGTTGGAGAAGAAAGGGAAGCTGGAAGGGCTAGCTCTAGCTTTTATCGGTGATGGTAACAACGTCGCACACAGCTTGCTTCTGGCAAGTTCTATGGCGGGGGTCCATTTCCGGATTGCCTCTCCCTCGGGATACGAGATCAAGGGCGAGGTCCTAGAGAAGGCAAGAAAATTTGCTGCCGACAGTGGCAGCCAGATTTTGCTTACAAAGGAGCCGGAAGAGGCTGTAAGCGGAGTCGACGTGGTATATACAGATGTCTGGACGAGTATGGGGCAGGAAGCCGAGGCTGATAAACGCAGAAAGGATTTTGCACGTTATCAAGTCGATGAAAAGTTACTTTCCAGGGCAAAGCTGGATGCCATCTTGATGCATCCTATGCCAGCACACCATGGTGAGGAGGTTGCGATCGGAGTCCTGGACAGCCCGAAGTCAGTGGTCTTCGATCAGGCTGAGAACAGATTGCATGTCCAGAAGGCATTGCTTGTCCACCTCTTTGGCGGTGGCTAGACAGGGTGGTTGTGGGATGGTATGCTTAAAACCATGGCAGGCTGAGCACCTTTTTCAGGAGCCAGTAGTTTGGTCAAACCAGTCATAGCTATTGTCGGTAGAGCTAATGTTGGCAAGTCGACGCTGTTTAACCGTCTGGCAGGAGGAATGGTAGCTATTGTTGAAGACCTGCCGGGAACGACGCGCGACCGTATTTTTGCTGATGTCCACTGGATGGGTCGGGAGGTGACCCTGGTAGACACCGGTGGGCTTGAGCCGAGGTCAGGTTCGTCTTTGACCCAAAAAATTAGAACCCAGGTGCAGGCTGCTATAGCTGGTGCTGATGTAATTATTTTTCTGGTTGATATCCGCGATGGTGTACTTCCCGTGGACGAAGATATAGCTGGACTGCTGCGTAGTTGTAATAAACCTGTAGTGCTGGCAGCTAACAAAGCAGACAATGCTAGACTGGAAAGCCAGGCAGCCGAGTTTTACCGGTTAGGGTTAGGGGCGCCACTGGCTATCAGTGGTCAACATGGCAGAGGCGTGAATAACTTGATGGAGGTGGTGTTAAGGCGTCTCCCCGCTGAGCCTCAGACAGTCCTGCCGGAGCCTGACATGCCAAAGCTTGCCATTGTCGGGCGCCCGAATGTGGGGAAGTCGATGTTGCTCAATGCTATTGTGGGTGAGGAAAGGGCTATAGTGGACGAGGCTCCGGGGACAACTCGCGACGCTCTGGATACTGTGTACAACTACCAGGGACGGGAGGTGCTGCTTATTGATACAGCGGGTATCAGACGGCGTGGGCGTATCGGTGAAGGGATTGAGTATTACAGTCTGATTCGAGCCTTAAGCGCTATTAACAGGTGCGATGTTGCTCTCCTGGTCACTGATGCTACGGAATTCCTTACTGCTCAGGATGTCCACATTGCAGGGTATATCAAAGAAGCCTGCAAGGGTATGGTGCTACTGGTCAACAAATGGGACCTCGTCTCAGGAAATACCCAGCCTTATGCCGAATGTATTAGTGAGCGACTCAAGTTCATGCCCTATGTACCGGTATTGTATGTTTCAGCGAAGCTGGGGCATAATGTAGAAAAGATAGTCCCACAGGCTCTCGAGGTCTGGGAGGAAAGGCAGAGAAGACTGCCTGATAAGGTTGTGGACAAGCTGTTTAAAGATGCAGTGCTGGCGCATTCGCCGCCACGGAAAGGTATGAAGCGGCTGCGAATTATCCGTGCTTATCAGACAGATGTCAATCCGCCCAGTTTTACATTTATAGTCAACGACCCGGAGTTGATGCATTTTTCTTATCAGCGTTATCTTGAGAATAGATTGCGGCAAACCTTCGGATTTCATGGCACGGGGTTGAGGTTTCTGCTGAAGAGAGCAGCAAATAAGGGGACGCAAAAGACGGGGGTGTGAACATGATAGCTGGCATTTTTGTTCTTAGCGCTTTAGCAAGCTATTTGATCGGGGCTATTCCTTTTTCGCTGATTGTTGGTAAGTTGATGGCTGGGATTGATATTTCTAAATATGGGAGCGGGAACATCGGTGGCACTAATGTGATGCGCGTGCTGGGTAGAAGGGCTGGGGCTATTGCCATGGCGCTCGATGTTGTTAAAGGAGCGGTGGCGGTGCTGGCAGCGCGGGCTATTGTCGGCGACAACGTGCTGGTGGTTGCCGGTCTTGCGTTGAACTGGCAATATGCCCAGGTTATTGCGGCTTTAATGGTCATGGTGGGGCATAACTGGTCAGTGTATATCAAGTTTCGGGGCGGCAAAGGGGTAGCAGCCTACTACGGTAGCTGGATAGCTATCTGGCCGCTGGCTGCGATTTTCGGCGGTCTGATACTGATACTGACAGTATTGCGCAGTAAATATATGTCGTTGGGTTCTATTCTTAGTTGTCTGGGAATCTTGTGCTTGTTTATGGTATTGACGGTGGTATATAATATACCCCCTGTGTACTTAGTATATAGCCTGGTAGCTGCTGGTTTGATTGTCTACCAGCATCGGAAGAATATCGCTCGGTTGCAGACAGGTACGGAACTCAAAGTTGATGAGCGGATTAGCATCGATTCGTAGGAGTCAGTAGCGAGTCCTGGCTTATGAAGAAGGCAGCTATAATTGGTGCAACTACCTGGGGTAGCACATTAGGCAAGATGCTTGCTATGAGGGGGGTGGAGGTCGCTTTATGGGCGCGGACGGAAGCCGAAGCCGAGGCATTGAAAAGTAAAGAGCAAGGTCTGCCGCAAGTAGCTGGGGAAACTAGCTGTTTTTCTATTACCACCGGTATTGATAAGGTCTTAGATTCAGCAGAAGTCGTTTTTTATGCTGTACCTTCTCAGCGCTTGAGGCAAAATGTACGGTTGACCGCTCCTTTTCTGGGCAATTCTATGATTCTGGTCAGTGCAGCTAAGGGACTTGAAGCAGAGTCCGGAAAAAGGATGTCTGAGGTGATGGGTGAAGAAGTACCTTTTGTTCTCAAGGAGCGAATATGTGCCCTGTCAGGACCTAACCTCTCCAAGGAGATAAATCAAGGTCTGCCGGCTACATCAGTGGTAGCCTCGCGCAACATTGGAGTAGCGAAGCAAGTGCAGGGCTTGCTCGATTGTCCTGATTTTTCTGTTTATGTCAGCGATGACATCGTTGGTGTGGAGTTATGTGGTGCACTGAAGAATGTCATCGCACTGGGGGCTGGAATGCTTGATGGTCTGGGGTTGGGGAACAATGCCAAGGCGGCATTCATCACCCTGGGCTGGAATGAGGTAGTCAAGTTGGGTTTAGCCCTGGGAGCTAAGATAAGTACTTTTTATGGGATAGCTGGTCTTGGCGACCTTATTGCTACAGGGAACAGTCCGTTAAGCCGCAATTACTCTGTTGGTTATGAGATGGGTAAAGGGAAGCCGCTTAGTGAGGCGAGGGCTTCGATGACACAGGTGGCTGAGGGCATCGATACTACAATAGCTGCCTATCGCCTGGTGAGCAGGTTGAGGCTAGAGGCACCGATCATCGACCTTATCTACGGCGTGCTGTTTGAGTCACTGGCACCGGCTGAGATAGCGAAGCGGTTCAAGGACGGACTGAAGCCTGACGAAGTGCTTTAGTCCTGTTCCAGTCCGTCGGTGTTACCCCTTGTTCTATCCGTTGACCTAAAGGCTTTTTCCCTTGGTATTTCAGGGGTGGGTAGGGTCTTTGCTAATTCCTCGAAGAGTTGCCTCTGTCTGGAAGTCACAGATTTAGGTGTGACAACCTTGACGATAACCGTCTGGTCGCCCCTTCCTTTCTTGTTGAGATGCGGCACGCCTTTACCCTTAATGCGGAAGACGGTGTCGTGCTGTGTTCCTGCCGGTATTTTCAATATAGCATCGCCTTCGATTGTAGGGATGGCGACGCTGTCACCCAGGGCAGCCTGAGCGAAGTTTATTGGTAATTCATAAATGATGTCGTAACCTTTCCTGGTGAAAAGGTGATGGGGCTTGACGGAAAGCGCAACGTAGACGTCGCCCGGAGGACCGCCATATTCGCCGGCGTCCCCCTGGTTGGGGAGATGGAGTTGATAAGTCTCATCTACCCCGGGGGGTATGTTTACTGTAAGTGTCCGTTTGACCTTTTCTTTGCCTGCTCCTTTGCAGTGCGGGCAGGGGTGTAGGATGATTGAGCCTTCACCATGGCAGCGGGGGCAAGTGGTGGAATAAGTAAAGCGTCCAAAGATTCCTTGCTGTACCCGGCGTACTTCACCTTTGCCATTACAGTTCGGGCATTTCTCGGGGTTTGTGCCCGGCTTGCTGCCGATACCGTGACATACCGGGCAGGCTTCAATGCGCCAGAGTTCAAGTTGCTTTTCAGCCCCGAAGACCGCTTCCTCGAAGGAAATAGTCAGATTAGCCTGGAGATTTTTGCCCTTTCGAGGAACGCGCTGCTGGGCTGCGGTAGTGGCACCGAAAAAGGCATCGAAGATGTCACCAAGACCGCCAAAATTGAACTCATCGAAGCCAGCCCAGTCCAGCCTTGTAGCTCGCCCCTGGCGGTCGTAAATCGCCCTTTTGCGGGCATCAGAGAGCACCTCATAAGCTTCATTTATCTCTTTGAACTTTTCCTCAGCTCCCGGCTCTTTATTATGGTCAGGATGGTACTTGAAAGCCAGCCTGCGGAATGCTCTCTTGATCTCCTCCTCGTTAGCATTTCTGGATACCCCTAATATTTCGTAGTAGTCCTTTGAAGGTGGCATGGTGTACCTCAACTTATCAGTATAACCAATGCAGTTACTACGGGGCAAATTTTAAATAGGGCGGGGTCACAAAAAGTCTTTGCCTTTCGGGCGGGGATGGGATATATTATTGTCTTGCAATGAGGGACAAAATAAGGCAGGTGCTGTTATCGCGTGGTAAAGTGCGCCTAAGCGGTAGCGGGCTAAACGAGGCTGCTGTGCTGGTGCCCCTGTTTAATAAGGAGGGGGAGCACCACATTCTGTTTACACGCCGGAGCCAGCTTGTTGCTTATCATAAGGGACAGGTTTCATTTCCTGGAGGGGCGAGGAGCGAGGCAGATGTAAGCCTTATGGATACAGCCTTGAGAGAGAGCTGGGAGGAAATCGGGCTGAGGGCTAAAGATGTGGATGTCCTGGGCGAACTGGACGATACACCGACAACGAGTTCGAATTTTAATATCTCGCCCTTTGTAGCTTTTATCCCTTATCCTTACCAGTTCACCATCAACAGGGCAGAGATCGACGAGGTGTTCGGGGTGCCAGTCTCGTTCCTATTGTCAGGCGTTGGGAGAAAAGAAGAGTGGTATGTCATCGGTGGTGACCTTGTGGTTGGCTATGCTTACGAGTATGAGGGGCGCATAATATGGGGGGCTACTGCTCGGATTGTCCAGCAGTTTCTCGAGGTCTGGCAGCAAGCGAGTGGAGCCCGGTAATAATCCTTGTTAATTTTTAGCTCCCTCAGCCTTGACCTTGACCTTGATCTGCCTCGGTTTGACCTCGTCGGCTTTAGGCAAGGTCAAGGTGAGAATGCCGTTTTCGAAGACTGCCTCAGCCTTGTCGCTTTTGACCTTTACCGGCAGGGTCACAGTGCGGCTGATGGCGCCGAAATGGCATTCTTTATAGAAGTAGTCCTCGTCTTTAACCTCTTTGTCCTCCCTGTGCTCACCCTTGATAGTGAGGGTGTCACCGGTGATGGAGATATCGACCTCGTCTGGCTTGATGCCGGGAATGGCTGCCTTCACCACGACCTCATTGTCAGTCTGGTACATGTCGATGGGTACCTGCCATTCCCCGAGAGCAGGCCAGAAGCGGGAGAGACGGACGAAGCTGTCCTCAAACAGCCTGTCCATAGCATCTCTTAGACTAACAATGTCCTTAATTGGTTCCCAGCGTACTAAGCTCCGCATTGTCTCACCTCCTTCTTTTTAGATTCGCCAGGCTCCACTCGCTAATTATAATTATAAGCATCTTAAATATTTTTGTCAAGAGGCTTAATAAATTGTTGTTAAGAACATTATAACAATTGTTGACAGGATATTTGAAAGTTTGTATAATGAAGCCGAGAGGTAGCGTTATGGCTAAAGATTACTATGCCACACTGGGTGTAGGTCGGAGTGCGACAGAAAAGGAGATAAAGCAGGCTTATCGCCGGCTGGCGCGGAAGTACCATCCCGATGTCAATCCTGGCGATAAGGCGGCTGAGGCTAAGTTTAAAGAGATAAACGAGGCTTATGAAGTACTTTCTGACCCTGTTAAGAGGCAGAAGTATGACCGATTTGGTGAGCGTTGGCAGTATGTCGACGATTTCGCGAGGGCGGGGCAGAAGACGGAGCGGGGTGCTGGCGGTGGGAGTTTCACCACTATCGAGTTTGGAGACCTGGGCAGTGTTCTGGATGATATCCTGCATGGTTTTGCTCCTGGCGGCGGCACCTTTCGGCGTGTAGGCGGGCTTGGTGAACTGGAGCACCCTGTGGAGGTAACTCTTGAAGAAGCCTTTCACGGGACAAAACGCGTTGTAGAGGTCTGGGACGATGTCCCTTGCCCGGCTTGTGGTGGGGTCAGGCGGGGTGCGGCAGGTCAACTTTGCAGAATATGTGGGGGTTCAGGGTGGGAAAGGAGGTCAAGGAAACTTGAGGTCAAAATTCCCTCGGGTGTGAAGGACGGTTCGCGGGTGAGGGTTGCTGGACAGGGGTACCTGAACCCTGATGGTAGTCGGGGTGACCTCTATCTGCTGGTCAAGGTGTTGCCGCACCGGCTTTTTGAAAGGAAAGGTGATGACTTATATGTTGATATATCGGTGCCGCTGCTGACTGCTGTGCTCGGTGGAGAGGTAGAAGTGCCGACCCTGAGAGGCAAGGTGGTTCTCAAAGTGCCTCCGGAGACTCAGAATGGCAAGGTGTTTCGGCTGACCGGGCAAGGGATGCCCCATCTTGGTGATACCTCCCGAGGCGACCTTTTTGCCCGGGTGAAGGTAGTGTTGCCAACGAACCTGTCGCCACGGGAGAGGCAACTTTTTGAACAGTTACGGGCATTCCGTTCGGGATAGCTGAGGTGTTGCTAACATACCGCACAGGTGGTAAGATAGGATGACTTCAAGTGACTCGGAACCCAGATATGTAATAAGCGTCGCTGCCCGAATAGTCGGGGTGGAGACCCATACCCTGAGGTACTATGAAAGATTAGGGCTTATCCACCCGTACCGCTCCAGGGGCAATATCCGTTACTATTCAGAAAGCGATATTGCCCGTATCCGTTACATCAAGACGCTGATGGACGATCTAGGGATTAATCTGGCTGGTGTGGAGGTAGTGATGCGGATGGCAGAGAAGATAGCTGAGATGCAGCAGAGACTGCGTGAGATGGAAATGGAGATAGAGCAGTTGAGGCGGTCCACCAGGGAGATTGGAGACAGAGATGACTGAGGATACCGGGCTTAATCCAGCCAAGTGGCAGGCTACGGTTACCACTGTTAGCTGTGACAGGGTTGGCGATTTTGTTACCATAGTAGTTAACAAGGACTGGTCGGTAAACTGTACCTGGTACAATCGGTACAAAAAGGGAATACCAGGTATAAATAGTAAGCGGGGGCTTGATGCCGGGCTGAGAAAGAAGATGGACAATTGCAGTGGTCCAGTATGCCCTCTTGTTGTCGAATATCGGACGAAATTGGTTCAGGAAGAATGCAGTAACGGCAGCTAGTCCTTTTAGAAAGGTCGGTCAAGCAACTGGAAGGGGAAACTATGAGACCTGAGAGATTTACAGAACAAGCGCAGGAAGCACTTGCCGGTGCGCTCACGCTGGTGCGGCGTTATCGCCATAGTCAGCTAGACGTGGAACATGTGCTTCTCGCCCTTCTGGAGAAGGAGCGAGGGCTGGCAGTGCAGATTTTGGAAGAAATTGGTGTCAATGTAGAGGCGCTAAGGAAGCGTCTTGAGACGGTGCTTGAGTCAGCACCACAGCTCAGTCACGAAATAGTCCAGGTTTTCGAGACCCCTCGCTTTCGTCATCTGCTGCAGAATGCTGCGCGAGAGGCTAACCGGCTCAGGGACGATTTTATCGGTGTGGAGCATTTGCTGGTAGCTATTGCTGCTGAGGGCAGGGGTGAAGCCTCAGAAATTTTAAAAGAGTTCGGCGTTGACCAGGAGAAGATTTATCAGGCGCTGCAGAATATACGTGGTGGGCACCGGGCTGATAGTCCCACTGCGGAGGCAAAGTACCGCTCGCTGGGAAAATACGGTCGTGACCTCACTGAACTGGCACGTTTGGGCAAGCTTGACCCGGTGATAGGGCGCGATGAGGAAATAAAGCGGGTGATGCAGATTTTAACGCGGCGGACGAAGAACAATCCCGTCATCATTGGCGAGGCGGGTGTGGGTAAGACTGCCATCGCTGAAGGTCTGGCGCAGAAGATCGTGGCTGGCGATGTACCTGACTCGCTTAAGAGCAAACGGATAATTGCGCTGGATATGGGGTCTCTGGTGGCAGGGAGTAAATTCAGAGGCGAGTTCGAGGAGCGGCTGAAAGCGGTCATGGACGAAGTCCGCCAGTCCAACGGCGAAATAATCCTGTTCATTGACGAGATACATACGGTAGTTGGTGCGGGGGCAGCCGAAGGTGCTATCGATGCCAGCAATATGTTGAAACCGGCACTTGCCCGGGGTGAACTCCAGTGTGTTGGAGCGACCACTCTGGACGAGTATCGGGAACATGTCGAAAAAGATAAAGCACTGGAGCGGCGCCTTCAGCCTGTGTTTATAGACGAGCCCAGTGTTGAGGCGACGATAGAGATGCTTCGCGGGCTACGTCCCCGGTATGAAGCCCATCACAAGATAAAAATCGATGATGCTGCGTTAGTGGCTGCTGCCAAATTAAGTCACCGTTATATTTCGGGAAGGTTTCTGCCAGATAAGGCTATCGACCTGATCGATGAAGCTGCGAGCAAGCTGCGTATTGACATGGAAAGCAAGCCACCGAGTATCAAAGCACTGGACAGCGAAATAAGGCATTTGCAGGAAGAGGAGGAGGCAGCCTCACAGCGTGCTGACTACCAGCGCGCTGCGGAATTGAAGTCGCAGAGACTCAAGCTGGAGCAGGAGCGTGAGCAAGCCGAGGCGGAGTGGCGCAAGGAGAAGAAGATCGAGAGCGTGGTGGATGAAGAGATTATAGCTGAACTCGTCTCCAAATGGACTGGCATTCCTGTTGCTCGCATGTTAGAAGGTGAAGCAGAGAAATTGCTCCATATGGAGGAGCGATTACATGAAAGGATTGTAGACCAGGAAGAGGCGGTGACAACGGTGTGTGAAGCGATACGGCGGGCGCGAGCCGGGCTCAAAGACCCGAAGAGACCGATAGGCAGCTTTATCTTTCTCGGTCCCACCGGTGTGGGTAAGACGGAGCTGGCGAAAGCCCTGGCAGAGTTCCTGTTTGATGATGAAGATGCCATGATCCGGTTAGATATGTCAGAGTTTATGGAAAAGCACACCGTGTCGCGGCTTATAGGTGCGCCTCCGGGCTATGTGGGTTATGAGGAGGCGGGACAGCTTACCGAGGCGGTGCGACGGCGCCCATTCCGTGTCATCCTTTTTGACGAGATTGAGAAAGCGCATCCCGATGTGTTCAACATCATGCTCCAGATACTTGAAGATGGAAGGTTGACCGATGGGCATGGCAGGACGGTCGATTTTAAGAACACTGTAGTGATAATGACCAGCAACCTGGGGACACAGGAATTTCAGAAGCAGGCTATCGGCTTTTCGCGTCAGGAGAAAAGCCAGCAGCAGCGTCTGCGCAGCACCATTGAGAGTGCCTTGAAGCAGACTTTCCGCCCGGAGTTCTTGAACAGAGTAGATGATGTTATAATCTTCCAGCCGCTGACCGAGGAACATCTGAAGAAGATAGTAGACCTGCTAATTCTGGAGGTCGAAAGGCGGCTGAGCGACCGCAGCATACATCTGGAACTTACCGAAGAGGCGAAGTCGTGGCTATTGAAAGAGGGCTATGAGCCAATGTATGGGGCGCGCCCATTGAGGCGGGCGGTCCAGCGTTTTGTGGAGAATCCGCTATCAAGTCGAATACTGGCTGGGGAGATAAAAGACGGCGATAAGGTGCTTGTAGGGGTAGGTGAGGGTGGACTGAATTTTCGAGTCAAGGAAAGGGCAAAGGTGCCCGGTTAAAGCTAGAAGTAATGCATCAAACAAGAGCTGGAACTGCAAAAAGTCAGTATGTCATAGGTGGGCTAGCAGTAGCGTTAACCATTGCCCTCTGCGTGGTGGCAGTCCTCTACTGGGAGTACATTAAGAATGTCTCGCACTATGGCTACATTGGTGTATTTATCATCAGCATATTTGCCGGTGCTACTGTGTTTGTCCCTATACCAGGGATCCTGGTCGTGTTTACCATGGGAAGCATTCTGCATCCGGCGGTGGTAGGAGTAGTTTCGGGGCTAGGTGAGGCTGTGGGGAGCATAGGCATTTACCTGAGCGGCTATGGTGGTCAGCGGGCGGTCCAGAGTTTGAGCAACCATGGCATTTTTACCAAGTTCAGCGATTGGATACGCAGGCGTGGGAGTATCGCGGTGTTCCTCATGTCGGCTATACTGAACCCGTTGTTTTACCCGTTCACTGCAATAGCCGGCATGCTCCGGTTCGGGCTGGTGAGGTTCTTTTTTCTCTGCTGGGGTGGCAAGTCGGTCAAGAACATGGTAATCGCTTATGCTGGCTTTTTTGGCTTGCGCAGTCTGCTGCGCTGGGCGGGAATAATGATGGGGTTCTGATGGAAATGGGTCAACCGGCGGAACGAAACTGGCTGATAGCTTTCTTTCTCTCCCTTTTTCTGGGCTTTTTCGGTGCTGACCGTTTTTATATAGGCAGGACACGGTCGGCGATTGTAAAGCTTTTGCTCCTGGGTGGTTTTGGCATCTGGTGGCTGAGCGATTTTATTCTAATTGCCAGTGATTACCGTAAAGATGCCTGGGGGCGTCCGTTAAAACATTAAAGGCGATTTGAGTCTAGCAGGCATTTTTGCTAGACTTATAAACTGTGGGGCTGTAGCTCAATTGGGAGAGCGTTTGACTGGCAGTCAAAAGGTAGTGGGTTCGAATCCCATCAGCTCCACTTTTTAGCTTTTTCTGGGCTCGATCGAGCGTCTTTTCGCTGTAGTCAACGGCGGTTATTTCAGCATCGCCCGAATAACAAGGGAAGTTTTTGCTAGTGCCCACGCCAACTTCGAGGACTCTGTAGCCCTCTACCTTGCTCGGTAAGAACCCGCGCGGAAGACGTTATAAATGTCCACCTCCCGGCAAAAATGATACCGTAACATTTTGGTCGGTCGGGATTGAAAATGGAGCAGGACCTCGCAGAATCCGGATGGCTTGAAGTAAGCTAGTCTTTGGATTAAGGAGGTCTCTCGATGGAAAGCATATATGAGCTAGCAGTAAAACTGGAGGGGGATGTAGGGAGGTGGGAAGAGGAGATCTTTAAATGGGCTTGCAGTTTAGCCCGAGAAGCGGCTAAAGCCCTGCTGGAAGAAATAGATGAGGGCTGATGAAGGAAAAGGACCAAAGCCTTAAGGTGGAATGCCTAAAAGAGCACCGAATAACCGACAGTTGACAGTTACGAAACGCATAATTGCGGTTGACAGCCTATTACCTGAGTGCTAGACTGCGACTATCCTGAGTAAACTATTTAAGACATGGCTTCTTCCGAAAACAAACGTTAAGCCAAGTGAGTAGCCATGGGATTCATGAGCGAGTACATAAGTCGTAAGCTGAGTGCCGCCGACCTCGAGTCGGAGCTACTGAGGCTCATTTCTGAGTATAATAAGCTACGGCAGACTTTTGCCGCCGTGTACGTTGCAGCAATTAGTAAGCCTATTCCTGACGTCCCTTTAAACCAAGATGATTTCTATCTTATTCACGACTTACTCAAGGACGTCAATTCGCACAAAGTAGACCTTTATATTGAAACTCCTGGAGGCAGTGCCGAGGCTGCCGAGGAGATTGTGAGATGGCTTCGGAATAGATTTGACCAGGTGTCTTTTATTGTCTCGGGCGAAGCGAAAAGTGCAGGGACAATAATGGTGCTTTCTGGGGACGAAATCCTTATGTCCGAGACTGGAAGTTTGGGGCCGATTGATGCCCAAGTCAGGATCGGCAGGTCTGTTGTTTCTGCATACGACTACATGGAATGGGCAGACCAGAAGCGGAAAGAGGCTGAGGCAGTTGGCAAATTGAATCCCTTCGATGCGACAATGGTAGCTCAAATTAGCCCCGGTGAACTAAGCGGAGTGTTCCACGCGTTAAAGTATGCTGAAGACTTAGTTACAGACTGGCTGGTAAGGTATAAGTTCAAAACCTGGACAAAGACAGAAACGCGAGGACTGCCGGTCACAAATGAGATGAAAACTAAACGTGCTAAAGAAATAGCGGCTGAACTAACGAACCACTCCAAGTGGAGGACTCATGGCCGTTCTATAAAGGCAACAGACTTGCATGACATCGGTCTCAGGGTTACCAGGATAGAAAGCGACCCGCGATTGAGTGACGTTGTTTATAGAATTCAAACAGTATGTCGCCTTCTGTTTAGTTCGACCAGTACGTACAAGATTTTTGCCACGGAGAAAGAAAAGGTATTTAAGACCGCAATCCCTGTCTCGGCGGTACCTAAGATTCCAGTGCAAGCAGCGGACGTAGTCGAGTTTGAGACGAAATGTCCTCAGTGTGGAAAGGTTCACAAGTTATATGCAAAGTTTAAGGATGATTCCAAAATTGATGAGGACTTTCAGAAGAAGGGGAACATTGCCTATCCCAAAGACAATAAGCTAAAGTGTGAGTGTGGCTTTGTAATAGACTTGGGCGGTATAAGGAACGATATAGAAACACAAATAGGGAAGAAACTAATCATCTAGCAATACGAAGGAGGTGGGAAATGCCCCGAAAGGCGTTGGAAGCGAAAGATGAAGAGAAGGAACGCGCATTACTTTCTTTCCTGAAACAAACTAAGGAAGGCAAATATGCTCCGATAGACGAGAACTCCCTTCCATATTCCAGGCTTAAGGAAGAAACTGAGACTGTTGAGTCTCTGGAAGAAGAGTTTTACTATAGTATTAGCTAGGTTCGTTTTGCCGTTTCCTGCAAGGTGAAGTTAATACCCCAGAGTCTCTCAGGCTTTCAAATATGACGAGAATATTTGCTGCACCGCCAGTATCAGATGTTTCTTCTCAAACAGTAGTTCGGGAACTGTTCCCCAATGTCCACTTAAAGGGACGATACCTAGAACTCCTCGCTGCTGCAGGCAAATGCGGGCGGCGGTCGGCGGGGGATTTTTCGATGACGTTCGCCCGGCTACACGAGAAAATATGTGAAGGGCTACCAAATTCGGTCCTGCTCTGAATCCATTAGCCACTGAAGAATTACCCTTCAGGACTGCATAAAGAGTTTATATTGTGGTGGCTCAGGGAGTGAGTCTTGTCCTGTTCCAGATACTATCCCATTCGCCAGAAGAGCCATATCGCCATTTACCCGGGAAGGAATTGAAATGGGTACCCATAACCCATTCGATATCACCCGCATCGTGGGGTGGTGCGTACGAGGGCGCTTCAGACCGGGTACCTATCAAAATGTTGCCTGACACATTTTGGAGATATGCCCAACGATTTTCTCGTTGTCATGTTCATATGTTCCGGTCACCTGCCCTGTGGGCTGGAATAGATGCATTATGCCCCAGTTGGTCTGCCATGTTCCTGTCCAATCTGGCCCCAGAGTAAAACAAAGGCGCCACATTGTTCACCGAAAAACATTTAGCTCCATAAAAGGTGCTAAATACGGTGGACTTCTCACGACGGGTGTTCTGACGGTGATAGTTTAGGGGAAAGGGGCAAGCGTGATTTAACTGGCAGGGATTCTATTACTCGATAATGCGCCTGAAGGAGAAGACGGCTAGTGTCACCAGGATGGCTACTGCCAGTACTAGAACGCCGATGTCCCGGGGGAGGTTGCTGTAGTTGCCAGTGACCAGCAGGGCACGCAGGGCATCGACGGTGTAGCTAAGCGGGTTGACGATTGCTACCGCTTTCAGCCAGCCGGGCATCAGGTCGACGGGGTAAATGGCGCTGCTGGCAAAGAATAGTGGCATGGTAATTGCTTGCCCGATGCCCATCATGCGCTCTCGGGTCTTGAGGAAAGAAGCCAGAAAGATGGACAGGCTGGAGAAGCACATGCCCGAGAGAATGATTACGAAGAGGACACCGAGTATGCTGAGCGGGTCTATGTGGAGCTGGACGTGGATTACCAATGCCAGCAGGAATATCAATAGCGCCTGAAGTATGGAGCGTACGCCGGCGGCGAAGGTCTTGCCCAGGATGATGCTGGAGCGGGGGGCGGGAGTAGACAGTAGCTTATGCAATAAGCCGAGGTCACGCTCCCAGACCAGGGTTATGCCGTAAAAGACGGCTATGAAAATAACGGACTGTGCTAAGACGCCAGGGGTGAGGAACTGGAGGTAGTTGTAGCTGCCACCTGGCAGGACCCGGAGCTTGCCGAATACTCCACCGAAGACCACCAGCCAGAGCAGTGGCTGTATCGCCCTGACGAAAATCTGAGAGCTATCGTGGAAGACCTTTCGTAATTCAAATTCAGTTATAGTGAAGATATCGGTTAGCATTCTTGCTGCTGCGGTCATCGCCTTAGCCTCCTTATGGTGCGGCGGGTCAGTCTCGCCGTCCGCCATGTGGTCTCGCTTTCGTCGATCCGGGTACCGGCGTAGCTGAGAAAGACATCATCCAGTGTGGCACGTTTAAGCGATACGGATTGAGCTGTAACTCCGTGTCGCTTCAATTCTTCGAGGATACGTGGTATCGCCTGTTCGCCGTTGCTAATGACCAGGTCACAATTACTGTTGCTTGAGCGGGCTAGTAGCTGGTAGCCTAACTGGCTCAGGATGGAAGCACAGTCTGTATCAGTGGTGGCAATTGAGACCACATCGCCTCCTACGCTTGCTTTTAGTTGTTCCGGTGAGCCAGTGACCACTATTTTGCCCAGGTTCATAATGGCGATGCGGTCGCAGAGTTCGTCAGCCTCGAGCATGTCGTGTGTAGTAAGCAAAATCGTGGCATCAAGTCCGTCGCGGAGGCGGACGATATAGTCCCACATCATGCGCTTCGCTGCCGGGTCAAGCCCGATGCTCGGTTCATCTAGAAACAGTACTTTAGGCTGGTTGACCAGCACCTGGGCTATCTCCAGCCGGCGCATCATACCGCCCGAATAGGTCTTTACCAGACTGTTTGCCCGGTCGGCTAGCCCCATGAATTTCAAGGCTTCCTCGATGCGCCTCTTGCGCAATGTGCGGGGTATGCCATACAGCTTTGCATAAAGGAGGAGGTTCTCATAGCCAGTGAGGTCACCATCCACTGAGACTTCCTGGGGCACATAGCCGCATAACTGGCGCACTTGCTGCGGGTCTTTCAGTGCATTTATGCCTGAGACTTTTATGCTGCCAGATGTGGGCTTGATGAGGGTTAGCAGGCATCTTATGGTGGTGGTCTTGCCGGCGCCATTGGGTCCTAGCAGTCCGAATATTTCTCCCCTATCGACGTGGAAGGATATACTGTCTACCGCAGTAAAGTTGCCGAATTGCTTGGTCAGGTCCTCTACTTCGATTGTTGGTTGTTCTGCCATTTTTCTCTATCCATTATCTCGGCAATTTCTACCAGAGATGCCAGCCCTCTTGCCAGACAGGAGAGCTCTTCGGCACTCATGCGGCTGAGGATTTCCAGCATCCTGTTTGTTCTCCTCTCTCTAAGATTGGCAAGAAGAGCCTCTCCCTTTTCTGTGACCCGGAGTGCCAGGGCACGGCGGTCATTCGGATTTTCCTTGCGGAAGACCAGTCCTTGTTCCACAAGGCGGTCAATAATGCCGGTAACATTGGCTGGTGTTACACCCAGGGCTACGGCTAACTTGCCCGGGCTGGTATCTTGATGGTTTGCAATAAAGAAGAGGCTCTTGAGCTGGGGAACAGTCAGGTTCAACCCCATCCAGGCATCAAGCGAGTATTGCCGCATGAGCTGGTGGGAGCGATGTTCGAGTTCAAGCACTTTTGCCAGCAAGTCTGCTCCAGACATATTTAATGTTACCTCAATTATTAATATAACCTGTAATATTTTACAGTATACAGCTGGCTATTGTGGATGTCAATTCATGCCGTGGCAAGTTATGCTATGTTATTTGAGGGTTGAAGTGGGTCGACACATGCTTTGCTGTGACGCCGGCTACTTTTGGGGCCAGGAGCCCCACAGCTTGACCTGTCCGCAGCGGGTGCATTTCACAAAGAAGGCGATGAAGCCCTGACTATTGCAGGACGTGCACCGAAAGTTTTGGGCAAGCTGGGACATTCCGGAGTTGCCATTTAGTGCCTTTTCCAACTTGTCCAGGCGATCTGCTAACTTTGCTATCTTATCGTTGAGTGCTTCGATGTCACGAGGAGACGGAGGAGAAGATGATGGAGACCGGGGCACAGTAGCTCTTTCAGGTTCGATTTCCTTACCTGCTTTGGGCGCCTTGGCAGATACGACCTTTTCTCCAGTTGCTCTTGACCGAGAGGCAACTGATTCTATGAGGGCGTCTATATCACTTTGTGATAGCAATTCTTCGTCGGACATTAGTAATAGTCCAGAATTTTGTTTATAAACTTAGACTGAAATTCCGGTCTTGACAAGTCTACATCATAGGGTTTTTCTAGCATGCCTTCTTTCGGAACATAACATATTCGAACGACAGGTCGCCCCACAAGCCCGCGTTTAGAGTCTGAGATGATGCCTACTTCTCCGGTATTCAGCTCGACGGTCAATCCAGCGGGGTAACAGGGTATTTGTTTAACGAAAGCGTTTGCCAGTTCGGGGTTAAAGTATTCCTTGCTATATGCCATGACAAATTCAATAGCTTCGTGAGGCATATAGATTTTGCTCTTTCCGGGGCTTACTGAGATTAGCTCCATGTAGCTGTCGGCAATGGCTAACAACTGTGCCAGCGGCGATATCCTGGTGCCTTTCAATCCGAGGGGATACCCGCTTCCATCCCACCGTTCGTGGTGTTGCATGATAGCGATTCCGATGCCTGTGTCTTTGCCGTGAAATTGTTTTAGTAGTTTATACCCCCGCATGGGGTGTTCTCGGACTTTTGCCAGTTCTTCTTTCGTCAGTTCGCCTGACTTGCGCAGGATTTCCTCGGGCAGTTCTGCATAACCGATATCTTTGAGCATAGCCGCTATTCCTAAATTGATTAGCTGGTTCTTGTCCCATTTGAGTCTATGTCCCACTATCAATGAAATGATAGCGGTCTTTACCGGCTGGGTGTAAATATAGTCCTCGCCAGAGGTGATACCGGCGACAGATGGCTCTCCTAGAAGAGAAAAGGACAGGTGGTTCACCATAGAGTTCACTATGTTGTTGATGCTGCGTATTGCTTCCACTGTCAAGCGACCGCTCAAGCGGGTCTCAATCATCAGCTTTCGTAGTGCGGTGCATGCTGCTCCTTCAAGCTCCGGTGGCATAATGGGCAGCGAAATGATGTCGTAGACGCGTTTATCCTGGATAAATATTTCGTGCACCTTCATGCTGGTCAGCGTTTTCAAGTTGTGCTCGTCTAGCTTAACATCTGTGTCTAACAGCTTGACCCCGTAGGGGTCAAATACCGGGTACCCCAGTATCATTCCTGGTCTGGCATATTTTATAGATATGCGTCTCATAGGATGCTCTTCCTTGTTGATAGCAGTGTCGCTGTCTCTGGCGTTGCCAGGCAGACTTGGCTGGCTGTTAACTTCCGATAGAAGAGAGGGCTGTGTATCTCGAATCCCACAGCGGCTGGATTGAGAATAATTTCGGCGGCACCCACGAATAATATTCCATTTTCTCTTAAAGCATGGTGAAGTTTCTGGTATGTGCTATATTTTGCCTGTTCGGTAAGATAGATAAGCACGTTGCGGCACAGGATAAGATGGAATTTTTCGTCTACAGGGTCTTGCAAAAGGTCATGCTGTTTAAAGATGACGCTCCGGCGTATTTTTTCTGTCACCTTGTAGCCGTCTTCTGTTTCGACCAGATATTTGCCGAAGAAGTGCGCGGGTACATTCTTGACTTCATTGGGGTAGTATGGTCCACCATCCCTTGCCTTTTCCAAGCATTTCTGGTCGATGTCGGTAGCGAGTATGCGATGGTATGAAAATGGTGATAGTTGGTCCAGGATCATAGCTACAGAGTATGGTTCGGCGCCGTTCGAGCAACCAGCACTCCAGATAGTCAGTCTGGTACGCTGTTTCAGCATTTCTGGCAGGATGTCTGTCATCAGCAGGTGGAAATATTTCGGGTCTCTAAAGAATTCGGATACATTTATCGTCAGGAAGTCCTTTAGTTTTTCCACCATAGTCGGGTCGTTTTCAAGCAAGGAGCAGTATGAGATAACATCTGCAAAGTTTGAACTTAGCAGGAGGTGTTCCAGGCGCCGGCGCATTTGTCTGTTCTTATAGTGGTTTAGCTCTATTCCTGTTAGTTTCCGTATTTTTCTGGTGAGATAGCAGTATTCTTCGTCAGTCATGGTCTTTCTACCGCAGTTTTGTATGTGCTGGAACTTTGTCGGTACACATGCTTGCAATCCTGGCAGCCATCTGGTGGATGGGGACTATGTCATCGGCGTAGCCTGCTTTGATTACGCTCATGGGCATGCCATTGACAGTGCATGTTGACTCATCTTCTACCAGGACCCTGCCCCCGGCTGCCTTTATCAAGGACGCTCCTCTAGTACCGTCGGTGCCCATACCTGTAAGGATTACACCCAGTGTACGGCTTCCGTAAGCTCTGGCTACGGACTCCATGGTGATATCTGCGCATGGTCTGACGCCCAGCACGGGAGTGCCTTTATATAGATTTATATGTCCATCGTTGATGACCATGTGATAATCACCTGGTGCCACCAGGACCTGATGTTGTTGTATCTCATCGCCTTCTTGGGCTTCCCGGACATTGAGTTTGGACAGACTATCGAGTCTTTCAGCGAGTGATTTTGTGAATAGAGGTGGCATGTGTTGTACTACCAGAATTGCCGCTTCAATGTCGGTGGGAAGGTTTGGGATCACCTGCATCAAAGCCCGTGGTCCACCGGTTGAGGCGCCGATGACCACTACTCGATTTGGCTTCGTCGAACCTCGTATTTTATGGCTTACCTTGACTGGCTTCGTGTTGCCGTGTATTGCTGGTGTGTGTCTTTTCGCAATTGCGGTCTTAGCCGCCAGTTTTATCTTGGCGATCAGCTCTGCTTTTGATTGCTGGTCACCTAAAGGATTAAGGACTGACGGTTTGAGGAAAAAGTCGACAGCACCCAGTTCCAGTGCCTTTATGGTCACTTCAGCGCTGCTGGTAGTGAGTGCACTGAGCATCACCACCGGAGTCGGGGTCTCTCTGGTGATGTGCCCCAAAGCTGTTAACCCGTCCATTTCTGGCATAATAATATCCATGGTGACCACATCTGGTTTCAATTTCTTCACCTTTTCCACGGCGTCGATGCCGTCCTTGGCGAAGCCAACCACCGCTATCTCAGTGTCTGTTTGCAGTTCCTGAGCCACAATGGAGCGTACGAAGGCTGAGTCGTCTACTATCAGTACTCTTATTTTATCGTCCATAAAGTTTTCACCTATGAGCGAGATTTAGGTCTAGCTGAGCATTTTTTTAATTGCAGCAAGCACCCTGTCCGGGTCGAACGGTTTCACCACAAAATCTTTAGCCCCTGATTTGAGTGCTTCTATGACGATTGATTGTTGTCCCATAGCTGTGACCATGGCAACTTTAGCATTATTATCTAAAGCCATCAGTTCTTTAAGTGCTGTTAATCCATCCATGTCCGGCATAGTTATATCCAGCAAAATTCCATCCGGTTTGAGCTCTTTATACTTGGCTAAAGCTTCAGCGCCGTTAGAGGCTTCAATGACCTTGTAACCGTTTTGAGTTAATAGCTGGGAGCATTTCAAGCGCATAAATGCGGCATCGTCGACAATCATTATCGTAGCCATGGCATATCCTCCTTCATTTGGTCAAGTTTGTAAGCGGAATTTTGACTTAACATATCACAGCTCTTTCGGGTTTATGCCGACGCTTTGCACGATGACTTTGCCGGTATCCAGATACATGCGGATGGTGCGTCCTTTGGTCCCACCTGTGTCCATAGCGAATACCGATACGCCTTCTCTTTCCAGAGACGAGAGAATTTCCTGCACATTTCTTTCGCCTATTTTGAATGTGCCATCAAAGCCGAATGCCGTGGACATCTGAGCGCCTCCGACAACCTTTATCACCAGTCGCGATTTTTCCCCACCGTGCTTGCTTATTTCTTTCAGCAATGCCGGGACTGCAAAATTAGCGTACTTTGATGGACTGCTACCATTGGCACTATCCCCGTAAGGTAACACTACATGTGCGATGCCTCCGATTTTGGTTACCGGGTCGAACGCACATAGTGCGACACAGGAGCCGACACCCAGGCAAGTGAGTACCACAGAGGGCTGACTGCTCACTGCAAGCTCGCCCATGCCAATTATGATTTCCTTATTATTTTGGTCTTGTTTTTCCATATTTTTATACCCCTGGCACTAACTTTCCTGGTTATCGCTGCTGGAGTGCTGGCATAGGGGCTATTAAAAACTTGCCGTTTATCTGTTTGTCTTGTGTGCCAAAATTGGTAGTTAAGATAAGCGTTTCCTCCTCGTGCTCAAGAATGTGTGACAAAGGTGTATCTAAGACTGCGCCTGCCATATCTATTATCACCGCTGGGGGTGAGGGGAGTAATGACATTCCTATTCCCTCGGCAAGGGTGTTTAGAAAGAATGAGCCCACGAGATTCCCTATCTCACCCAAAACTGACTGCTCCAGCTCAGACATGTCGAGCGTTGAGTTTGGTTCTTGTCCTAATGCCATGCCCACAAGTTCAGCAGCGACTTCAGGCTTATATCCTACAAACATGTGTCCGTTTTTATCTTTGATTTTGAGGTAGACACCTACTATTAAAGCTTCGGGTCCGCCGAATTCGTAGGGCACTTCTTTTACCTTAACTTTTTTAAGATCAAAGCTGAAGACATGGAACTGTTTACCGATCAACCCCGAAAGTCCAGATATAGCATTGGTTACTGCTTCACTCACAAGTTTGACAGTCTCTGCTGTCATTTTCCCCTCCAGCGCATGATTTACAGAGCTTGTTACTTAGCTATGCCTGTCATAGCACTTTTCCTGACTTGAAAGTTCTAGGAAAGGGCATATTCTTTTTCATAATTTTTGTTTCCGATCGCCGAACTCAGGAGCGTTGCTATGTCTAGCACCAGTATCACGTTCCCGTCACCCAAAATACTGGCACCTGCTATACCTCTGGTATCTCCCAGATAATTACCCAGTGGTTTGAGCACGATCTCTTGCTGACCTTTCAGAGAATCTGCAATCAAGCAGGCTTTGAGTCCTCCAGCTTTCACGATAACCGCGTCGCTTTCACCGTTTTTGTTACAGTCCGGCTTTCTCCAGCCGAATATCATGGCTAAGTCAAGTACCGACAGGACAGTGTCTCGCCACATTATCACCTTGTTGCCTCTAATAGTCTTCAGGTCTTGAGTACGCACTTTTGCGGCTTCTATTACGTCTGCCAGCGGTATAGCGCATAAAGTCTTCTCAGCTTCGAGCAAAAGCGCTGGCAAAATTGCAAGTGTTAGTGGTAGCCTCAGAGTAAACTTAGTGCCCTTGTTTTTTTCTGAGCTAACAGTTACTGAGCCACGCAGGGCTTCTATATTCGTTTTTACCACATCCAAACCGACGCCTCTTCCTGAGACTTCGGTAGCTTTTTGGGCTGTGGACAGTCCGGGTAGGAATATCAATTCTATTGCATCGGTGTCGCTAAGACGCGCTGCTCTTTCGGGTGAGATGATGCCTTTCTGGACAGCTGAGTGCTTGATGCTCACCGGGTCCAGCCCTTTGCCGTCGTCTGTGATGGTGATGGTGATATGGTTTTGTTCGTGATATGCCGATAGGACGATTGTGCCGGTTGCCGGTTTGCCCGCGGCTATACGCTGTTCCGGTGGCTCGATCCCATGATCGACAGCGTTTCTAAGGAGGTGTATCAGCGGGTCCTTAATATGTTCAATTATGCTACGGTCAACCTCGGTCTCCTGACCTTCGATGAAGAAATCTATCTTCTTGTCCGCTTTTCGTGCCAGGTCTCTGACCATTCGTGGGAACCCGTTGAATACTATTTCAAGAGGGAGCATCCTGATTTTCGTAATGTCCTGCTGTAGTATGTTCACCACTTTTGTTGTCTGGATCATGTTTTTTTCCAGCTCATCGATGGTCTCGTCCCCCTTGTATTTTGTCTCCAGAAGTTTGCTTAGCTGGGCTAGACGATTGCGATTTACTACCAGTTCCCCTATTTGTTCCATCAGGTTGTCCAGGCGTTCAATATCTATTCGTATTGTTTGTTTTTTCTTGCCGGTGGGCTTCTGTGTTAGTTGGTTCTCAGTCAGTGAGGAGCTATCATCGGCTGCGGTGGGCTGTTCTGTCAGACTTGGGACAGTGATCTGCAAGTCTGTTAGTTCTGGTGTTAGCAATATCTCCTGACGCAGTTCTGTTTCATCATGTGAGGTGGCAAGTAATAATGCAATCTGGAAGCTAACCTTTTCCTCTTCTATTTCTTTTTGTGTAGGCACGGAATGGATGACTTTCCCCAACTTAGATGCTGTGGTCAGTATCTGGAAGCAGCGCACAGCATTCCAGGAGCTATTCTTGTCTATCTGTGCATTAATCAGGAAGACCCTTTCGCCGTTCTTTAGTGTCGATTGTATCTTTTCTTTGATTTCCTCGTTCAGGTATATTTTATTTTCTATTTCTTGTGGCAGTTTTGTGCTTGAGGCGGTGCTCTCGGTAGTTACCAGGGTCCTTTTCAGCATTGAGACAGGTAATGAGATGTCTACTTCTTGGCGCTGTGGTGAAGTCAGTTCTTCCTTGAGAGCTTTGAGGGTGTCGAGGCTGGCGAGAAGTGCGTCTATCAGCTCGGTGTTGGGTTGGTGAACACCTTTTCGCAGTCCATCAAGCACAGTTTCCATTGCGTGTGCCAGCTCAGACATACGCTGGTGTCCTATCATGGCTGCAGAGCCTTTGATTGTGTGGGCGGCGCGGAAGATTTCATTCAGGAGATCGGGGGTTACTCCCCCGTGCTCCAGTTTCACTATATCCTCGTCGAGTAGCTGGAGTAATTCGTCGGTCTCCTGCAAGAATATAAGTAGGTCCGCCCTTTTTGTCTTAGCCGCCAAGTTCAAACGGGTCCTCCTCTTTATCGAGGTTGTTCATCAAGACCGTCAATGCTCGCTCTCCGAGACTTTGCAAGCTACTGTCCTATAGCAGCAGTCATGTGAGTTTCGGCATGTTGCTGCCCTGTCTTTTCAAAGTCAGGCGAAAACACCTGGTCTTTAGAGAGGACTTTGCTTAAGTCAAGGAGAACAATCATGTCCCCGTCGCGTTTAGCGATCCCAAGCATATAGTCGGATGAATTGGTTACGATGATGTTTGATGGTGGCTCTATGGCATCAGCGGGTATACGCAGGACTTCTGTGACGGCATCGACGATTATGCCTATGCTTTCCCCGTTGCTGTCCACCACCATAATCCGGCTATCTTTTGTCTGTTCAGCATCTGGCAATTCGAACCTTTTCCGCATGTCGACGATAGGGACGATTTTCCCCCTGAGGTTGATGATGCCCTCTACGAAGAAAGGGGCTTTGGGCACTCGGGTAACCGGTTGTGTCCTGATGATCTCGTACACATCATTAATGTCTACGGCATACTTTTCACCAGCTATAGTGAACAGCACCAGATGTTTCTCGCTCATTCGGTTATTTGCTGGCATATGCACCTCCCTTCATTGGTGGTCTAATTTATGGCTGGTGGCAGTGGACTAGACTGCGCTTTGATTTCAGCGAGTGTTGCTTTGAGCAGTCTTTGTCCTGTTTTCCGACCGTGTCCATCGCCACCACCGTTGGTGTTTACTTTAAATAATGAGACGGTGTGCTGGAGTCCTCCTGACATTTCTGTGAGCATATGAGATGCGGCTACAACCTGCTGTACCTGAGCGCTCATTTCCTCAGCAGAGGCTGACATCTCTTCAGCGGCAGCGCTGTTCTCTTCTACAACGCTGGAGACGCTGTTTAGGCTGTCAAGGACTTCTTCTTTGTTTGCCACCATTTGTGTAGCGGCAACAGAGTTCTCCTCAGCAGCTTTGCTCACGCTGTCAATAATTCGGACCATCTCGCTTGCTGAGGTACTGACCTGGCTGGCGGCTCGGGAGATCTGTTCGATCTGCTCAGATACAGATCTGGCAGCATCGAGTATTGTATTTAGGGCTTGCCCTGCCTGGTTGGCTATGCCCACGCCTTCTTCAGTCTGGCTAGCGCCTTCCTTGGCTGCTTCGATGGATGCGACAACACCTTTCTGTACTGTGCTGACAAGGCTGGCGATTTCTTTAGCCTCTTTGGCGGTCCGTTCAGCGAGTTTCTTTACCTCGTCAGCGACTACTGCAAAACCGCGACCTTGCTCGCCTGCCCTGGCAGCCTCGATAGCTGCGTTAAGAGCAAGGAGGTTGGTCTGAGCTGCTATGTCTTCGATGACAGATATCATTCTGCCGATCTCTTCAGAATGGCGCCCGAGCTCGTTTATTTTCTCGCTCATCTCGTTGACTACATTGCGGACCTTGTACATTGCCTTGATGTTGGCGTCTACAGCCAGGCTCCCGTCTTTAGCCAATTGTGTAGCCTGTTCCGCACTCATGGCGGCTTCCTGGGCATTCTTAGCGGATTGATCGGCGGCTTTGCTCACCTGTTGTACTATCAGGGAGGCTTGCTCCACAGCCTTTGTCTGTTCCCCACTAGCCTTAGCCACCATGTCTATGGCTTTAGCTAGCTGCTCCAAGGAAATTCTCACCTTGCCAATTCCTCTGGACTGCTCTTCGGCACCTTTAGCTATTTGCTGGCTTGCGTTGGCTATTTGTGAAGTTGCCGAGCCGGACTGTTGGGCAGCCTCCGATAGCTGGTTGCTGGAAGCGGAGAGTTCGTCTACACTGTCTTTTAGCTGGGCGACCAAGGAACCCACGCTATCGATGACTTTATTGACAGAGTCTTTAATATTTGCCAGATCATTCTTGTAGTTGCCCATTACTTTTGCAGTAAAGTCTTTCTCTGCCATTCTTGACAATACTTGCGCAGCTTCATTTATGGGCTCTGTGATGGTGTCTAGCAATCTGTTGATACCACTGATGATCTTACGGAAGTTGCCGCTGTATTGCTGCTCATCAGCACGGACGGTCAGTTTGCCTTCCTGGGCGGCTTCAACTAGCTCCAGTACACCCTGAATGCTTTTGATCTCATCGGTTATATCGATTCCGTATTCTAAAGCTCCAATAAGTTGGCCTTTATTGTCCTTGATGGTTGCGCCATAATGCCTCATGGGAACTTTGCCAGAGGGCATCTCAGCAGTTGTTTCATCGGTAATTACCGAATCAGTGTTGAATGCTCTGGCGACTACACAACGTTCGGTGTTGCAGTGAGTGGTTTTGAAGAGGCTGTAGCATTTCTTGCCGACGCATTGTTCTGGTTCCAGTCCGGCTGCCTGGGCTGCAGCCAGGTTGGCGAAAATGACATTGAATTCCCTGTCTATCACTGTCACCGGTGTTGGCAGCTTATCCAGATAATAAGCTTTAGCTCTTGATTCGGCAGCGGCTTTACGGAGTTGAGAACCAACGTCCTGTAGATATTTGACCATCTGGCTAAGGGCACTCCCCAGAGCGTCCTTCTCTGATCTAGGCGTAAAGTCAATCTCGTTGAGTTTGCCCTCAACTATTTTGCCAGCGACCACTGCCATTTCCTGAAGGTACGATTGCATGTCCTTGTATGCTTGTGCCATTTGACCGATTTCGTCCTTAGAGGTGTAACCGACCTTCTCGGTAATATCACCAATGGCTATTTTCTTTAAAGCATTTTCAATTTGCTTGACCGGGCGTGTGATGCTGCGCAGGAGTACGAGGATGACCAGTATAGTAGCAGCAATTGCTACTATGACCAAAGCAAGTGTTACAAATAGTACTGACCTGCTGGTGGTCTCCATGTGGTCGTTTGCGATGGCTACTAGCAGGGCTACCCCGCCGTAGTTCTGGCTCGTCTTCTCGGGGTTGCCCAAGATCTTACGTTCAAGGTTTGCCAGTGCGGTCACACCGGCTTGTTGAGTAAGTACGTTACTGTGGTACATATCAGCGCGGGTGATATATGTATTGACATGTTCAAGAATTGCAGTAGCTATAGGATCCAGTTTAGGATTGCCGGTTGCCATAGTCGCCAGTTTTTTGGCTTCAGCTTCTGTATTTGACATCGCTGCCACAAAGTCGTTCCAGCTTTTTTCGGTACCGTAATGGATGAAGTAAAGTGCCTGTACTCTCATAAACAGGAAACTCTTTTCCAGCGCATCCGCCTGGATAAATTCTTCATCTCCTCTTTTTACCTTGTCCTTGAAAGCTTGAATTTTCGTGGTGAAGTCGTTGCCGATCTGACGCCAGTCCTGCAATATTATTTCATTTGACTCAACGGCATTCAGATAGTTAAGGAAAGCTGTTTCGTAAACGCCAAGATTTGCTATAGACTCTTTGCAGATTTGTGAAATTTGTGGGTCGCGAAAGAGTGCTTCAATCTCTTCGAGGTGGTCCTTGAGATGAGCCAGTCCGGTCTTGATGTTGGACATATGGCTTGTGTCGCTGTCTGCCATATACTGATATCTCTCTAGTGAGAGCTCATAAAGATGTGAATCTGCTTCACGGGCAGCCGATAGAATCTCTTTTGCCCTGTTGATGGAGGAGACCGAAGCAATGCTGTAATAACTTTGTACCCCTGCCAGTGTAGCGATGATTAAAAATCCCAGGAGCAATTTAATACCTATTTTCAGGTCGTTCCATTTTTTCATTTTGCACCTCCTGTCGGTTCTGAATTCTGGTCAATGTTTAGAAAAGCCACTGGCAGGATGAGCTGCCCGGCTTTCCCTTCACAGGGTGACAGATAACCCTAAGAAGATGTTATTTCCTGCTGTTTTCTCAGGAAAGTACCAAACGGTTAAACATGGCGACCGAAAAAGGTAATGTAGCTGCTTCTCTGGTAGCAACCTGGTATGACATGTGGGGGTAGAGGCTGAGAGGGAAATGGAGATTTGGGTGTGCAGGTTTTGGGAAAGACAGTTCAGTCTGTAATGGGCTTAGTTGAGCGGGATGTGCTAAAGAGACACAGCAGAATCCTTGCTCCACATTCTGTACTTGCTAAAGCAAGCTTTTATGGTATTTTCTGCTGTGCTGGCAGTGGTACTGCGCTATTGTGCTATTATCCCTTTACCACAGATTGGCGGCTATGGGCACGCTGGCGCGGTCGTGCAGGTGTATAGCATCCTTGGTACAGACCGACCGGCAGATACCGCAGCCGAAACACCGTGTCAGGTC
The DNA here is from genome assembly GCA_034432055.1 of Dehalococcoidia bacterium. Classification (GTDB taxonomy): domain Bacteria; phylum Chloroflexota; class Dehalococcoidia; order GIF9; family UBA5629; genus CALJTV01. The sequence goes on along the minus strand of DAOUCT010000035.1, from coordinate 8,528 downwards.
GACAAAAACCTTCTTATTGGCGGCGCTGTAGCCGATGGCTCCGAACTGGCAGACGCGCATGCAGTTGCGGCAGCCGTTGCACAACTCAGGGTCTACTTCAGCCACATACTCACCGCGTGTAAGCGTATCTATCCCTTGCATTACCGTTCTTGACAGTGCACCGCAGTCCGACCGGTCACAGTTGCAAATTCCGATAATAAACGGCTCCGGTGCTACCCAGACCGAATGGACCAGTCCGTCCTTTTCATACTCTCTCATATTGTTCAGCGCCTCTTCCTTGGTCAGTCTTTCCAGACCAGTTGTCTCAGCGCCTGAGAGGAATCCAGACCCTGGTCTGCCTGCCACTCTTCTAACGTGTTCATCTGGTGGCAGTATGCTCACACCGTAGCAGTAGCGCAGGTCCTTGACGTGCTTTGCTTTACGGCACCAGCAGTCTACACGCACTACGCTGTTGACGATATCAAAGACCTTCTCCACATCTTCAATCGGCAGGACCTGACCGGAGTGCTGTTGCCTGACGCTCTTCCTGATGCCAGGTTCCATCAGGGCTCTTATCAAAAAAGGTTTTTTCTTTATTTCTTCCCATTTACTCAAGCTCTTGGCAAAAAGGACACCATCGAAAACGATACCGCGCTTTTTAAGGTCGCTGCGCAACTCCAGCGAGTAGTTCTTAGCTTGCAGGTACCACTTCTTACCTTCCCCATGTTGATGGCAGAACTCACACATAGTGCACCTACCTTTTCTATTTTTGGTGAAGTTTAGCCCATATTCCGGGCGGTTGTCAAAACCTGTGGAAGGCAGCGGTTCTTGTGCTGCTGTAATTTTTTACTTTGACCGTGTTGAAGCTGTTATATTCGCCTTGAAATGGGTTGCTCATATCGGGCTGGGTTGTTTTGGTGCTGCTGTGGCTTGCCTGATAAAATAATTAGCCATGTCCCGATATTTTATCTTTGTGGTGATCTCTCTGGGGCTACTGATGGTGGCGATAAGCGGCACCGCTGTATCTGTTGCCTTTCCCATCATTACGAGTTCATTCGGTGTTTCACTGGTCGTCGCCGGGTGGGTGCTGACGATTTTTCAGTTGATGGCTACTGTGTCGATGCCTCTGGCAGGAAAGGCTGGGGACATTTTCGGAACGAAGCTGGTCTTTATGGCTTCACTTCTATCTTTCACCATTGGTTCCTTACTTTGCGCTGTAGCTCCGAACATCGAGTTGCTCATTTTCTTCAGGGCTGTCCAGGGCATAGGCACCGGGAGTTTTCTGCCTGTAGCTACAAGTATTGCCGCCAGGGAGTTTCCGGGCTCAAGGCAGCAAGCAATCGGACTATTTACCAGTATCTTCCCCATCGGTCAAATAATAGGTCCCAACCTCGGCGGCTGGCTGGTTGAGACCTTTGGGTGGCAGTCCGTGTTCTGGGTCAACGTCCCCTTAGGACTTGTCGCTCTTGTAGCCTCAATTTTTTTATTAAAGACTGATAAAGGGGAAGAAGGTCAGATGGACTTAGTGGGGGCGGGACTACTTGTGGCATCCCTTTTTGCTCTTTTGGCGGGGCTCACCGAGATAGGTAATGAGGGCACTTCGTGGCTGGGAGCCGGGACATTGTTTACTTCTGCAGGGGTCATGGTGACCATGTTTCTGTGGCATGAGAGGCGAGCTAAAACCCCGATAATCGACCTTGAGGTTTTGAGCAAGAGACCTTTTCTGGCGGCAAATATTTTCAATTTTGTGATGGGCGCCTGTGTTATGGGCGTAATGGCGTTCATTCCCCTTTATGCTGTTTCTATATTTGGCATGACGGTGTTTCAAAGCGGGTTTATCCTTACGCCGCGCTCGGTGACTATGATTATAGCTTCGACGGTGACCAGTCTGTTCCTGGTAAGATGGGGCTATCGGCAGCCGATGTTGCTGGGTACGGTGTTTACGGCGCTCAGCCTGTTGCTACTTGCCTTTGGTGCTGTGGGTCTGGGCACGGTGTGGGGGCATATCAACAAAATAGCACTGGTCTCCGGGATAATGTTGCTTGCTGGTGTTGGTATGGGTGTATCGGCTCCGGCTGCCAATAATGCCTGTATCGAATTGATGCCGGACCGTGTGGCTACTATCACCGGGGTAAGGGGAATGTTCCGCCAGATCGGTGGTGCGGTCAGCATTGCGGTGACTTCACTGGTGTTGCAACGAGTGGGCGATATGGCGCTGGGTTTCTTTATCGTATTTACCGGTCTGGCGGTGGTGATGCTGGTTAGCATACCAGCCATTTTTGTGATGCCAGCTTCGCCGAAGGATGTACCGCCAGTCTAGTCTATATTTTTAAAATTGCCCTGCCAGTGTATTTACCCTGTTCCAGTTCCTCAAGCACCTGAGCAGCCTGCTCAAGTGGGACAACTTTCGCCACGTGGCTTTTTATCTTACCCTCTGCGGCAAGCTGGACGAGTTCTCCCATTTCCACCACTGTGCCCGCTGCCGAGGACATTATCAGCAAGCCCCTGTTCAGCAAGTCCAGTGGCATTACGGTAAACCCTCCTTCGCTTGCTGCGGGCATACCTACTCCGATGAATATACCACCGCGCTTGAGCAAAGTGAGTCCCAGTTCAAATCCGGCTATTTTGGGTGAGAATACTATACTGGCATACGCCCCGCCGATCTTCTCGCGGACGAACTGTGGTGCCTCGCTGACATCCACGGCATAGTCAGCCCCCATGCTTTTTACGAACCCCAGCCTTTCCTCACCGATATCCACTCCTATGACTTTATAGCCGAAGAGTTTCGCCACCTGTATGGCGTAGTGCCCTAGCCCACCGGCAGCGCCGACGATGGCTATGGGCTTTCCCGGTGTCACTGCATATTTGATAAGTTTTTTTACTGCGCTGTAGGCAGTGAGTCCACCGCATGCCAGTGAGACTTCGTTATCGTGCACCGCATCAGGCAGTTTTACCAGCGCTTTTACCCAGACGGAGATGTATTCTGCATAAGTACCGCTAAGGGGTCTTGCCTGCAGGCAGAGTTTCGGTCTGTCACTGAGGCAATATTCGCAGGCACCACACCAGTAGCTGCCGGCAAAACCACCGAGCCCCATTATTACTCGATCCCCTTTCTGGACAAATTTCTCAGCGCCGGGGCCGAGCTCTTCTACCACGCCAATACCTTCATGCCCTACAGGGATCTGGACCGTCGGGGGTAGCTTAGTCCAATCTCCTTTAACTATGTGGACATCCGAATGGCAGACACCGGCAGTGGTAAGCTTAATTAGAGCTTGCTCATACCCCGGTGTTGGTGTGGGCACCTCCTTGATTTCGAGCTTGTTGTTGACTGCGAAGGCTGCGCGCATTTTTCCTCCTTTGTTTATATTCGATGTCTCTTGCTGGTCACGTAATCCACGAGCAGATACTGTCCCAGACTGTCAGCGGTGGTGAAGAATACCCTTCCCTTGTTTATCTGTGCCATCTGGGTGACGAAAGAAGTGTAGAGCTGGTAAGTATCCAGCATAAAGGTATTAAGCACAATGCCCTCCTGGGTACATCGCCTTACTTCTCTGAGCGTTAGCTGGAGCGTGCGCAAGCTCGGGGGATATTGCAGGAACAAGCGGCCATTTTCGATATGGGCGGTAGGTTCCCCGTCGGTTATCAAGATTACCTGTTTGTTGGTGCATCTGTCCTTGTTCAGCAGGCGTCGGGCTAGAGCCAGTCCCTGCTGCATATTGGTATAGGGGTCGAACTCGTCCCAGCTTATGTAGAGCAACTCTTGCCTTTTGATCAACCGGGCGTAGGTGGAGAAGCCAACGATATGGAGGACATCCTTAGGATACTGGGTCCTGATAAGATTGTCCAGCGCGATAGCCACCCGCTTTGCTGCTTCAAAATTACCCCTGGTAGGCATGGACAGGCTTAAATCGAGCATCAGTACGGTGGCTGTGCGGGTGAGTGTTTCGGTCTCGAAGACTTCAAAGTCCTCAGCGGCGACACGCAGTGGTGGCTTTCTGGGATCGCGGTATATGGAGTTCATGACCGTTTTCTGAATGTGCACCTGGAACTCGTCGCCGAACTCATATTTTTTGGTCTCGCCGGTCCGCTCGCCGCCTGTCCCCCTCCGCCTGAGGTTGTGTCCTCCGAAAGCGTCCTTTTTCAACTTTTCGAAAATGTCTTGAAGGGCTTTTTGTCCGATCTTTCTGATACCGCGTGGGGTGAGTTCGTAGCCGTACTCAGTCCGCTGAATATAGCCAGCCTCTTCCAACACGCGGGTGATGTTGCGCAGTTGTTCCAGTTCCCTGGCAGCCCGTTCGCCGAGCAGTTCCTTCACCAGCTCCTCGTTGATGGCATCTGTGGAGCGACTGTAGCGGGCGTCTTCCATCTGTGCCTCGAGCTTGTCCATCTTGTGCAGCATTTCCATCAGCTTGAGGGCTTCGGTGTAGGATATGGGCTCTTCCCCGGAGAAAAGATAGCGCTGGTGCAGAGAAAACTCCGGGCTGAGTGCCTGAAGGTTGGCGCTGAGTCTTGCCAGCTCGCGGCGAGTGGCATCATCGATGACCGAGTCCAGCATGTCCTCCAGAGCTTGCCTGTCCTCAGGTGACAGGCTATCGAGCAAGGACTGCGCCTGTCGTATTTGATTTTGCAGATATTCCAGGAGTTCGTCTAAGTTCTGGGGTGGCTGGGGACCGAAGAAGTGACCGAACTGGCGGAGGAACTGCTGGAAGTCAGGCTCTTCCCCCCTGAGGCGCTGTTCCAGCATCTCGTTTATCGCCTCGAGCAGTTGTCTCATAGCTGCCATATCGCCCGGCTGAAGGCTTTTAAGCTGTTGCATCAGGTTTCGGGCATAGGGCTGCATGGCGTACCGCTTCAGCATGTCCATAAGTTCCTGGAACTGCTGTCTGGCATCGTCATCCATGAAGTCATACTGGGAAAGCTCTCTAATCTGCCCGCCGATGTCCTGTGGCAGGGCATCCAGCTTCTGCAGGTTCTTTGCCGCCCTGTCTTCCAGAGCTTTGAGCAGTTTTTCGCGCTCCTCCGGGCTTAGTTCAGCATGCTCTGTTTCTGCCTTTTGTCTTGCTTCGCTGAGCCGCCGGGCGATGCCCTCTCTCTCCGTCTTCGCTATATTGTCAAGCCTTTTGCGGATGTCGTCGAGTATGGAACTGAGGTTGTACCTGTCAAGTTGTTGCTGGCGTTGCTGGCGCAGCCTCTGCAATAATTCCTCGAGGCTGGGCAAGCGGCGCCCCTGTCTATCGGTGATGCCGCCGCGCTGCAGGGAGCGCAGAGCATATGACAGGTCGCCGTAGGGCATCAAATGGCGCTCCAGATGCTGCATTAACTCATCGGCATCCAGGTCGAAGATGTCCTGAGTCCCATCCCATTCCGAGTACCGATATACAGTCATGTCACCGTCCGTATACGGTCTTGCCCTTCAGCTGTTCCTTGTTCAGCTTTCGGTTCAAGTGAAGACCTTCAAGGATGAACTCTGCTGCTGAAGCTATCACCTCGGGTCTTTCAGAGTCAGCCACCACTCTTATCGCCTGCATCATGCCACCCAGCCCCTTTGCCTGGCGCAGGTATTTTTCAGCGCTCATCATGTCCGAAGTCTCGAAGCTGAAGCCTTCGTTGAAGCGCGACACCACATCTTCGAAGTTGTACGGACGGTAGTAGCGGTTGAATGTGCTCAGCACCGCTCTTTTTATCAGCTGGTCGATAGTCTTTTCCTCCTTTGCGTCCTCGAAGCCCTCAAACTCGATCTTGCCGCTGGTAGATGACATAATGTAAGGCAGGTCGCTGATACGGGGGACAGCCAGTTTCTCATCGAGGACGACGGCGCGTCTGATGGCGTTGGAGAGGACGGTCTCGTAGTTGGCGATGGACACCCGCACGCTGACTCCGGAGCGCTGGTTTATCTCGGGGCTTTTTCTGGCGAGCTGGGTTATTTCGGCGATGATTTCCTTCATATACTGGGGCACATAGTGCTCAGGCTTATCGTCCCGGAATTGCCTTCTCTCCTGCTCGACGATGGTGATCTCGTCCTCGATAGAGGTGGGGTAATGGGTACGTATCTGGGCGCCATACCTGTCTTTGAGCGGGGTGATGATACGACCCCGGCTGGTATAGTCCTCCGGGTTGGCGCTGGCGACCAGGACTATGTCCAGTGGCAGGCGGACGCGGTAGCCCCTTATCTGTATATCTCCCTCCTCCATCAGGTTAAATAGACTTACCTGCAACTTCTCACTCAGGTCGGGCAGTTCGTTGATGCAGAAGATACCGCGGTTGGTCCGTGGGATGATGCCGTAATGGATGGTAAGTTCGTCGGAGAGGTATCTTCCCTCAGCCACTTTGATCGGGTCGATATCGCCGATGAGGTCGGCAACGGTGATATCGGGCGTAGCCAGCTTTTCGCCGTACCTTTCCGAGCGGGGCAGCCAGTCTATTTCCAGGCTGTCGCCTTCCTTTGCCAGCTTATCGCGGCAGCGCTTACAGATCGGTGCCAGAGGCTGGTCATTTATCTCGCAGCCCTTAACGATGGGTATCTCCTCGTCGAGCAAGTTTACCATAAGCCTCATAATGCGCGACTTTGCCTGCCCGCGCTCGCCGAGGAAGATGATGTCCTGACCGGAGATTATGGCATTTTCCACCTGGGGGATGACGGTATCGTCGTAGCCAATTATCCCCGGGAACACGGTCTTTTCCTCCCTTATCATTGCGATGAGGTTACGCCTCATCTCCTCCCTAATGCTCAGCGGCTGGTACCCCGAGGCTTTAAGCTCACCGAGCGTTTTTGGTCTATTGTGTTTTGGCATAATATTCCTCTATCCCTGTCTTATTGCTGGGTTACCCCACATTTTACCAATTGGGGGTGCGGATAGCAAAAATTGAAAATTTTGTTGCGATTATCACTTTTGTACTATTGACAATTCGAGACAGAATGGTTTATTGTATTGGCAATGCTAAACAAGGAGGTGGGTAGATGCAAGCCTACTGCATGAAGTGCCGCACTAAGAGGGAGATGAAGGACGCCCGAAACATCCGAATGAAGAACGGCAAGCCAGCTACCCAGGGCGTTTGCCCGGTATGCGGCACCAAAATGTTCCGCATCGGCAAGGGATAATCCCAGGCTCTGAACCCCCACCAAAAGGCTGGGCGTTCTTGGAGAGCGCCCAGCTTTTTGATTAGATTTTTGACCGCTATGGTTGAACGAATTAAGGCTGTAGGACTGCTTTCCAGCGGTATAGACTCAACGCTGGCGATAAAACTGGTGAAGGAGCAAGGTATAGAGGTGGTGGCGGTAAACCTCGTGCTCCCTTTTGCAGACGACAGGGAGGACTATGTGGCTCGTCTAGCCCGCCAGCTCGATGTACCGCTTATCAGAATAGAGGCAGGTGAAGACTACATCGAGCTGGTGAGACACCCCAGGCATGGCTACGGCAGCGGCATGAACCCGTGCATTGACTGCCGCATTTACATGCTCAAGCGGGCGTGGGAGCTGGGGCGGGGGATCGGTGCCAGGTTTTTAATCACCGGCGATGTCCTGGGTGAAAGACCGATGACCCAGCACCGTGCGGCGCTGGAGCTCGAGGAAAGAGAGTCCGGGCTTCAGGGGCTTGTCCTGCGACCGCTTTCAGCAAAACTGCTTCCTGAGACTGTGCCGGAGAGGGAAGGCTGGGTGGACAGGGAGCGTTTGCTGGCGCTCAAGGGCAGGAGGCGCACGCCACAGCTCGAGCTGGCACGGAGGTTTGGCATCGAAGGTTACCGCACCCCTAGCGGCGGCTGTCTGCTCACCAACAAGGAGTTCTCGGCGCGGTTAAAGTCGCTGTTCCACATGCAGGAAATGGTCTCTACCCGGGATATCCAGTTACTCAAAATCGGCAGGCACTTCTTTCATCAAGGTGCTCACATCATAGTGGGCAGGAACGAGCGTGAAAACAGGCTACTCCTTGAACTGAAGCGACCTGAGGACTATGTGCTGGAGGCGTCGGGCTATCCCGGACCGGTGACACTTCTGCGGGGCAGTAAAGTGCCGGAAGCGGTGGAATTTGCCGCCAGCCTTACAGCGCGCTATTCTGATGCTCCTTCCGGGGAAGTGACTGTGGAATGCCGCAGCGACGGCAAAACGCAGACCATCATTGCTTCTAAGGCGGTTCCCTGACTTATCTCTCTACGGCAAAGTCGTCTTCGCTCATCAGCCTGATGCCGTGCCTCCCCAGCAGCGCCGCGGTGACGCCCTTCCCCGGTACCCGTCTTCCCGAGAATGAGCCATCGTATATCCAGTTACAGCTACAAGAGGGGCTGCCGGACTTACCGATGAACTCGGTGATGCCTAAGAGGCGGGCGATGCGCAAAGTTTCCTCGGCGCCCCTGATGAACTGGGCGGTCACATCCGCGCCTTCCCTGTTCACCACCCTTGCCTTACCGTCCAGCACAGCTTGCCCATCCCCGCCCTGTATTTCCTGTGGACTCCTTGGCGTGGGCAGCCCGCCGACCTGCTCGGGGCATACCGGCAGCAGAAGTCCTTCTCCCGCCAGTGCCAGCACTTTATGGTCGAGGTAACTCTCGTCGCC